>NZ_PIZV01000006.1 GCF_002835665.1 Chryseobacterium sp. PMSZPI
AGATGTTTTTGGTGAAAACAATGAATTTTGGTTGGGAAAATGTTCATGAGATTGCTGAACAACTGGAACACGTGCACTCTCCTATCTTTTTTGATAAAATGGATGAAATTTTGGATTATCCTAAATTTGACCCTCATGGAGAACCTATTCCCGATAAAGACGGTAATATTATTGCTCAGGATTTGCAAAAATTAAGTAATTGTGAGATTGGAGAAACCGTAGTTTTTGCCTCTGTAACCCTTTCTGACGATGCTTTTTTAAGTTATCTCAATGAAAGAAAGCTTCTTTTGAACACAAAAATAAAAGTGGTTAAAATTGAAAACTTTGATAAATCCATGGCCATAGAAATTGATGGCAAAAAAGAAGTTCTTAGTAAAAAGGCTACTGAAAAAATCCTGGTAAAGAAATAGAAAAGTACCTGTAGAAATCGTATAAGTTTATTTTCTCTGGAGATCCTGTTGCTGTTTTACGGATTCTTCATAAAATACTTCGTACATTTTTACAATCATATCAGGATTTATATTGGATTCGATGGCATTTTTTCTCAAATTATTTTTTACTTCGTTCCATCTTGCCGGCTGGGTAACCTCAATTTTATTTTTTTTCTTTATTTCTCCAATCTTCATCGCAGCATTCATTCTCTGGCTTAAAAGATGTACTACTTTTTTATCGATTTTATCAATCTGTGCTCTTTCCGATTCAATTTCTAAAACCGGAGAACTTGCTTTGCAGTTGTATAATAAAAGAACAGAACTACTCAAAATAATCAGATTCAGTTTTGATTTTTTGCCCAAAATGTTCATAAATAATTTTTTAATCTTCCGATAAATATAAGAAAAAATAAATTTTAACTTAAAGAAAATCAACCAGTAAAGAATTTCACACTCAACATTTTTCGATATATTTTTTTTTCATCTATTTTCAATTAATACCACTTATTTATTCCTTGAAATTAAAATAAGACAGAATACAAAGAAAAAAAACTAATATAATTGTTAAAAAACGGTTAAACTCTCTTTCATAAAAGATTTGATGTTTAAATTTTATTAGGTTTGTAAAACATTCTGTTTGTATTTATTCTTCATACAAGCAATAAATTTTTAATTACTATCCTAAAAATTATGAAAAAAAGTATTCAATTTTTGATGATGTTCCTATTTTTAAGCTCGGTTATGAATGCTCAGGTAAAAGACTTTGTAATCGAACCACCTATAAAACCCAACTTATATATTTATAAAACGTTTGGAGTATTCGGAGGCAAAGAATATTCTGCTAATGCAGTTTATCTTATTACCAAAAAGGGTGTGGTTTTATTTGATGTTCCCTGGCAAAAAACAGAATATCAAAGTCTGATGGACACGATCCAAAAAAGACATCATTTACCTGTTATTGCAGTCTTTGCAACCCATTCCCATGATGACAGAGCGGGAGATCTTAGCTTTTACAATAACAAGGGTATTAAAACGTATGCTACAGCAAAGACCAATGAAATCCTGAAGAAAGAAGGAAAGGCCACTTCAAGTGAAATCATACAAACCGGAAAGCCTTATAAAATAGGTGGAGAAGAATTTATTGTAGACTTTCTTGGAGAAGGCCACACAGTTGACAATGTAGTGGTATGGTTCCCTAAGTATAAAGTATTGGACGGCGGATGTCTTGTGAAAAGCAGAACCGCAACAGACTTAGGTTTCATAGGAGAAGCTAATGTAAAACAATGGCCTCAGACCATGGAAAAATTAAAATCCAAATATTCCCAGGCTACGCTGGTTATCCCCGGACATGATGAATGGCAAGGAGGCGGACATGTAGCACACACACTGGAGCTTTTGAATAAAAAATAAATCAATTTTAGAATAATAAAAAATCCCGAATCTAAGATTCGGGATTTATATTTTAAACTATTATTCTTTTAATCTAGAACGCTCCAACCTCTTTTCGGGTTTGTATTGGTTGAAACTTCCTGTTCGTTAACAATAATATTTTCTTTTCTCTGACCGATATAATCCAGTTCGCTCAATTTAGAGAAAATAATTTCCAAGCTTCTCAACATTTGCTGGATGTACAATAATGGCTCTCCACAATTGTGATGATCATAGTTGGTCTCTGCAACAATAGAAAGCTGATTTAATAGAGTATGCGGAGCAATTTCACTCCATTCCAAGCTATAATTCAGCATTTCTTCTAATTCAGCAGGAACAAGAAGTTGTGTCGCATTATATAAATGAAGCGCTAATTTTGCGAAAGACTCAATTAGGAATACCGGAGGTTGCCAAGGTGTAATATTTCTGAACTGGAAATACATATCACCAAAAGTATTCACCATCGTTGTACATAAGAATTTAACATTCTGTGCTAATGCTGTATTCTGATTTTTATGAGAAGCTTTCTGGATAATCTTAAATGCATATTGCTGCAGATTTCCAATAGATTTTGCATAACTGTTATAGTATTCAATCAAAGCCGGATGACTCTGAACAGAAGTACAAGGTGGAATAAAGTTAGCATCTACCTGAGCAATGTTTGCCCTTAAATCTACTTTTCCGATAATCAGATAATTTCCTCCTGAGTAACTGCTATTCAATGATGTTACCGGAAGTAATTCGATATGGTGGTTCGGCTGTGCACTTGGGTGACGTGGTGGAATTTCCTCAGGGTCAATATCTCCAAAAGGTACTTTATCAAACGGATTTACAGAAATTAAAATATAATATTCTCCATCTGCCTGCTCCTCATTCATTGACTTAGCTAATGACTTTACACTGATTCTTCTGTCCGTCAACTCAATACGATATCCTGCCATTGTTACCGCACTGCATCGTTTGATTACTAATTGTACATCATTGGTTGCCGTATTGTGGACATCAAAAATAGTTCGGTCTGTAAATTCATTAGAAATAGGCAAAAGACCGTAGTTATATGTAGTAATTCCAAGTGAATTGGAATCTCTGATGGTATCAATTAAGAAATTATCCTGATCATTAAGGTGTCTCTGGGAAACTTTCATCCCATCCACCCAATTGATTGCAAAATGTTTAATAGGTTGTATCATGTTTAATACTTTTTAATTTTTTTGTGTCTATGCTTTTTTTGAGGTACCTTCCTCTTCATGTTGAATAACTCTTTTACAAATCACCACTTCATTTTCTGAAATACCGTTTGTAGAAATATCCTGATCAAAATCTATATATCTTCTAAAGCTGAAGAATGACTTTTTAGTATAAAATATCCAATAGTATGGTTCACTTTCCTGATCTGAGAGATGAATAATAGAACCTGGGTTTTTATGATTATAATCATCCACTACTCTGTAAAACCAATCTCCGAAAGTTACTCCCGTTGGAAGAGTTTTAGCTTTTATTCTAAATCTATTGGAATCTTCTAAGTTTTTGCTCAATTCAACATTTAAAACCATCAATCGATCAAAATCTGCTCCTTCAAAATCAGGGAGCTTTTGCTCAGGAGAATATCTCCAGGTTTTATAAATATCAAACGGAATACTGATAAATTGAATATAGCAATAGTAAAATACCATTGGAACAACAAAAATCACCATACTCGTAGCCGCCATCATCGCATAACCTGTTCCTTTGCTCATCCAGTTAAAGATCAATGTAAACAAATACCCACCCAAAGCCATACACGTTAATGAAAGGATAGACTCGAACAAAATGCTCATTGCCAAAGAATCGATATGCTTTTTAAAATATTTATGTAATAAATTAACATGAATAATCCCAAAAATAAGGTAAATCACTTGTGCAATAAGATACCAGTACGGATTAAAAAGATTTCCTGCAAACCCAAAAATACCGGGAATTGCTAAACATAAACTGCACAACAGGACGTATACAATAATTACTTTAATCTTTATCGCAGGTTTATTCCTCCTGATTACACCGAGTATAACCGTCATAATAATTGCGATTAAAGGCATTAGGAGATACCTTAAAAAAATACCTTTTACTGAAGAAATTTCCATTTGTTTCTTTTCGAATTTATACTTTGTTGGTAATTGTAAATATAATAAAATAATTTAGAGGAATGTGGAGTAACCAAGGCGGCTGGCGTTTCTTTCATCATCCTCAAGACTGAATGAGTATTCTTCTTTTTCTGTGACAAAATTCTCTTCTACATCTACGGTTACAGGAAGAAAATAATCATATAATGCCTGAAGTACTTTTCTAAACGGGCTTCCCGGAATATACCTCTTCATTTCTCCATAAGGAATCGGACCAATATTCACGACCCAGTTTCGCTGTCCGTCCATATGCCTGCCACTTGGGATATAAGTTACTCCCAATCTTGAATTTCCCAATAACATGGAATCGTCGTTTTTTTCTATTCCATCAATCACATTGGGTGAAAAGGTAACTTCTACCGGTACTTGCAGAAAAGCGGTCATACATCTTTCAAACCACTTTTTATCCCCTCTGATCTGATGAAAAAACGGTAAAATATGCATGAAAATATAAGCATTTTGCTTGTCCAGCATTTTAATCAGAGGCCAAAGCTCACTTACCGTTTCCAATAAGGCATCTGTATTGCTGGTAATATCAAATTCAGACTCTTTAAGTAGAGCACTTATTTCAGTAAAGAATATTTCCAACTCAAAAGGACGGAAAAATTTCCTTGCATCATCTTCTACCTTTTTTTGTTTACGGATTTCTCTTACAACAGTGTCTACATTCTTTCTCGAAGCTCCCAAAGATGGCGGATGGAACAATCCTTCCGGAAGATAATCATAAATACCTTCCCGGTAGCTTTCTATCGTAAAAACCTCTTCGTCAAATCCTAAATAACTACTCGAAATACTTTTAATATCTTTCAGGTAGGCACGATCGTTTACTCCGATTCGCTCAATAAATATATTGCTTACCGCCCTGTGATATTTCAAAAGGTTAACCGCCACAGCTTCAGCTTTAAAGTCTGTCTGCAGCTTATTGTAATTCATATCTACAATATTATTCTCATACATAGTGTTTCCTGTGATTATGACTTGTAAAGATAATATTTCTCATAGGTTTGAAAAAATATTTTACCAATAATTTGATTTTAAAAATACTAATTTATTGACATTAAAAGGAATAATTTTAAGTAATTTCCGTAAAAATACGGTAAAAAGAAGATCTATTCTCTATCTGGAAAGTAAGAATCCATGTTCAAAATCAAGTATTTAAAAGTACAAACTTCATTATATAAAGTTTTTATTAATTGTTGACACTCCCCTTCTTTAAACTTTGTAGCCCATCCATAAAACAAACTCTTATCAATATAATCCTAAACGTTTACTATTATTTAATAAAAGAAATTTAGAATTATTCATGCTCATTCTAAAAGTGGGACGTATCTTTGCAGACTGAAAATTGTTATTTAAAATGAAAAGTATTTATTCTAAAATTCTGATTTTAGCATTTATGGCCTCTTCACTTTATTCTTATGCATGGGGATTAACGGGTCACAGAGTTATCGCAGACATCGCAGAAAATCACCTATCCAGAAAAGCCAGAAGAGAAATCAAAAAAATAATGGGCAAAGAACGTCTTGCTTATTGGGCCAACTGGCCGGACTTCATAAAATCCGATACTACGGGAGTTTGGAAACAAGCTTCGTCCTGGCATTATGTAAATATCGATCCTCAAACTGATTTAAAAGCTTTTGATCAAAATCTGAAAATGCAGGCAGGACCAAGTTTGTATACTCAGGTTAATACTCTTTCCAGCCAGATTAAGGATGAAAAAACATCAGCAAAAGACAGAAAAATTGCTTTAATCTTCCTGATCCATATTATGGGAGACCTTGCTCAACCACTACACGTAGGAAGAGCTGATGATTTAGGGGGAAATAAAATTAATGTCACTTATTTTGGGGATAAAACCAATTTGCATTCTGTTTGGGATGGCAAATTAGTAGATTCTCAAAAATACAGTTATACTGAATATTCTAAGCTTTTAGATATCAAATCAAAAGAAGAAGTAGCACAAATTCAATCCGGAACTTTGGAAGATTGGTTATATGATTCTCATAAAATTGCCAATAAGATCTATGCGCAGACTCCTGAGGGTTCAAAATTATCTTATGACTATCAATATAAATTCAATGATACGCTTGAAAGACAGTTATTATACGGAGGGTTGAGATTGGCTAAAGTATTGAACGAGCTATTTTAATTGAAATAAAACTCTTATAGATAAATAAAAACGGGACTTTGGTTCCGTTTTTTTTGAATATAATTTTGCGGAGAGAATATATAATGTAGAAAACCACCCCGTCAAAAATTCTCTGAATTTTTGCCACCCCTCCAAAGGAGGGGAATGATAGAGACCGTTCCATATAAAATTATATTAAATAAACCCGTTGTGCATTTTGATATTTTAATGTCAGCTCAGAGTAAAGTGGTTTTGAAGCCGGGAGCTGGAAGTGTGATAATAACTGAAAGTAACTTCCAGCTTCTTTCTTCTAGCTTCCAGCCTTTTCTTGCATAGATCTCAGGTAATTTTAGCTCAAAATGCACAACGGGTTAAATAAGAAATTGCATTCTCATTTTCTACTTCTTTTTTCGTTTCTAAATCGGTGTTCTGGGCTCTCCTACCCACTTTTAATTAAAAATATAATAAAAAAGTAAAACTTGTGTAACCTTTTTGTATTTCCATACGTATATTATATAGTAACTCTTTTTTGAGGATAAAATAAATGAGACAATTAAAAATCACTAAGCAGGTTACCAACAGGGAAACTGCTTCATTAGACAAGTATTTGCAGGAAATTGGTAAAGTGGAACTGATCACTGCGGACGAAGAAGTAGAATTGGCACAAAGAATACGTGCAGGTGACAGAGCCGCACTAGAGAAATTAATCAAAGCCAACCTTCGTTTCGTAGTTTCTGTATCTAAACAATACCAAAACCAAGGTCTTTCTTTACCCGATTTGATTAATGAAGGTAACTTAGGATTAATGAAAGCGGCAAAAAGGTACGATGAAACTAGAGGTTTCAAATTTATCTCTTATGCAGTATGGTGGATCCGTCAATCAATTCTACAGGCATTAGCTGAGCAATCAAGAATTGTAAGACTACCTTTGAACAAGATTGGTTCCATCAACAAAATTAATAAAGCATACGCTCACCTTGAGCAAGAGAATGAAAGACCACCTTCTCCGGAAGAATTGGCTGAAGTTCTTGACATGAGCGAGGAAGATATTAAAGAATCTATGAAAAATTCCGGAAGACACCTGTCTATGGATGCGCCTTTAGTAGAAGGTGAAGATTCTAATCTTTATGATGTATTACGTTCAGGAGAATCTCCAAGTCCTGATAAAGATCTGATGCTTGAATCTCTACAAATAGAGATCGAAAGAGCATTGAATACTTTAACGCCAAGAGAAGCTGACTTGGTAAGATTATATTTCGGACTGAACGGAAAACACCCAATGACTTTAGAAGAAATTGGTGAGACTTTCGATCTTACAAGAGAGAGAGTTCGTCAGATCAAAGAAAAAGCAATTAAGAGACTAAAACACAATACCAGAAGCAAGATCTTAAAATCTTATTTAGGTAAATAATTTTAGCGTAAACAAATGTATAGCGGAGTCTGTTTTCAGGCTCCGTTTTTTTTGTAACAACTTATAGGAATTGATACAAATTAACATGTTTTTTAATCACCATAACAAAGAATTAGAATCTAACCGCAAAAGTTTTTTGAGTGCTAAGATTCAAGTTAAAAGCTTAGAAGTTAAAAAAAATCAGCTATATCCGCTTTATCTGCGTGCGAAAAAATATACACACAAGCATTTCTGTAAACTTGTGTATTCTGTGGGCAAAGATTTAACCACAAAGGCGCAAAAGTTTCAAAACACTTAAGTTTTTTGAAGTTAAAAACATTACGTTGAGAAGAGCACTTAAGCTTTAAAAATCAAAGATTTTTTTGTAGATCTGCTTTAGCAAGTCTCAAATCATGCGGGAACATCTGAGGGAATCCGTGGCGTCTGTGGGAAAAGAATAACCACAAAAGGCGCAAAAGTTTCTGAACACTTAAGTTTTTTGAAGTTAAAAAGTATTGCGTTGAGAAGACCACATAAGGTTAAAAAATCAAAGACTTTTTTATGAGAATCACCCAGATCTATTCAATCTGTGAGCAAAAATCATATCCTATAATTGATTAGGATAGAATTAAATGTTTAATTTTAATCTTCGAATTATCATACAATTCATATTCAACAAACAACACCTCACATGAAATATACTACAAAATGGCTTACTGATAAGACCCGCATTAAAGAACTGGTAGATTTTTTTATCACCCATAAAACGGATTCTTATATTTCCCATGGTGAAATGATGTCCGGAAGAGCTCTGGATTCTCATCATTGGAATCCGGATCTTGAAGTTATTTTAACGGAACAGTTGATTACTGATTTTAATTCCGATGGAAGCTCAAAATTAAATATTCTGGTGTCTGAAAATGAAAATGGAGAAATTGTTGGTATGATGGTTTTTAATATCATTAACAGTCCTTTTAAAAAGTACGCTATTTTGGAAGATATGCTTCTAGACCAGTCTGTGAGAGGGCAATCTCTGGGAAGTAAACTTTTAGAAAAAGCAATTCAGGAGTCTAAGAACTGGAATATCAGTTTTATTTTATTAGAAAGTGGAATCAACAATCATGGCGCTCACAACTTTTTCAGCCGGTATGGTTTTAAGAAAATATCGGAAAGTTATATTTTAAGTTTATAAATTAAATACTGTAAAAAAATGTGGCAAAACGTCTGAAGGAAATGATTGTTGATATTTCAAAAGTTACTTATACCCCACCAAAGACTGAAAAAGCTACACAGAAACATTTAAATAAATTACATAAAGCCATCTCATGAAAATGGGGTGGCTTTTGTTTTTAGCAAAGTGTATAACATTTGTAATCACGCATCAAGTCGTAATAGGCAAACATTTAAAATTATAATAAAAATTACTATCCTCATAAATACCACAATAGCGACATGCTACATTTGGATATTAAATATAAACATAACTATTATGAATGTAAAAGAAAAAGAAAAAATTGAAAAGCTAGTTAAAAATCAATTAGCTCAATTTATTACTCTTAAAAGACTTACTAAAAAGAATAATAGATTGGTGAGTCCTACAAGTTTCTTGAGGAAATTAACTTTAGCTAAGGAATTTGCGTCAAAATATACACATCAAAATTATAATTCGAAAGATGATAAAATTTATTTTAATAACGAAGTGTCCAAAGCCTGCAAGGTAATTATTGATCATTACTTGTAGATGAACGATTCGAGAAAATATTTAAAACACAAAGATTCATTTTTATATTGTAAAAACTTTAAGGAGGCAAAACTGGAATCCATTTCATTGATTCTTTCTAAGCGAATGTATTACTTAAAGCTTCATCAGCGAAAAAGTCGCAGTTCTTTGCTTCCTGAAACTATGCATTAGAATCATCTATTCTTTGCGTTTACAAAAAAATCACCTATAACGAGTATTTACCGACTAAAAAAGCTGCCTCAATGAGACAGCTTTTTGAATATAATTTAGTTTTTATTTAATATGTTAAAGTAACTCCGGCTCCCCAGCCCATTTCATTATCATAATTTCCGGAAAAGGACAACCATTTTTGAACAATATACCTTATTCCTGTTGAAAACTCTCCATCAGAATTGATACTGAAGTTTCCTCTTAATCTTCTGGAAAGTGGAATATCTTCACGGCTCAGTTCTAACAAGACTTTTCCGTTCTGATCGACACTTGCATCAGCAGTAATCAACATTGGAAGTACATACTGCATCCCGACAATGAAAGCAAATTTATTTTTTGAAGCTTTCTGCTGGCCAAACCAGGTCTTTTTACCATGGAAGTCCATTCCCGCATCTTCGGCCATTTGTCTTTCCATAATTTCATGATTCTTCTGAACTCTGAATCCTGCATATGGCAGTGCCCATTGGAATTTCCCTAAGAACCTTCCTACTTTCGCACTTCCTTCAAAATGATCAAAATTCCAGTTGGAATGGAATTCATTCAGATTAGCCCATCTTGGTCCGAACATTGTCATTGTTTCAGCATGTATTTTATTACTTGCTACATCTAACATTGCCATAGAACTGATCATTTTATTGTCTTTCAGGAAATTTTTCCAGGCCAATTTCCTATTAGGTAACTGTGGATTAGGTTTAGAGTTTTCATAACTGAAAATTCTTCCCATCCCTGCCATCATATGATATAAAATGTGACAATGAAAAAACCAGTCTCCATCCTGATTAGCTGCAAACTCAATCGTTACTGTTTCCATAGGCATGATATCCACTACGTTTTTCAATGGAGAATATTCTCCTTTTGAATTGATCAATCTAAAATCATGACCATGAAGGTGCATCGGATGGCGCATCATAGAGTTATTGTACAACTTAATTCTAAGAATCTCTCCTTTCTTGATAAGAATTTTATCTGTTTCAGTAACCGTTTTGTTATCTAAGGTCCACAGATAATGATTCATGTTTCCTTCCAGGGTAAACTTCATTTCACGAAGGCTGTCGGTAGGAAGAATCGTTTTCTCAGGAGATTTTAAAATATTATAAGATAGTCTCTTAATCGACTTTTCTTCTTTCATATCCATCCCTGAATGTTGAGAATGATCTTCTTTTTTATCCTCTTTAGTTTTCACTCCCATCATTTCGTTCATATGCTTCATCGTCATTTTTCTTTGACTTTCAGGTAATTCAGGATACATTACTTCATTCATATCCATCATCTGGTTCCCCATCGTCATATTCATCGGCTTCATATTCCCGCTCATTTCCATCATTCCGTTCATCATTTTCATTCCTTCAAAAAGCATTAATCTCGGCAGATTAGGAGCTTCTACTTTTTCACCTGAGCCCAGCCAAAGGGAAGCATGTCCAATTCTGTCTTCTGATGTAGCACGGAATTCAAAGCTTTTGTTTTCAGGAATTGTCACTTCAATATCATAGGTTTCTGAAACACCGACAATCAAACGATCGACTTCTACAGGCACCACATCATTCCCATCATTTCCAACTACTTTTATTTTTCCGCCCCCATAATTCAACCAAAAATAAGTAGAAGAACCGCCGTTGGCTACCCTTAATCGTACTTTATCTCCGGCTTTTAGATTGGAATAATCTGAACTTGGTACTCCGTTAATCAGAAACTTGTCATAGTAAACATCACTTACATCCATCGCTTCCATCCTTTTCCATTCATTCAGGGCCTTCGTTCCAAAATTTCCTGATTTAATGGCTTCCCAATAACTCTGAACTGCATTTTTTTTAACAGCATACCAATCTGTATTGGCCATATGAAGCCTCCTTGCAATTTGCATTGGATCATCATCACTCCAATCTCCTAACAGCACTGGAATTTCAGCTGTATATTCCGGTTTTGGCTCTCCTTCCCTTTTTTTAAATACCAGAATCCCGTTCATTCCGATTTGCTCCTGAAGCGCTTCATGGGAGTGATACCAATAGGTTCCATTCTGGGAGATTCTAAATTTATACAAATGAGTCTCTCCGGGTTGTACTGGTTTTGTCGTTAAATAAGGAACTCCATCATGTTCATTAGGAAGAATTACACCATGCCAATGAAGGCCTGTATTTTCCTTAAGCATATTATGCAGATAGATTTCCGCGGTATCTCCTTCTGTAAAATACAAGGTTGGAGCCTGAAGTTTGCCATTAATTGCGATAGCTCGTCTGTTTTTGCCGGTAAAATTGACGATTGTATCTTTTACATATAAATCATAACGAACTGTTTTTCCGCCAAAAGTAACTTTCCCATTTTCAGAATTCCTTTTAAAAATAGTTTCATTTTCTTTTGAAGTATCAGCTGTAACATGCTTATGATCTTCTTTTTCAATTAAATTCATTCCACATTTCGGGCACTTTCCCGGTTTATCCGACTTTACTTCAGGATGCATCGGACAAGTATAAGAAGAGGTAGATAAAGTCTGTGATTTCACTTGGCCTACAGCACTCATATCAGATTTAATGATGTTAGTTTCTTCAGACCTTTTAACTATTTCTGGTTTTATTTTAGTTACCGTTTTTTTTACCAAAGTCATTCCACATTTTGGGCAATCTCCAGGTTTTGAAGATACAACTTCAGCATGCATCGGACAGGTATAATATGTCTTATTGGTTTGAGCAAAAGTAAAAACAGAAAATAAAAGTACCAGAAACATTATTAGCTTTTTCATAACATTTCAAACTTTTTTAGAAGTCACATAGCTTAAAGTTAATTATAATTTAAGCTATGCAACTAACTATATTAATGATTAATACAATATTTATTTAATTTCTGACTTCACGCTTCCACATGAAAGCATAGATTTGCCATAATATGGATTAGCGATCTGTTTTTCATTGCTCAACCAACTGCTATCAGCCATTGGACAATATTGTACATACACCGGTTTTTCGGAAAGTTTGAATTGCTTTGTCAGCGCAATCATATTGTCTGAAAGATTGGCAAAAGTTTCTCTTTGGGTAGCTACAGTTCTCGCTTCGGAAATTACTGAAGCGTCTTTTCTAAGGATATTAAGGTTCCCTTCAGAAACTGATTTATAATCAATTGTTGAAGCGGTTTTAATGAATTCAGTTGCTGCTTTTGCTGTCTTGTCTGCATCATCAGAAGCTAAAGCTGCTTTGATCGCAATATAGTTCTGATACAGTTTTGAAACTTGTGCATCCTTTCTAGATTGTGCTGAAAGTGAAATAATTGAAAATAAAGATAAGGCTGCTGTAATGATATACTTTTTCATTGTTTTAAATTTTTAGAATTAATTGTTTTAATAGAGAATAAGGGTAACGCACAGGTAATGCGTCAAGGCATGTCATCTAACAATATCCCGGATACTGAAAGCGACTGACGAATTCTAAATTCTAAAATTACAATGATTGATATAAATGGGTACCGGACGATATTCCGGAGGAGCATTGATTTGGATAGATGTAAATTTGGAAGCGGAAAAAGACCTGTCTGCAAAGAAAAACTGATGCTTAACCGGAATCTCCGAAATCTGGCTTAAAAAATCGATTTTAAGCAAGTCGGATTTTTGAGAATCATCAACTTTTACAACTTTGATTTCTGTTTTGCAGCAATCTTTTTTGTTTTTAACACCACACTTCCCGCAGATATCATCCACCTTCTGACTTACAGAAACAAATTCCTGCATACAATAATGAATACTAAATGCTGCTCCGGAAGAAAACCCGAAGTAGAAAATAGAAAACAATATAGCAAGAATCTTTTTCATTGTAAAGCAAAGTTAAAAATAAGTCCGAAACCATTGTTATAAAATTCGGTATTGTTGTTATAAAATTCCGGTAAACAAAAAAAAAACGTTTGAAAAGTATTCAAACGTTTTTTATTTTTTATCCTTACAAATGCCAGGCATAAAAGTATTGCAAATTTTTGTCTACAGTTTAAACTCTAATTTTACATTAAAGAAACGCCCGGTGAGATATACAGGAACCGGATATATTCTTGTAGAAGTATAATCCGAAACCCATTGATTGGCAACTGCATTGTCAATATTAAATGCATTGAACACTTGTACACCCAATGTCAATTCCTGAAAATTACCCCAGAAACCGGATCTTTTTTTCTTATCTCTTGGATCAATGAATACTTTTGATAATCCGATATCCACTCTTTTATAAGACGTTAATGTTTTCTGATATTGGTATGGATCTGTGAAAACAGGTGCTCCGTTCGGTAATCCCATTGCATATACCAGTGTAAGATTTACACGCATTGACGGGAAGCTCGGCATATAATCCTGATAGAACATCGCAAACCTGAATCTTTGATCGGTAGGTCTCGGAATATCTCCTCTCCCATCAATATTTTCATATACTCTCGCATAACTGGCAGATAACCAGGAATCCACTCCCGGTACAAATTCTCCAAATAATCTCGCATCTACACCGTAAGCATATCCGGTAGCATTATTTTTACCTGAATAACGAATTCTCACATTATCCATATAATACGGAATCAGGTTGTCCATTTTTTTATAATAGAGCTCTGTAGTAAGTTTAAATGGTCTGTCATACATCTGAAACTCATAATCGTTAGCAAGAATCACTTGTATCGAACGCTGAGATTTGATATCTGAATTAAAACTACCATCTAAATCTTTGATTTCCTTATAAAAAGGTGCCTGATAATAAATACCTCCGGAAAGTTTAAACAACATATCGGTATCCCAATCCGGTTTTATAGCAAATTGGACTCTTGGAGAGACAATAGTTTCTTTATTGAAGCTCCAGTTTGAAACTCTTACTCCGGCATTCACAAATACTTTGCTGGCACCCCAGTAAAACTTCTGAGAATACTGAGCATAAGCTGATAATCTCGTAGGTTCAATATTATTATTTCCGGCAATATAGTAGAACAGTTTAAGATCACCTGTATTTCCCGTTCTTGGATCAGGAATTGGTCTTGGAAGACTATAGCCTGTAGAGTCTACTACTTTCCATTCATTGGTAAGATCTTTCAGATTTTCTTTTTCATACTTGAATCCAACCTCAAAATCAGTATTGACATTAGGAGAAAATTTTGCTCTGAACTGTGTCCCATAAGTTCTTACAAATAAATCATTTCTGGCATGTTCTATTTGAGACCCGGTATCGAATGAGGCCATAGGTTCTTTTGTTTTAGGATCAAATGTTTGTACCTGAAAACCGGATTCTATTGTATAATATTCCTTTTCTCTATTCTGATAGGCAAAACTATCTAAGGTAAATTTCCATTGATCAGAAGGTTTATAGTTCAGGGAAAATGTACCCATCATATTTTTATACTGATCATTTTCCTGACCTGCATACCCTATATACACTTTGATAGGCTGTAACTGACTTCCAAAATCTACTGTTTTCTGTTTAGGGATCATTTCATAATCATTCTTAGAAAAATATCCTATGAAAGACATTGAAAACTTATCATTAACATGGTAGTTAATATAGGATTGAAAATCCCAATAAGTAGGATTAAAATCAGTTTTTTCGTTTAATGTTTTAAGAATCAGGTTGGTATTTCTGTATCTTCCTGAAAACAAAGCTGTCAGTTTTTTATCTTTAGAGGCAAAACCGGTAGAAAGTTTGCCGCCAATTAAACTTGCCTCCCCGGAAAGTTCGAATTTTTCGGGTTCACGATAATAAATATTCAGTGCGGAAGACATTTTATCACCATATTTAGCTTCAAATCCTCCTGCTGAGAAATTCACCGAAGAAACCATATCTGGGTTAATGATACTCATTCCTTCCTGTTGCGAATTTCTAATCAGGAAAGGTCTGTAAATCTCAATATCATTAATGTAGATAAGGTTTTCATCATAGTTTCCACCACGTACCATATATTGAGAAGACAGCTCTGTATTGGAGTTTACGGATGGAAGTGTTTTAAGTAATCCCTCGATCCCTCCATTTATAGAAGCCACAGCTTTGGCTTCTTTTGCTGATATTTTTATATTGGTAAGGTCATTTGTTTTCCCTGTTGTTTTTTTCTGGAATACAACTTCCTCAATATCGGTCACTTTAGTCGTCGCCGTATCCTTTTTTCTATGTTGAGAGAAAATCAGGATAGGAACCATAAGACTTAGCGGTAAAACTAGTTTTTTCAAAAGAAATGTTTTAGAATTTCTAAAATTAATGTTTTTTTAACAATTACAAAATCGATTCTCTAATTCTTGTTAATTTTTGTAATAAATCTTCTAATAAATCTAGTCTTAGCATGTTTGCTCCATCGGACAATGCTGTTTCCGGTGTTGGATGTGTTTCGATAAAAATCCCATCTGCACCAACTGCAATTCCTGCTTTGGCAACGGTTTCAATAAGATCCGGTCTTCCTCCGGTAACCCCTGAGCTTTGGTTAGGTTGTTGTAATGAATGGGTAACATCCAAAATGACAGGTGCATATTCTCTCATAGTAGGAATTCCTCTATAATCCACAATTAAATCTGTATATCCGAAAGAATTTCCTCTTTCGATGATAGCCACTTTCTGATTATCAGAATCTGTTACTTTCTGAACGGCAAATTTCATGGCTTCCGGCGAAAGGAACTGTCCTTTTTTCAATGTAACACATTTTCCTGTTTTTGCAGCAGCAACCAATAAATCGGTTTGACGTACCAAAAATGCAGGAATCTGCAGCACATCTACATATTGAGCCGCCAATGCTGCATGCTCATTTTCATGAATATCCGTTGTTGTTGGAATATTGAAGGTCTCTCCTACTTTTTTAAGGATTTCAAGAGATTTTTCTTCACCGATTGTCGTGAAAGAATCTACACGGCTTCTGTTCGCTTTTTTAAAACTTCCCTTGAAAATATAAGGAATGTTATATTTATCTGTGATATTAATTACTTTTTCAGCAATTCTAAGTGCCATATCTTCTCCTTCAATAATACAAGGTCCTGCAATAAGGAAAAAGTTCTTTGAATCTTTGTGCTGAATATTATCTAAATACTGAATCATTTTTGTTATAATTAAAAAGTTCAGTAAAAATACTGAGAAAGTTTCAGACTTGGAAATTATTTGAGGAGAGAGTGAGTTTTGGTTTAAGGTTTAGGGTTTAGGGTTTAGGGTTTAGGGGAAAATAATTGTCATATATTTTGCGTAGATATATTTTATTGATTAAGGTTTGATTAAATTTCTGAAGAAAACTCGATGATAAAGTGCCCTCCTATTTCAACATCCGGTTGGTCTAGATTCCTGACGGAATGACAATAACTGCGTTATCAGCTAAATCTGTAAAGTTTTATCTCCCACAAATCTTTATGAGAAAATCTCGAATATTTAAAGTTTGGGCTAAAACCAATGGAATTTGTATGTAAAAAAGAGGTTGCCTAAAAAGTCAAATAATTTTGGCTTTTGTCATTCTGACGTAGGAAGAATCTCATTGATGATCAGTTATTTGAGATTCTTTACTCCATTTCTGAACTACGTTCGTAAACTGTCAGTTTATGTTCAGAATGACACTTTTTAGACAGCCCCCTATTGAATGATTTATATTGTATTTGTAGAATACACTACAATTTTTAACCTTTATATTATGCAAAGTACTTAGCCCATCTTTTTCAAAATCTTCTCAAATGTATTGATGTTCCTGCTGGTAAACTGGTCCTTCAGGTTTTTCTTTCCTAAGACCTTTCCAAAAGAAGAATCCAAAGTATTCCCTTTCAGGACCTGCCAGTAAAATATATGATTAACAATCTCAGCTTTTTCATTCTCAGTCTGCAAGGATTTCTGAAATTCCTCCATTAAAACCTTTTCCACTCCCGGAACTCCTACAAAAGTATAGATATGAAGATCATCCCCTTTTTCAAAAGGAATACTGTTCCAAAAAACTTCCGTTTCTTCCTGTGATTTTATGAATAAAAAAGCCTCGTAAGAAAAATGATCCGACATCGCTTTTTCAAGAATTTGTTTTAAAGCATCAGCCTTTTTATCAGATGAAAAAACAATGTTCCCGGATGCCAGAATTGAGCTTACATCTTTCATACCGACTTCTTTAAAAACCTGACAGACATCTGCCATTTTCATATTAGTTCCTTTAACATTAACGCCGCGGAGAAAAGCACAGTATTTCATTTTTTAGGGATTAGGGATTAGATTATAGGTTGCAGGGTGTATATTAGGTTTGAGGGTTTGAGGGTTTGAGAGTATTAGAGTGAAAGAGTTATTTTTCTATTATTTAAATTATTTAAATTTTTTAATCTTTTAATCAATTCTAATGTATAAATTATAGTCTGTTCCTGAAGGTTTCAATTTATAGATTTTTTCCAGAATTTTATTGTTGCTTTTTAAATGATCTTTCACTCGAAATTCTTTCAAAAGCCTGTAGTGAGTCTGGTAGTAAACAGAATTCGCATCATTCCCGTCATATAGGTTTTTATAAGAAAGCAGGTATTTTGGCTTTCTTGATTTTACGGTGTTGATCCAATAATTCTTTTTGTCTTTTTTAATTTCCGTCTGAACTCCTTTGTCTACCAATCCTACTTCATCAATCGTTTTAAGTCCGGAAAAGTAAGGTACATATCCTGCCGGCTCCAGGAAAATCCATTGATTTTTATCTTTTTCATATTGATTTAAAAAGAGGCCAATATTTCTACGGTAATTCCATTCCCCGTTCCCTGTTGCAATCGAATGAATAGTCTGAAATGCCAGCATAGGAAGAATATAAAATATAATTAACAGAGAAAGCCACCAGTTTCTTTTTATCTTTTGCTCCAATACGAAAACAAGAACAGGAACAAAAAGCAGTAATTGAGGAACCCAATAATACCAATCGAACAGACTTTTCTGAGAGATAAAAATAACCTGTTTTGCCCATCCGAAAATAAAGATCATCCATAAGAAATAGTTTCTCTTCTCCCTTTGTCTGATCAGGTAAATGAAACAAAGCAATTCAAAAATCAATACAATAATGGTTATTGGATTGAAATTTCCCGGAAGCTTCAACATCCCCCAATAGTTTCCAAAACTGGCCAAAAAGTAATCGATATGCTGCTGAAATGTATACTCTTGCCCATAAAGCAGTTTCTTCGCTGTAATCGTATTATTCACAAGTTCTCCAAAGTAGAACCAGTTAAAGGCAACACTTAATAAAACACCCCAGACACCCCCAAAAACATAATTCCATCTAATTTTTTTATTCCAAAGCATATCCACAAGAAATACAATCCCCAGAAATATAACTGTATCTATTCTTGTAAACATAATCAGGGCAGGAAGAATAGTTTGTACCCATTTCTTTCCTTTATTAAACCCATAATACAACAAAGACATCTCTAAGAAAAACAGAATGCCGTATTCCATTCCCAGGATGGAAATTTTAATTGCAGGAGGAAGAATGCCAATTAAAAATATAAAGATGGCCTTGTGCCAGGGATTTTTAAGAAGCAAATGGGAAAGAAACAAAGTTCCTATGGTAAACAGTATGGAATTAAAAATCAAAAGAGGTTCGATAAAGTATTCCTTACCAAATATCAGATTGAAAAAATAGGATACAAAAACATACAAATGAGTGGTGGAAGCTGATATTTTGGTATCTCCATTAAATCCAATTACTCCATAATCCAGTAAGTTTTGCGCCACTCTCCAGGTAATGAATGCATCTTCCTGAATATAATGGGTTAATAAGAAAAGAAGCTTAAAAGCTACCGTAAAAATTACGGCATAAATTGGGAATTTGTTGTTTTTTGCGTCAACCATTATGTATTTTTAAGATTGACAAATATAATCTTTAAATTCAGGATTCCCAATAACAAAAAAACGGAACCGAAGTTCCGTTTTTAAAGTATTTATTGTGTTGCTTTGATAATCGCAGAGGTAATCTGATTTTCTTTTTCTTTCGAATACGTTGAATCAAAAGGCTCCATGACATCAAATAAGTATTGATAGAATGGCGTAATCTTTTGAACATCTTCAGATTCTTTCATCGCTTTCTCTTTGCCCATTTGCTGAAGATCTTTTACAAAAGCATTGAATTTTTTATCAATCGGCTCAATGGATTTTACTAAATAAGCATATGCCTTTTCTTTTTGTCCAATTTTTGTATAAGCGTCAGTAACAGCAGAAACAACAAGAGAATATTCCATTGGTTTTGTTCTCATTTGTCTTCTCAAATAACTTTGATCTGCTTTTGAAAGGCTTAAATAATAATCATATTCATCAAAAATTCCTTTCTTAAGCACTTCTGCCAGTTGAAGACCTTTTTGTTCCTGACCTGCGATAATATATCCTGATACAATAGAGCTTAATGAACGTGGGTCATTATATTTTTCAGCTGGAATTTCTTTAGCTGCAAGATCCAATAATTCTATTGCTTTAGCTTTCTGTCCACTTAGCGCTAATGCTGAAGCAGCTCTGCTTGCTGACATTCTATAGCTGATAATGTTGGATGTAGCCGTTTCATCAAAGTGAGCATTTAAATCTTTAAAGTTCCCCCATCTGAAATTTTTCACCACATTATAAAGAGAATTAGTATCCACTCTACCCATATCTCCATCAGGAGTTTGAGCTGTGTGTATTGGCACTAATCTATAACTGAAACCATCAAACTGAAGATACTCGTTCAGATAGAATATGTTTTCACTATCATAGATCCCTCCCGAAGAGAAGTTAATTGGACGTTTCCAATCGAAATTAGCTAATAAATCCAATAAGATCAGGTTGTTTTTATACAGAGTATTTCCTTTATAAGTAATCATAATCTGATTCGCAACATTTGGAAGATCTGCTTGATTGATAATTCCCGCTTTTAAAGCATTTTCTTTATTTACAGGAAGGATAAATTTGTTTACCGGAAGAATATTATACTTTTCATATTTCTCTTCTCCAAAGTACATTTTCAATAGCTCATCTTTTTCAGGAGATTTGAATTTAATAAAATCAATAGCTTCCTTCAATGTTAATGAATCCTGTGTAAGATATTTTCTGAATGCCTGGAATTGAGTATCGGGAGCTCCCTGTTCTTTTAACATAGAGAAAACCCCTTCCCAATCTTCCTTCTTCATCATATAAATCTGGTCGTTTACCCCATCTCTATAATCTTCATGTTTTAATTGACTTGGGATTCCCATTGCATTGTATGTTCTTCTTTTCACCTGATCTAAATTCCAAGGTGTTGAAGCAAGGGTAAAGTTAACCACTTTTACATCGTCTCTGAATCTTTCCGTCTCCTGGATTGCCCAAACCGGATATGTGTCATTATCACCATAAACGAATAAAATATCATTCTTAGGCAATGATTTTAATACTGAATATGCATAATCATAAGCTGTATATCTGTTGCTTCTGTCATGCACATTATAGTTTTGGAAGCCCATCATAAAAGGTACTCCGAGCAATACAACTCCCAAAGCGATATTCGCTCCGTTAGATTTTATCTTAGATTGCAAGAACCATAAAACAGCTCCTGCTCCTAGTCCGATCCAAATCGCAAAGGCATAGAAAGATCCTACCATTGCATAATCTCTTTCTCTTGGTTCAAACGGTTTTACTCCTGTATAGAAGATGATCCCTACACTTGTTATAACAAATAAAGATAATAATGCATAGAATCTTCCGAAGTCCCTGTTCAATTGGAAAAAGAACCCGATTAAGCCTAAAATTAATGGTAGGAAGAAGAATGTAACCGTACTTTCGTTTTTAAATTTAGCAGGCATTTTCTCCTGATTTCCAACCAAAACATTGTCTATAAAAGGAATCCCTGAAATCCAGTTTCCTTTTGTGCTTTCCATGTTTCCTTCAAGGTCATTCTGTCTCCCCACATAGTTCCATAGCAGGTATCTTACAAAGTAATAGCCATTCTGGAAGGAAATAAAATAATCCATATTCTGAAGGAATGAAGGCTTCTGAACATTGATCAGATTATAAGGTTTTACTTTTAAATAATCTGAAGCCGTGATCGACTTATCTTCATATTTCGTTCTCAGTTCATCAAAAATTTGCTTAGCCTGTGGATTATCTGCCACATCTTCATTAGCATAGTTGAATGTAAAATCCGGTGCCCCATACATCGAAATATAGTTAGCCATTACATCCTTATCTTCATTAAACATTCTTGGCATTAAGCTCACCTGAGACTTATTGAATACATAATTGAACCGGTCTCCGGTCTTTCTGTACGTTCCGGTTTTTTCATCTTTCTCATAGATTTCACCGGTTTTTTGCGTTTTAAAGCTTCCGTCTTCATTTTTTTCAATCCCATTCGCATCCAAAAATGCTGTATAGTTTTGTCCATAGATTGTTGGCCAATCACCATACTGCTCTCTGTTATAATAATCCAACATACCAATGGCAGTGTCCGGATCGTTAAGGTTCATCGGCGGATTAGCATTCGCTCTGATCGGAATTACCATCCAGCAAGAGAAACCGATAATCATATATACTACAGACAGAGCTATAGTCTGATACAGATTTCTTTTTGTTTTTCTGGCATATTTGATCATAAAATAGCAAATCACAGCCATTAAAATAAATGCTGCAATTGTTCCTGAGTGGAAAGGAAGCCCTAATCCGTTCACAAAGAAAATTTCCAATCTTCCGAACATCGTCATAATCAAAGGGAAAATAATTTTAAAAACAATAATTAAAATTCCCAATGTAATAAGGTTTGCCCAGATAAAATTTTTCCAGGTAAACTTATAGTTTCTTGCATAATATACAAGACATACCATAGGAGTCGCCAGCATACACATCATGTGCACCCCAACCGAAAGTCCTAAAACGAAGAAAATAAGGATAATCCATCTTTCACTGTCCGCTGCTTGATACTCGTTTTCCCATTTTGTGATCAACCAGACCAAAAGAGCGATGAACATTGAAGCCATCGAATAAACCTCTCCTTCCACCGCCGAGAACCAGAATGTATCTGAGAATGTGAAGCAAAGTGCTCCTACTGCTCCGGCAAATAAAATGGAGATTTCCTGATGTTTCGTAATTTCTTCAAAATCTTTGTTGAGCAACCTCCTTACCAAATGGGTAATGGTCCAAAACAAAAATAAAATAGTCAGCGCACTGAACAATGCAGACATCGCGTTGATGACGATGGAATAATTTTCGCCTTTCCCTAATGCAAAAATGGCTGCCACGGCACCCACAATCTGGAATAAAGCCGCTCCGGGAGCGTGCGTTACTTCAAGTTTAACTGCAGAAGAAATGTACTCCCCACAATCCCAAAAACTGAAATTGGGTTCTATTGTGGACAAGTACGTGAAAAACGCAATGACGAAAATCACCCATCCCAAAACGGTGTTCCATTGCCTAAAAGTCCAATTTTTCATAGTATTAAATCAATTATGCGAAAATAAGGCTTTTATATTATTTTAGGTGGCTTTTAACAAAATTTAAAAAATTTGGCGTAGTATTTGCGATTATAGTCCTGTCTAAACTGCGAATACGAAAATGGTTTTTTCTAGAACCGGCGCCTAGAAATCAAACAAAAGTTTAGTAATTATTTATTTTTTTGTATTTTTGCAGTCAGATTTTTATTGAAAATAACAAATAATGAGTAATGTTTACGATAATATTCTTGGCCTAATAGGACACACACCTATGGTGAAGCTAAATACTGTCACAAAAGATATTCCAGCAACCGTTTATGCCAAGTTAGAATCATATAATCCTGGACATTCCACCAAAGATAGAATCGCACTTCATATTATAGAAAATGCAGAGAAAAAAGGCTTATTAAAGGAAGATTCTGTAGTTGTTGAAACTACATCCGGCAACACCGGATTTTCTATTGCAATGGTATGTATCATTAAAGGATATAAATGTATTCTCGCGGTAAGCGACAAGACAAAACCAGAAAAAATTGCTTATTTAAAAGCATTAGGAGCTACGGTTTATATCTGCCCGGCCAACGTTCCGGCGGATGATCCAAGATCTTATTATGAAGTCGCTAAGAGAATCGCTTTGGAAACTCCAAATTCTATTTACATCAATCAGTACTTTAACGAACTGAATATTGATGCCCATTACCAGTCTACTGGTCCTGAAATCTGGGAACAAACAGAAGGTAAGATCACCCACCTTTTTGCTTGTACAGGTACAGGAGGTACATTATCAGGTTCGGCAAAGTTTTTGAAGGAAAAAAATCCGGATATTAAAATAATCGGAATAGATGCGGACGGTTCTATATTAAAAAGCTATCACGAAACAGGAGAGATTCACAAAGAAGATGTACATCCTTATCAAATTGAAGGAATGGGAAAAAACCTGATTCCATCGGCTCTACTTTTTGATAAAGTAGATGAGTTTGTAAGGGTAAATGATGAAATGGCCGCATACAGAACCCGCGAAATTGCCTTGAAAGAGGCTATTATGGGAGGTTATACAACAGGAGCCGTAACCCAAGGGCTAATACAGTATGCACAATCTCATGAACTCACCGAAAACGACGTGGTTGTTTTAATATACCCTGACCATGGCTCCAGATACATCACTAAAGTATATAGTGATAAATGGATGGCTGAACAGGGATTTGTTAACAACTGTGTTCACAATTATGACGAAGTTTTCAAGACTGAGTTTATTAAATAAGAACAAATAAAATCACAATACAAAAGCCTTTTGCGTGTTCTACAAGAAAGGCTTTTTTACTTAAAAATTACGAAACAATGTTGGATATTTTTGAAAGAATAAAAGAAAATCCAGGACCTCTTGGACAGTTTGCAGATTATGGAGAAGGATATTTTATTTTCCCAAGATTAGAGGGTCCTATCGGCCCTAGAATGCAATTTCAAGGTAGAGAAGTAATTTTCTGGAGTGCCAATGACTATTTAGGATTGTGTAATCATCCTGAAGTAAAAGAAGCGGATGCTCAGGCGGCTGCAGAATTTGGAATGTTCTACCCGATGGGAGCAAGGGCAATGTCCGGAGAAACAGATCAGCACCTTCAATTGGAGAGAGAATTGGCAGATTTCGTACAAAAAGAATCAGCATATTTATTAAATTTTGGTTATCAGGGAATGGTTTCTACCATTGATGCTTTGGTAAGCCGAAACGATGTAATTGTTTACGATATGGACTCTCACGCTTGTATCGTAGATGGTGTAAGACTTCATTCAGGAAAAAGATTTACCTATAAGCATAACGATATGGCCAGTCTTGAAAAAAATCTTCAGAGAGCGACTAAAGTTGCTGAAGAAACAGGAGGTGGTATCCTTGTCATTACTGAAGGAGTTTTCGGAATGAGAGGACAACAAGGTAAGATCAAAGAAATCTGTGATTTAAAATCAAAATATCAGTTCAGACTTTTAGTAGATGATGCACACGGGTTTGGGACATTAGGTAAAACAGGAGCCGGAGTGGGTGAAGAACAAGACTGTACCGATCAGATTGATGTATATTTCTCTACTTTTGCTAAATCAATGGCTGGTTTCGGAGCATTCCTTGCTGGGGACAAAGAAATCATCAGATACCTGAAGTTCAACTTAAGATCGCAAATTTTTGCAAAATCTCTTACAATGCCAATGGTAATCGGAGGTTTGAAAAGATTAGAGCTTTTAAGATCAAGACCTGAGATTAAAGCTAAACTTTGGGAAAATGTAAATAAATTACAGAGCGGTTTAAAAGAAAGAGGATTCAATATTGGGGATACCAACACTTGTGTAACTCCGGTAATGATGCAGGGAACTCCTGTAGAAGCTACTCTATTGGTGAAAGACTTAAGAGAAAATTTTGGGATCTTTACATCCGTGGTAGTATACCCGGTTATTCCAAAAGGAATGATTCTTTTAAGGTTGATTCCTACCGCTTCTCATACGGATGCCGAAATTAATGAAACATTAGCGGCATTTGAAGCAATTCACGACAAATTAGTAAGTGGTTACTATAAAGAGCAGGAACAATTATTACTGCAGGAACAAGGATTAAGTTTTAAACCGATTTAATTCATAACAATACAAAAAACCACTGATTGATTCAGTGGTTTTTTATTTAAAAACTATAAAAAACAATGAAACTCAGAGGATATATATTGGGAATTTTGTCGGCGGTTTCCTATGGATTGATTCCAATTTTTATTCTGCCGATCAAGCAAGCCCATTTTTCAATGGACATTACCCTGTTTTACAGGTTTTTCTTTTCTGCCATTATGGTAGGTGGATATCTGATTTATTCCAGACAAAACTTTAGAATCAATAAAAAAGAAGCTTTAATATTAGCTATTCTGGGAATATGCTATGCACTTTCCTCAGAATTTCTGTTTATAGGGTACGATTTCCTTACGCCTGGAATTGCCTCTACTGTTTTATTCATCTATCCGGTGATTGTAGCTTTAATCATGTTTTTCTTTTATAAAGAGAAACTCACCAGCTTATCCATCCTATCTCTGTTTTTTGCCTTTGCGGGTGTAATTGTTTTATGTTTAAAAGGAAATAGTTTTGAAATTAATTTTGCCGGATTAGGAATTGTAATGCTCAGCTCTCTATTTTATGCTCTTTACATGGTAATTGTCAACAAATCTAAACTTAAAGTTTCGGGATTTAAGCTTACCTTCTATTCTATGCTTTTTACTTCGCTGTTTTTCATGACAAAATCTATCATAGGACATGAGTCGTTTGCGATCCCTTCAGCAGCTATATTTTTCAACTTTCTTATTTTTGCTTTTCTTACTACGGTTATTTCCAGTCTGTGTTTAGTATATGCTATTAAGAGTATTGGTTCTACTCCGGTTGCTATTTTAGGAGCGCTGGAGCCTGTCGTTGCAGTGATGGTTAGTGTGTTGATGTTTCATGAGAAATTTACCGCCAACTTATTGATTGGAATTACTCTTATTTTACTGGGAGTCATTCTGAATGTTATTTCCGACCGAAAAAACACAGTTCACGCCTAATATTTACAGCTATGAGGAAATAGCCTCCATTCATCATTCCCTTCTTCAAACTTACATGATGTCGCGGCAGCATTTTATCTGTGAAATCCGTGAGATCTGCGGGGAAATTTTTCAACAGAATTTAAACCTGTCTATAATCAGAGCAAAAAATTTTTTTCTGAAAAAACTTTGGAATAACTTTACAAAAAATTTCTGTTGAAAGATCTGCTTCTTATTACTCCACCTTTTACCCAACTTAATACTCCTTATCCCGCGACAGCTTATATTAAAGGGTTCTTGAACACCAAAAATATTTCCAGCTATCAGGTTGATTTGGGGATTGATGTTATATTGGAATTGTTTTCCCAAAAAGGAATTCAGAAGGTATTTGATAAAAAAATTGATCTTCAGAATACCTCCGAAAACTCTCAGAGAATTTTTGCTCTCAGAGAAGAATATCTAAAGACCATTGATCAGGTTATTCCTTTTTTACAAGGTAAAACTCCTACCTTGGCAAGGCAAATCTGCAGCATGAATTTTCTTCCGGAAGCTTCCCGTTTCAACCAGTTAGATGATATGGAATTCGCTTTCGGAAATATGGGATTACAAGATAAAGCAAAGCATTTAGCTACTTTATATTTAGAAGATATTTCAGATTATATTGTTGAAAATATTGACTCCGATTTTGGGTTTAGCAGATATGCGGAACGTCTTGGTAAAAGCGCCAATTCCTTTGATGAATTATATTCAAAATTATCTGGTGAACATACATTCATTGATGAATTTACTTTAAAAATTCTTCAAGAAAAAATAGAGACTACACAGCCCAAACTCGTTTGTTTTTCTGTACCATTCCCGGGAAATTTATATTCAGGATTCCGATGCGCTCAGTTTATCAAAAAGAATTACCCTCATATTAAAATCGCTATGGGAGGAGGATTTCCCAATACAGAATTAAGAGATGTAAAAGATCAGAGAGTTTTTGAATTTTTTGATTTCATTACCTTAGATGATGGTGAGGTACCTCTTGAGCTTCTTTATGAAAACATCTGCCATCCTAAGCAAAACGAAGAATCTCAATACAAAAGGACATTTTTAATCGAGAATCAGGAAGTTGTTTATAAAAACAATTCTAAAAAACACGATTATAAACAAGCAGATATCGGAACTCCGGATTACACCGATTTAAAGCTGGATCAATATATTTCTGTCATTGAAATCGCCAATCCCATGCACAGCTTATGGAGTGACGGAAGATGGAATAAGCTTACGATGGCTCATGGATGCTATTGGGGGAAATGTACTTTCTGCGATATTTCTTTAGACTATATTAAAATCTATGAACCTATTTCTGCCAAAATACTGGTAGACCGAATGGAAGAACTCATCAAAACTACCGGTGAGACAGGCTTTCATTTTGTAGATGAAGCCGCTCCTCCTGCATTGATGAGAGAAGTTGCATTGGAAATTCTTCGCAGAAATTTGGTGGTTACCTGGTGGACTAATATCCGTTTTGAAAAAAGCTTTACCCGGGATTTATGTTATCTGCTCAAACTTTCCGGTTGTGTAGCGGTTTCAGGAGGGCTTGAAGTAGCCAGTGATCGATTATTAAAACTCATCGAGAAAGGCGTTTCTGTAGAGCAAGTAGCTAAAGTGACAAGAAACTTTACGGAAGCGGGAATTATGGTTCATGCTTACTTAATGTATGGCTACCCTACTCAAACTGTTCAGGAAACTGTTGACTCTTTGGAGATGGTAAGGCAACTTTTTGAAATGGGAATCCTTCAGAGTGGATTTTGGCACCAGTTTGCCATGACAGCTCACTCACCCGTTGGTATGAGTCCGGATGATTTCGGAGTTGTTCCCATAGAACAAGAAATTTTGTTTGCCAATAATGATATAGACTTTAAAGATAAAACGGGAATTGATCACAATAAATTCAGCTTTGGTCTAAAAAAGTCACTATTCAATTATATGCATGGAGTAAATTTTGAATTACCTCTTCAGGAATGGTTTGATTTTAAAATTCCAAGAACAACGATTCATCCCGATTATATTCATGATTGTCTTTTGGAAGACGGACAATTTAGTTTTAAAGGAAATTCAAAAGTCATATTTCTAACAAAAAATGTAATTGCCGAGAATCGCGTAAAAAATAAAAAGAAATATTCCGGTACATATACCCAGCTTACATTCCATTTGAAAACCAATATTGTAAAAGTTGAATTGGAACAGGACAAAGCAGAATGGCTCATGAATATATTGGATGAGAATTCTATTGAAAACCAAAAGAAACCTACCGTTCAACAACTTAAAACTCAGTTTGAAGAAAATTTTGATGATTTTGAATTATTCTGGTTCTCAAAACCGATGCAGCAATTGAAAGACAATGGAGTAATTTTGAGTTTGTAATTTTTTTTGATTTTCCAATAGGGTTTTTGAAATCATGATATTTTTACTAAAACAGCCATAAGTTTCTTTTCTGAAAAAATTAAAATCTGGATTCCTATAAATCTAAAGGTAGGATTTTTTTATGTTTTGGCTAAAGCCAATGGAATGTGGGATTTTATGTGAACGGGCTAAAGCCCGTTTCTATTGATCATTTTTAATGAGACTGCTCTTTCACGACAGGTCCTACGGATACTTTCTCTTGTATTTTAATAAAGTTCGGATCCATCATAGCCATTCGTTCTGCAAGAGCTTTATAAGTTGGAAACTTTAAAATAGAAGCTCTTCCCGACATTTCTCTGTAAATCGTAAAAGACTTTCCTCCGGCCGTTTTTAATTGTTTTGTTGTTGTAATATATTTCCCAATGTATTTGCTTTTAGCATCATAAATTTCAATATCTACAAACGTTTTATCCATAATTTTATCGTCTGACCCAAAACTAACAGGTAAGTTAGTAAAATAGCCTACAGGAACACCATTGCTTAGGATCTCACCAACCTTATTCACTTCAATATTCAGCTTATCAATTTTCGTTCTTATCGTATAGGCTTCTTTCGTTTTGCTATCTAATTTTCTTTTAGGAGTATTTGAAAAAAGATCATCGAGATTTTTTACATTGACGCCTTTATTATCGATAATTTTGAAACCATTCACAGAAGTATAGACAGCCGACTTTTCTTCTCCTGAAAATGCAGAAGGTGAAATATAATCCAATTCAATTGTTTTATCCCTATTATATACTCTATTGAGCTTAATGTAGCTATCTCTAACCGAATCCACGATACTCTTATCAATAAATTCCATTGTGTATAATGGAGTCTCTTTTAAATCCATAAAAGTATATTGATTGGATTTATTGGAGATTTTTGCAACCGGAATTCCGTCTAAATTGATGATCCCTCTTTTGGTCTTGATATTCTGAGCATTGAGGGAAATTCCCAGAATTGTAAAGAATATGATTATACTTTTCTTCATAGAATCAGATTTTTACATAAATAAAAAAAGTGTAACACAAAGTTACACTTTCTTGAAAATATATTTAGCTTTTCATTTAATTATTCACAAAGGATAATTCCTTTATTATGATTAAATTCTACAACACCGCTTTTGATAGTATAAGCAAAAACAGAGTCTTTTCCAGATTCTTTAGCGAAGTTTTTAGCAAAAGCTTCATCAATAGAATTGGTGAAAAGCTTTACATCACCTCCGATTAAAGAAGAAACGATTCCTGCGTGGTTTTTCATGATGTGGAATTCACCATTTTTTCCAGGCAATAATACAGAGTCTACTTCTCCTTCAAAAACTACGTATTCTGGTGTTAAAATTTTTATATTCATAGAAACAAATTTGAAATTTGATGTTTGAAATTTGAAATTACTCATCGAATCTCAAATTTCAAATCTCAAATTGTTAATAATTTATGCGTTTTCAGCTAACATTTTTTGTCCTGCTTCGATAGCTTCTTCGATAGTTCCTTTCAAGTTGAAAGCAGCTTCCGGTAAGTGATCTAATTCACCATCCATAATCATGTTGAATCCTTTGATTGTATCTTTGATATCAACTAATGATCCCGGAATACCTGTAAACTGTTCTGCTACGTGGAAAGGCTGAGATAAGAATCTCTGAACTTTTCTAGCACGGTAAACAACAGCTTTATCTTCTTCAGAAAGTTCTTCCATACCAAGGATAGCGATGATATCTTGAAGCGCTTTATATCTTTGAAGGATTTCTTTTACTCTTTGAGCACAGTTGTAGTGATCGTGACCGATAACTTCAGGAGCAAGGATTCTTGAAGTAGATGCTAATGGATCTACCGCCGGGTAAATACCTAATGAAGCAATCTTTCTATCCAATACTGTAGTTGCATCCAAGTGAGCAAACGTTGTTGCAGGAGCCGGGTCAGTTAAGTCATCCGCAGGTACGTATACCGCCTGTACTGAAGTAATTGAACCATTTTTAGTTGAAGTAATTCTTTCCTGCATCGCACCCATTTCAGAAGCAAGAGTTGGTTGGTAACCTACCGCTGATGGCATACGACCAAGAAGTGCAGATACCTCAGAACCAGCCTGTGTAAAACGGAAGATATTGTCTACGAAGAAAAGTACGTCTCTACCTTGTCCGCTTTCTCCACCATCTCTATAGTACTCAGCTAATGTAAGACCTGAAAGTGCTACTCTAGCTCTCGCACCTGGCGGCTCGTTCATCTGTCCGAAAACGAATGCTGCTTTAGAATCTTTCATAGCTTCTAAGTCTACTTTAGAAAGATCCCAACCTCCATTTTCCATAGAGTGCATGAAATCGTCACCATACTTGATAATTCCAGATTCCAACATCTCTCTTAAAAGGTCATTTCCTTCTCTCGTTCTTTCACCTACTCCGGCGAATACAGAAAGACCTCCGTGTCCTTTTGCAATATTGTTAATCAACTCCTGGATCAATACTGTTTTACCTACACCGGCACCACCGAACAAACCAATTTTACCTCCTTTTGCGTAAGGTTCAACTAAGTCGATTACTTTAATACCTGTAAATAAAACTTCTGCAGAAGTTGAAAGTTGATCAAATTTTGGAGCTTCTCTGTGGATTGGAAGACCTCCATCCTTAGAAATATTTTGAAGTCCGTCGATAGCATCCCCAACTACGTTGAAAAGTCTTCCGTTTACAGCCTCTCCGATTGGCATTGTAATAGGATTTCCGTATCCAATCACATCCTGACCTCTCTTAAGACCATCTGTAGCGTCCATTGCGATACATCTTACTGTATCTTCGCCAATATGTTGTTCTACCTCTAAGATTACTTTTTCACCGTTTTCTTTTGTAATTTCTAACGCGTCATAGATTGCTGGAACAGATTCCACATCAGTAAAGACAACGTCGATTACCGGACCAATAATTTGAGAAATTTTACCTTTAATTTGGTTTGCCATTGCTAAATTTTTTCTTGGTGCAAATATAGTGATTCTTCATAAACCCGCAATTGGTAAAAAAAAGATTTTTATCATGCTTTTTCACAAAAAAACCAAAGAAGAAAAAACTCCTTTGGTTCTATGATTTTTAAATATATTTTAGTATAAAAAAGCTCCGCCTATTTTTTAACACCTTTGATTACCTTTTGAGACCCATCTTTCATTTCCAGTTTTATCATATAAGCTCCCGGAATTAATTCTTTTAAACTAACCTGTGGAGATGGTTTATCGATAGTTTTCACTGTTTTACCAGACATATCATTAATGGAAATAGATTTCACATAATCCGCCTTAACCATATTTACCACATCTATAAATGGGTTTGGATAGATTTTGACTGCATCATTTTTGCGATTTACTTCTGCAGTAGCTAACTGAGAATTGGTCACACTGATATCATCAACTTGTAAATAATATTGATCGGCATTGGAGTAACAATTAAATCCCATATAATATACTCCTGTAGTAGAAGGCGTAAATGTTATAGCATCCGTAGACACACTTGATGTTACAATATTAGGATAATCTGCCAATTGATTGGTCATAGAAGAACTATTAGCCCCCATTCCGTACGCCACTTTTAATTTTTCCGGGAAGGTTCCCCCGGTACCGGAATACTTATAAGTTATTTTGTATTGTACTCCTCCAATAAGATTTAATCCAGGAGTAAAAAACCAAGCATTAGCAGCATTTGAAGAATTAAATTTATAAGTCAATGCTTTACTTGAAATTCCAGTGTGTGCATTTTGTTTGGTAATCCAATTAGATCCCAATCCTGCGTTCTCAATGGTCGTACATGGCGGTAACGCTGGAGTTGTTACGCTTTCGAAATCTTCTGTATAAGGTAAATTTACAGGATTACACTGTGCACTTAATTTAATTCCAACAATAAGTGCGATAAAAAGTAATTTTTTGTTCATAATGTTTTTTTTAAAAATAATCAAATTATCAACATAAAACAAATAATTATTTAAAATAAATCATAAATATAAACAAATTAATAAATAATTAATAAAATTTAAAACCAATAATCAAATTATAGTTAATATATTAATAGTGTTTTTAACATATAACTTTTTTTGTTCAGCATCATTCATAATCGCTTCCAATCAAAATAAAGGTTTTATATTTGCAATCAAAATTTTTTCGTTTTGAAAGTTTTCAAGAATTTTAAAGATTATTCCTCTCAAAAGCCTCTAGCATTGTCTTTAGGAATGTTTGACGGAGTACATCTCGGGCATAAAAGTATTATTGATGAACTGATAAAAATAGGTACAGAAAACAATCTGGAAACTGCTATCCTTACTTTTTGGCCACATCCCAGATTTGTTTTTAATCCTAATGAAGATTTAAAGCTCCTCAATACTTTAGAAGAAAAAAAACAACTGATAGAAAAATATCGCATCGATAATTTGTTCCTGAAAGAATTTGATGAAGAGTTCAGAAATTTAACCGGAGAAGAATTTGTACGTCAGATTTTAATTGATAAGCTTAATGTAAAATATCTTATTATAGGCTACGATCATTCTTTTGGAAAAAATAAAAGCGGAAATTTTGCACTTCTTCAAAAACTTTCTAAGGAGCTTGATTTTGAGGTAGAACAAATGGAAGCTATCAATATTCATGAAAATAATATCAGCTCCACCAAAGTACGTAATGCTCTTTTAACCGGAAATATTAAGGAAGCTAATGAAATGCTGGGATACTCCTACTCTGTTTCCGGAAGCGTTGTTCATGGAAAAAAAATAGGCAGAACAATTGGCTATCCTACTGCCAATATCGATATAGAATCCATCAAGCTTCTTCCCAAAAAAGGCGCCTATATTGTTGAAGTTGATGTAAAAGGGCAATCTTACAAAGGAATGTTGAGCATAGGCACCAATCCTACAGTAAATGGAGAAAAATTAACAGTAGAAGTTTATATCCTTGATTTTGATGGTGATATTTATGATGAAAAAATTACCGTAAGATTCAGAGATTTCCTTCACGATGAAATTAAGTTTGAAGGTCTTGAAAAATTAATTGAAAGACTGGATGAAGATAAAAGATTAACTGAAGAATATCATTTCTAAAAAAAAGTAACTCTAGTATGAGTTACTTTTTTTTATCAACAGTAAATATTTTGCAGTTTACTTTTAAAAGCTGTTATTATTCTAGGCAAGACTATTTCAATACTTTTAAGTAAACTTTCTGCGTTTCATTGTTTAATTTCACATTAGGAAACTGCTTATCATAATCGATGAAGATGTCTCCTTTTTGATCTGCTTTTCCATTTCCATCAGAATCCCAACTTACTGTAACATAATATTTAGCAGGTCCTACAGGTTTTGGATTAATTTTACTTTCAGCATCTTTAGGAACTGGTAAATCAATGGTAAACGGAATTGATTTCTCTTCATATTCTTTCTCCGTAATTAATGTCGCAGGAGCATCTGCCAGTCTTTCATCAACACCAAATAAACTTACTTTGAGCTTTGGATTTTTAATCGTAAAATTCTCAGTCCCTGAAAATTCAATTTTCAGGTTTTCTGAACTCTCAGAAGCAGGTGCCACAGTATTAGCAGTAGTGTCTGTAGCTGCCGGCGCATTTTTCTTATCCGTTGAATTACACCCTGATAATGTAATAATACCCACTACTGCGAGCATTGGAAGATACTTCCTCATCTGTTTATTGTTTTAATTGTTTAATTCAAAATTAACAACAATTTTCATACCCTAACCTCAAGAAATGGTAAAAAATTTACTCTACGCCTTAGTTTTGCAAAGAATCATTGATTGTATTCTGTACTTTCTTTGTCAAAGATTTAAAAACCAAATCATAAGAGTGATCAATGAGTTTAAGAACTAAATCTTTTTTTAAGCCATCCAACATTACGGAATTCCAGTGGGTTTTGTTCATATGATAAGCTCCTGTAATTTGTGGATATTGCTCTCTAAGTTCCGCACTCCATTCCGGATCTGTTTTTACATTAATAGATAAAGGTTGTTTTTCAAGCCCCATTAACAGGAACATTTTGGTATCTACTTTTAGTACAAGCGTTTCGTTATCAAAAGGAAAACTTTCTGTAACAGCTTTTTTAGTAAGGCAATAATCTAAAATTTCGTTGGCATCCATGGCTTTTTATAAGTAATAAGTAATGGGTAATTAGTAATATGATTAATAGTAATTGATATACAAATAGGTAGCAGATATTTAATAAAAAAATCTTTTATCTTTTATCTTTTATCTTTTATCTTTTATCTTTTATCTTTTATCTTTTATCTTTTAATCAAATTTAGTAAATTTAAGAAAAGAAAATAATCTTATCAATCACAAATTATTATGAAAGCTTTAGTAATCGGCGCTACAGGTGCCACAGGAAAAGATTTAGTCAATCAGTTACTTCATGATAAAGCATTTGATGAAGTTGATATTTTTGTAAGAAAACCTGTGAATATCGAAAACGAAAGACTTAAGGTTCATATCGTAGATTTTGAAAAGCCTGAAGAATGGAAAGAAATGGTGAAGGGAGATGTTGCCTTTTCCTGTCTCGGAACCACTTTAAAGGATGCGGGAAGCAAAGAAGCTCAAAAAAAGGTGGATTTTGATTATCAATATGAATTCGCAAAAGCAGCCAAGGAAAATAATGTTGAAGATTATATCCTGGTTTCAGCATATGGAGCAAACTCAACCTCTAAAATCTTTTATTCCAAAATGAAAGGTGAGCTTGAAGAGGCTGTAAAGCAATTACACTTTAATAAGATTACTATTTTTAAACCCGGAATGCTGGAGCGAAAAGACTCTGAAAGAACGGGAGAAGTTTTGGGCAGTCGGATTATAAAGTTTGCCAATAAATTTGGTCTGCTAGAGAGTCAAAAGCCCTTACCCACTAATATTCTGGCTAAAGCAATGATCAATTCCTCCAAAATAAAAAGCAATGGATATTCCAGTATCAAACTGGGAAATATTTTTTGTTTTGCAGACAAGGTTATTGATGAGCAAGGATAAAAAAACGCTAATAAAAAATCTGTGTAAATCTTCGAAAATCTGTGGTTGAATCGATTTCCCCACAAATCACACGGATTTACACAGATTTATAGAATTTCTTTGTATTCTTTTTAAAGTGAGAACAAATCCTAGGAGAATTCCTTCTTTATTTTTTCAGAAAGATCCTCCGGTCCTTGTATATCTTTTATTTTTTCATACGTTTTCCAGGCTTTTTTAATAAGCTTTTCATCATTCTTGGCCTTACCAACCTTTATTAAAGTAAGTGCATAAAGAGATAAATATCCTTTATCTTTTTTATATGTAGAATACACTTCATCAAAATAAGGTAATGCTTCTTCGTAATTTTCTTTAAGACAATTCAACATACCATACATGTATTTTACGTCAACCTTTACTTCTCCAGAGCTTTCATACAGCTTTTCAGCCTTTTTCAAATTGCTTAATCCATTATCAAAATCATTAAGAACAATTGCAGTATTAGCTATACCATAATACCCTTCCGGATTAGTGGGAAAATATTTTACCATTTCCTGAAACTTTTCTCTTGCCAAATCAGCCCGCTCAATTCTCATCATTTCAATAGCTAAATTTTGCTTAAATTCTGGAGATCTATTCTGGGCTAAGCTATCTGCTACATAATAGTAAGCAAGAGCTTCCTCGTATTTTTCCTGTAATCTGAAAAGATATCCTGCCATAAAATACGCATCACAATATGTGGAATCCTGAGCCGCAACATGAACCATACCACGAGTTGCTCTCTCATAAAGTTTTGGAAACTGTAATGCTTTGATTACTACATCAAATTTCTTTTTGGAGTCTTCTTTTTGGGGAGTGCAATAGTTGATTTTACCTGAAAAATAACTTTGTGAAAATCCTTTAGCAGAAAGGATAAGTATAAAAATAATTACTAGTTTTTTCATCGTGCAAAAATAAAAAAGTGGATGATAACATCCACTTTCTGTATATCAATATTTTTTATTTATTTCAAATACTTTGTAATTGCCTCACTTGTAGGTTTTGTTGTACTTACAAAAGAGTCAATCAGTTTTCCATTTTCATCCACAAGGAATTTGGTAAAGTTCCAAAGGATGGTGGTATTTTTTACTCCGTTTAATTCTTGTTCTGTTAAATATTTAAAGATTGGTGCCGTATCATCCCCTTTTACGGATACTTTAGCAGCCATTGGGAATGTTACGCCATAATTTTTCTGGCAAAAGGCGCCGATTTCCGTATTGGTACCCGGCTCTTGTCCTCCGAAATTATTTGCAGGAAAGCCTACAACAACCAGTTTATCTTTGTATTGTTCATATACTTTTTCCAGATCAGCATACTGTGGAGTAAAACCGCACTCAGAAGCTGTATTAACGATAAGGATTTTCTTTCCTTTAAAATCGGCAAAGTTAATCTCTTTACCATCAAGGCTTTCTACTTTGAAATCATATATTGTTTTTCCCATAAGTTCTTGGGTTTTGGCTTTAGAAATTTCACTTTTTTGATTGGTGCAGCTCTGAAGGAATGCCATAAAGGAGAGCAGCAGTAAAAAAATCTTTTTCATTTCTTATGATTTTATTTGCAGCTAAGCCGCAGTGGATTTAAAATTTAAAAATATTAGCCGGAAAAACTTTGTTTACATCAATTTTGTTTAATAGCATGACGTAATCTCCATCTTTTTTAGGACTCGAAGATTCAATTCTGAAAGGCATTACCAGGTTTCCTACTTTCTTATAATCAGAATATACTACTGTTTCATCCTTTTTAACTTCCTTCAAAAGCATATACGTTTTGGTATCAAAATAATACATATTCTTATTAACATTCTTAGTAAGTTCAACTTTATGACAGTAGATCTCTCCTACCTTTTCTTTTCCAAGATATTTGGCATCGAAACCTTTATTTTCCCAGTCGATAAAGTCATTATCAAAACTTTCCGGTACATATTCAGGATACTCCTGAACTTTATTGGCAGCATAGTTCATCGCATACCCTTTAGTTCCGTCAAAACCTTCAATAGCCGTATCTTTTCCGTTGGCCGTGATTACTGTTTTGGTAAGATTAGGGCGCTGCTGATAAATTTTTATCGGGTATTCGTCCTTAATTCCTAAAACTACTTTTCCTTGAAGCAGCACTGAATTTAAAAGTTTCCAATTGGTTAATCCTCCGGATAATTCAATGTTTTTATCTATAATTTCTTTTGCCGTCTGTGCAAAAGTTAAATGCGAAACGATCAATCCAAATACTAAGAGTAACTTCTTCATTAATTTTATTTATAAATTCAAATATAAGAGGATTTGGGATAAAATGCAAAAAGGGAGGAAAGTGAAGAAAGCTAAAAAAGCAAATAAGGCAAAAGAGGAAGAAATACAATTGCCATATTCGTTTTCAAATTATCTCATTTTCAAATCTTCAAATTAAATTAACTTTCTTGCTTTTTCCAAATCTTCCGGTGTATCGATCCCTACTCCGATAAAATTGGTTTCTATCATTTTGATTTTCATGCCATATTCCAGGTAGCGGATGCATTCTATTTTCTCTGATATTTCCAATGGTTTCATTTCCAGCTTTGAGAATTGCAGCAATGCTTCTTTCCTGAATGCATATACTCCAATATGTTTATAATAATTTACATTATAAGAAATTTCTCTGTGAAAAGGAATTGCTGAACGGCTGAAATAAAGGGCAAAATCATTATTATCCGTAATAACTTTTACGTTATTGGGGTTTTCAATTTCTTCTTTTCCAGTTAATTTTATTTTTAATGAAGCTAATGAAATTTCTTGTTGAGCATCTGCTTTGAAAACTTCTATAAGCTGCTGTAAAGGCTCTAATTTAAGGAAAGGTTCATCTCCCTGAACGTTGATCACAATATCACAGTCGATATTCTGTACGGCTTCAGCAATTCGATCACTTCCTGTTTCATGCTGTCCCGTCATTACAGCTTTTCCGCCGTGTTGAACAATTTCATTAAAAATAATTTCAGAATCTGTAGCCACAAATACTTCATCAAATAATCCGGTTTCCACAACATTTTGATAAGTAGTGGTAATCACGGTTTTTTCACCCAAAATCTGCATTAATTTCCCTGGAAAGCGACTAGCTTCGTAACGGGCAGGGATGACAGCGATTATTTTCATTCAATAAAAATCTTAATTAAAGTTCTTCTATTCAGCTGTTATCTTTCAATCCTTATTACAGAAAGGATGTATGATAGCTTTTTCAGCTCAAAAATAGTGAAAGTATTTTAGTTTGTCATATAAAATATGGTATTCTATACCAGGTTTCGATACAAAATTGATCTATCTTTTTCAAAAAACAAAACTCCCGCACCTTCAATGAAAATGTGGGAATTGGATATAGATTTTTATTAAATGAGTTGATATTTAAAAAGATAGTTTTACACCTACCATATTGTATTCCCATTGGCGGGATGCCATAAGGTCAAATTTATATTTTGTTTTCCCTATTGTTCCTTCTGTTGATGTATATCTGCTTTTTGAGATTGTTTTCCCGATAAAGTATCCCATCAACAACGCTAAAGGATAATCCGACGCCCAATGTACTTTACTTTGCATCATTTGAAAACATAAGGCTCCTGCTAAGGTATATCCCACAGGCTTAATCCATTTTGCATCCGGATAGTTATCTGCAATAACAGTAATCCCGGCCATAAAAGTGGTTAAATGTCCTGACGGCATAGCGTCATAACTGGATGTATTCTTACTAAATGCCGAGAAACTTGGGAAAGGATTCCAAGCTCCTCCTTTATTGCCATTTTCTTCTGCAATAAACGGACTTTCCCTTCCGGTAATTCTTTTTATAGTCTGGGTAAAGACCCCTGAAAGGATTAAACTCTCCATTAATCCGCTTGCTGTAGCCTGAGCTCTGTAGTCATTTTTAATTAAACCATAGGTTCCGAAACCGATTCCAAGCAATACCAGTGTAGAACCATTTCCTATCAGGTAAAGCGTTGATCCGATATCTTTGGGTATTTTAAAGACTCCACCAATTTTGGTATAGTTGTTATCCTTATCCATTCCCCATCTTTCTCCTAATTCTCTGGAGTTATCGATTAGTTTTTGATCGAAAGGTATAAGAATTAATGTTGATGCTACCGCTCCTCCTAAATAATAAGCATGATCTTTGGCTACAAAATCTTTATTCGTATCAATAAAGTTTCTGGGTAGTTTGGTCACAAAATCCAGAAGTTTAGGTTTTGGATAAGTTCTGACAGTCCCGTCTTTTAAAGTATAAGTTTGTACTTTTGGTTCAAGTTCCTGTGGCAATTCTGTTACCTTCAATGTATCTACTTCTTGTGAACAGACCAATATAGACATTGGTAATAGCAAAAATCTTATTCTTTTCATCGTTGTCTTTTTCAACCCTGTTTATTCTTAGCTTATAAAAACGGCAAAGGTAATTCCTTGTTCACTTTACCACAAAATGTTTATTCAATTTTAATTTTTATTTAATTTTTTTCATAAAAAGACAGCCTGTTATTAGTTTATGTACTTAATCAAAAAAATAACTCCATAGGTCCTAGGGACGTATAGGAAAACTGAATTCAAATGATTTACTCTAAAACGCTTCGACTCCGCTCAGCGTGACACGGTTAATACTATTTATTGGTTTTAACGATGTCATGCTGAGCGAAGTCGAAGCATATATTAAGGTAAAGATTACTTTAGATTGTTCAAAGCATTTTCCAACTTCGGAAGCATTACTTTGATCTCATCGATCGCAAGACCTCCTACTGATGCACGGAACCAAGGTTCTGACTTTTCTTCCCCAAATGCTGAGAATGGCACTAAGGCAACTCCTGCTTCATTGATTAGGTAAAATACAAGGTCTGAAGAGTTTTCAACAACAGCTCCATCAGGTTTTGTTTTTCCGATATAATCTAATTTGATGGTCAGATAAAGTGCTCCCATTGGCTCAATACTGTCTACCGCCAAACCTTTTCCTTTTAAATCCTGAATTCCTCCGTGAAGAACTTTTAAGCTTTCTTCCAGTTTTGCTTTAAAGTCATCTACGAATGTATTTACATTTTCAGGGTTTTCATAGAATTTTGCAGTTGCCTCTTGCTCCGGTTTTGGTGCCCAAGCTCCTACATGGGTAAGAAGAGCTTTCATTTTATCAATGATATGAGCAGGACCGAATCCCCATCCTACACGTACTCCTGTTGCAGCAAGGCATTTAGAAATACCATCAATATACACTGTATAATCCTTCATTTCAGGGAAAAGAGAAACCGGGTCTACATGTTCTGCTCCAAAAGTAAGGTTAGAGTAAATCTGGTCATACATTAAATATAACGGTTTTTCGTCTGCTCCTCTTTTTTTGTTTTCGGCAATCACCAATTCGCAGATTTCTGAAAGTTGCTCTCTTGTAAACATTGTTCCTGTAGGGTTCAATGGAGAACATAGCGCTAATAAAACGGCTCCGTCCAGGTGAGGTCTTAAGTCGTCTGCAGTTGGAAGGAAATTGGTTTCAGGCTTTGTTTTCACTTCTACAGCGTTTGCTGAAGTAAGGTAAGCATAATGATTATTGTTCCAAGACGGAGTTGGGTATACTACCTTATCTCCTTCGTCTACGATAGTTTTGTATACCGCATAGATCAAAGGTCTTGATCCTGCCGTAATTAAAATATCATTAGGAGAATAATCAAGGTTCCATCTGTTTTTTAAATCTTTGGAAACCTCTTTTCTTAAAGATAAAAGTCCGTTTGCAGGCGGATAGTTTGTCAGATTATTCTGATATGCTTTCTGAATCTCTTCCTTCAGCAATGCCGGGATAGGATAGATATTAGAATTCAGGTCACCAATAGTAAGATTGGCAATTTCTGCTCCTTTTGCTTTTAGATCATTTACTTCGTTACCAATTTTTACAATTTCAGAACCAATCAGGTTCGCCGCTAATTTTGAAACTTTCACTTTATTTCTTATTTAAAATTTACTAATATTTTCTTTCAACATTGATTCTTTCATGTATTTGATTTACCGGCATCTGTGCATCAAAAAGGGCTATTAGTTCTTTTGCTTTTTTTGCCGTATAGGAATTCGGATATTTTTTGATGATCCTATTGAATTCCGCTCTGTTTTCATCGTATAGTTTTCCGGTTCCTTTGTCGAAGTCTTCTTGATATGTCGGAGTGTTATCCATACCTAGCAAATAATCAGCTAGATAATTATTGTAGTCTTGTTTTACAAATTTTATCAGCTTACTTTTAGGATATTTGTTGATGAAATTTTCCCAGAACATCAATCTGTTTCCTAATTCTTCCCAGGAAATCATTAAGCCGGCATCCGCTGCATAATTGCTTTCACTTTCTTTATCCGTTTGTGAAATATAGACGTCATAATCCGGAGTCACTTTATTTTTAAAAATAGATGAATAATATCCCGGAATCGTCCAGATTTCTGTGATCCCTTCTCCTACTTCCCTGAATTCCAAACCTGCTTTTTTAAATTCGGCAGCAAGTTTATTTACATGCTCAGGAAGATTGTATCGTTCTTTTTCTGCATCGTAATAATTAACATATTTATCTAAAACATCAGCATTCAAAGAACTTAGACATTCTGTATATTTTTCTCTGATTTTAAGATAATCTTCATATACATTGTTGTTCTTTTCCGGAGTATTTTCTGCAACTTCTTTATCTATTTTTGTATGATACCACTGAAGTGCAGTGATGTAGTCCTCTGTTTTTTTATTGGGAGAGCAAACGGTATCAACCGGTTTATACAGCTCTTCTTTAGTTTCGTTTTTTGTAATCGAATCTTTTACAGGTTTTACATCAGAAACTGTAGTTTCCTTTTTACAGGAAACTACAATTGCAGACAGTATACATATAGTTATAATTTTTTTTATCATGTGCTGCAATCAGTTGATTAATCCAGTTTTAAATCTGTTTTAACAGCTCCGATTTTAGCTTCTAATGATTTTAATTTATCCTTGAAATCTGCTTCAGAAGAGATGGCATCTTTTACTGAAACATAAAACTTGATTTTAGGTTCTGTTCCTGAAGGTCTTACACAAACTTTTGTTCCATCCTGTGTATAATAAATCAATACATTAGACTTTGGAATATCAGCCATTACCTTTTTCTCGTTCGTTGAAACCGTAAAGCTTGTCTGCTCTTTAAAGTCTTTGATTTCTTCTACTAATGAACCTGCTAGTTCTTTTGGAGGATTTTCGCGGAAGTTTTTCATCATAGTCTGGATTTCTTCAGCTCCTTCTCTTCCCTTTCTTACAATGTTGATCAATCCTTCATAATACATCCCTAAATCTTCATAGATCTCAATCATGTACTGATACATTGTTTTTCCATTGGCTTTACACCAAGCAGCAATTTCGCATGCTAAAAGGATACTTCCACAAGAGTCTTTATCTCGCACAAAATCTCCCGTCATAAATCCGAAACTTTCTTCTCCACCACATACAAATTTTTGTGTTCCTTCAGCTTCACGGATCATTTTTCCGATCCATTTGAATCCTGTAAGACCCACTTTACATTCTACTCCGAATTTTTGAGCAATATCATAGAAAATATCTGAAGTTACAATGGTAGAACCGATGAACTCTTTTCCTGTGATCTTCCCTTGTTTTCTCCACTCGTTCAAAATGTAGTAAGTAAGGATTGTATTGGTTTGGTTTCCGTTTAGTAATTGCATTTCACCGTCAAGGTTTCTTACTGCAATTCCCAGTCTGTCTCCATCCGGATCTGTCCCAATAACGATATCGGCGTTCGTAATTCTTGCAAGATCCAATGCCATTTCTAAAGCTGCCGGTTCTTCCGGGTTTGGAGATTCCACCGTTGGGAAATTTCCGCTTGGAATCATCTGCTCTTTAACAAGGTCAATCTTTTTAAATCCTGCTTTTTCTAAAGCTTTTGGAATCGTTGTGTATGTTGTTCCGTGGATAGATGTGAAAACAATATTCAAGTTTTCTTTTCCAACATTCTGATACGTAGAATTTTCAATACAGGCATCGATGTATACATCATCCTGCTCCTCTCCGATCCACTCGATCAGGTCATCATTTCCATCGAATTTAATTTCATCAAATTGTACAGAGTATACCTCCTTGATAATCGCTTCATCATTTGGCGGAACAATTTGTGCTCCGTCATTCCAGTATACTTTATAACCGTTATATTCAGGTGGGTTGTGAGATGCTGTTAATACAATTCCTCCGTTACATTTTTTATCACGAACGGTGAAAGAAAGTTCAGGAGTTGGTCTGTGATCTTTGAAAAGCAATACTTTAATTCCGTTTGCTGTCAAAACATCTGCAACTAATTTTCCGAATTCTTTTGAGTTGTTACGAACATCATAAGCGATAGCCACTTTGATCTCTTCTCCTTTGAACTGCTGCAACATATAATTGGCAAGCCCCTGAGTAGCCTGTCCCAATGTATATTTATTTAAGCGGTTGGTTCCCACTCCCATGATACCACGCATACCTCCTGTCCCAAATTCCAGTTCCCTGTAGAATGAATCCTCCAGATCAGGAGAATTATTGTCGATTAATGTCTGTACTGCATTTCTCGTTTCTGCATCGAATGTATCACTTAACCAAAGTTTCGCTTTTTCTAATGTGTTCATATTTTATGTTTATTTTTTTTAGCTGGAAGAAGGAAGCTGGAGGCTGGAGGTTATTTCTCTGCCTAGTTTCAAACTTCTGCTTTTTTATTTATTGTTCTGTTTATTTTTAGCTGGAAGAAGGAAGCTGGAGGCTGGAGGTTGTTTCTCTGCCTAGTTTCAATCTTCTGCTTTTTTATTTATTGTTCTGTTTATTTTTAGCTGGAAGAAGGAAGCTGGAGGCTGGAGGTTATTTCTCTGCCTAGTTTCAAACTTCTGCTTTTTATTTTTTTATTTATTTAAAGGTGAAAATGTGAAGTTCGGTAAACTAAAAGTACCTCCAGCTTCCAACTCCCAACTTCCAACCTTTTTACTCTAATTTCTTATTTTCAACTTTCGTTGTTTTTTCTACTTTAAACGCTCTGATCGGATCGTTATAATAGACAAATTTAGCGGTGTTCTGAATATTTCCTTTCAAAGAATCTTTTACATTGACCTCTGCATAATTCCCATTTTTAGAATCAACATTCAGGTTGGTAATTTTCCAATAAGGAGCAATTAAACTTGCTGTATCTGAAATTTTTATTACCGCATCTTTAGTTAATCCTAAAAAGTTAGCTCTACTTCTGTTATGCATCTCCACTTCTGCTCTTCTGGTGTTTACAGATCCCATGAAACTTGCATTATTTTTCATATTGAGTCTGAAATTATCAGTTTTAATTTCACTCGAAATATTCATTTCCACAGAGTCTGAAACAGCAACTTTTTCAAGGTTGTATTTTGAATAAATGGTTACGTTATAAAAATCTACTCCTTTTGTTCTTCTTTTTTCTTTGATGAAAAGTGTTTTATCTTTTACATCAACGTCAAGGTTATTAGCTACATTAGGATACGTTTCTATTTCTACAAAATTTTTCGGGCCTCTGGCGTAAAATACACGGAATTTACCGTTCAAATCCAGATTCACAAACTCCGAAACATCCACATCTTTCTTTTCAATATTTCCTTTGGGAGAAACTTTTCCACAGGAAACTACTGCAACCAACATCAATGTGTATACTATTTTTTTCATATTTAATTTTAAATATTCTATTACTATCCTGATGATCAAACATGACCAATCCTATTGAAAGTTCTCAAGGTTGTTTTTTATCCGATCCAGAGAACTCTCAACAATATTCTTTAACAAAAATAGGATTAAAATTTTTAAAAAACTTTGTCTTTTGACAATAAAATACCTGATAATTTTCAATTTTTCTACTTGTCTGAAACCTCTATTGGAAAAAATTTGGCCAATTTTATGTCTTGAATTATTAATTCTTATTACTAATGACTGATTTGATTTTTGCTGCCTTCTACAAATATAAAAGAAAAACACCCCAAAAAGCATATTACTTTTTGAGGTATTTGTATACTATAATGATATCATTTAATAACTATTTTCCAGTGAAGCAGCATAAATTGCTAATGTCACCAGAATAGCCACTATAATAATTCCGATAATTAAAGGTTTCCATATCGGTTTCTTTGGGTATTCCGTTTCGTTCGGGAAATATTTCGGAACAAAATAATCGGATAACAACATACCTCCTGCCAGTCCACAAACATAGGCCAAAGCACTGATCGGCTTTTCAGGAATGTTCACAATAACAGCAGTTAATATCGTTATAACGATAGAAATCCCCAACACTGTATAAGCCTCTTTCTTTTTATTGACATTCAAAAGGTTCTGAAATAATAAAACGCCTCCAAAGAGTGTTGAAAGAAAAATAGAAAATCCTAAAATCGCTTTTTTAGAATAAATTTTGGGCAACTTTTCTTCCATTATATTACATCATCAATATTATAGTTCTTATGCTCACGGTTGGTTCTGATAATCATTTCTCCTAGGAATCCGGCAACAAATAATAATGTTCCCATAATCATCATCGTTAAAGCAATATAAAACCAAGGATTATTGGTAATTAAGTGTCCGTAAATTCCTCTGGCCACATCAATCAGTTTGGATACTCCCAACCAAAGGGCCGAAAGAAAACCAAAAATAAACATCACAGTCCCTACTGCTCCAAAGAAATGCATCGGTCTTCCCCCAAACCGGCTTACAAACCAAAGCGTTACCAGATCTAAAAACCCTCTGATAAATCTTTCTGTTCCGAATTTCGAGGTTCCGTAAGGTCTTGCCTGATGCTGTACTTCTTTTTCCGTTATTCTTCTGAATCCTGCATTGGCAGCCAATACCGGAATATATCGGTGCATATCTCCGTATACATCAACGGATTTTACAACTTGTTTTTTATAGGCTTTTAAACCACAATTGAAATCGTGAAGATAAACTCCCGAAACTTTTCTGGCAGCAGCATTGAACAGTTTTGACGGAATATTTTTCGTCATCACATTATCAAAACGTTTCTTCTTCCACCCTGATACAATATCGTAATTTTCATTTACGACCATATTGTAAAGCTCAGGGATTTCTTCCGGGAAATCCTGTAAGTCAGCATCCATGGTAATTACCACATCCCCGTTCGTTCTTGCAAAAGCGGCGTGTAGCGCCTGTGATTTTCCATAATTTCTGGAAAATTTAATAGCGTGGATTTGAGGATATTGTACTTTCATATTCTCAATAATACTCCACGACAAATCCGTACTTCCATCGTCTACAAACCAGATTTCATAGGATAAATTACTGGATTTGCAAACGTTATCAATTCTTGAAAAAAGCTCTTCCAAAGAATCTTCTTCGTTCAGTAACGGAATAACTATAGATAAATTCATTTAATTTTAATAAAATTAGGCTTGATTCATTTCTTCGGGCTGATGAATCGTTCTTGTTCTGAAAAACGCTCCGAAAAACACCGACAAAACTACGTAAAATATAAGAATTGCTGCAAAATATCCTGAAAAATGACTTGCGGTAAGCATATCTTTTCCTTTTACAGCCTCAGGAGTAAAGCTTTGTAATCTTTCTTTGTACTTCTGATCCAGCTCATCAATATCTTTTTGATGTTTTAAAATTTTTCTGGCTGTAGTGTATTCCGTATCCAATTCTGATTTTTGTCTTTGAACATATTGATAGTTCAATAACTTTTTGGCAGCCGGGTCTACGAAATTTAAAAAGGCATAAATGCTGAAAATCGAAAGAATTCCTCCGATAAACATCGGAACGAAGGCTCTTTTGAAAGCTTCTTTAAATTTTACTACTCTATGGGTATTCCAATACGATTTTACAGACCAGAAAGCGGCCCCCGCATACAAAAGAGGCAAAACAAAAGCATTGGCTTTCAGAGAGATATCAAAATAATTGATCCCTGAAAAAAAAGTGTACACTACAAAAAAAACGATCATTGTAGCGATAAAAAGTATAATTCCTAGTGTTGATGGACTTTTCGTCATGTTTAAATTTTTAGAAAAAAGTTGAAAAATTATCCCCCTAAATGTCAGCCGTTTAGCTCTACCACTGCATTTTTTCGACAAATTTTCTTTAATAATGTTTTGAAGTTTATAAAATATTCCTACCTTTGCAACGGCAAGTCCTAAACAACCAGCTCCTGAGAATCCTCCAGGGTGGGAACGCAGCAAAGGTAATCGGTCGTAGCGGTGTGATTTAGGTAGCTTGCCATTTTTTTTTGGTTTAACGTGAAGAGAGAGGTAATTTGATAATTATCTTTTTTTGTTTTTAATACCTTACGCATCATTTTCATTTTTTTAATTTTCAGTTTCTCTCTTTCTTGTTATTGATTAAAATTCGAACGTCTCTCCCAGTTTTGGTAAAACAAGTTCTACATTTTTATCTGCAAAATGCTTTAATGCACTTTCGTGGTTGATTTCGATTGCCGGGAATGTATCAAAGTGGCACCCGATTACTTTTGGAGTTTTTAAAAGTTCCGCAGCAGCAAAAGATGCTTTTCTTGGGCACATTGTATAATGACTACCGATCGGAAGGATAGAAAGGTCGATATTACCATATAATCTTGGAAATAACTCCATATCTGCCATTACCCCTGTATCTCCTGCCAAATAGATGTTTTTACCCTCAGGAAGTCTGAAAATATACCCTACAGGGACACCTCCATAGCTTCCATCAGGGAAAGAACTCGTATGATGAGCCGGAACCATAGAAATTTTAAGATCATCGATTTTTGCCGATCCTCCTAAGTTTACATCATCTGTGTTTTTAGCCTGCTTAAAGTAACCACATACTTCAGGTACCCCAATTACTGTAGCTTCCGGATAATGCTGTAATACTTCTGCAACATCTGCGATATGATCACCATGAGCATGGGTCAACAGAATGTAATCGATTTTTTGAGCAGAGATATCGAATCCCGACTCCGCTTTTTTGTAATTGTAAAAAGGGTCACTTAAAATTGTTTTGTCCTTGTATGTGAACAGAAAGCAATTTTGCCCTAAGAATTGTATTTTCATTGTAAATTTAATTTCAATTATTATTAAACACAAATGACTCAAATAATTTCACAAGTAACACCAGATTAGTGACATTCGTGAAAGCATTTGTGCCATCCGTGTTTTTTTAAACGCAAAGCGTTGTTTATTTATTTTAACTATTTCGATGGGAATTTATCTTCAATAAGCCTTAAATTAATACCATGTTCCAAATAAGCCTTACAACCGTCTAAAACCGTTGTAAAACCTCCTGTATTGTCATTAATTTGCTTTAAAAGATCCTCACCGGTCTGGCTGAATCCATAGCTTTTAATTACAACAAGAGTTCCGTTTTCCATGGTTTTAAACTCATAGTCAACATGCACTGAAGGCTCACCCCATTCTGTTTTGATCAGTTGATTCGGAATAATCTGATGAACTCTCACTACGTTTTTCACCCCATACATTTCCCATTCCCAGGTTAGTGTTTTTCCTTCTTCTAATTTTCCGGTAGATTTTGTAAACCAGAAATTAGTAGTTACTTCAGGATTGATGAACGCTTCAAAAACATCTTCAATCGGTTTTCTGATAAGCATTTGTGCTTCAACATAGACATTAGAACTCATGATATAATATTTTTAGATTTAATTAAATAAATTCAGTCCGGCTGCCGTAAGAATAGCCATTACAAACGTCATGATTCCCACCTGCTTCAAATATTGATCTAATTCTTTCGGTTCTTTTACCGACATGATATTTCTTCTCAGCTTGGCTAATGGAAACAACAGAATCATCACAATGAATACATAATAGTTCTGTTGCTGTATAAACCCGTTGACTCCTAAAAAGATAAGGATTAATACCAATGGTAACTGTAACAGGATCATTTCATAGATCATTGCATTTTTAAAACCGATTCTCAATGCAAAGCTGTTTTTTCCTGACAATTTATCACTTTCAATATCCCTCATATTGTTAAGATTTAAAACAGCCATACTCATCATTCCTACTGCAGTTCCCGGCAACAACATATCCCAGCTGAAGGTTTTTGTAAACAGGAAATAACTTCCACATACAGAAACCAATCCAAAGAAGATAAATACAAAAACATCACCCAATCCCATATAACCATAAGGCTTCTTCCCTACTGTATATCCGATTGCCGCTAAAATACTTGCCACTCCCAGTCCTATGAAGATATAAAATTCATTCATATAGTTTGGAATGAAAGCTACGTATAATAAAGCAATGGTAGCAATGAAAGATAACGCAGAAAAAAGAATCACAGCATTCTTCATTTGTTTTGCTGTAATTTTTCCTGATGCCACTGCCCTTGCTTCCGCCTCATTGATTCTTTTGGCATCAGTTCCTTTTACTCCATCTCCATAATCATTAGCATAGTTCGATAGAATCTGATATAGAAGGGTTACCAAAAGTGCCAGAGCAAAAATTCTCCAGTCCCAGATTCCACCTTCTCTGTACAACCTCCATTTTGCAATGAAAGCTCCCATAATAATTCCGCTTAAAGAAAGCGGTAAAGTTCTGAGCCTTGCGGCTTTTATCCAATCCGTCATAAATTTATAAGTAATGAGCAATGGGTAATAAGTAATGGAAAAAATTGCTCATTACTTATTACTCATCACTAATGTTATGATATCCATTTATCGTCTCCGAAGTTTGGTTTTCTTTTTTCAAGGAATGCATTTCTTCCTTCTTTAGCTTCCTCGGTCATATAAGCTAAACGGGTTGCTTCTCCTGCGAAAACCTGCTGACCAACCATCCCGTCATCTGTAAGATTCATGGCAAATTTCAGCATTCTGATAGACATTGGAGATTTTCCTAAGATTTCCTGTGCCCATTCATAGGCTGTATCTTCTAATTCCGCATGAGGGACTACTTTGTTTACCATTCCCATTTCAAAAGCTTCCTGAGCGGAATAATTCCTTCCTAAAAAGAAGATCTCACGAGCTTTTTTCTGTCCTACCATTTTAGCAAGGTAAGCAGATCCGTATCCACCATCAAAACTTGTTACATCAGCATCAGTCTGCTTGAAAATTGCATGTTCCTCACTTGCTAATGTCAAATCACAAACTACGTGAAGCGAATGCCCTCCACCTACTGCCCATCCCGGAACGACTGCGATTACCACTTTAGGCATGAAACGGATTAAACGTTGAACTTCCAGAATATTTAAACGATGTCTTCCATCTTCTCCAACATATCCCTGATGACCTCTTGCTTTTTGATCTCCACCACTACAGAAAGCCCAACCTCCGTCTTTAGGGCTTGGTCCCTCTCCTGAAAGTAAAACAACACCTATTGAAGGGTCTTCAGAGGCGTCATAAAAAGCATCATATAATTCTGAAGTTGTTTTAGGTCTGAAAGCATTACGTACTTCCGGTCTGTTGAAAGCGATTCTTGCTACACCGTTACATTTTTTATAGGTAATATCTTCGTATTCCTTAGCGGTTTTCCACTCGATCATCTTGTTAAAATTTTTCTCAAAGATACGGAATTACAGAGAATTTTCGGGCTGAAATTTAGCACGCCCCGGATGATGATTGATAAATAATCTATGATGAATAATAAGTATTTGCCAAGCTTACTGATTGTAGTCTCATTTCCTCAAAATAAATCCTGAAAATATTCTCTTTATTTTCTTTCCTGAAAAAAACAAAAACCGAAACACGAATGTTCCGGTTTTATTTATAATTGCAGTTATTAACGATTACTTTGCTTTAGCGCTAAGCTCAGCTTCTTTAGCTTTCATTTCTTTAACTTTATCCAGGTTTTTAGTCACTACATAAATTTCTTTTAAAGTAGTAACAGCATCAAGACTTGTAGGAGCTACTTTATACCATGATTCTGCATATGGTAGAGCTTTTGCAAATCTTTCTCTTCTTGCATCAATCAATTTAGAAGCTTCGTCTGGCTTGTCTTTTCTCATTGCATTGATATCTGCTACCACTTTACCGTCATCACCAATAGTAGTATATACTAAGTTCTGATAAGCATCAGCAAAATCAGGTTTAAGTTCAACTGCTTTTTTGAATGATTCTAAAGCATCTGCAACAGTAGCGGGAGTTTTAGCCTGCATTACACCAAGGTTGTACCAATTGGTAGCATCATTAGGGTTTTTAGCCAACTGTTCTTTTAAACCTGCAACAAATTTATCTGTATTTCCTGATTGAAGATAGGCTGTAGTCTGAGCTTCCTTTAATTTGGCATTATTTGGGAATTTAGCCAAACCTTTTTCAATAATCGCAAGAGCTTCAGTACTTTTCTTTTCGCTAAGTAACAATGAAGTTAATGTTTCATATAAATCCGGCTCTATGCTTTTTGATTGCTCAGTTTTGAAATCTGAATATTCAGAATTCTTTTTCATAAGCTCCCAAGTTGCTTTATCCAAATTTACTACCTGTCCTGATTTTTTTTCTTTTGCAGTGTATGTCGTCTCTACTCCTGTAAATCCGGAATTGATCAGGTCTGAATATATTTTGATTGCTGCATCAGCGTTATTTGCCAATGCCTGGCTAAGTCCTGCATAATACATATATATTTTATTATCCTGACCATTAGCCTTCAATAAGTCGTAAACTTCTACAAACTTAGGAGCTGCAGCTGCATAATTTTTTGCATTATATGCATCCATAGCTTCTTTGTTGGCTGCCTGAAGCTTAGCATTCACATCTGCTTTTTGTCCGAAAACGAAAGCAGAAGCCACGATAGCCATTCCTAAAATTAGTTTCTTCATAATAACTATTTTATATTAATTGTACAATTTATTCTTCAGAATCAGAATTCTCATTATCCTCTGCCGGAGTTTCTTTTTCAGCCTGAGGTGTTACATTTTCGTCATCAAGGTTATCAAACAGGTTTCCTGTTCCTTCTTCATTTTCTTCAGAATCTTCATCTTCCACATCTTTATCCATGGCTACTTTTGCAATCGCTGCAATTTCATCATTTTTCTTAAGATTGATAACTCGAACTCCCTGAGTATTTCTTCCCATTACTCTCATTTCGTCCATTCCCATTCTGATGGCAACACCGGACTTATTGATAATCATCAACCCATCTTCATCCGTTACGTTTTGAATAGCAATCAGGTTTCCTGTTTTTTCGGTAATATTTAGGGTAATAACTCCTTTTCCTCCTCTGTTTGTAATTCTGTAATCTTCTACTGCTGTTCTCTTTCCGTATCCTTTTTCAGATACTACAAGAACGGTTTCGTTTTCTACATCATTCACAACAATCATACCGATTGCTTCATCTCCATCTTCAAGCAAGATTCCTCTTACTCCGATAGACCCTCTACCTACTTCTCTTACTTTTTCTTCAGGGAAACGAATACATTTACCATTTTTCGTCGCAATCATAATCTGAGAAGAACCATTCGTTAAGTATGCTCCTAATAACTGGTCATTATCTCTGATTTCAATGGCGTTTACCCCATTCACCCTTGGTCTTGAATAAGCCTCCAATGATGTTTTCTTAATAGTACCATTTTTAGTTACCATTACTACACTCATTTGATTCACGTATTCAGCATCCTTAAGGTTGTTGGTTCTGATATATGCTTTAATCTTATCGTCCGGTTCAATGTTGATAAGGTTTTGTACCGCTCTTCCTTTTGCTGTTTTAGAACCTTCAGGAATTTCAAATACTCTTAACCAATAACATCTTCCTTTTTCTGTAAAGAATAACATATACTGGTGGTTGGTTGCAGAAACGATATATTCAAGGAAATCAGAATCCCTTGTTGTCGCTGCTTTATTTCCTACCCCCCCTCTACTTTGAACTTTATATTCTGAAAGTGAAGTTCTCTTAATGTATCCTGCGTGAGAGATTGTAAGAACTACAGATTCGTTCGGAATAATATCTTCGATAGACATTTCCCCTCCTGAATAATCAATTTCGGTTCTTCTTTCGTCTCCGTATTTTTCTTTAACTTCAATCAATTCATCTTTAATAATTTGGAATCTTCTTGGCTCATTAGCTAAAATATCTTCCAAATTCGCAATCTCTTTCATGATAGCATCGTACTCGTCACGGATCTTATCAAGTTCCATTCCGGTAAGACGAGCCAATCTCAGATCAAGAATTGCCTGAGCCTGAATTTCTGAAAGTTCGAATGCCTCGATCAAACCTTCTTTTGCAGCCTGAGGGTTGGCACTGTGACGGATAATAGAAATCGCTTTATCTAAAGCATCCTGAGTACCGATCACTTTCATGAATCCTTCTAAGATATGTGCTCTTTCTTTCGCTTTTTTAAGTTCAAACTGAGTTCTTCTTATAATAACTTCATGTCTGTGCTCAACGAAGTGATGAATAATATCTTTAAGGTTCAATTGCTCCGGTCTTCCATGTACCAATGCAATATTGTTTACGCTGAAAGAAGTTTGAAGCGCTGTATACTTATATAATAGGTTCAGAACAACATTCGGGATTGCATCATTTTTCAGTTCATACACAACACGAAGTCCTTTTCTATCCGACTCATCTCTGATTTCGTGGATACCCGGGATTTTTTCGTCTTTCACTAATTCCGCTGTTCTGGCAATCATTTCCGCCTTGTTAACCTGATATGGAACTTCTGTTACAATAATTGCATTTCTGTTACCAATTTCCTCGAAGTTAACTTTTGCTCTTAGAACCACTCTACCTCTACCGGTGTGGAAAGCATCCCTTACTCCATCGTAGCCATAGATGATCCCTCCTGTAGGAAAATCCGGAGCGATAATATGCTGCATCAATTCATCGATAGTAATTTCTTTGTTATCGATATAAGCACAAATAGCATCTACAGATTCCGATAGGTTGTGTGGCGCCATATTCGTCGCCATCCCTACTGCAATACCTGAAGCTCCGTTTACCAGAAGGTTTGGAATTTTAGTAGGCATTACGGTTGGCTCCTGTAAACTGTCGTCGAAGTTATTTTGAAAGTCAACAGTCTCTTTGTCCAGGTCTGAAAGAACCTCATCAGAGATTTTTTTCAATCTTGCCTCAGTATAACGCATAGCTGCCGGCGGGTCACCATCCATGGAACCGAAGTTACCCTGCCCGTCTACCTGAGGATAACGTAAGCTCCATTCCTGAGCCATTCTCACCATTGCATCATATACAGAGGAATCTCCGTGTGGGTGATATTTACCCAATACATCCCCAACAATTCTCGCAGATTTTAAATATTTTCTATTAGAAAAAACCCCTAATCCATACATACCATAAAGCACTCTTCTATGAACGGGTTTCAAGCCATCTCTTACATCAGGTAACGCTCTTGAAACGATAACCGACATCGAATAATCGATATAAGATGACTTCATTTCATCAACAATGTTGATAGGAATCAGTCTTTCTCCTTCTTTTTGCATAAACAAATTTTATTATAATGATATTCAGACCTTTAGCTGTAAGTCTGAAAATTATTCATTTCCAATTTTTATTAACGGGCTAATTTACGAAAAAATTGCCGATTTTTGCTGTAGAATTTATCCAAAAAATCTTAAAAATTCATAAAATATGAGCGTATTAAGTATAACTTTCCACTGTACGAAAGATAACCTAGAAGAATGGGAAAATTATATTGATGAAACACTGGTTTTAATGACTGAAAACTTAATGGATGTCAACAAATATATTCTTTCTGAGGTACACAGTGATTATATTGACGAAGGAAAAAACTACAATCTTCTGCTGGTTTTTGATAATGATGACCTTAGAAAAGATTTTCTTGAAAGTGAGCTGAAAAATATAGCGGAAAGAATTGAAACTCAATTTGGGCAGGAAGTATTGATCTTCGATACACTTCTGAACCCGAAAAAATCCAGGCTATAATACATATAAAAAAGCACTGAACGTTTTCAGTGCTTTTTTATTGTACGTTTTATCTTCTAAATCCGTTATGATGGCCACCTCCATGATGATAATATCCTCCTCCATGATGGCCACCATTAATATATACTCTTTCTGTATATCTAGGGCCATAACCATAGTATCTGGGTCCATAATATCCATATCCGGCTCCTCTTCCATAATATCCATCCACTGCACATGATGACAGCATGAATACTATCGCAATGGCTCCTAAAGCCTTAACTATTGTTTTCATTTTTTCAACCTTTTATTCCACATTAAAATAATCAACGTTAGTGCCAAAGTTACCTGAAATTCAGGTTATAAATATAATAATTCTAAAATTTCGGATAGAGGTTTTCAGAATCATTGATGTCTAATAGCCATTTCTTTTTTTCACTTGCCCCGGAGCGTAATCTTTTGCACTTCCCCCGTAGATTTTTTTAGCTTGTCCTGGTGGAAGCCTGTTTCCATTTCCACGTCCTTCATCAACATAGGCAACACAAGATGTTAATAGCACTGCTACAATAATAACACCTATAATTTTAATCAATCCTTTCATTTTATCAAATTTAATGGTTAACATATCAAGGTTAGTGCCATTGTGAAATTTAGGGTTTAGGGAAAATTACGATTGTTTTCCTTCAACTCATTAATGATCATTCGATTCTTTCACTTCTTTTCTCAAACATGATGACATCTTTCCATTCGCCGTTGAGCTTTCCTAGTTTTTTACGAACACCTACTATTCTGAAGCCGTTCTTCTGGTGAAATTTGATCGAGGTTTCATTTTCAGAAAATACATTGGTTTGTAAAGTCCAGAATCCGTGGTCTTCACTATCCAAAATCATCTTCTTTAAGAGCACCGACCCCAATCCTTTACCTTGATACTCATTATCAAAATAAATACTTACTTCCGCCACTCCTTTAAAACATTCTCTTTTGCTTACCGGCTTTAAGGCACACCATCCTACCACTTGATTACTTTCGTTCTCCAACACCCAACGACAGTCATTGAAATATTCCATATCCCAGGCTTCTGCAGTAGGAATTTGGGTTTCAAAAGTAGCTAATCCACCTTCTACTCCTTGTTTAAAAATTTCCAACACACGAGCTCCGTCATTGGGAAGCATTTCTCTTAATTCGTAATTCATTGCGATTAGTGATATTTTCTTTTAATTTTTCTTTTAATTCTTGAATAGTGAGTCTGTTTGCTTTTTTCATCTTCAGAAACGACACTGATGTTTCCGTCCACTTCCAAAACAGAAATTTTTACTCCTTTTATATTTTCAATACCATGTTCTCTTATGGCTTCTTCTAATTCATTCTCGGTAATTTTCACCCTGTTCAAAGCAATATGATCTACTACCCCATCTCTAATAAGCACTACCGGCTCATCTTCCATAAATACTTCAAAGGAACGATTGGAAAACATAAGTCTTTTCAATATAAAATTGGCAACAAACAAAACCAATGCTGCCACAATTCCTCCTAAAAGTGATGTATCAGGGCCAACCATCGCATTTTGAACTGCATTGGAAATCAATAATAGCAGCACTACATCTCCCGCATTCAACTGAGAAAGCTGGTTTTTACCAAATAAACGAATTCCGATGACCATGAAAAGGTAAACACAGAGGGAACGAATCGCAACATTAAGAATAGAATCCATGGATATTTCTTTTATCTATTCAAATGTATTGATTTTTTAGTATTGATGAGAAAAGTATTTCTTATTCTTCCTGCCAATATTCAAGATCTGTTGGCTTATAAAGAGGAATTCTTCCTTCCCATTTAGGGACTACAAATCCTTTAGGAAGAATGTATTTAGGTGACAGCAGTTTTTTCTGTTTATCATCAAATCTTCCTAAGCGAAAACGCATCACCTGATCCTGCTTCTGTTTGTTTACAAAATAGATAACCCCATCAACAAAATCACCCCCTGTATCTTTAGGGATAGTCACAATCATTCGATCATAATGTCCTTTTTCAAAGGTTGCCTGAAGGTTTTGTGGCAAAAGAACATTTCCTTCAAACCATCGGGACTCATTATCATAAGAATGCCAGATTAAATCCATTTGAACAGGGAGTTTTAGCAAATGTGATGAATTAGGATTTTTAGGGTAACCAATAAAACGGTTAGACCATTTTAAAAAGTAAGGTGTAGAATCTAGAAAATAGACAGTTCCATCTTTTGAATAATAAGTGATTGAATATTTATAATCTTCTTCACTGCTAAAGCCCAGATCATATTTATATTGCTTATCTCCTTTTTCCCATGCTGAATAAGGTACTCCATGCAGATAATGATATATGTTAACTTCTGAATTAATAAATTTTTCTGAAGAAAGAATGTCTTTTTCAATCTTTTCAGCTTCTTCACTTTCTCTCCAAATTCCCTTATTTTTTGCTTTAAAGTTTATTATTTCTTTATTATTTCCTTGTCCAGACATCCACACCGCTACATTTCCTCCTGGGGCAAAGCCTGCAATAATCTGAGTATAATTTCCTTTTTCTCCCTTAGAATTCCAGCCATTTTTAAATAATTCAACCATCATTTCTCTAGGAAGTTTAGATCCGCCTTCATACCGATAACCATCTATGGCGCAAATCCATTTCACAAAAACACTATCCGGAACAGACTTAAAAATGTCTCCTCCAGCATAGCCTCCGCTAGTAGTCCCCCAGCCAGGATCCGCTCCAATATTGGCAGAAGCTCCCGCAATACTTTTTCCCTGATAAAAAAATTCAACAAATGGACCACCATTTCCATAAAATTTAGGTGCTGACCATGCTGCATTCCATTCAAATTTATCCTTGGGCTCACAGCTTATTAGCAATAGCTGAGCTAGGACTAGTAAAAACAATAATGTATTTTTTATTTTTCTCATCATGGAAAACCATTATTCTTCCTGCCAATATTCTAAATCTGTTGGCTTATAAAGAGGAATTCTTCCTTCCCATTTAGGGACTACAAATCCTTTAGGAAGAGTGTATTTTGATACATCATATTTTCTCGTCTCATTGTTGAGTTTCGCCAATCGAAATTTCATGATACGTTCTTTTGAAGTGGAACCTTGTAGCCATATTGTTCCAAACGTATAATTTCCAGAAGGATTCAACTTATCCATCACATACACAATATGAACATTTTTATTTTTTTTATAAAATGACTCAAAAGTATTTTGAAAATCAACAGGGAAAACTATCTCACCTTTATACCATTGTTTATTATCTTCTGATATCCATTGTACTGTTGTATGAACTGGAAGCTTTCCTTCTTTTACTCCAGCATTGATATGATTAGACATCCAATCCTTATAAGGAATAATAAACTGATTCTCATTTAAAAATATATAGCTACCATCCTTTGAAAAAGCGGTAACCGATTCGTAAAAATCACGATCCTCCTCACTGCTAAAGCCTATATCATATCTGTAAGTTTTTTCTCCTTTTTCCCAAACTGAATAAGGAATGCCGTGTAGATAAGCATATTTCAAAATATCTTTTGCTTCATCTCCTGTTGATGTCCAAAGAGTAACCGAATTAGAATCATCTTTATTGGTCTCTCCTACACGCTTGGCTTTTATTTTAGTAATTTCTTCATTTCCAAATGAACCAGAGAGCCATACCGTTACGTTTCCTCCAGGAGCCATACCTGTGATAATTTGACTATAATTTTCTTTCTTCCCTTTAATTTCTTTTCCTCTTTTAAATAACTCCAACATTTTTTCTCTTGGAAGTTTTGCCCCAACTTTATATTCAATTAAATCAAGACCACAGCGCCAGCTAACAGAAATACTGTCAGGAACAGGTTTAAATATTTCGCCTCCTGTATAGCCACCACTTGTCATTCCCCAACCAGGATTTATCCCTACATTCGCTGATGTTCCTGCCACCCCATTTCTTTGATAAAAATATTCTACAAATGGACCTCCTGAGATATAATTTTTTGGTGCAGAAATTCCTGCATTCCATTCAAATTTATCCTTAGGCTCACAGCTTATTATTAACAATAAGTTTGGTAAGAATAATGCTATGTTTTTTATTTTTTTCATATTAAAAAACATTACTCTTCCTGCCAATATTCTAGATCTGTTGGCTTTTGAAGAGGGATTCGACCTTCCCATTCCGGAACTACAAAGCCTTTGGGAAGAGTGTATTTAGGTGACAGCAGTTTTTTCTGTTTATCATCAAATCTTCCTAAGCGAAAACGCATCACCTGATCCTGTTTCTGTTTGTTTACAAAATAGATAACTCCTTCAACAAAATCTCCACCTGTATCCTTAGGGATTGTCACAATCATTCGATCATAATGTCCTTTTTCAAAAGTTACCTGAAGATTTTGTGGCAAAAGAACATTTCCTTCAAACCATCGAGACTCATTATCATAAGAATGCCAGATTAAATCCATTTGAACAGGGAGTTTTAACTGATGTGATGAGTTAAGGTTTTTAGGATAGTCAACAAAACGATTAGCCCATTTCAGAAAGTAAGGTGTAGAATCTAGAAAATAAACACTTCCATCTTTTGAATAATAAGTGATTGAATATTTATAATCTTCTTCACTGCTAAAACCTAGATCATATTTATGCTGTTTATCTCCTTTTTCCCAAACTGAATAGGGAATACCGTGAAAGAAACGAAATATATTCGCAATTTTAAATCCTTCGGATAGCTTTTCATGTTCTTCAACATATTTTTTATAATTCGTATCATTTTCTTTCCAAACACCAATGTTTTTTGCTTTAAATTTGGTAATTTCTGTACTTGAATTCCCCCCTCTCATCCAAACGGTTACATTACCTCCCGGGGCAAAACCGGTAACAATTAGTCCATAATCCAATTTTTCACCATAAGAATCTATTATTTTATTTTTAAACAAATTGAGCATTTCTTCTCTTGGTAATTTATGGCCAACTTTATATTGAACTCCATCTGCATCACAAATCCAACTTACTGATATACTATCCGGAACGGGTTTGTAAATATCACCACCTGTATACCCTCCACTCGTTAAGCCCCAACCAGGTTCTATTCCCCCAGCAGAAGCCCCAGCAATACTTTTTCCTTGATAAAAATATTCTACAAATGGGCCTGATGCTCCATAATATATAGGTGCGGAAATTCCTGCATTCCATTCAAATTTATCCTTAGGATTGCAGCTCATTATTAACAATAAGTTTGGTAAGAATAGTGCTATACTCTTAATTTTATTTATTTTTTCCATATATTTTTACTAAGGATACCATTTTTCTCTCTCATAATAGATATTCCCATCTTTATCCACTTTAGGAGCAACTGGTTGGTTAACAAAACCTACACTTTCCAAAATATGATGGTCGCCTGTTTTAACACCTATTGCAGCAAGTCCTCCAAAGTTAGCAGAAAGATGAATATAATGGTTACAGATATGCTGATATATTTCTGAAGATATTGTATAATTTCCAACTCCTTCTTTTTTACTCTCCTCCAGCATCAAATCCATATATTGTTTCAATACTTTATATTTATCTGTCTCAGGAATTTCATACTCAAATTCATGGGGAACTTTGGGATTCGCTATCTTATAATCATCATAAAAAGGCACCTTATTATCAATCGCTTTTTGCAGCATCATATACATTGCTACTAAACTGTATTTATTAGAAATATACCTCGAATCTTCCAGAATATAATGGTCTGATTCTTTGGTTTGAAATATTTGATAATAGGGGTTTTGGGATACTGTTTTTTCTTTATCCGGGAAATCCGGTTCTGCTTTGATTTCCCGTGTTCCCACTCCTGCACTCGTTATTGTTGTTTCTTTTACGTGATCGTAGGTATTTCTAAATACAATCTCTTTTTCTGTAGAGATGCGCTGGTTGATATAAAACTGTCTTATTTTTTCTTTTTCTTTAAGGATTTTATCATCTCCTACCTTCACATCAAAATAATCCAAAACAGCGGTATATTTATCCAGATGGGCATAGCCACCGCCTATATCCGAATGGGCACCCAGCATCGATATCGTATAACCTTCTTCTGTTGGTGTTAATGCAAAATTTTTGCGCCATTCATTATGGGCAGTAATATGGAAAATCTTTTTGATTCCCAACCCGGATACTTTGGTATTGATCTTCTCCAGTGATGCCTGTCCAAGAAAAGCAGCAATACTATAGGGAACCGTTAAAGGATTGATAGCCAGCGCTCCCGCTACTTTATATCCAATATTTTCTTTCACCACCATATCGGAAATTACTGTATCAAATACTCCCAGAAAACGGATTTCTATGGAAAAAGTATCTCCAACAGGTTGATACCCTGCTTTTATCAATCTTTTTCCAAAGAGCCCTCCTGCATGTACAGAGACATAAGATACCTTGGGACGTCCCATTTTAGTATCCATTTCATCCCTCATCACTGTATCATATTTTACCGATTTCTTTACTTCATTACAGAAATGCCTTGCAGCAGCAGCTCCACGGCTAAATCCGAAAACATCAAATACAATCTTATTGATCTTCTTATCTTTAGGAATACTACTAAATTCATTGGCTATAACATTTTTAATTCCTTCTTCTACTCTGCCAATCACTCCCCAATCTCCTCTTCCTGCACAGGAACCTGCAATATCGTCTTCCTTATCCTGCTTCGTTCCTATGCCTTCTACATATTGTTTTAAAATAGCATAGTTTCCATATTCCGGATGAGCATCTTCACTTCCTTTTGCATCTTCACTCGGGTTCTTTTTCTCTTTATAAAGATCAAACAGTTTGGCAACGTTTGAATAAGGATTCCAATAACTATCGCGGTCTGAGATTTTAATCTTTTTTTGTTTTCCGGTTTTGGGATCTTTGATGGTTTCGTAATATTCCTGGGGAACGGTATCATTTTTATAATAGGTTTCTCCGGAGTTGATCTTACTGTAATAGGTCTTATCAGAATTATACCTGTTATTTCCTGTACCATCAAAAAACATCCCGATAAAAATATTTACAGAATCTTTAGGCTGATACGCCGGAGCTTTTTCTACCGCGGAGCCGTGATGAATATCCTTATCTGCATTCAGATTATTCAAACCCAATGCATTGATATTGGTATTCCCTTCAGAGTACAGATTATACCCTTTTTCGGTTACTTTAGTATATTTCCCGTTGACAATTCTTGTTCTGCTCATAGGAAAAATATTAGTGATTATGCCCTTTTTCACCACTGTTCATATGGATCGAACTTTTCGTATGGCTTGTAAAGTTTTCTTCAGTACTGAAATTCATTTCTTTTCTTGAAATTTCATTACGTTCCTGTTTTACTTCGCTGTGTACGTCTCCTTCTATAAACTCGGTGAGTTTTCCTGTGATGAAAACCTGGGAATCTCCTATCACGGAAGAGGTTTTTATCATTCCCACACTTTCACTATGATTCATCGTCACCGTATCTGTTTTATTCATACCAACGCTGGTAGACATATTTTGTCCGACATTGATATTGAGATTTCCGCCTGCATTAAAATTGATATCATTAGGTGCAGATACTGTGATGTTTCCTTTGCCGTCCATGAAATAGTTGTTTCCGCTTGGGTCTACAATATTTACGCTTCCTTCGGCATCATCCATCAGAATACGGATACCGCTTCTGGTCTGAATAGATTTTAAATGGTTATTCACGCCACCGCCAAGGGCAACCCCACCATGGAACATTCCGCCCATCACGAAAGGACGGTCCGGATGGTTATGTACAAATCCCACCATTACCTGGTCTCCCACTTCCGGAATAGCTACATAGCCTCTGTTTTGGGTGATCTGATCTGTTCCTCCCGCATCCGGGCTCATTACTCTGATAAAATCTGTAGTTTCATTAAGCTGCCACAGGAATTTTACTTTTACACGGCCCTGTCCCAAAGGATCTTCGTTGGAAATTACTAGGGCCGGCTGTATTTCTGCAAAAGGGGTTGTAAATTCAGGTTTCGGGATGAATCCTGTATCAGAAGCAATGGCTTCAAAGCTTCCTTTATAATGGCCTAAGGTATCAATCTCATGGGTTACCTCTGTCATCATCAGTTTTGTGAAATATCCTGTTTTACTGGAATCAGGTTTTCTCAGGTAAAGATCTGCGGTACATCCGGGATACAGAAATGGCATTGTGGTATCACCGGATACTACAAATACATCTACTCCTTTGCTGCCCCATGCTCCTGTTTGGGAATTTACCACATCCATATCGGTAGCTGCCCTGATAGGAGCCGACTGAAGTGAAGGGGTTTTAAAAATACCTTCGTTATTTGAATAAGCAGTTTGGGCAAGACTTCCCATATGCTTTAACGGTGTTTCCCCTGATGTTAACATAGCATTCTTACTGCTGTTATATCCATAATAACCGGGTTGGGTATGGATTGCTCTAAGTTCGGTATGAATATTTGAGGCGTTACTTCCGCTTATTAGCTCGAGAGGTGCAGCCGGAGCCGGCATATTTCCGAAATGCAGCACTTCTCCATCATAGAAAAACTGTTCTCCATAGGCTTCTGCTAGTCGGCATAAGTAATTATAATGGGTTTCATTATACTGGGAGCTGTAGACAATTTGTGATGAAGCTTTGGCATTCACTCTGAAATCATACCAAAACGGATCTATTCCCTGTTTAATAACCTCATCGGCTATAATTCCTGTATTAACAGGCTGCGATCCCCCAAAGCTCTGGGTATGTGGAGATCCGTCTAAAAGAATCGTAGGGCTGAAACCTTTTAAAACAATATTTCCCCAACTATGAGCTTCCTGGCTGAATCCTACCTTGGTAATGATTCCTACGAAAACCCTTTCAGGGCTGTTTTTGGTTTCAAAATCTTTGTAAGCAATTTTGATGGTAAGACGTTTTCCTAAAAATGCATTGGCCTGTTCCAGCTGATGGCCCTGTTTTTCGGATAAGGCATCATGAGCCAGCGTTAGCTCAAATTCGTGATGGGTTACTGCGCTTTGCTTTAATTTGAAATGTTTAAAACTGGAAATGATTTCACCATTGATTACTGCAGAAAGTTTTACAATGCGGTTGATTCCCGCTATATTATTTTCTTTCACTGCCTTGGCATTATCGGGAGCACGGTATCCATCAGTAAAGGATACGCGTTCTGAAGTCGTATTTTTTTTCATGTCTTATATTTGTGTTATTCTGGCCCTGATTATCACAAATATAAAAAATATTTTAAAATTAAATCCACAATTCGAGAAATATAATTATTTTATTAGGAGAATTTGGAAATTATTCAACAACTAATACCTTGGTACATCTTTTGAATTTAAAAAAGCTAATATTCTATCCATGAAAAGATCACTATTCCTATACCTCAGTATTCTATTCCTCTTTTTTGCTTGCAAGAAAAATACAACCCGGTCCCCTATGGCCTCGGATGCTATGATTGGATTTAAAATTAAAGAATTGTACACAACATACGGTAAATCTAATGAAGCTGTTTATCGTCAGCCAATTCCTGATAATTTATTTTCCTCTGAATTGAAAACTCTTCTCGAGAAAGTAATATCCGCTTCTAAAGCCGATATTGAAAAGGTAAAACATAGTGATCATCCCGATGAAAAGCCTCTGATCATTGAAGGAGCTGTTTTTTCCAGCTTATATGAAGGGTATACGGATTATAAGATCCAATCGATAGATATTCATGATAAAGCAGCGACTGTAAAGGTTCGGTTTGAGTACAATATGGTTGATCCCAAGGAGGTATGGACTGACACGATACATCTGATCTATTCAGATAAAGGATGGAGAATTGATAATATTACTTTTGATTCTATCGGAAATTCTAAAGACCTTATTACAAGATTAACGGATTATATCACACCACAATAAAAAAGCCGCTAAAAAAGCGGCTCAATTTTTTATGGACATTGTACGATTGGAACATCACTACAAATTACTTTATTTGCCCACTCGCAAAATGTACAGTATTTTTTAGGCTCTCCTCCGTACACTGACTTTAAATCTGACTTAGTCAGCTTCTTTAAATTTTTCATATAGTTTTAATTTTATGGTTTTGTAAAATTATAATGAATTTATTATTATATATTACAATTTCATATGTAAATTTTACAGAATTTTCATTTATTTCATAAAATTAAAATAGGAAGCTGTTTAAACTTTTATATTGATTATTTTTAACCACAAAAGATTTCACCTCTTAAGTTTTTTAGAGTCAGGCCTTATGCATAATAAGGACACTTAAGCTTTGTGAAAATCTTTGATTTTCATCTGATATGGACTTTTCTACGAAATCGTTTTAAACAAACTTACTTAAGTGAACTAAAGTGTTTTAAAATGAAAGCCTTTGTGGTTTATAAAGTTTAAACAACTTTTAGATAAAAAAGGCATAACTCAAAGAATTAAAGCAAGATATGTTTTTGGGGTTATTTTTCCCAATATTATTTGTTACTAATTTCAACGGTAACAGGCATTACATAAGTAAAAGCAACCATATTTTCATTCAGGCTTTTTCGGTCTACCCTGTAGTCAAGTTCACTGAGAACTGTTTCAATTTCTTTGTTTACATTTTTGCAGTCTCCGGTAGAATGTACATTTACGATTTTACCATTTTGGGAGATATCAAATTTTACCACTGAATTTACAGTTCCTTGTTTAAAATCAGGATTGGTAAGATCAAAATTAGCGATCAGTCGATTTCTTATATCGTTAAAAGTTTCATTCTTATTTAATTGAATCTCTTGGATGGTATTATGATTGGTGGCTTGTGCCTTAACAGTATTCATTGCCACAACGAATCCGCCAATGAAAAGTGAAGCCATTAATATTTGAATTTTATTTTTCATAACAATCTGGTTTTAAATATTATACTTAATCATTTATATCTCTTACCCAAAGTTATTAAAATAATTCATATTAAATTTACATTCAGTTAACATTTGGTTAACATTAAAATTAAATACCTGATTTACAGGTGAATAAATTTAAAAACAATTTAAAAATTAATATTGAAAGCTAAAATTAAGCTCATAAATCAATGTTTATGAGCTTTAATCTATTAAAAGTTAAACATCATCCTTGCCTGAAGTGAGTTGAAGTTTTTATCATCAGGATAATAAGGGTTATCCAGGCGGCTATAGGTATAAGCCAGCATCAAAATAGCATGCCTATTGAAGGTATAATTCAACCCTACAGTTGCAGAATGCATTTTTCCTCCTGCCAGGCTCATGGATTCATTAGGATAGTCTGTAATATTTCCGTCCGGATAAAATCTGTTTCTTCCTTTTACAAATACATCTCCCGATTTAATATCATTCAGATTGGTATAACTGTAACGGGCAACTGCTTCTATGGCTCCTTTTTCATATACTCCTTCCATCAAAGCAAATTCTTTACTGTATTTATAGCTGGGTTTGCTATTGAGCAAAGCCCCCAATTCAATATATCCTCCATCAAAACTCGTTGAAGAAAGCGGGTTCGCTTCTTGCCAGCTTTTAAGTGTCGTCCAGCTCCAAAGTCCCCCTAACTGATTGTTAAAAAGAGTCTCATCATCTCTTTTTTTCGTAATCTTCTGGTAAATATATTCTCCTCTTACAAAATACTTTTGTCTTTTGTATAATACATCTACTCCTATTTTATATATATTTTTTGCCCATAATACATTGGTCCCTAAAAACTTATTGGGTTGTTCCAGTGGATTCTCCATAGGAGCAGCAACATTCTGATTGGTTTGTAAAACCGTATTATTATCTATAAGGTTTCCACCATTGTTTCTTTTGTATCGTAAAGAGACTCCAACGTGTGCAGTTTGTTCTTCATTGTTAACCGGAATATAGACATAACGTCCTGTAACATTCCAGCTTTGATTTCCGGTTGCTTTTTTATTTTCATAGACATCTTCTGTAAAGACACCTGTATCTGAAAAGAATTTTGAATTAAAATATTTATAGGTAAGTCCCAGAGCTCTGAAGTTTCCTAAAGCAAATACTGCTGAAGGGCGTGTGATAAAGTGCATTCCATATTCACTGGTATTCAGGTTCATTGAAAATGGTTCTGCGTAGTACCCCAGCTTCAAACTCTTGCTGCTTTTCTCGTCATTTTTCAGATAATAGCGGATAAATAAATTTCGTTGTGTAAATTCTCCCCTACCAAAATCAAAATCGCCATAAAAGTACCAGTTTTTATAAGTTAATGAAGTTCTTAATCGAGCATCATCAATAGCTGCACCGGACTTTACCTTAGTGTAATCGCTAGTATTATATGCTAAATCGGTAAAGAAACGTGCTCCTAAATTGATTTTCACATCGTTTTCTTTGTCTTCGTAGATATTGTATGGTTTTAATTCGGCTTTATCCTGGGCTTGAGCATTGAAAGCCAATATTATTAATATAGGTAAAATTATTTTTTTCATTTCGATTCGTTATTAATGTTAATACCCCAATTCGTCTAGTATTGCAGGCGCCATTTTTACATTCTCAGGAGCTCCTGACGGTCTTACTCCTTTGGATATATAATAATCCAGGGTCATTTCTGAACGGTTGGTAAACATTCCGTCCACATAAGGTGGCGGAGCCTGTCCGGGGATGGTATTCCCATAATTATAATCTCCAAAATATTTTTTCATTTGATCCATTGTATCGAATGAATAAGCATGAATTCTCATATTTGATTTTCGGATAAGTGTTGCCTGCCATGGTCTTAGCATCTCAGGATAATTATTGGGTGCTCCGGCTATAGCAGGTCCCATGAAATGGGCCAGATTTTCTATCCCCAGATTAATGAAAGATGCATAGCCCTGAGGAGAATCATCGATGAGATCTGTAGCACCATTTCCCTTCCATAACAGAAAACACATAGGGATTTTTCCCTGAAAGGCATCTTTAGCCTGCTTCAGACTAGAGAGAGAAAACGTTTGAAGAATAACTTTACCATTTGTATTTCCAATATTTACTTTTTTATCTTTATACCACTGTGCATTAGTAGCTGCAGGTTTATCGATGATATTCCATCCTAGTCTGGAAAGTTCTTTTCCAAGAACAGGCGGTGTTAAAGCAGGATTTAACCAAGGCTCCTTAAACTCGATATAAACTCCCGGACGATTCCCTGAATCTTTGTCGTCCACTTCATATAAAAAAGTATAGGTTGCCTGTTTTTTTCCTTTTACCATTACTATATCGCGACTGTTATCAGGTTTTCTTTTCAGCTTTTTACCTTCTCCGATTCTTATAAGGTCTTCCAATGTAGAAATATATTGATGCTGAGCAACGAACCCTGATCTGGCTTGTTCCGGATTAGCATCATTAAACCATTTTCCGGCATCCAGTTTCATTAGTTCCCAATACATATAGGAATTAGCAGCTCCCGGTATAAAGCCCGCCTTATCCGCAGCAATCTGCGTTTCAATCTCAGAGGCTGTCATCATTGTAAATGTCTGATAGTACTCCCTTCTCATGGATTCTGGAAAAGTTTCACCAAAGACATTCTCATAATTGGTTGTTCTTTTGAGATTATCATCATGGAGAGCCAGGATAACACCATCCTTAGAAATCTGTAAATCTGCTTCCAGATAGTCTGCTCCAATATTTCGAGCCCATCTGTAAGCTGATTCTGTTTCTTCAGGAGTCCAGAATGTACTTCCTCTGTGAGCAATGACCGGGTATTGAGGCACGTAATCCCTAACTTTTGTCATTTCTGAAGAAAGTTGCATGACGGCAACTTTAGTAACATCAGCAGAACTGTCATTAAATGAATCCTGCTCATTACAAGCCATCAACGTTACCGCTATAGCTCCTAATTTGAATACATGTTTTAACATAATAGATTTATTAAATGTTTTTTGCTTTTTGATCAATAATTTTTCCCTGTTGATGAGCCTTTTAATGGTTATTAGTAATTTTATTTTTGATTTATCTTAATCCCTATCTAATCAATCATTTAAATAGAGTATAATATGTCTAAGTCTATTTTTTTATTTCATGATATTGTGATATTCAAGATCAGGTAAGCCCTATTCAAAAGATCATAACAAAGGCTAGAAATACTGAATGGATCGGATTAAATCGTATGTTTAAAAATGATGGAATTGAGATGGAATAAGAGTTTAAAGAAACCGGACATTTTATTTTTTTTCATTTGCGCAAAAGTAATAAAATAAAACCGGCCATCAGAGCATTTTTTTAGCAATAAGAAACCTTATAAGTAAAAGCACTAAATATGTAAAAATAATTCTACATTTACATCATATACAAAAAAAGAATCTGCAAAAAAGCAGATTCTTCTTAATCTAATCAAGAAATAATATTTGAGAATTAACAGTGTATTGTAAGCGGTTAATTCTTACCTTTAAAAGGTTTTTATTCTCCTTGTTTACACATCCAAGGACATGCAGTCTGGCAGCTACATTTGTCTCCGCCCATTACTGTTTTCAATTCCGCTTTGTTTAATGGTCTTAAATTTTTCATAATAAATATTTTGTGATTTGGTTTTGTAAAATTATCACTTATATTACTTTATTGTTTACATTTTCATATTTAATATTTATATAATTCACATATTTATGAAATAATAAATTATAAAACAAAACACCCACTCAATTTGTGAATTCTTAATATGATTTATTTGCTTTAATTATTTTTTAAACAAAATTCAATTAAAAAGCTGCACTCAATATTCTTGAGACAGCCTTTTAACTTTTCGAAAATCTAGATTAGCATAGAAATGTTATTCCCATGGACATTTTGGCTTTACCCCACATACCTGCGTGCCAAATCCACATTTTTTACAAATTCTTTGTGCTTCAATTTGAGCTCCTCCATACGTTAACTGTAGTTCAGCTCTACTTAATTTTTTTAGGTTTTTCATGATAATAAAATATTTTGCTTTATAAAATTAACAAATATTTTTCTTTATCTTTTATATTTTCATATTTACATTTTATAAAATTCACATATAAGTGATAATATTATGCTATAAATAAAAAAGAACCTACATAGAGTAGATTCTTTTTATATGATGATCTATTTATCTTAAAATTTTATTCCAGTTCTCTCTTCAGGAACTTCCCTGTCAGACTCTTCTTTGATTTCACTATTTCTTCAGGGGTTCCCTGTGCAACGATTTGTCCACCATGTTTTCCACCTTCGGGACCTACATCAATGATATGGTCTGCCAGTTTAATTACATCCATATTGTGCTCAATGATGATGAATGAGTTTCCTAGTTCTACCAATTGGTTGATGGCATCCATCAGGATTTTGACATCTTCAAAATGAAGTCCTGTAGTAGGCTCATCCAGGATATAAAGAGTATTTCCGGTTTGTCTTTTCGCCAGTTCCGTTGCTAACTTGATTCGTTGCGCTTCTCCTCCTGAAAGGGTTGTTGACTGTTGTCCTAACGTAATATACCCTAATCCTACATCCTGCAGTGTTTTTACTTTCGCAAAAATCTTAGGAATCGGTTGGAAAAATTCTACAGCTTCATCGATTGTCATATCCAATACATCGGAAATTGATTTTCCTTTGTATCTTACCTCCAGGGTTTCTCTGTTGAAACGTTTTCCATTACAGGTTTCGCAATGAACATATACATCCGGAAGGAAGTTCATTTCAATAACTTTCAATCCTCCTCCCTGACAGGTTTCACATCTACCTCCTTTCACATTGAAAGAGAATCTTCCCGGCTTATACCCACGAATTTTACTTTCCGGTAGTTCTGCAAAAAGGTTTCTGATATCTGTAAACATTCCGGTATAGGTTGCCGGATTGGAACGGGGTGTTCTACCAATTGGCGTCTGATCCACGTCTACAATTTTATCAATATTTTCAAGGCCCTCTATCTTTTTGTAAGGTAATGGCTCCTGAACAGCTCTGTAGAAATGTTTGTTAAGAATCGGATACAAGGTTCCGTTAATCAGCGAAGATTTTCCACTTCCTGAAATTCCGGTTACCACTACTAATTTTCCTAAAGGAATATCTAAGGTTACATTTTTAAGGTTGTTTCCTGTAGCTCCTTTTAATACTATATTTTTTCCGCTTCCTACTCTCCTTTCTGCAGGAATTTCTATTTTTCTTTTCCCATTAATATATTGAGCAGTAATGGTATCAGCTTTCAATAAATCTTTGGGTTTTCCCTGCCAAAGGATTTCTCCTCCGAATTTTCCGGCTTTAGGACCGATATCCAATACCTCATCGGCCTCCAGAATCATATCTTTATCATGTTCTACCACCAATACGGAATTTCCGATATCTCTAAGATTCTTTAAGGAATGAATAAGTCTTTCGTTATCTCTTTGGTGCAAACCAATACTTGGCTCATCCAGAATATACAAAACATTCACCAATTGAGATCCAATCTGAGTTGCCAGACGTATTCTTTGTGATTCCCCTCCTGAAAGAGTTTTTGAACTTCTGCTTAAACTTAAATAATCTAAACCTACATCCAATAGGAATTGAAGCCTGGTTTCAATCTCTTTTAAAATTTCGTGAGCAATAATTTTGTTTTTCTCTGAAAATTTATCTTTCACATCGCTTAGCCAATCTTTTAAATCGGCTAAACTTAAAGCGTTAACCTCAGCAATATTTTTCCCATCTATTTTAAAGCTTAAGCTTGAAGGCTGAAGACGGGTTCCATTACATTCAGGGCAAGTTTCTTCTGTGGTAAAGTGTCTTTCCAACAAAATAGCTTCATAAGATTCTCTTTCATCAATAATCTCTTCCATGAAAGTAATCAAACCATCGAAACTGATTTTGATTTTCTTCGTAATTCCTGCATACTTCAAGTCCTTATTGAATTCTTTATGGCAACCATTGTAGATATAATCCAATGCTTCTTCCGGAATATCCTGCAAAGGTGTTGTGAGCCCTAATCCAAAGATTTCAAGGATGTTTTTAACTTGTGAAAGAATCCATTTGTTGGATTTAATGTCTTCTAACGGTAGTAATCCGCCTTGGTTTATTGATAATTTAGGATTATCTATAAAATAGTCGGTATTGATTTTCTTTATGGTTCCTAATCCTTTACAATTTGGACAGCTTCCTTTCGGAGAGTTAAATGAAAACGTGTTGGGTTCGGGCAAAGCTAATGAATGTCCGGTTTCTGCATCCATCAGGTTTTTTGAAAAATACTCGATATCGGTACTTCCCAATTTTTGGATCCCGATGATACCCTCTCCCATTTCCATTGCTGTTCTCAGGGATTTTTCCATTCTGCCTTCTGAGGCATTTTCTCCAATAATCCAGCGATCGATAACAATATCGATATCGTGGGTTTTATAACGGTCTAATTTTAAATCATATTCAATATCCTGTAATTCACCATCGATTCTGGCTTGCCCGTATCCTTTTTTGGCCATCTGTACAAAAAGTTCATGATAATGCCCTTTTCTGGAACGAACAACAGGAGCCAATAACATAATTTTTTCTCCCTTATAGTTTTCTTTGATGGTATCTAAAATCTGATCTTCGGTATAGCTTACTAATTTTTGTCCTGTAGATAAAGAGTATGCATCCGAAACCCTCGCATATAAAAGGCGCAAAAAGTCATACAACTCTGTAACAGTTCCTACTGTTGAACGAGGATTTTTATTGGTTGTTTTTTGCTCAATCGCAATTACAGGAGAAAGGCCTTCAATCTTATCTACATCAGGACGTTCTAATCCCCCCAGAAACTGACGGGCGTATGCAGAGAATGTTTCAATATAGCGGCGCTGGCCTTCTGCAAAAATAGTATCAAAAGCCAGTGAAGACTTCCCACTTCCGGAAAGCCCGGTAATTACTACCAGTTCGTTACGCGGAATTTTAACATTAATATTCTTTAGATTGTGTTCACGAGCTCCGTAAACTTCTATATATTCTGTTGATTTGCTCATAATTCGGGGTGATTTTGCCTGAAAATCACAACGTGCAAAATTACGGAATTTTTGTGGAATTTTTAATGATGGACTCTGAAAGTAAATTGGTAAATATAAAAGATTTCAAATCCATTGGATTTAAACAAAACTTAATAAAAAAAATATTTTAAAACCATTAAGAATTTTTAAGTGATTAAGGATCATTAAGATCATAGTTGACTATGTATTAAGCGTTATGCTTTATCCATCTTTGATGGATCTTAATTTTCCTTAAAACCTTCATTTTTCTTAATGGTTTATATTTTTAGAGCCTGTTACATTTAAACTAGAACCTTCTGTTTATATTTGATATTTTTAGTATTATTTTTTCTAGCCATCGTACTGGCATAATACCTCTTTACAAAATCATACAAAAGTAGCTCATGTAACCTGTTTTGAGCAGGAATAAGCCTGTTGAGCAACATATGTATCAAATCAAAAGCAATGGTATTGGATATTTTTTTTTCTATTTGAATTTGTTTCATTGCGGCTACAATAGGTAATAGATCTTTATATCTTTTTCCACAAAGCGCATATAAAGGAATGTAGTTTTGGTCTTCAATGATTTCAGCTCCGGATAATACATTCTCTATTTTTATTTTATTTTCTCTATATTTCTCATTAAACTGTTTTGAGTTAAATTGATCAAACCCAAACTCTATTTTAAATGATTCGCTCATTTTGCTGATGATATCCATTTTATCTTCTTCTTTGTCATAAAACAAATTCAATGTATCATCAATCAATTTTAAACCGATAATCCATTTTATATCTTCCCTGTTGCTGTATTGGGCATTGATTGTTTTTAAAATCGTAATGACAGCATCACTATCAATATGGAAAAAATGTTCCGACTGTTCCATTAAATGAATATTATACCTTTCAACCTCCCGGTTATAAGTGTCCATTTGGATTTTCCAGACGGTATTATTATTGAGTAATTTGGAAAAAATATGATTGAATAAGATCATGATCTCCCCTAAATATTCAGGTTCCGTAATATGTAATCGCACCCTTATATGGTGATGGGGGTCTGAATACCTGATGAAAAAAAATTGTTGGATATATTTTTTTCGTTTTAAACTCGTAATCAGAGGATAGATGCTATTCAACAATAGTGTATCTGCGGTTTTGTAGCCTGTATATATTTTGAAATACAGCCATTCTGAACCGGGAGCGTATTTTCTAGTTTTCATTGTTTTTAAATAAAGGAATAATAATCTGGTTTCTATAAGGGTTTCCTAAATGATCTTTAACAACGGCAGTTTTATCATTGAATAAAAATTCAACTAAGTTGAGCGTATTATTTTTCTTTAATAATGATAAAAATACATTGACACTATGGCTATTATGAAAATCAATAAACATCTCATTGTCGCCTTCTGAAATCAGGATATATTGTGGAATATTTCTTTTTTGGGACCATTTTTTAATATTTTCCATTTTCACCTCATCATTCACCTCCTTTTCCAAGAGATTGCTCAACTCTGTTTTCTTTACCTGCCAGCTTGCCAATCGTAACACCGTATTTTTGTATCTGATCCTCGGAAGATGATTGAGGTTAAGATTAAAATTAACCATAAATCCTTTGAAAAGAAAATTCTGATGTTGGAGATCACACAGAAATTTATAAATGTCTAAAGAAGAGTTCTTATAGTTATGTGCGGTAGTGAGTACCGGCAAAATTTCTTTTTTAAGCTTTTTAGACCTTAAAACAATTTTATCGCGCTTCACCGATATCATAATATCTGATAACGGAATTACAAATTGTTGATCGAGATTAGAATTTGACAAACAGGTGATTTCATATTGCGTCAGTTTAGGTCTTATTGAAATATTTCCAATTCTTGGAGAATCGGATAAGTGAGAAAGCTCCACAAGTTCAGCATTGCTGTTCGCCTGTTCTATTTTTATTAGATCCTGAATATAAGCTTCCATCTTTTGATCAAGCCTTGAAAACCTACCCATAAGATTGGCTCCGGATCCTGCGCCTACAAAATGGATGTGCAATAAGGTATTGCTGGACGGATCATTGATCACTTCAAACATCGAATGAAGTACAGGAGGTGTATTAACCGGCTCTAATTTATCCCAGAAGGGAAAATCTTCTTTTGATAAGGTAATTTCATGATGTTGAGACTCTTTAGCCTTCAGAATTTTTTCCATTAAAACATCCTGTATCTGATCCCATTTCCTTTGTTCCTGCCCCGCCCTTTTCATATGGGTCTGAAAATTATGGATTAAAGAATTACTATATTCATTTCCCACATTTTTACCTACAGGATAACCAATCCCGATTTCCGGATCCAGGGCATGAAGAATCGGAAGTTCTTCTGTTTCGTATTTTTCCGAATAATCATGGATAAAGGATTTCAAATCATCATTTTCATTTTTGATGGCTCCTATTTTTGATAGAAAAGAGACAGCTTCTGACAATTCATCCGTATACTCTTTACTGAGTGCGGAAGACTGAAATTGTTTTGAAGAATCAATTTGAGTAAGATATTGAGATTCAAAAGGAATCTCAATATTCTTTACGATTTTTTCTATTTGCAGAATATCGTCAGTCTTTATTGTAGCTTCCCGATGATTAAGTGTATCCAGTTCGGATTTTAATTCTTTTAATTGATTCACAATAGCATGATCTACCCCCCGTTTTTCCAAGGTTGTAATGATTTTTTCCAGATAATCTTCTCCTATTAAAGTAGGCTCCAGTTCATTGACTAAAACCTGTGATTCTATAATCTGATCAATATATTCATACAATCCTTCATCTTCCTCATATCCTTCCGAGACAAGAAAATTTAATATTTCCTGATAGCAGATACCATTTTTACTCAATACCAAAATCTTTTTTAAGACTGAACTTCTGTCTGTTGCAGAAATCTCATATTTGATTACATCTTTAGCATATTTTCTTTCTATGAAACGGTATTTATCATAGAAGGAATAGACGCTGTCGTTGGCATAGAAAAGTGTTTTTTGTTTTACTTCAGGAAGATCTTTTAAAAATAAGAAAACATTGTATAAGTATTTCATATCCATCCTGATCTTAGAGTAGGAATTTTCACTAAAAACCAACGCATTATCGTGCTCAATATTGCCTACAGATACCCCTGAAAACAAACCGAAAGGCGTTGATCGCGATTTTATCCTGCTCCAATATTTGTAGAGGGAAAGATTAATTTTATCTATTGATTTCTGGTCTTTTATTTTTCCTTCTTTATGTTTTTTAAATTCATCAAATAGTACGGGAGAAGCAATGAATAAAGGATGTAAAAAATCTTCTGATTCATAAATATCTTTAAGATCCCATCCGCTGTCATAAGTAAAAGGAAAAAAGGGATAACGGATAATAAACTGATCCGAAACGGAATATTCTTTTTTCATATGATTTACACTAATAAAAATTTTGACCAATCCGACTTGTTTTGGAGAACCAATAGCAACGCTAATCCTACTCCGGAAGTTCCATCCAGCAGACATGAACTTTCCGTATAAGCATTAGTGGTAGAATTATAGCTTACTCTTGAAAAATGCAGGGGATCTTCGTCATAGAATTCTAAGGTTTTATTGAGCCAGAGCTGTGCGGCTTCGGCATATAGGGTATGTCCTGTTTTTAAAAACTCTTTATAAAAAATTAAAAACACTCCTGCACTACCATGACATAATCCAGCATCCATAACCGTTGTTTCGTTTTTATTTCTCCTGGTAGCTGCATGTTGAAATATTGCTGCAGATTTCTCTTTCCACAAAGGTTGATTGAATGTTTCCGAAGCTTTTCTGAGCATGATAGCCACACCAAGATCGCCATAACACCACGCCAGCCTGCTTTTATATATTTGACCTTCGACTTGAAGCGATGCCGAAGGATAATAAGAGCCATATTTTTCAGGATCAATTTCCTGGGTCAGAACAAAATTAACGGCTCCTTCAATTAATCCAGCGATATCATATCGGGATTGAAAATCCGATTTGTAAACTTCCACAAGGAAAAGGATAATGCTGGACATCCCGTGGGATAAGGAAATATTGACGATTCCCTCGGTATTTTTCCATTTGATGGTATCCTGATTTCTGATCTCGGAATCATTCAAGAATTTTAAAAGGCTCTCTAATGATTTTTCTGATTGAAAATCTCCTGCCTTGTATCTTTCGAGAAAATAAAATCCTATTCCCACAGCACCATGCAAAAAATCATAGTCATTTTCCTCAATACAATGTTGGAGTTGCCCATGGAGCCATTCGTGAATCTGCGGGTCTACAAAACCAAAACTTTCATGTTCAGGATCTCTTTCTGATTCTATATAATTGATGCCGAGGCACATTCCTGCCAACCCGTTACAGTAGGTATGAAATACATTACCATTTTCAACAGATTCGAAAATGTCGTCTATATTTTGAGCCACATAGCCTTCATAATCTTTATTATGTTTTGAATACTCATGCAAGAATAGGGTTTCTCCCATTTTTCCGGATAGCAACCCAAGAGATGAAGAGGTGCTTTTTTTGATAATATCCCGGGCTATGGTTAACAGTACTTTTTCTATTTTGCTTTTTCTATCTTCTTCAATACGGATTGTTGTTTCCATTCTATGTGTTTATAATTCCTATAATGCGTCTAGCATCGAAAGTTTAATTGAATTTTATGCTTTTTTAGCCACGAATGCACGAATCTTTATATACGCATTCGTAGAGAAATAAAGATAAGAGGCTGCCGAAACAGCCCCTGTAATCTTAATAATAACAGTGATTATTCACTACAAAAAGGACCTTTTCGAGTTTGAGTACAATCTGCAGTATGAATTATAGTTACTATACCATCTGGATTACAATCTACCCCAAGCAACATATTGTGAACTTAACATTACTACCTTTATTAACTAAGTTTCCTCCGTTAATAGATTTTTTAGCTGTCTTATCCAAAAGGATTACTGTTTCTTTTGAAAATTTTAAACTTTTCTTGGTTTCACAATATAATTATTTATAGGATTGATACTTTTTTAACTATTAATTAGCAAAGCTTATAAGATGCCGGACACTTAAATTCACTAACTTTACATGCAAAACTTGGGAGACAGTCAACACTTATTACAGCTCCTCCTTTAACAGTTTTTTTAGCATTTTGATCTAAAACGATTACTGTTTCTTTTGAGAATTTTAAATTTTTCTTGGGTTTCATAATAAATAATTTTGGTTTGAGGTTTGATAATTTTTTTCTACCTGAGGTAGACAAGGTTCATATTAACAATGACTAATAAAATTCACTAGCCTTCACTACACCACCTTGGATCTTTTGTTGGGCAATAAATAGTTGGGCAATTAACTGTCGCAGCTCCACCTTTAATTCCTTTTTTAGCGTTTTTATCCAAAAGGATCACGGTTTCTTTTGAAAATTTTAAACTTTTCTTGGTTTTCATAATAAATAATTTTGGTTTGAGGTTTGATAATTTTCTTCTACCTGAGGTAGACAAGGTTCATATTAACAATGGCTAATAAAATTCACTAGCCTTCACTACACCACCTTGGATCTTTTGTTGGGCAATAAATAGTTGGGCAATTAATTGTCGCAGCTCCACCTTTAATTCCTTTTTTAGCGTTTTTATCCAAAAGGATTACGGTTTCTTTCGAGAATTTTAAACTTTTCTTGGTTTTCATAATAAATGATTTTGGTTTGATTGATAATTTTTTCTAATTATTAGAAACTATGTCACAACATACTGAGAATATCTCTCTACTATCATCAGTTAAGCTTCCTCCGTTAATAGATTTTTTAGGCGTCTTATCCAAAAGGATCACTGTTTCTTTCGAAAATTTTAAACTTTTTTTTGCTTTCATAATGTAATATTTTATGGGTTAATGTTCGTAGTTTTAAAAGAATAAGGGATTAGTCTACTTTATCAGCAGCCATATATTGAGCATTTCCCTATTGACGGGCATATGATAACGGAATTGCAATTAAGAATGGTTGGCAAAAACCCTCCTTTTATCTTTTTTTGAGAATTTTTGTCTAAGAGAGCCACAGTCTCTTTTGAGAATTTTAAAGTTTTCTTTGTTTTCATGGTGTGAATTATTTATAATTGATAATATTTATTTTTTAAAGTAAAATTTATCTAATATTCAACACATAATACTCACCAAACATTATCATAAACAAAATAAAATAGGGCTAAAAATTAGACAATACCGCAAGCAACAAACTATGTTTAAACTAATAACAATTTTAATTGTCTTTTATTGAATATTGTAAAACTACACTGAATTATTTACTGCATTGTTATAATTTAATATTTTTAAATTTCATAATTCCCACAAAAGAGAAATAATTAAAACAAATCATAAAAAAACAATATTTATTAATATTATTAATTAAAAAAATTAAGTAAATAAAAATTATATTATAAAAAACTAAGAATTAAATATTTTTTGAAAATAAAACAAAAAAAAGACTGATATAAATTATACCAGTCTTTGCTATAAATAAGAAAAAATTTTATCTCACAAAAGAATTATAAGAATTCAATACCGTTTCATAAGAAGAATCTATCTGTTGGATATCACCATTTGGTATCTTACCCGCTTCTTTAGAATCCCGGATTAGTTTTCTATAGGTATCTAAGAAATTAGAAGCATTTCTATTGAAGTTTTCAAACTGAGTCTTTTTAGATGAGTATTGTGGATCTTTCACATTAAAGTCTAATTTTGAATTTGCCTCTACCTTTTGGGCAAATTCATCATATTTTTTCTGAGCTTCTGCTTCATTAAATTTTCCTTCATATTGCCTACCCAGCAAATCGATAACCGAATCTAATGAATTCATCAGATTTTTGGAGGAAATGATATACTCCTTCATCGGATGATCTTTTAAAACAACCTCTTCAGCAGCATCTGTAGCAGGTTTTATCTTTGCCATAAGATTTTCTCCAGCAGTGAAGAAAGCATCAGCATCAGCATTAAGCTCTTTTTTAATTTGTTCTGCTTTAGCTCCTTTATCATCTTTATAATCTTCGGAATTTATATAAGATTTAAGTTCGTCAAACTTCTTCTCAATATTTTCTTTTTTTGTTTTATAAATTATAAAATCTGCCTCAACACTTGCTTTGTCTTTTTTGAAACCGGATGGGATTTCCTTGATTTTTGCAAAAGTATAATCCATAGCATTCAATACAAGTGGCATCATGAGTACCTTCTCTCCTTTTGCTTTGGCAACAGCTGCATCTGCATATCTTAAAACTCCGTCTATATGTTTTGAAGTATTTTTATAAGAATCTATAAAATTATTATTAAAATCAATAATAGCATTCGCTTCTGCTTCTCCACCCAGATTTAAAACAGCATTCCCTATTTTATCAGCACCTTTCTTACAGCTTACAGCTGTTACTGTCAAAGACAGAGTTATTGCCAATATCATAATCTTTCTCATATTTTTTCTTTTAAGGTTTCAATTTTTATAAGTCTTGAAAATCAACATCTTCATTGCTAATTTTCACAATATATTCAATACCATCTATTGCTTTAACGATAATCTGATTTCTTAAAATATTAGACATATTTTCCCAATAAGCTCTTCCATAGAAAGAATAATTCTGCGGAATGATCTCAACCTCAACAGTTCTTACAAATCCTTCTTTAGGTTTATTGCTGATCATCGTTCCTCTTCTTACTCTTACTTCTCTGATCTCATCTTTCAAGATCATTCGGCAGTAATTTTTAACATCTTCAAGAGAAATAATCTTATCCCTTGTCGTTAATGCATATTTATAAGCCTGAATACTGTCTGTTCCTTTCTGCTCTTCAGCACCTCCCAATGTTTCGGTAAGCAAAACTACGGTTTGTGATTTTAATTGATTAGAAAGTTCAGTTCCCGGGCGCATATGGTTTGCTAATGTACAATGTGTCACCCAGAAGGAAGCATATGTGTGGTCTGTTTTTTCTACAGGTTCCATAATTACATAGTTCAGTTCCTGTCTGATATTCCTTTTGGCATTATTTACTTTTTGTACCATAGACTTCATCTTATCAGACATTTCACTCAGAACTCCTTTTACATTATCTCTGTTTAAAAGAGAAAATGCTGCAATTTCATCCCTTGTAAGTTCCAGAACGTTAGCAATCATATCGACTGCATTTCTACTTGTAAAACGTTCCATTCCTCCCTTTCTTACTGTATATAATCCTTTTTTCAAATCATCGGCAGGGGTAAAAGGGATTTCACTATATTTTCTTCCATCTCCATCCTGAACCTCATCTACATATAGAAAATGTTCTCCTTCATCCGTTACCAACGGAATATTATTTCCCATAATATCCAGGCTGTATTCTGTTTTTTTCCAACCTCTGTTATAGATAGGGAAAGCATTCAATACAAATGAAAAATTATCAAGGATTTCGGCAGAAAACTGTGGCGGGAATTCAAACGTAAGCCATAAGTACGGTTTATTTTCTATATATTTTACAATTTCTTCTTTCCCGGCAAGGAAATCAAGATTCTGAGGCAGTTGACCGGGTTCGGAAAACAAACTTTGAGAAATTCCCGTCACTTCAATAAATTTATGACGGTAGATGCTCTTGATATCTTCAATCACTTTATTTCGAATAGACTGTTCACGGAACATCTGCTCATAGCCATCTGAATGATTTTCGGTAAGATAACTTAATCCCTCCCTTACAAATAACGGATTTCCATTGCTGGAAACAGTGATATATGGTAATAGTTTATAGACGAAATCCAAATGTTCGAAAGCCGGATTGGAGCAAAATATGCTTAAATATTTCGGAAAATTTTCACTTACATATTGGTTGACATCTACTCCTACCGTAATCTTTCTGTAGTCTTCGGGTCTTCCCTGAAATCTTGCAATAGGAATTTTATTGAATCTGTCGTCAATACTATAGCAAGTATTTCCTACAAACATAATGGACGTATGTACTTTATTGATTCTTACATTTCCTATCGGAGTAAAGGGGATATTAACCTGTTTATCCGATTCTGATTTAACCGTTGAAGTCATTTGTTTACGAAAGAAAAACTCCGTATGCTCCAATAAAATTTCGGAGGACTCATAAGGCTGTGTAAAAGCAACCGCATGGGCAGGAATAGGATGAGTATAAATTGACGGCGTAAGAAGTTTTGCCAGTTTTTCTAAAATTCGGGCATTAACCGTCTGTATTTCGTTATTCGCTTTAAAAACTTCTGTACTGAATGCATCAATCAACAATTTTACAAAAGGATCTAAAGATTGTGGACTCTTTAATCCCCAAACTTTAGTGGCATTCTGAAGCATCCTGGCTTTTACAGATTCTTTGGAATAAATATTCTGGTCTAAATTCATAATTTTTTTTCGTGGTTATACATTAATCAATAGACATCGGACTTAGGAACAGTTCTGTTGAAAAACTGAAACGTTCTCCTGTTGCCTCCATTTTTGCATTGATGGCAATTCTTACTTTCTTTTTGATTTCTGTGTGTTCTTTCGTGTCGTAACTGTGTTCTACGAATTGGATGTGGGCATCAATCTGCGGCTGTACAATTCGAGGTTCGTATTCCTGGATTTGTCTTTTAAGGCTTTTGATAAAAACACTTTCCCAAATGGCACTCGTCACTCCGTTATCAAATTCGAGATTCCAAACATCATTTCCATAGTTTTCATCATATCTGTTCTCCCCTTTTTTGGTAGTGATCAGCAACATAATATTGTGGGCAATACTCTCTCCCATATCGCAGGTATCGATACTTCCGCCTTCAGTCATTAAAGTAGATGGTACAAAAGGCATTCTGTAATTTGGTGTATCCATAGTCAACTTCTTATTTTTTACTTCATGGTCATGTTTACTTAAAAACGAAATACCAAAATACACATTTTCACTAAATAATTGCCATAATAAAGAAAAATATTCTTCAAAATTTAGGGCCTTCAAACTGAATTGAAAGCCCTAAGCATTTAAAAAGTATACATTTACTAAATAAGATTTTCCTGTATTAGTTTAAGTACTTTTATAACCTTTATAAGATGATAACTTAATTGATAGGTTTAGTGAAAATCTGAGCAGACATCGCTCCACGTCCCCAATTGAAATTAGGCGCAGGTGCTTCGGCAAACATCCCAAAAGTAATGGTGCTTAATGCACTATTATTCCCTTCTATATAATCATCTACTTTATAAGTAACATTCATCGGAGTACTTCCTGTATTAGAAACAACATCTATAGCAAAGCCAGCTATAGGTACCCCCAGGGCACCAACTCCACCAGTACCTCCATTATAAGAACCCGGAACTGTATATTTACGAGATCCCATCTCTAATTCCGTATCAGTTCCACTGTTCACAGATTTATATAAAGTACAGCCAATATAACCAATGGTATTAGCCGTAGCATTAGAATGTCTTACCGGCATGTTATAATTAACTACAATCTGGGCTTGCGTATTCGCAGGAATAGTAACAGGAATACTAAAGTTTAAATTTACTCTCCCTCCTCCTATTGAACTTGATACAGGTGTTGCAAGTACTGCATACATATTATCTGAAAACTGCCAGGGAGCAGCTATAGTACTGTTTGTAATAAACCCAAGATTCCCGTTTCCATCTGCATAACTTTTCGGTTATACTGTAGGGTTAATGCATTGGTATTGATGTCTGTCATTGTACGTACTCTTGCATTTCCATTAACATCCAGAGCTTGTGTCGGGACAGGCGTATTAATTCCTACTTGTGCACATACTGGTAGCCCTAAACCAGAGCAAATCATTATAAAAATTCTTTTTTTCATAATATTAAATTTTATTTATTAAGTTGGTAAGTCTAAAACACAAAATAACCATCTTAATACATCATATCAAATATTTTTCATGAAAAAAATTCAATATTTTATTAATCTGTTTTTTTTATGTTGATGAAATAATACACGGGAAGGCCCAGCAAAACCATTACAAATCCAGGCCATGTATATTGTTGTTTATAAATCAAAAGTAAGATACAGAATACTGTTCCAATGATTAAATAAATAATTGGTGTCACGGGATAAAGCCATGTTTTATAAGGTCTTTCCAAATCAGGTTGTTTTACTCTTAAATATATCACTCCAAAAACAGTAATCATATAGAACAAAACGATTACAAAAGAAATCATATCCAGCAGATTTCCATACTGACCGCTCAGACAAAGGATAGAAGCCCAAACTCCCTGCATCCATAATGCATTTTCGGGTACTTCATTTTTATTGTTTTTAATAGCCGATGTAAAGAACATTCCATCCTTAGCCATGGTTTGAAAAACTCTTGCTCCTGCCAGAATTAATCCGTTATCGCATCCAAATGTGGAAATCATAACCAATAAAGCGATGATAATTGTCCCTGCACTTCCAAAAATGTTTTGTGATGCTGCTACTGCCACTCTGTCATTGGCTGCAAAAGCAATACCATCGCGGTCAAGAGCATTTAAATACACAAAATTTACGGCGATATACAGAATCATTACCGCAGAAGTACCATAGATCATGGATTTTACAATATTTCTTTTTGGATTCTCAACTTCCCCGGAAACAAATGTTACGCTTTCCCAAGCTACAGAACTGAAAACAGAGCCTACCATTGCCGCTGCAATACCACCTAATAGTGTCATTCCTCCGATAGGTTGCCAGCCTTCTTTAAGAAAACTTCCGTCTATTCCCTTTTTAAGATTATTAAATGAATCCAGGCCAAAGTTGAAGTTTTCCGACATATGCGAGAAGTCCACTAATATAAATCCTAATGCTATAAGACCTAATAGCGCTATAATCTTAGATCCGGTAAATATATTTTGAAGGATCTTTCCACTTTGAACACCTCTGGTATTAATATAGGTAAGCAAAAGAATCACAAAAATCGCTAAAATTTGAATCCATGTAATTTTGAATTCCCCGCTTTGAAAAATAGGTGCCGCATCGTTAAGTGACGGGATCAGATATGCTGTAAACTTACCAAAGGCCATAGCCACTGCAGCAATTGTTCCTGTTTGAATTACTGTAAACAATCCCCATCCGTAAAGAAATCCCATCTTTTTTCCAAAAATTTCTTTCAGATAAGTGTACTGTCCACCGGCTTTGGGAAACAGAGCAGATAACTCTCCATAGCTTATCGCCGCAGCCACGGTCATAATTCCTGTGATAATCCAAACAACAATAAGCCAGAATCCGGATCCCAGATTTCTCATCATGTCAGCACTTACAATGAAGATCCCGCTTCCAATCATGGACCCCATCACAAGCATAATAGCGTCCCAAAGTTTCAGTTTTTTTTGCATAGTCAAGTATAGATTTCAAATATAAACAAATATGGCTTTCATTTTAAATTTTGTTGAAAATTCCTAAAACACCATGTTTATTATTAATTTTATCGATTTATGATTCAATTTTAATTAGTACTTTTGAGAAAAATAATAAAAATGAAATTCAAAGCTATACTATTTGCAACTGCAGTAAGTGTTTCTACTTTAGCTTTTGCACAGGAAACATCACAAAAGAAATTTTCACCACCGGCAGGAAATGCTATTGTAGGTGACACTTATGGAGCCGGAGTTTCTTCCACTGCTGAATCTAAAGCCATTACCGTTGAAAAATTAGGAAAAAAACTTAAAAAAGAAAATAAAAAGCTGGAAAATATAGCCATCAAAGGAAAAGTAACAGATGTATGCGATAAAAAAGGATGTTGGCTGACCATTCAAACGGAAGATAATTCCCAGTTTTTTGTAAAAATGAAAGATTATGCCTTCTTTGTTCCTACTGCTTTAAAAGGGAAAAATGTAGTATTGGAAGGAAATGCAGAACGAAAAGTAACTTCTGTGGATGAGCAAAAACATTATGCAGAAGATGCGAAGAAACCTCAGTCTGAAATTGACGCCATCAACCAACCTAAGGAGGAAATCAGATTTTTAGCAAGTGGGATTAAGGTCGTAAATTAAGGCGTTTTGCCAAATTGAAGAGAATATTAATATCTCTCGCAGATGCTGCAGATTATGCAAATCTTAACTATTGAGAAAAAGATAAATCTGCATCTATTCCTTTTTGGATGAATGTAACCTATCTTTTTAAATTGATCTTTATTCTTAGAAATAGATAAAAAGTAATTTCGGCAGCCCTTTGGGCTGCCGAAATTTTTAATCTTCTATTTTAAACTCTACTACAGCGTCCAGTTTTGGATATTTAGTGGCAGAAACAAATTTCTTTCCGGTACAATCTATCTCCAGCCATCCTTTTCTTTTTTTCACATCTCCTACTTCCATGACAAAAGGAATAAAAGAAATCTCCTCCTTCCCTTCTTCTTTGATCTCTCTATATTGTACAGCAATGTCCAAAATGCATTCATGATCCGTGTTCAGTTTTACATTTCTGTATACTATATCATAATGGGTTTCCTTATTCTCAGGAATATCAGGATAAGTTTCCCATCCTGTAGTATCGGAATTTAACTCGCTGATCGCTTTCAATGCATAATAAAGGGCAATTGTGTAATACTTTCTTGTTCCTTTTCTAGTGTAGTCATCTACAAAGTGTCCTCCTTCAAATAAAATGGTAGGCATTCCTGCTTTTATAAAATTATCCCCGGTAGATGTCGGATAAAATTCATCCGAATATCTTCCGATTTGATTAGGAATCATTTCCTTTAAATGGGTATAAATATTTCCAATAACCGCCATACATTTTTTTCTATTTTCAGTTATTGTACGTTCCACGTTTTCAGAAGGGGCCAAAAAAGAAAGTGTTGCCGGATGAATACCATCAGTTGTAAAAATAGTTCTTTGTTCATGCAAATTCAATGCATAATCATATTTTTTGGAAGCAGCAGCGTGTTTAAGAAATTTAATCTCCGTGCTTGCTTCATTATGAAAGTCTCTATTAAGATCTATATCCACAGCATTCAATCTGGTCCATCTTTCCGATCCGTCAGGATTTAGCATAAATATAAAATCTAATCTAATTTTCCTGAACAAGTCATCTTTCATTTGAGGAGCTTTATCCAGGCTTATTAAAAGATCAAGCATCGCATGAGTCGCGTTAGATTCATTACCATGCATTTGAGACCAGGCTAATACTTGAATATTTCCGGTACCGATACTTAATCGATAAATCGGTTTCTCTAAATATGATTTTCCGATCTCTTGAATATAATCGCTGAGATTCTCCTGTAGATAAGAAAATAATTTTTCAGGGGAAATATAACGATTTGAGAAATTAGGGTTTTGAGAGTAGATCTGTTCAAAATTCATTTTGGGAATAATTTACAAGAATCAAATTTAACCATTTTAAGCTATAAAAACAGCTATTAACAAATGTAAATAGCTGAAAAATGAGTAAAAATGTATTTTTTATTGTTTACAAATATAATTTACAAAAGTTATACATGATCAATTTTACAGTAAAAAGACAATTAACTTGTGTAACATTGTTAAACATACCAGACTGACAAAATGTCTGTTAGTGAAATTGTGGATTACGGATAATTTAATGCTATATATCTAATTACATAAAAGCCAGTTAGTTATGTAATTCATCTAAATATTATTATGAAGAATACTTGAAGTGTTTAAATCCTTATTTTAAGGTAAATATGAGTTGTTTTTTTAAACATAAAAATTGTGGAAAACAGTAGTTTTTATTAGCTTATACAAGTGTAAATCGTTTAAAATTTTAAAATTTATCAGATTATCCTTATTCAGCTTGGACTTTTTAGTTTATAAGTAATTAATATGAGGATTTAAACATGTAAATGTTTAAAAAATTATTTCAATCGTTATAAAAATGTTGTATATCAGTTAATTACAACATTAATTTACAATTGTATATAACTAAAACACGTCTTTTAAAGGTTATTCCTGATCTAATCTGTAAACTTTCCGATGTATTGAAATTATAGTAAATTATCAATGTAAACAGTATTTAATTAGTTGTTTAACAGTAACTAATATAATTTAAGTGTGGCTATCTGTTGTTAATTGTAGTTAAATTTGTAAACAGCAAGTATCGGGCAAATAACACTGGGTTAATAGGTCAATTATTTATATATTTTAATATATTCAATAATCAATACAATTGTAACATAGATATAATTAGCTATAATACAGGATAATATATTTTTATTTACATTTGTATACTTAAATTCTTTTAGTTTATTTACATTTGTGTTTTGCATTTGTAAACTTTAATCTTTACATTTGTAAAATAATTAATGACTTATTTTTATGAGTTTAAACGAAAGAATTTCAAAAGTTATAGAGTATTCTAATCTTACTCCTTCAGAATTTGCTGATGAGATTGATGTACAACGATCATCAATTTCACATATCACTTCCGGAAGAAACAAACCTTCTTTGGAGTTTATCATAAAAATAAAATCCCGATTCCCTGAGCTTCTTTGGGATTGGCTGGTAACAGGTGAAGGTGAAATGTTGAAGCCGGAAGTTCCGGAAGTTCTGAATACAGTAGAAGAGCACGAAGAGGAAAGAATAAAGACAACTCCTCTACCCGATCTATTTACCATGATGAACAATGATGTTGAATTCGGAACAGATGAAACGGAAATAGAACCTGTCCAACCGGCTTCCGGAGAATCGTTTATACCGCCCCCAAGTAAAGCTTCAGAAAAAATATCCGATTCTCAGCAATTAGGAAATTCTAATGATCAATTATTAAATCAATTCATTGGTAATCAGAGTGATAAAATAAAACGTATTGTTTTATTCTATGAAAATGGAAAATTTGAAAGTTTTGAGCCATAAAAAACCTGACCAAAGAAAATGGTCAGGTTAAAAAAATATTTGAAGAAGAAAACTAAAGCTATTGCTTTATTTAGTTTTTATATATTACGGCTTTTTTAAGCCTAACTTTGATCTATTTTTCAGCATCGCTTCTTATTTCCATATCCACTCACTAACTTTAAAAATTCGGGTATTTATATTACGATATAGAGTATCGATGTGCGGAGAAGATTGTTTACCATCTGCTGCAGAAAATGGAAGATTTATTTTTCATGTATTAGTTTATAATTGTATAATCAAATATAATAATTTAAACCTAAATCAGCAATAAAATTTATTTTTTTTTAACAATTAATTAATATAATGAATGAATAGTGGGATTATCATTAATTTCAGAACTCTTAAATTAAGTAATTCTTTTTTAAACTTAAATAAAAGAGGGACTCGTAAAAGTTTTATTTTAAGTATTTTATAATATCAAAACTATTTAAACAGATTTAATAACTCCTATATTAACTCAAAAAAAGACCCGCAAATATTGCGAGTCTGATATTGTGTTCAAAAAACAATACTATGCTTGCTTTTTTCTTCTTTCCAATTCTTTTTTGATCAGTCCTAATTCTCTTCCTGTTTGTCCTGCTACAGAAGTGTTTTCCTGAGCTCTTCTCGTAAGATATGGAACAACATCCTTTACAGGTCCGTATGGAAGATATTTAGCCACATTATAGCCCTTATCTGACAAATAGAAGGTAATATTATCACTCATCCCGTAAAGCTGTCCAAAATAAACGTGAGGATTTCCATTTTCTAAAGACTTCGCTTTCATTTTATCCATAATAAGTTCTGAAGAAATCTCATTATGAGTTCCGAAAAATGCTGATACTTTGTCTAAATGATTCATAACAAAGTCAATTCCCGCATTATAGTTTTTATCGGAAGCATCTTTGCTAGGCTGAATTGGATCTGCATATCCTTTTTCTGCTGCTCTGGCTCTTTCTTTCTCCATATAAGCTCCACGAACAATTTTATACCCGATGAAATAGTTCTTTTCTCTCGCTCTCTGAAGGTGTGCTTCCATATATTCCAGTCTTCCTGTTCTGTACATTTGGATCGTATTCCAAACGATAGGTTTTTCCTGGTTATATTTCTCCATCATCTCTTCGCAAAGTTGGTCTGCCGAATCCTGCATCCAGGTTTCTTCAGCATCTACCATTACTTTTTTATCGTTTTCATGACAAAGTTTGCATACTTCGTCAAATCTTTTCACCACTCTATCCCACTCTTCTTTTTGGCTTGTTGTAAGTTCAGCTCCTTTTCCAACCGCTTCATAAAGATCAATCCTTCCAAATGCTGTAGGTTTAAAAACAATAAAAGGAATTGCCGGATTTCCTACTGAGAATCTTACAATATCCTTAATTTCTTTACATACTGCATCAAAAGTTTCTTCGTCTTCTTTTCCCTCAATAGAGTAATCAAAAATGCTTCCAACGCCTCTCTTGAAAAGTTGTTTCACGACTTTCATACTTTCTTCACGGGTTTCACCTCCGCAGAATTGCTCAAATAAAGTATTCTTTACAATTCCTGTAACAAAAGGAAAGTTGTTGTGTACCGTAAAATTTAGGACAGATGTTCCAAGGCTGGTAAGTGCTGGTTGTTCAATCATTTTAAACATCCAGTAAGCCTTTCTCAGTTGTGCATCAGTTTTATCTGCAAATGCAACTTTAGTATCATTAAAAATGGGCATTCCTATTTATTAAATTTAGTTATGCAAAGGTAATAATAACCTAAGTTTATTTAAAGAATTTTTTTTAGAATTTACTTTCAATTCCATTCAGCAGCATCGCAATAATTCCGGCAAAAACCCAAAACCGTAACAAATTGAGTGTAAAAGAGTTACTTCTTCTTATAGGATTTAAAAAAAGGTAAATACAGAAAATCATGACAAATAATCCTCCTGTAAAATAATAAGACATAAAACCGGAAACACCTGTTTTGGTAATAATCTTCATCGAAACTGCTATCGTTACCACCATTAAAGAAATCAAAATAATCTTTGTATTCTTAGTTTTAAAATAATTGGGAATGGTTGTATATCCGAATGCCTTGTCTACACTTCTGGTGAGAGTATCCTTTACAATGTCGATACAAAGAAGGATAAGAAACAGAAAAACAGCCATCAGGAATACCTTTTTAGAAAAAGTTTCATAATACACCATCATTCCAAAAAACGGATATAAAGTAAGGCTGACGAAAGTAAGATTGTTTAAGATCAATATTCTACTCAGTTTATGGCTATATAACCACATGAAAAACTGGTAAACAAGGAAAAAAATAAAAACATTATGGGAAATCAGCCAGGCTACTCCTAAGGAAATAGCACTTAAGCCAAGATAAGCATATAAAAAATATTTCTGTTTGATAAAACTTTGAATCCTTGTTCTGAAGGGTTTTACAATATGGTCTTTTTCCAGATCATAAAACTGGTTAATGATTCCACCGGCAAGAATGGTAAGTACTGTACAAAAAATGATACCATGTACTTTGAAATCAAATACAAAATTTCTGAATGATTCATCCTGATTAAACAGGAAAAAAGTGGAAACATAGAGAGCAAATGTAAGGAGTGCTGCTACAAAAAAGCGTGCTCCCAGCAGAAAGCCCACGAATTGTGAGAATCTGTAAAATAGAGATTTAGATATATAGTTTTTAGATTGGAAAGTTTCTTTTTCAGAATTCATTCCAATCTATTTAAAATCTGTAAATTACCTCTTTTTGGAAGCCGTCAAGCATTTTTTCTGCTTTCTCATAATCCTGAGTAAATCCAAGAATATAGCCACCTCCACCGCTACCGCAGAGTTTTAAATAATACGCGTTAGAATCCAGTCCTTTTTTCCAGATATTAAAAATACTTTCAGGAATCATTGGACGGAAATGTTCATAAGCCCAATGAGAAAGTTTTTTCAGATTTCTAAAGAAAGGATTCATATCTTTTTTAAGGAAAGTTTCTATACATGCATTGTTATAACGAATAAACTCTTCTTTCAATGTTTTACGGAAACCTTCTGTTTTCATTTTCTCAAAGAAAATCTGGATCATAGGACCTGTTTCTCCAGTCATACCTGAGTCGATAAGGAAAATAGCTCCTTTTCCCTCTTCTCCCTCCGGAATGGAAACTCTGTCCAGGTTTTCTTTATTTTCGATAAGAATAGGCAAATTCATATAGCAGATCAAAGGATCCATACCTGAACTTTTACCATGGAAATAACTTTCCATCTCGCCGAAAACAGCTTTTAGTTTCTTAAGATTTTCTTTTGAGATATTCTCAGGGTTCAGTTTGCTGATTGAATATTTTTCAAAAATAGCTGCAACCAAAGCTCCTGAACTTCCCACTCCATATCCTTGTGGAATATTGGAATCAAAGAAAAGTCCGTTGGAAATATCATTTTTGAAGCTATCAATATCCAATTTGAAATCATCAGACAAATCAAGCGTTGTAAGAAAATCGGAATATTTCTGCAGATGTTTGTTGGAATTAAGCTCAAATTCTGAGCTCAAATCTGAAAATTTTAAAGTTCCTTTATAGAAGCTGTAAGGTACTACAAGCCCTTGGGAATCTTCAATCATTCCATATTCTCCAAACAGGATTATTTTTGCATAAAATAAAGGGTTGGTCATATTGACAATAAATCTTTTTGCAAAGTTAAAAATTATTCGGCGGAATATAATCAAAATTCAGACCGAATTATAACATATTTTAACAAAAACTTCTTTTATTATCGAAATCAGATCTCCAAAGAGACTTCTATTTTGTTTTTAAAATAAAAAAAGACGTTAAAAATAACGTCTTTCATTTTTATAATGTTTCTCTGTTTTTTCTCATTTTAACCTTCAGGAACCTGATCAATATTAATCCTGCTCCGAAAAATACCGTCATTGATAAGGCTGCAATACGCATATTATTAAAGTGCTCAATCAATGTTGCAAAGATAAATGTTCCAATGATGATGGCAATCTTCTCTAATACATCATAAAAGCTGAAATAAGTAGTATTTTCCATCGAATCTTCAGGAAGCAATTTTGAATAGGTAGATCTGGACATGGCCTGAAGACCTCCCATCACCAATCCTACAACTGCTGCCACTCCGTAGAACTGATATTCTACCGTAGGATTCTCTTTGTTTAGGAAATAAGCCCATAAACATGCTATAATCCATAGTATGATCGCAATTGAAATAACATTCTTATTTCCGATTCTTTTAGACAGCCTTGAAAATATAACAGCTCCAATAATCGCTTCTATCTGAATAACCAGTAATGTTCCGATTAACTTATCCTGTGCCAGGTTAATTTCACTCTTTCCAAATAAAGTAGCCATAAGGAAAATGGTCTGCATTCCTACACTATAAAAGAAAAAGCTCGATAAAAAAAACTTAAGGTTCCTGTCTTTGAAAAGTACACCCCCTACTTTAAATAGTTCATGGAAACTTTCCTTTGCAATATCTAGATAAAAGCTTAGGTTATCTTTGAATACTTCAAAAAAGCCCCCTTGCTCCTCATGCTTTTTAAAGATGTTTTTATAGTTTAATAATACAAGATCTTTAGGAAGCTTATCTTTTACATTTCCAAATTGCGGAAGATGCTTGAAAGTATATTGTGAAAAACCAAACCACCAAGCTCCTGTTAACAAGAAACTGATTCTGGTAAACAACAATTGCTGAGCGGCTCCTTTGGCAAAAACCTGAATTAAAACTAAACAGATTACGACTAACACTACTGACCCGATGTATCCATAAACATATCCTCTGGCAGAAAGTGCATCCTGCCTGTCCGGTGTCGCAATATCCGGTAAGAACGAATTATAAAACACCAGACTTCCCCAGAAACCAACACTCGCTGTAATACTAAAAAGAAGCCCTAGAAATACATTGTGCATCCCTGTAAACATGGCCAATCCCATACAGGAAGTCGCTCCCAGATAGCAAAAAAATTGTAAGAATGATTTTTTATTTCCGATCGTATCCGCTAAAGAAGATAGAAACGGTGATAGCAATACCACAATAAAGAATGATATCGTTAAAGAATATCCATACACCGCATCAGGTTGATATTCTTTTCCAAAAATTTTGATCATATGCCTTACCGGAACATCGATCCATGTTCTTGTTTCTGTCACGAATTCTTTCTTTTCGTAAGCAGTAGTAAGAATAGAGTAATAAATTGGAAAAATGGTAGAGGTAATCACCAAAGAGTAAACAGAATTTGCCCAGTCATATACGGCCCAGGCCTTCATAATCTTTGGGTTATTCTTTATGTTTTTAGGCTGTCGATTCTCAGTTTCAGACATTTCAAATAAATATTAGTAGCACAAAAATAAAAAAACCATTAAGAAATGGATAAGTTTTTAGAAAAATTATCCATTCCTTAATGGCAATATACTCTTAAACAGAATATTAGATATTCTCAATTACAATTGCAGATGCACCGCCGCCGCCATTACAGATAGCTGCAGCACCGTATTTAGCATTATTTTGCTTCAATACGTTGATCAATGTAACGATGATTCTTGAACCTGAACTTCCCAGTGGGTGTCCTAACGCAACAGCTCCTCCGTTTACATTTACTTTAGAAGCATCTAATCCTAAGATTTTGTTGTTTGCTAATCCTACTACCGAGAATGCTTCGTTGAATTCGAAGAAATCGATATCAGCTATTTCTAATCCTGCTTTTTTAAGTGCAATAGGTAATGCTTTAGCCGGAGCCGTTGTAAAGTTTTCAGGTTCTTGAGCGGCATCAGCATAAGAAACGATTTTAGCTAAAGGTTTCAATCCTAATTCTTCCATTTTTTCTTTTGAAACAAGGATCAAAGCCGAAGCTCCATCATTTAAGGTAGATGCATTCGCAGCTGTTACAGTTCCTCCTTCTTTTTTGAATACAGTAGGAAGTGTTGCAATTCTATCGAAGTTTACTGCTTTGTATTCTTCATCTTCAGCAAAAATCACAGGATCACCTTTTCTTTGCGGAATAGAAACAGGTACTATTTCATCATTAAATTTACCTTCACTCCAAGCTTTTGCAGATCTTTTGTAGGATTCTACAGCAAAGTTATCCTGATCTTCTCTGGTGAAGTTATAGTCAGTTGCACATTTTTCTGCACATACTCCCATGTGTACTTTGTTGTAGACATCCGTAAGACCGTCCAACACCATTCCGTCCTGCATTTTAATATCGCCTAGTTTTGTTGCCACTCTTGCGTTATAATAATGAGGAACTAAAGACATGTTTTCCATACCTCCTGCTACGATAACCTCTGCATCCCCTGCTTTGATAGCCTGAGTAGCCATCATCACAGCTTTCATTCCTGAAGCACAAACTTTATTGACAGTAGTAGAAGGTGTATTAATTGAAAGTCCTGCTCCTAAAGCCACCTGACGAGCCGGTGCCTGCCCTTCTCCTGCCTGTAATACATTTCCCATATAAATCTCCTGAACATTCTGAGGATCAAGACCGATTTTATCTAATGCTCCTTTTACAGCAACAGACCCTAGCTTTGTAGCCGGAACTGTTGATAAGCTTCCCATAAAACTTCCCATAGGAGTTCTTACTGCGGAAACAATGAATACTTCTTTCATGTATATAATTTTTATTTTTAGCTAAAATGAAACGTTAGCTTCATTTTTAATTTTAAATTTATTTTACTTTCACATATACGACATCAAATTGAGAATTTTCAATCTTGGTTTGTACCTTCAGGAAGTTATCCTGTGTCTCAACTACCTTATTATTGAAAACATCTCCTATCTGTGCGGGATCATTTTTGTCGGATTTTTCTAAAACTATAGCTTTATAATTACAATCGTCCACAAAAACCAAAGTTGATTTGATAAAATCTTTTCCATTATTAAAATATTCAGTTTGAATATTATCTTTAATGGTCATATACCAAATCGATTCCGGGTAGTTGGCACGTAAAAATTTACCTTCTTTGATATTGGCACATTTAGCCGGATTATCCGATTTCTTTGGTTCTGTTTTCTGAGACTTTGCCTGAGAGGCTGCCAGTAACAATATTCCGGCTGAAAATACTTTTAAAAAATTCATATCTATATCTTCGTCGTTTATTTATTTTTATTATTGCCTTTAGCAACAATCATTAGAAATGCTCCTAAAAATTCTACAGCCCAACCCCATTTCAATTTTACAACTCCTGCAAAAGTCTCTCTCCAGGATTTAAAAGGCAAGAAACTGAAATATTCTAACGATTGCATTTTGACAGCAACCAATGTGAATCCGAATAAAATAATAAGCAGGATACCAAAAAGTCTTACAACTTTAGCACTTCCATTTACAATTCCAAAAACACCACAGGCTGCAAGAATCCAGCATGTAATAGCTAAATAGTGATCTAATTTCCAATAATTCCAGTTGCCTATGATAGGAACATGTACTAAAGGAAGAAAGCTTCCTACAACCACTAAAATCAACCCTAATAATTGAATATTTTTCATATTTACTAAAGTGCCAAAATACGAAAAAAAACACATTATCAAATCATATGTTTTCAAACGAAAATTTCCAGTTCCTAACACCCATTAGTCACAAAAAAACAGAGTTAAAATTATTTATTTAATAAAAAAACAAGCCATTTGTTAAATAATCAAAAGATATGACGCTATTTATATTTACAAGTTTAATAGCATCTTTTTACTTCATCACTCCTAAAACTCTGTCATCCAATCTCTTTAAACAAAAAAATGCACTTTCATCAAGAAAGTGCATTTTTATATTTTTTAATAAAGTTTAATTAATGATTTACTGAAGAAACATCTTCCGGATTGTGTTTATGTCTAAATAATACCGCGAAGAATATGGCAAGAACCAATGCATAGATAGCAAATGAAAGCCATATCTGCTGCCAGTCTTTTACCATTACTACTGAAGAAAGCGTTCCATCAGGATTTACAGCGGCATTGAAACTACTTTTTAAGATTTCCAGGAAAGTAGGATTATCCGAAGTTGTTTGCAAATATGCAGACAGATCTGAAGCAGTTGTAAATTTATGGGTAAAGAATTTATCAATAGCCCAGCCCGCAATATAACTTCCGAACACAGCTCCAAAACCATTGGTCATCATCATAAATAGCCCTTGTGCTGAAGAACGGATTTTTTTATCTGTTGTTGTTTCAACGAAAAGAGACCCCGAAATATTGAAGAAATCGAAAGCCATTCCGTATACGATACAGGAAAGAATAATTAAAGACAATCCAAAACCTTCCGGAACACCATAAGCAAAGAATCCAAATCTTAATACCCATGCCAGCATAGACATCAACATTACTTTTTTGATCCCGAATTTTTTCAAAAAGAAAGGAATTGCCAGGATAAATAATGTTTCAGAAACCTGAGAAATCGACATGATAATCGTAGATCTCTGTACTACAAATGAATCGGCATATTTTGGAAAATGAGCAAATTCACTCAAAAATACATCTCCATAAGCATTTGTCAACTGTAATGCAGCACCTAAAAGCATTGAAAACAAAAAGAATAATGCCATTTTATAGTTTCCAAAAAGTTTAAATGCATTTAATCCTAATTGTTCTGATAACGGTGAATTTTTATCAATCAGTTTTTGCGGCGGACATTTTGGTAAAGTAAGGGCATAAATTCCTAAAAATATCGCTACTGCTCCGCCAATATAAAACTGTCCTTCCGTTGCTTTATTTCCACTAAGGTTAGTGATCCACATTGCTACGATAAAACCAATAGTTCCCCATACACGAATCGGCGGGAAATCTTTCACTACATCAAAATTATTGTTTTTTAAGATGGTGTAGGAAATTGAATTGGCCAAAGCAATCGTCGGCATATAAAAGCACATTGCAACAAGCATTACAGAAAAGAAAGAATTGGGATCTGCAGAATGTGGCAATATGAAAAGAATAATCCCATAAAGAATGTGTAATACTGAAAAGATGCGCTCTGCATTTACCCAACGGTCAGCAATAATTCCAGTAATGGTCGGCATAAAAATAGAAGCAATTCCCATTGTTCCGAAAACAGCTCCAAACTGTGTTCCTTCCCAATGTTTGGTGCCAAACCAGAAGTTCGCCATCGTAATCAGCCATGCTCCCCAAACAAAAAACTGGAGAAAACTGAGGATGGTCAGTCGTAATTTTAAATTCATAGTTTATATAAAATATCTCTTTTTAGTCAATTTTCTTCTTCCTCCTCTTGATTTCTTCCTGAATTTCAAGGGCGGTATCATAATCTTCTTCTTTAACGGCTTCGTCTAATAACTTCTGAAGTTCTTCCATAGAAAGAGATTTTAAATTATCTTCCGTTTGTACTGTTTCTGAAAAAGATTCTTCTTCTTTTGAAACGTCTTCCAGTTCCAATAAAATACCGGCTTCATTCAGAACTTGCTGTGTTGTAAAAATTGGTGCATCAAATCTTACCGCCATTGCAACGGCATCAGACGTTCTTGCATCAAGGATAAGTTCTTCTTCGGTAACTTTATTTTTGAAGTTAATGTTTGAAAAGAAAACGCCGTCTACAATTTGGTAAATGATAACAGATACCAACTCATAATTGGCAGAAACTATAAATTTTGTGAATAAGTCATGAGTAAGAGGACGCGGCGGGTGGATATCTTTTTCCAATCCAAGAGAGATAGATTGGGCTTCGAAATTTCCTATAACAACAGGTAATTTTATGTGTGTTTCTTCATGTTCCAGTAACAATGCGTAAGCCCCCGATTGGGTCTGGCTATACGATATTCCGCGAATAATTAGCTGCTTATAATCCATAATTGCAAATATAGATTAATTTTTTGTTGTGATTTCACTTTTTTAGACAAAAATAAAAGCCCGGAAAGCCGAGCTTTTATTGTATTGTTGATGATTGTCAAAAGTCAATAGTGAATTTTGCTTCGCAAGTGAATTATTTAATTAAAAATTGACAAGCAAAGCGAATTGACTATTCACCATTCACTTTCTTATCCTTTTATTGCTTTAATTTTCCCTGTTAATGCAGGAATAATCTGGAAAGCATCTCCTACTACTCCGTAATCGGCAGACTTGAAGAAAGGTGCTTCAGCGTCGTTATTGATCACTACAATAGTTTTTGAAGAGTTTACTCCGGCTAAGTGCTGAATAGCTCCGGAAATACCCACAGCAATGTAAAGGTTAGGTGAAATTGCTTTACCTGTTTGTCCTACGTGCTCTGTGTGAGGTCTCCATCCGATATCAGAAACCGGTTTAGAACATGCTGTAGCAGCTCCTAAAACGTTTGCTAAATCTTCGATCATTCCCCAGTTTTCAGGACCTTTCATCCCTCTCCCCGCAGAAACAACGATTTCAGCTTCTTTAAGGTCTAATTTACCTGAGCTTTGCTCGTGAGAGATCACTTTAGTATCTTCATTAGCTACTGAAAGATTCTTAACTTCTTCCGAACCTGATACTGTATTTTCTTTAACTCCGAAGGCATTTTGAGAAACTGTAACGATTACTCCGTTTCCTTCTGCTTTTGCATGCATGAAACCTTTTCCGGAGAAAGCTTTTCTTTTAACCTGGAAAGGTGAAAGGCTTTCAGGAGCTTCCAAAGCATTCGTAATTAAAGAATAATTCTTCATTACTGCAAGCATTGGAGCGATAGAAGAAGCATCTGTTGTATGAGGGAAAACAATAATGTTTCCTCCTGCTACTTCGTTTACAGCCTGAGCGTATGCTTTTGCCGAGAAGTTTTTAAGACCATCGTCTTTAATATTGATAACGTTTGATGCTCCGTATTTATATAATAAATCTGAAGAATCCGTCGGGTTTACAGAGATTGCCGTAACGGTATCACCTGCTTTATCAGCAACAGCTTTAGCATAAGATACTGCTTCGAAAGCTGCTTTTTTGTAAACTCCATTTATATTTTCTGCGTATACGAATACTGCCATTTTTTTAAATTTAAAAATTAAAAGATTGAAAAATTTAAAGAATCAATGATTAGATTACTTTTGCTTCTTCGTGAAGTAATCTTACCAATTCATCCAAGTTGTCCGGAGAAACCATTTTCACAGCAGCTCTTGGCGGAACACTGTCATAAGATACTCCCTGAACTTTCACTTCAGAAGAAGTAGGTTCTACTACTTGTAAAGGTTTTGTTCTTGCAGACATAATCCCTCTCATATTTGGAATAATCAGATCTTTTTCATCTACTAATCCTTTCTGACCTGCAATGATTGCCGGTAATTTTACAGAAATAGTTTCTTTTCCTCCTTCGATTTCTCTTACAGCAGTAGCTTCACTTCCATTTACATCTAATCCTACCGATGCATTTACGAAAGGTTGGTTTAATAATTGAGCCACCATTCCGGGCACAGAACCTCCATTATAATCAATAGATTCTTTACCACAAAGAATAAGATCATACCCTCCGTTTTGAGCTACAGCAGCAATTTCTTTTGCTGTAGAATAACTGTCTTTCGGATCAAGGTTTACTCTTACAGCATCGTTAGCACCAATTGCTAAAGCTTTTCTGATCACCGGTTCTGTAGCAGCATCTCCTACGTTGATAACTGTTACAGTCGCTCCTTGAGATTCCTGAAGTTTAACCGCTTTTGTCAACGCAAATTCATCTAGCGGATTGATTACCCACTGAATTCCGTTTTTGTCGAAAGCAGATTTATCTGCTGTGAAGTTAATTTTGGAAGTAGTATCCGGAACACTACTAATACAAACTAATATTTTCATATGTTGTTCTTAATTTTTTTATTTGGTCATATGTAACCTTATGGTTTCATCCGTACTATTTTATTTTATCTTAAAGCATAAAGTCATGAACGTTTATGCAGAGATTTTGTTTGAATTAATTTTTGCTAATATAAATAAAAAATATATTATGCATGCATAATACTTATTAATTTATTATTCAATACATTAAAAGTATTTACTTAGCGGGTTGTGTTGCTCTAAACTCTATTTTACTGGGCAAAACCCTCGGATTCATCTTCAAAATATCCAGCACAAGATCTCCCATATCCTGTGGTTGAATCTTCCAGCTGTCTTTTTCGGAAGGAATATTTCCATTGAAATGAGTGGCTACCGATCCCGGCATAATCACAGTAGACTTGATGTTATATTTTCTTAAATCAATCATGGCAGCTTGTGTAAATCCTACTACCCCGAATTTTGATGCATTATACCCTGTTCCGTTTTCAAAGAAATTGGCACCCGCTAAACTTGAAATGGTGATATAATAACCTTCTGTCTTCTTTAATTCTTCCACGGAAGCTTTTAAAGTATAAAAAACACCCGTCAGATTCGTTTCTATCATATCATTCCATTCTTCTGCTGTAAGCTCGTCTACGGGCTTAAAAATACCTAATCCGGCATTAGCAATTACATAATCCAGTCTCCCGAATTTTCCTATGATATATTGAACTGCTTCATGTTCGCTTTCAAGGCTTTTTACATCAGAAACAATTCCCAATACATTTTCAGAGTATTGCTTAAGTTCCTCTTCCGCTTTCATTACATCATCCCTTTTCCGTCCTGAAAATGCCACCGAGATTCCATTTTCAAGCAGCACCTTAGCAATTCCGAAACCGATCCCTTTCGTTCCTCCGGTTATATAAGCTGTTTTATTTTCTGGCATCACATAAAAATTTAATGCTCTAAAATAACAAAAACGCTCCAAATTGGAGCGTTTAACGATACTAAGATTTGTCAGATATTATTTTTTTATAAACTTCTGACTGGTTTTTCCTTCTTTTGTTTCTATACTCAGAATATAAGTTCCTGAAGGAAGCTGTTTGATATCAATTTTATTGCCATCTAATTTTACATTGATCACTTTTCCTGATATATCTACAATAGAAGCATTCTTGATTTCTGAAGAGGTTGCAACATTCAGAATGTCTGAAGCCGGATTCGGGAATAATTTTACTTTTGCAACAAGCTCTTTTTTATCAATTGCATTATTAGGTTGCCCATTTCTTAAATTCAGGTGCATATTATCTTTTAGATTTTGGCTTTTTGCCTCAATTCCACCTCCTGAACATTTGCAATCTTCTATTTTTGCTAAGTATTTAGCTCCACTTTCAATATAAGTGTTAGGAAGAAGACTAATACTGTTTCCTGCTTTCATTGTGATATCCTGCGTGGAATTCACTTTATAATTGAGCTCTGTAGTAATGGTATTACTTGCATGATAAGTATACGGAGTATTATGGGTCTCCGCAGTAGTTAAATCATAGGAAGCCACACAAGCTCCCGTTCTTCTTGAAAGTGTTGGCAGCAATGAAGGGAAACTATTAGTAGCTCCCACAAAAATCATAGCACTTGAAGCATTTAAAGCATTAAGATTTATAGAGCTTTGCCCGTATACGTCAGGATTAACGATCTGGCTCAAACTACGTCCTTCGTTATAGCTCACAAAATGAAAATAAATGTCTCCTTTTGCATTCCTTTGAATAGTGGTGGGATAACCTATACCGTTTGTACCCCACATTCCATTATAAATCGGAGTGGAGACTACATTAGAATTTGTTGAGTTAAGCAAATCTACTGCGTAAAAAGTAGTAGTAGCCCCAACTCCATAAAAACTACTTACATACAATATATTAGCATACTGATTGAATTCGGCATTGAAAGCATCTGTTCCTGCAATAGACAAATTATAATCTGTAGTAATAGATCCGGAAAGATTATCAAAAGAGCGTACCATCCCTTCATTGTTTCCTGCCCCCGGATTAGAATTGGATATGCATATAAAGTGTGAATAATTACATGTGCCTTTTATTTCAGGAGAAGCCTTCATAGAAATTCCATCATAAGCAGTATAAAAGCCGGAGGTCCCTAAATCACTCACAACAGGTATTGTACTTAACCCTGAACTGCTTAAGCGATAAGCATATAATTTTTTCCCATTAGTTACAAGGACCCAATAAGAATTACCATCTCCGTGTGGAACAATAACTACCGATCTCGCATCACTAATTTCATTCCCCTGACCATCTAAAACAGGAATTTTTACAAGATTTTGTACAACATCACCCAAAGGTTGTCCGTTTGAACCATTACCCCCTAAAGACATATCCACTACAGAATACCGGATTATACCCGTACTATATAAAAATGTTGTTGCAAAAATATAATATAAATTGGGATTTGTAGGATGTTTTACAGTAGCCAACTGGGGCCCGCCATGTTCAATAAGTCCGTTTGGCATTACCTGATTTTCTCTGTTCCAAACCTCATTCCCATCACTATAAAACAATAGATTTCCGTTGCTATCACTTACTGTCGCTGATGAGCTATAAGAATCCATGGTACTACCATTCACAAACTGGGGAGTACTTCCTGAAAAATTGAGTCCTACTTTATATCCAAAGTACCAGTTGTTGTTTTCTCCTTGGGCATATGCCAGCAATGACATCGCCAGAGACATTGATAAAAAAAATTTTTTCATAAATAATACTTAAATGATTAATCGATTATTTATGAATCTTTTTTTCTAGTCTTTCCATTCGCTTATTTTGTTCGTCCATATACTTTTGCTGCTTGTCTATTTGACTTTGCTGTTGTAATGTATAGAGGGTAAGCTCTTCTACTTTTTTAAGCAAAAGAATATTCATTTCTTTAAGTTCTATCCCGTTTTTGATAGCTTCTTCCGTAGTGGGAACTTCCGGTAAGTGGCCTTTATCGTCAATATAAGATTGTAGTTCTTTTAAAGGCATCAGTTTATAATCTTTAGCAAATACATAATCTGCCCAGCCGTTGTTGGCTGCAATTTCAACCTTTAATTTCTCAGTTTTAATTCCATCCTTTACAAATAGACGATAGCTGTCACAATCTGCACAAGTTAAAGTATTGGTTCCCATCCCTATTTTAGAGGCGGAAGAAATGAAGAAAGCTTTACTTTCGTAAGGAACATCATCTATTGAACTAAGCCCGTCATGAGAAGGATATATATAAAGACCATCAACATTAGAAGGACTTGACGGATTTACATAATTTTGAATTGTAAAATAAGAATCACGAAATGACCCTCTTGGTGGTGTAAAATAACCAAATTTAATCATACCATCTACCATTCTTAAATTCCCCTTACCTAAAGTAAATCTATCATAAGATTGAGTTGTTCCCACGCTTACAGGCCCACCTCTGTAAATAGGATCTGTAGTTGTATTATTACCTGTCCACTGTTGAGAAAATAAAGAGTTTGCACACAAAAGTGTGCATAAAATTGCAATTGTTTTTTTCATGTTATTAATTTTTTTAGTCGTTTATAAAAATATATAGAATAATTTTAATCCACAACTCTTATTAAAAGAAAAACAAAATTTTATTCTCCCACATAACAATAAAACAGTAACGTTCTATTTCTTAATAATTTTCTCTGTATACTTTCTATCACCAATTTCAACACTAATCCAATATATTCCTGAAGGGAGATGTCTGACATCAATATTTGTCCCATTCCAAATGGTTTCTATCTTTTTACCTGTAGTATCAGAAATTGTTATACTTTTAATGTCATGAGTTGTATTGACCTTAACAAATTCTATTGCCGGATTGGGATACATTATCAATTCTCCATTCTTTTTAACAGCGTTATTGGTTGATAATACCAAATCATTGTTAATTTTAATATGATCAATATAGGCTGTTCCTAAAGCGTTATCATGTACAAAACGCAATTGATCCATATGTAACGGGCTTGCTGCCGAACCGTTGTAAATTAATATATCATTGAGGTAATATTGAACACCTGTGGCACTTCCTACTATTTTAATTGCATACCAGGTATTCGGAGTCCAGGAAATCGCAGTAGAAACAAGATTCAATACCCCGGAAATCGGGCTTAAAATTTTTACAATCCCTGTTTTATCGAAATCCAGTCTTACCACAAAGTCTTCATCTACACTGTTGATTCCCTGAAAACCAAAAACAGAACCATTTAACTGAGACATTCGAATATCAAATGAGACTGAAAAATTGGATGGAGAAAGCGGGGCAGGTAAATTGTAAAACCCTCCTATAATAGGGTCTGTTTGAGTTCCATACATGGTTTCTTTCACAATTTTCAGAGAATAACTTCCATCGCTAGATGCATCCGCGCTGATCGTCTGATTCATTACATTATCAGGAACCCCTCCTGTCGGAGTACTGATCCAGGCTGACTGTCCATGAATGTTTCCCGGCATAAAGCCTTCTGTAGTTTCAAAAGAAATCGTCTCTTGTGCAAAATAAAATGCAGAAAATAAGAAAACTGCAATTAAGTAGTATTTTTTCATAGTCATATCAAGTTTTGTACTAAAAATAAATACTTTCCATGAAAGGTGAAATAACTTATCACAAATAAATAATAACGTTTTTATTTTCAGTGAATTTAATTTTATCTCAGGCATAAAAACCCGAATAAACCATGCTTAAAGCTCAGTATAAAAGCATAAAAAAACGCTTCAAATTGAAGCGTTCTCTCAAAAAATAGGGTTATATTTATTTCTTTATCAGTTTTTGAAAATATGTCTTGCTTCCATCCTCCATCTTAACTAGTGTATTTTTTAGTTTATATTTTAATTTCTGATACCAAATTACATATACCACCCATAAAAACAAACTTTAAATAAAAAAAAGCCCCAGAAAACTTAAATGCGTTATTAATTTGTCATTGAATAGATTATTTTCCATGACTTATCCCAAATTTTATAAAACAATAAAGCATTTCGATATCGAAATGCTTTATTAACGAAGGAGCTCTATGTGAAAAATTGTTTTTTTTAATTATTCTCAGGGAATAACAACGATATTTTTTAATAAAATACATTATTGCTTAAAGAAGCACCCAGCCGATAGCTATTGATAATGCTAACAAGTTATTTTTTAATAATTTTTTGAGAATAGGTTTTATTTTCGCTTGTTACCTTGAGCATATAAGCTCCCGACTTTAAATTTCTAACATCAACCCTATTTTCATTGAATCCTGTATTCATTTTTCTTCCCACTATATCAAAAACTTCCGCTTTAGTAATTTTTGATTTGGATTTTAGAAAAACATAATCTGAAGCAGGATTAGGATAAATTCCAAGCTGATTGTCTGAAATCACTTCTGAAGTAGCCAAAACCTGTTGTCGAGTGATACGAATAGTATCAAGCATTAGCATTGACACGGAAACAGAACTATTAAATTGTCTGAAATAAATTTTAACAGTTTGTCCTGCAAAAGCAGATAAATCTACATTCTTTGCTATCGCAACATTCGTAACTGAAATATCTTCTTCTAAACTAGGTGCTGCCGTATTCACAAATGCACTTGTAGCCGGAAGTACATATACTGCATAATGATTATTTAAAGGATCAGGTTGTCCTTCAATCCTGCCAATTAAAAATGATAAGGAATAATTACTTCCTGCCGGTAAAGCTATTTCTGGCGAAATCAATAAAACATCAGAAGTTGTAGATGATATAATCGTTGCTGTCTTTCCTGAAAATCCTAAAGCATTTGAAAAAGGCATATCACCCCCCATCCAAGGTAAATTAATTGCTGTGGGATCAGTAGAGGCAGAACTCCACCCTGCCGGCAGGCTTGGCTCTGTGAGTGATTCGAAAGTTTCCTCAAAAGTAATGGTCTGAGCAGACGCAGAAAACATCATCCCTAATAAAATCAGGGTACATAGTAGTACTTTTTTCATAAATGTGTTTTTTAGTTTATATTTTAATTTCTGATACCAAATTACATATACCACCCATAAAAACAAATTTTAAATAAAGAAAAAGACCCAGAAGACTCAAATGCGTTATTAATTTGTCATTGAATAGATTATTTTCCATGACTTATCCCAAATTTTATAAAACAATAAAGCATTTCGATATCGAAATGCTTTATTAACGAAGGAGCTCTATGTGAAAAATTGTTTTTTTTAATTATTCTCAGGGAATAACAACGATATTTTTTAATAAAATACATTATTGCTTAAAGAAGCACCCAGCCGATAGCTATTGATAATGCTAACAAGTTATTTTTTAATAATTTTTTGAGAATAGGTTTTATTTTCGCTTGTTACCTTAAGCATATAAGCTCCCGACTTTAAATTTCTAACATCAACCCTATTTTCATTGAATCCTACATTCATTTTTCTTCCCGCTATATCAAAAACTTCCGCTTTAGTAATTTTCGATTTGGATTTTAGAAAAACATAATCTGAAGTAGGATTAGGATAAATACCAACCTTTGCATTTGAATTCACTTCTGATGTTGCTAATACTTGTTGTTGAGTAATACGAACGTCATCCATCATTAGCATACTTCCGTATGAAGCAGGACCATTAAATTGCCTGAAATGCATTTTAATATTTTGTCCGGCATAATTTGATAAATTAACAGTTCTTAGATTGGGATTAGAAAGAAGACTGCTAACTGTTTCTTCAAAAATTGGAGTTTCATTACCTGTAAATACACCTGTTGCCGGTAATATATAAAGAGCATAATGATTTTCAGAAGGATATGGTGCATCTTGTGTTGCTCCAATCACTCCTATTTGATAAGTTAGAGAATAAGAACTATTTCCTTGCAAATTGATTACAGGAGAAGATAGTAGATGATCACCGGAAGAGTTTATTGAAACCGTAGCTACAAATCGACCTGTCATTCCACCTCCCATATTAGGTGCATTATCAATAACAGCCCATTTACTTCCTTCCCCATCCCTATCTACCATTGCCCATCCAGTAGGAAGATTAGGACTTGCTGTAGTTTCAAATGTTTCTTCAAAAATTGTGGTTTGTGCATTAAATTGGAGTCCAATACTCAATAGCACGATCGAAAATAATGTTTTCTTCATAAACTGTTTTTTTAATTTTCTGTTGTTTTTTAATTTCGAACTAAATTATAAACATCATAAACAAAAACCAACTTGAGCAAATAAAAAATCACAAAATACCCTAAAAAAGATATTAATTTGCTTAAAAATAGATTATTTTAAACATTTTTAAATAATTTATATAAAAACAATAATGCGTTCCGATATCGGAACGCATTGCCAGTTAGTCGATTTTATATAAAAACAAATGTTGTTTTGAATAATTATCAAATATTAAGACATTTTTTTATATATAAAAAATTAAATCAGATTGATTGGCAGGTCATTTTATTTTTTAATGCTATTTTTCCTGAAAATCCCCAAGGATCACTCAGTCCAGCGATATCATATCCTCCTTTCCAATCAAGCATTAAAGTATCATTACTTCGATCTACCGTTGTCCAGCCGGCCGGCAGATCCGGATATGTTATCGACTCAAATATCTCTTCAGAAATAGTGACTTGTGCATTACATTGCAGAATCATTCCTAATAATAGGAAGAAAAATAATGTTTTTTTCATAATTGTGTTTTTTAAAGTTTTTTATTGTGTTTATTATTCCAATTTATAAATATCATAAACAAAAACAAAGCGTCCTAAATTAAAATCAATAAAAACCAGTAAAAACAACATATTTCTGTCATAAAATAGTTTATTTTAAATATTTCCAATCAATTCAATTAAAAACAATCAAGCGTTTCGATACCGAAACGCTTGATAAATATATTTATTTTGGGTAATTCCTTGTGAATACAGGGATATCTCAATAAAATATCCTGTTCACTCATAATGATTGCAGGTTATTTTTTAATAAATTTTTGAGAATAGGTTTTATTGGTGGTTGTAATATTGATTAAATAGGTTCCCGGCTGAAGGTTTCTTACATCTAATATACTATTATTCAATGTTGTATTCATTTTTCTTGCTGTTGCATCAAAGACTTCAGCTTTGATGATTTTGAATTCAGATTTTAAATGTATATCATCTGAAACAGGATTGGGATATATTTCCGAATGGCTATCCTGCTTTATTTCCGAAGTTCCCAGTACCCCCTGATGACGGATCTGAACATCATCAAGGATCAAAGTCCCATTATCACCGGAAGAGTTAAACATTCTAAAATAAACTCTAACATTTTGCCCACCATAGCCTGATAGATTAATTGTTTTTAATACAGCAGTACCACCTGTTGATATATTTCCCTCAAGGGCAGGGGTTTCTGTACCTGTAAATGAGGATACTGGTGACTGCAATACGTACACCGCATAATGTTTATTTGCGGAACCGGTAGCTCCTATAAGAAAGTTTAAAGAGAAAGAATTTCCTGCTTGTAAATTGATAAGAGGAGTAATCAGAAGTTTATCATCTGACATACTACTTGCCCGTACACTTACTACTTTTCCTGAAAACCCACCAACTAAAGAGGAAGGTACAGAACTTGAAACCATCCAGCCTGAACCTCCATTCCTGGCTATGGCAATCCACCCTGAAGGGATCTGAAAAGTTGGTGTTGTTTCAAATTTCTCTTCGAAAATAAGAGTTTGCGCGTTGATTTGTGAAATTGCATTTAGCAGTATAAATACAATAGAAAGTAATACTTTTTTCATTATTTTTTTTTTATATAATTAGCATTACTAAATTAAAAACACAACAACAAAAAACCCAATATTAAGTAAATAAAATCATAAAAACACCCAAAAACAATATTAAAAACCAATATTATAGATTATTTTTAATTATTTGTCATAATTCACGATAAAAGAATAAAGTATTGATTATTAAAAGGTTTGACTATTCTTGATATAGAGATCGAATTTCAAATATGAAAAGTTTAATCGGAATTTTTATAACTCACTTATATTTCTAAGCTATTCAATAATTATTGGTTATTTTTTAATTATATTTTTAGAAAAGGTCTCTTTTTGGTTGTGACAGTGATGATAAGTTGCAGAATGAAAATACATGATATATTCTCTTTCTATTCAGTCTGCCCCGATCTTTTCTCCAGCCATGGTTGTTCCGTATATAAAAAAGCTGCTTCATTTCTGAAACAGCTTGTTTTTTATAGGTAAGAGGTGTACTACTTTGAATAATTCTCAAAAAACAACGGAATACTTTCAATCCCTTTATAGAAATTAAATAATCCATAATGTTCATTTGGAGAGTGGATTGCATCAGAATCCAATCCAAAGCCCATCAGTACAGATTTTGCTCCTAAAACTTTTTCAAACATTGCTGTAATAGGGATACTTCCTCCACTTCTGTATGGCAATACTTCTTTACCGAATGCTGTTTCCATCGCTTTTTTAGCGGCTAAGAATTCTTTGGTATCGCTTTGTAATACGTATGGCATTCCTCCGTGGTGAGGTGTTACTTTCACTTTTACGGTATCCGGTGCAATTTTTTCAAAATACTTAGTGAATTTCTCTGTAATTTCTTCCGGGGTCTGATAAGGTACAAGACGCATTGAAATTTTAGCAAAAGCCTTAGAAGGAATTACTGTTTTAGCTCCTTCTCCTGTATATCCTCCCCAAATACCATTACAATCCAGAGTCGGACGAATAGAAGTTCTTTCTAATGTTGTATAGCCTTTCTCTCCTTCAATATTACTTAATCCGATTGATTTTTTGAATTCTTCAGGATTATCCTTCAGTTTATTCATTTCTGTTCTATCTGAATCAGATACGATTTCAACATTATCGTAGAAACCATCAATAGTAATATGTCCGTCTTCGTCAATAAGGTTAGCAATCATTCTTGAAAGCACATGAATAGGATTTGGCACTGCCCCTCCGTAAAGTCCTGAATGCAGGTCTCTGTTGGGTCCTTCTACCTCTACTTCTACATAGCTCAACCCTCTTAAACCTGTTGTAACAGTGGGTTGTTCATTGCTGTAGATATGTGTATCTGAAATTAAAATACAATCACAAGATAGTTTTTCTTTATTCTCGTTAACGAAATCTCCAAGACTTACAGAACCTACCTCTTCTTCTCCTTCAAGGATGAATTTAACATTGCACGGAAGCGTATTGGTTCTCATCATCGCTTCAAAAGCCTTTAAATGCATAAAAAACTGTCCTTTATCATCCGCAGCTCCTCTTGCGAAGATGGCTCCATCAGGGTGAAGTTCGGTTTTCTCAATATAAGGTTCAAATGGAGGCTTTGTCCAAAGTTCCAGCGGGTCTGCCGGTTGCACATCATAATGTCCGTATACCAATACTGTAGGTAGGTTTTTATCTATGATTTTTTCTCCGAAAACAATTGGATACCCTTTTGTTTCGCAGATTTCAACATTGTCAGCCCCAGCATTTCTAAGGTGTTCTGCACATACATCTGCACACTTCAGTACGTCATTTTTATAAGCCGGATCTGCAGAAATAGAAGGAATTCTCAATAACTCAAATAATTCATCCACGAAACGCTGCTTGTTTTCGTTAATGTAATTTAATGTCTCTTGCATTGTAAAAATTTGTTTGGTTAAAATTAAAAAAAATGCATTGCAGGAACAAGCAAAAACAGAGGATTTTTCCAATCTGTTGTTCAGGTTGCCTTTATGGACTGTTTAATGATTTTTTTTAATAAAAAATGCCCCGTAAAAACAGGGCATTGTATATTGTATACTATTAATTAGTGTTCAGCTTTTGGAGCTTTTTCTGCTTCAGCAGGTTTTGCAGCAGTAGTGCTATCCTTTTTAGGAGCTTCAGCTTCTGATTTTACAGCAGCCTCTTCTTTGTGATCAGCAGCAGCTTCATGACTTTGTCCGTGAGCTTCTGCACCCCCTTGAGGGTCATCTGAATATCTCTCTACTCCTTCTTCCAGTTTTATCACGGCTTTGTTTCCTCCTTCCGGCACTTTTTTACAGCTTACAGCTACAGTTGCAATCGCTAAACATATAACTAATTTTTTCATATGTAAAATTTATTTTTTTAAAGGTCATACGAAATCGCTTTATTTTAATCTGTTCTCAGATCTAAACAGTGAGCAATTTCATGCTTAAATTTTTAATTGCCCAAAAGTAAGAAATCCTGCTTTTTTCGGCAACATTTTTAGACTGATTTTAGTATAATTTTTCCTTTTTTGGATTGTGTAAAAATAAGGTACTGTTCTCCCCCATCTTTTAAACCATATTTTTTCTTGATTTCTTCAGGCTTTAAAGGGTAGTTTTTTGAAATAATATTAAACTGTGTTTTCTTTTTAATATTTTTAGAATCAATCATTTCCATTTCGAAACATCTTCCCGGAAAGTCTGTCTTTTTTTCCGCTGAAGTATAAAGATGGGTATTAGGATGAAGTTTTTTTACGCTGAACTTCTCTGAAATCAAGTTGAATACTCCGGCCTTTAAAATCGTATTATTAGGAATATAAATAAATTTTTCAGGTTCGGCATACTCCGAGTGAACTCCTTCTTCTTCCCCAAACTTAAATGTAAAAGAGGGTTCTCCACTTTCAAGATTCACACAATTGCAGGTGATCTCAGGTATATTTTTGTTAGACAAAAATACAACCACTTCTTTTACATCATTTTTTAAAGCAATAATATCGATTCTGAAAATATTAGGCAGCACCGAAACTAGATACTTAAGATCAATCAGCGGGGAAAGCTTAATAACAACCTGATTAGAAATTGAGAGCAACTTTTCCTTAATTTCAAGGATGTTGGGAGATAAATCTTCCAAAAGGAAAACTTTATTTTTATTCTGGTCTCTTCTTGCAGGGTCGAGGTAAATTACATCGAATATTTCCTGATTTTCTTCTAAGAAATCTTCCAGTCTTCTGTTGATAAATCTGGCCTTCTTTCCTAAAACACCCCAATTATGCTCTACAATCTCCAAAAGCTCTGCATTTTGCTCTATTAAAGTGATGTCTTCAAAATTTTGAGATAAATACCAGGCATCAATTCCAAATCCACTTGTAAGATCGATAAATTTTTTCCCCTGCAGGATTTCGGATTTGTAAAGAGCTGTTTTTTCGGATGAAGATTGCTCCAGATTGAGTTGTGGAGGGAAAACAATACCATCTTGCAATAAAAATGGGAATTTCTTTTCCGCCACCTGCTTTCCTTTGATCTGTTGCACAATTTCATGCATAGAAACCTCAGAAAACGGAGATTTTTTTAATAGTAATGAGTGCAGATCAGTTTTCAGATTTGCATTGACATAGGCTTGAATGTCTTTGTTTAGTAATTTATTTCCCACAGATTGCACGGATTACACAGATAATAATGCTTACGCAATATTTCCGTTTATTTTTCTGATAATACTTTTGTCAATATAATCTGTATTGAAATTAACTAATATTCCTAATTTCAGATTAGTCAATTTTAAATAGGTTAAAAGTTGTTTGTGATGAACATTATTTATTTCCGGAATTGATTTTATTTCGATAATAACTCTATCCTCCACAATTATATCTGCAATAAAGCTTGAATCTATAATAATCCCTTTAAATCTTATCGGAATTGCTACCTGCGTTTTAACACTTAAACCATTATTTTGTAATTCAAATGCCAAAACTTTTTCATAAACTTTTTCTAATAAGCCTGGTCCCAACTCATTATATACAGAAAAAATAGATTTTCTGATAAGAAAACTTATTTCATTTTCATTCATTTGTGTATATTTTTAGTTTCTACAGTTTATCTGTAAAAATCTGTGCAATATGAGAAATCTGTGGGAACAGTAAAATTTACTCAAACATTTCTGCCCAACGAACGGCTTTTATTTCTTTTTCGTTGTATAGATCTGCGATCGACTTTTTAATGTCTAATTTAGGGTATAAATTCACCCCAATCAGCTTTATTTTTCCTTCTTCGATCCATTGTTGTTCCTGAATAGCGTGATCATAGATTTTTTTCTGAATAATTCCTTGCTTTAACAATTCCAGATAACCTCCGGCTTCTTCTATTTCTACAAATAGGGCCCATGACTTTTCCGCAATTTGTCTAGTGATATCCTCAATGTAATAACTTCCATTGGAAGCGTCCTCAAATACATTAATGATACTTTCATAAGCCAGAACAATCTGTTGTTTGAAGGAAATTTCTTCCGAATTATCAGTACTTCTGTCTACCAGATAATTATTCGTAAAAACAGCATCAGCACCGCCAATCATTGCTGAAGCAAGTTCAAGTGTGGAACGAATCAGATTATTTTCATTATCTGCAACCGCTTTATTTCGTAAAGAAGTCTCTGCAAAAATGTAAGGAACTTCGTCCAGCCCATATTCTTTGGAAAGCTGATTGAAAACTATTTTAAAAGCTCTCAGTTTCGCCATTTCAAAGAAATAATTTCCTCCTACAGCAATTCTGAAAATCAATTGGTTTACAATATCCACTCCATACAGTTCCACCAACTCTTTAGTTTTTGCGAGAGCAATACCTAGCTGTTGATCAATAGCGGCACCTGCATTCTGATGTAATGAAATATCTACACAAATACTTCTTTTAAACTCTTTTGCCAAAAGTTCTTTTGCCAATTGATCGTCAATTGTTCCTGTTTTTTCATCAAAAACATCAATCAAAGAAAAATACTGATCTTCTTCTTTTGGACTGATATGGCCTGCAAGCTCTTTATTATTGACAAAAATGGTTTTCTGTTCCAGGTTTTCTACATTCTGGTCCAGGATAAATGCAAATACTTCATCTTCCAGGCTTTCGTGGTATCTGGCTACCAAATGGGTACTTTCTTCCACTCTTGGCAGGTTTACCAAAGGCTTCTGAACTTCTGTATAAAAAGGCTTTACCTCTATTCCTTCCAGATTTTCTTTTTCCAAAATCGTATAGATATCTTCGGTTTTAAGCTGTTTTTTTACTAAATTTTCCCAGTTTGGATATGTATTGGTATTTGACATTAGTTTTATTTTGTTTATGAATGGTCAATAGTGAATTTTGCTTCGCAAGTGAATCAAAATTCACTATTGATCTATTCTATTCAAATTTTATTATTTTTTGGCGACTTTTGTACTGTCTACCACCAAAATGAAGATCTCCTCATTCGGTTTTTTCATAAAATAATTCTCTCTTGCATATTTTTCTTTTTCTGATTTGTTGTTCATCAGTTTTTTATAAAAAGCATCATTCTTTTCGTATTCTTTTTTATAATAGTCCAGCTGCTCTTCATATTTATGAATCTCACCATTCAGTTCGTTAATGACAAGAAAGGAAGTTTTGTCAAAGAAAATCATCCATACCAAAAACAGACAGATCGTAATGGTATACTTATTCAAAACATATTTCTGGATAAGTTTGAATGTTTCAGATTTCGGCTGAATGTCTTTGATGAGTTTGTTTTCTTCCATTTTTTTAATGTTTTCTCAACGAGTTTTTAATAACAGTAGTTAGAAAATCAATCGCTACGGAATTCTGTTTCATATTGGGGATAATAAGATCGGCTTCATTTTTTGATGGCTCGATGAATTCCTGGTGCATTGGTTTCAAAGTCGTCTGATAGCGGTGTAATACCTCGCTCAGATCTCTTCCTCTTTCCTGGGTATCTCTTCTGATCCTCCTGATCAGTCTTTCGTCAGAATCTGCATGAACGAATACTTTCAGGTCAAATTCTTTCAATAATTCTTTATTGGTAAGAACTAAAATTCCTTCTACTACCAATACGTTTTTAGGTTCTACAGTGACATGATCCCCTGTTCTGGAATGTGTTACAAAGCTATAAATCGGCTGTTCTATCGGCTCATTATTTTTTAAAGCTTTAACGTGTTTTATCAGTAATTCAAAATCGATGGACTTCGGATGATCATAATTTAAAGCCTCTCTTTCTGTCAGGGTAAGATTTTGATTATCATGATAATAATTATCCTGAGAAAGGATATTCATTCCCTCAATATCAAGCTGCTGAAGTATCTTGTCAACAACTGTAGTTTTGCCGGATCCTGTACCACCGGCAATTCCTATTACAAGCATTCTTTTTTGTTTCTTTATAGTTGGTACAAATATACTATTTTAGATAAAATGTGGCAATGTAAGAATATTGAGAAATTAAAAGATTAAAGCATTTAAAGGTTAAAAGATTTACAGGAAAATCACGAGCCTTTGTTATTTATCTTTTATTACTCAATTTTCATCTCCGAATTTAATAAAAAAACCGACAATATATTTGCCGGTTTTTTATTTTATACGATTTCGCTGGTTAATTCCCTTGAAATTAATTTTTCATGCATAGGCTTCAGAAGATCCATTGAGCCTGTTTTTACAGTGCATTTACCTTTATAATGGACAAGAATCGTGCACTGCTCTGCCTGTTCCAATGTGTGCTTACAGATTTCGATCAGAGAGTCTATCACATAATCAAAGGTATGGATATCGTCGTTATGCAATACAAGTTTGTACACATCATCCGTATCATCCAGTACAAGGACTTCCTCCTCGTATTGACGTTTGGGATTCTCGTAATCTTTTATACTATTATAAAAATTCATTCTTAGTTGTTTTTAAACTTCACCAATTTTATCGGCTAAATGGTCAATAGCATTGGGTTCCTGATACACCAATTCAACGAGCTCTACACTCTTATTATTCATTTTCAGGATTTTAAAATGATAATTATCAAGGTCAAATTCCTGATTTTCTTCCGGAATCTCTTCTAATTCATAAAGAATAAATCCGGCTAACGAGTTGTATTCGCTTTCTTCTGAAAGAGGCAGTTTCTTAGGTAAGAATTCATTGATTTCATCCAACGGCTGAGTAGCCTGTACCCAATAGGTATTATCCGCTATTTTATCAACGATCTTTTCTTCATCATCTTCTTCATCCTGAATTTCCCCTACCAGCTCTTCAAGAATATCTTCCAGAGTGATAATTCCTTCAGTTCCTCCAAATTCGTCAATAACAATAGCGATGTGTTGTTTTTTTAACTGGAAAGTTTTCAATAAATCTGAAACTTTTTTGCTTTCCACTACGAAAAAGGCATCACGCATCAGATCTTTAAGGTCCTCATGATCCAGATCGCCTTTTCTTTTGACAAATTCTCTTATAATTTCCTTGGTATAGAAAATTCCGATAACATTGTCAATAGAATCAATATATACAGGGATACGGGAATAACCGCTGTCCATAATTTTATTGATGATATCGTTCACATCTTCTTCAAAGTCGATGGAAGTAATATTCTGTCTTGGAACCATGATTTGTTTAGCAGAATGATCTGTAAAATCAAATGCATTTTTAATGATCTCATAGTTTTCTTCTTCAATCTCTCCACTATCAGCACTTTGTTTTACCAAAAGCTGAAGCTCTTCTGTTGAGTGAATCTCCTGTTCAGAAGCCGGATGTATTTTTATCAGTCTTAAAAAGCCATTAGACATGGAGTTCATCAACCAGATAAACGGCTTAAAAATCGTATAAAAAACCCTTAATGGAACTGCAGTTGCCATCGTTGTAGATTCTGATTTTCTGATCGCTATTGATTTTGGAATAAGCTCACCAAAAACAATATGCATAATTGTAATTAAAACAAAGCTGATCACCAGAGAAACTGAGGTAACCGTAGCCTGGCTCATTTCAAAATTAAGTGAGTGAAAAATATTTTCCACGATATGATGTAAAGCACTTTCCCCTACCCAACCTAGAGCAAGAGAGGCTAAAGTAATCCCTAATTGCGTTGCAGAAAGGTATTCATCCAGATGTTTGATGATATGTTCTGCTTGTTTTGCCATAGAGTCGCCCTCTGCGGCTTTTAATTGAATTTGTGAGTAACGAACTTTAACAATTGAAAATTCTGCGGCTACGAAGAAGCCATTTAGTAAAACAAGAAATAAGGCCAGCAAAAGCCTGACTATGTCCGAGTCCATTTAGAAGTTGTATAAATTTTATTAAGTACAAAGATATGTAAAATATAAATAACCTGAATCCGCTTCTAATAACTTATTTCAATGAAGGTTATTTGGGAAGAAAAACAAGTCTTTAAAATATTGCTATTTTCTCACAAAAAAAATAATTGATCATCTACTTCATTTTTAAGAAAAGAAGAGACTTTAGACTAACGAGCAGCTTTTTTTAACTTTTTCATCCATAAAAAAAGCACCGACGCTGTCGATGCTTTTGTAGTATGTTAAAATAATTCTTTACGAATTTTTCAAAGCTTCTGCTCCTGAAACAATCTCTAAGATTTCGTTTGTAATAGCAGCTTGTCTCGCTTTGTTGTAGAAGATCACAAGATCATTCTTTAAAGCTTGAGCGTTATCTGTCGCCTTGTGCATTGCAGTCATTCTCGCTCCGTGTTCAGATGCAACTGAGTCTAAGATTGCTTTGAAGATCTGAGTTTTGATAGACTTTGGAATTAAGTTATCCAAGATCTCAGCTCTGTTCGGTTCAAAGATATAATCTGTTTCAACCTGTGGCTCTGTATTTTCAGGCATTGAGATTGGAAGCACTTGTTCTGTAGTTACTTCCTGAGTCGCTGCATTAACGAATTTATTGTAGATAACATAAACTTCGTCAAATTTCCCTTCTATGAAACTCGTCATTACTCCTTCAGTAATATGAGCAACAGTATCAAAGTTCAGATTATCATAAACAGAACTTCCATTAGCATATACTGAACGGCTTTTTCTTACAGCATCGTATACTTTTTTACCTACAGGAAGAACTTCAATCTCATACTGAGATTTGTCCTGAAACTGAAGGTTAAGCTCTTTTACAATTGAAGAGTTAAAAGCTCCCGCAAGACCTCTGTTTGAAGTAACAGCGATGAAAAGTATTCTTTTAACCTCTCTTTTCTGAGCATATACAGAAACTTGATCAGGATCTGAGCTAGAATTTACATTCTGGATAAGCTCCTGTAATTTTTCAGAATAAGGTCTTAACATTACAATTGCATCTTGTGCTTTTTTAAGTTTCGCTGCCGAAACCATTTTCATAGCACGTGTAATCTGCATTGTAGATGAAATTGACGTAATTCTGCCTCGTATTTCTTTTAAGTTTGCCATTAATTTGGGTTCAAAGTTTAAGGTCTAAAGTTTAAGGCTTAAAACACTATATTTTAAACCTTAAACATTGAATTTTTTTAGTTGTATTTAGAAGCTAAATCGTTAGCTGCCTGCTTAAGAACACCTGTAATATCGTTATCGATTTTTCCAGCTTTGATCGCAGCCATTGTATCTGGGTGCTTAGATCTTAGGAATTCGATATATTCGATTTGGAATTCTTTTACTTTGTTCAATGGAACATTTCTTAGTAAGTTCTCAGTTCCTGCGTAGATCATAGCAACTTGGCTATCTACAGGAAGTGGAGAGTTCACTGGCTGCTTAAGGATCTCAACGTTTCTTTCTCCTTTAGAGATTACTGCTAACGTTGAAGCATCAAGGTCAGAACCGAATTTCGCGAACGCTTCTAGTTCTTTATATTGAGCCTGGTCAAGCTTCAATGTACCAGATACTTTTTTCATTGATTTGATCTGAGCGTTACCTCCTACCCTTGATACAGAAATACCTACGTTGATCGCAGGACGAACCCCTGAGTTGAATAGATCAGACTCCAAGAAGATCTGTCCGTCTGTAATAGAGATTACGTTAGTTGGGATATATGCAGAAACGTCACCAGCCTGAGTTTCGATGATTGGAAGTGCCGTTAATGAACCACCACCTTTTACAATTGGTCTAAGAGATTCTGGCAAGTCGTTCATTTGCTTAGCGATGTTATCATCAGCAATTACTTTTGCAGCTCTTTCCAATAGTCTTGAGTGAAGATAGAAAACGTCTCCAGGATAAGCTTCACGACCCGGTGGTCTTCTTAAAAGTAGAGAAAGCTCACGGTAAGCAACAGCTTGTTTAGATAAATCATCATAAACGATAAGTGCTGGTCTACCTGTATCTCTGAAGAACTCACCGATAGCAGCACCTGCCATCGCAGAGTATACCTGCATTGGAACCGGATCTGATGCGTTCGCAGCAACAATTACAGTATATGCTAAAGCTCCTTTATCAGAAAGAGTTTTAACGATTTGTGCTACTGTAGAAGCTTTCTGCCCGATAGCAACATATATACAATATACTGGTTTACCAGCATCAAAGAATTCTTTTTGGTTGATGATCGTATCGATCGCAACAGTAGTTTTACCTGTTTGTCTGTCACCGATGATAAGCTCTCTTTGTCCTCTTCCTACAGGGATCATAGAGTCGATCGCAACGATACCTGATTGTAAAGGCTCAGTTACCGGTTGTCTGTAGATAACTCCAGGAGCTTTTCTTTCCAATGGCATTTCGTATAAATCCCCAGTAATAGGACCTTTACCATCGATAGGGTTACCAAGAGTATCCACTACTCTTCCTAACATTCCTTCTCCTACTTTGATAGAAGAGATTCTGTTTGTTCTTCTTACTGTATCCCCTTCTTTTACTAATTTACTTTCACCTAATAAAGCAACCCCTACGTTGTCTTCTTCAAGGTTAAGTACAATACCTTCTACATCACTAGAAAATTTCACCAACTCTCCGTATTGTACGTTTTCTAACCCGTATACACGAGCAATACCATCACCGATGGTTAAAACTGTACCTACTTCCTCAACGTTGGATTGAGTATCGAAGTTGGCCAATTGTTGTTTTAAGATCGCAGATACTTCTGCCGGATTTATTTCTGCCATTGTATGGTTGTTTTTCTTAATTTAATTGGAAATCTTTTTTAACTTGATTAAGTTTAGTCTTTACAGACGCATCTACCTGTTGGTCACCTACTCTTAGAACATATCCTCCAAGAATTTCAGGTTTTACATTCACTGTTAGATCAAAGTTTGAATCAGCATTTACAAGATTTGTTGATCTTAAAATCTGATCAAGGTTTTCTTTTGAAAGTGGAGTTGCTGTAGTAAGCGTTACTCTTTGTACACCGCTAAGATCTTCAACTTTATTGATGAATTCCTGAGCAATGTTTTTCAATTGGTTCTCACGCCCGTGCTTGATCACTAATCTGATCAGGTTTTGAGAAGAAACAGATAAACCTTTGAAAATTTCGTTTGCTACTTCTATTTTCTTTTTAGAATCGATGTAAGGTGTAAGGAAAAACTTGTTTAAATCTTTAGATTCAGCCATTACCTTTACTACATCTTTCATTTCTGAAAATACAGTAGCCGTTTGACCTGCTTCATTGGTGAAGTCAAGTAAACCTTGTGCGTATCTTTTAGCTACTTTAGATGTAAGCATTCTTAGTTAAGGTTTGATTTGTTTAAATAATTTTGAACTAATTCGTTTTGAGCTTCGCTGTTGTCTAATTTTTGTTTCAAGATAGACTCAGCAATGTTCACAGATAAAGTACCGATTTGAGTTTTGATATCTGCCATTGCAGCATTTTTCTCAGCCTGGATAGTCTGCTTAGCAGCTTCGATCAATTTGTCTCCTTCAGATTTAGCAGCATCTTTAGCTTCTCCTACGATTCTGTCCTTAATTTCTCTAGCTTCTTTAAGGATAGCATCTCTTTCGATTTTAGCTTCACGAATGATTCTTTCGTTATCCTCTTTTAAAGTTTCCATTTCTTTTCTAGCCAATTTAGCTTGATTAAGAGCGTCAACAATAGAAGTTTCTCTGTCGTTAATAGACTTTAAAATAGGTTTCCAAGCGAATTTACCTAACAGAAATAATAACGCTAGAAAAATAACAGACTGGATAATAAATAATCCTGATGAAAACTGATGAATTAATTCCATTATATAAATGTATAAATAATTATTACTTTTTTAAATAATCATTACCTGCAACCAACCGTTGCAGATAATGATTTGATTTTAATTAGTTTACTGCGAATAGAGCAGCAAACGCAACACCTTCTACAAGTGCAGCTGCGATAAGCATAGCTGTTTGGATTTTTCCAGATTGTTCAGGTTGTCTAGCGATAGCTTCAAGAGCAGCAGCTCCGATTTTACCAAGACCGATACCTACACCTAGTACTACGATACCAGCACCTACAATTTTAGGGATTTCCATAATATATAATTTTAAAAAATTTGTTTAAATACTATTAATTTTCAATTTGATTAGTGAGCTGCGTGGTGTTCGTGCTCGTGCTCCTGCACCGCCATTCCGATAAACAAAGCTGATAACATTGTAAAGATATAAGCTTGTAGGAACGCTACTAATACTTCCAATAAATAAATTACTAATGTCAAGAACGGGAATGCTACACCTGCAACAAAATTTTTGAATACATAGATCAACCCGATCAAACTCATTACTACGATGTGACCTGCCGTCATGTTGGCAAAAAGTCGGATCATTAATGCAAATGGCTTAGTGATTGTTCCTAATAATTCGATAGGAAGCATGATCAATTTCATTGGCACTGGTACTCCCGGCATCCAGAAGATATGTTTCCAGTAATCTTTGTTAGCAGAGAATGTAGTAATTAAATAAGTAAGGATAGCCAGGAAGAATGTCATTGTAATATTACCTGTAACATTGATTCCGAAAGGCATTAATCCTAGAACGTTAAGGAAAAGAATAAAGAAGAATACTGTTAATAAATAACCCATAAATCTTTTATACTTGTGTCCGATGTTCGGGATTGCTACTTCATCTCTTACGAAAATAATTAATGGCTCTAAAAATCTTGCAGCTCCTGTAGGAACAACAGATTTTTTATAAGACTTAGCCATTCCGGCAAACAATACCAACATAAAGATTGATACTAACAGAATGATAAGCACACTCTTCGTAATTGAAAGATCCAATGGCTTCACATTAGTAGGGTGTCCATCTTCTCCGATTGTCAAAGTTCCTGCTGCATCTGTCTTATAAATCTTTTCGTGGTGTAGCACATAAAAAGATCCATCTACTTCAGTTGGTTCACCATGCATGAAACCTTCTTTATTACTCATGAAAGCGTGGAAACCGTTATCATAGAAAATAACAGGAAGAGGGAAACCGATGTGGTGACCATCTTTGTCAACCATCAATGTGAAATCATGAGCATCCAATAAGTGATGATCGATGAATTCTTTGTTTTCTTTACTTACTTTGTCTTTCTCTGAAAGCTCTTGAGCAGGAGCCGCCCCAGCAGTAGCCTCGCCGTGCTGTGCAGACACCAAGTTTAATACAAAAATACTGTAGAATAAAACTGCGAATTTCTTAAACATTGATAGGTTTTTTTCGTTGTGCAAAAATATAATATTTTTTCTAGTTTCAATAAATAATTTTACTGTTTTTTATCATGATTAATTAGCTTAATCGCATAGTACGTAAGCAGCGTTGTCAGGACAAAATATGGTATGATAAAATGAAATTTATAGCCCGGAATTGTTTCAAAGTTCAATTTTTTCCTGATTAAGTACATCAAACCGAATTTTAAAAGGATCAAACCGATAACAGATAATCCTAAAAATTCAGGAGCTACTCTATTGATCAGAATAATTAAAGTAATCATCATCATAAACATGACACTCAGGAAAAGATAAAATTTGATAATGATAATTTCATCCAGATGAAAAACAAATTTCCAAAGAGAAAAATGAATCAGGAATGTCAGGAAGAATAGAACTACAACAAGAATATTAGGATTAGATTTCATTCTAAAGTTTATTTTCACCCATGATATAAACCATGGTCTATTTTAATTGATCGCAAAAATAGACTTTTTCTATTGTATTATCGTATGATTTGATAATTATCATTTTTATCTATATATAATATGGTATATGCAAATCAAATAATCTGCTTGACACCGTATTGAAAAAAAATCAGAGAGTAAATTCTACTTTTCAAAAGAGCATTATTGATAATCAGATAATTAATTCTACTAACTTAATTCTATTTGGTCATTGACATTTATAAATCCAGACCTCTTAATTTATAAATATAGAGATTCATTGTTTTCAGTATAGAAAGAGGCTGCGTAAGTTTGCTCAACAAGAATAAAGGTTCTGCCTTATAAAATTTACTATACACCTAGGAATATATAGTGTCTGCTATTTGGACAGAATTAAATAGCTATCAAAAGAATTCCCTGATATAAAATATGGAGTTCAGTATTTTTAAAATTAATAATATGAAATTCAAATTCGATTTGAAATCAGATCTCAAAAAAATGGAAAAGCATTCTGATTCATTACAAGACAAATTCCTGAAAAACGAAATGAGTAAAACAATTAAAGGAGGAGGAGGCCCTCCTGAGGACCCTTATGATGAAGCGTGGTCTAATAACTGGTCGAACCTGGCATGGCCTAATGCATGGTCAAACGGATGGAGAAATGGTATTAAGTGGTAGAAACTAAAAGCATCAATTTTGGGTCTGTTAAAAAACAGGCCCATTTAAATTAGAAAAAATAGAAATGGAAGTAAAAATTGTTGTATTAAAAATTGCGAGCAGATGTAATTTGAATTGTTCTTACTGCTATATGTATAATTTGGGCGATAACACTTATAAAAATCAGCCTAAACTAATGAGCAAAGAAACAATTGAAAATATTTACAATAGAATTATTGAACATTGTGAAGAACACAATATTAAAAACTTCAGTATTATTCTACATGGCGGAGAACCATTGTTAGCCGGACAAAAATACATAGAAGACTTTGTAAATACAGGAAACAGAATGGCTGAAGGAAAAGTAAACTTCAGGTACAATCTTCAAACTAACGGCATCTTACTTAATGAAGACATCGTCAATTCTCTGGAAAAATTAAGAGTAGATATAGGAGTAAGCCTTGACGGTCCCAAAGAAGTAAATGACAAAAATAGATTTTATCACAACGGAAAGGGATCTTATGACGACGTGGTAAAAGGCATCAATGTTTTACTTAATAATAAATCTTACAAAGAACGTACGGGATTATTATCAGTAATGAATATCGATTCCGATCCCATTGAGTCCTACGAGCATATTAAAAGCCTGGATTTAAAGGGTGGTGACTATTTATTTCCTTATGGCACATATGACAATCCGCCATTAGGAAAAACAGAAGGCACTCAAAATACATATTATGCAGACTGGCTGATCAAAATTTTCGATACATGGTATAACGAAAAGGAAGAAACAAGACCCTCTCTTCGGTTATTTGGTGATATTACCACTTCCATACTAGGAAATGATCTTATGGCAGATTATCTCGGAAACAAAAACAATGAAGTCCTTGTTATTGAAACCGATGGTTCTATGGAAGCTGTGGATGGACTGAAATCTTGCGGGGACGGCTTTACAAAAACAGGCGCCAATGTAAGTTCCTTTTCTATTAATCAGGCTTTAGACACACCTCTAGCTAAGCTTTATCATCATAGTCATAAACATTTATGCAAGCAATGCAGATTATGTCCTATTAATGAAACATGTGGCGGCGGTGATTTAGCCAACAGATACTCTACCGAGAACGGCTTTGATAATCCTCCAATTTATTGTTCAGATCTAGAAAAGTTGATTTCCCATATTCAAAACAGAATAATAGACAGATTACCGGAGCAACTTGTAGAAGAGGCCGGAATAGAAAGATTAACTCCTGAAAAAATTCAAAAAATAAGAAATCAAAATATTATTGAAGATACCGCAGTTTACACAGACGAACTATTAAGTCATTTTTATGCAAAAGCTTAGCATTTATAAACATATATCGTCTGCATAAATAAGAATTTTAAAATTAATTCCTTATTTTTGCAAACCTATAATTTACAATACATATGTTTAATAGTTTACAGGATAAATTAGACAAGGCATTACATAATATTTCCGGACGTGGAAAAATTACCGAAATCAATGTAGCGGAAACCGTAAAGGAGATTCGTAGAGCATTAGTGGATGCCGACGTTAACTATAAAGTTGCAAAAGACCTTACTAAAAGAGTTCAGGATAAAGCATTAGGAGAAAATGTTCTTACTTCCCTTACTCCTGGACAGTTGATGACTAAGATTGTTCATGACGAATTAGTAGATCTAATGGGAGGTTCCCAGGAAGGAATCAATCTTTCAGGAAAACCAACAGTAATCCTTATTGCAGGTCTTCAAGGTTCTGGTAAAACAACTTTCTCCGGAAAACTTGCTAATTATTTACAAACCAAAAGAAATAAAAAACCATTATTGGTTGCTTGTGATGTTTATCGTCCGGCGGCAATTGATCAGCTAAAAGTACTAGGAGGACAGATCAATGTTCCTGTTTATACCGAAGAAGGCGCTACCAACCCTTCTACCATTGCTGAGAATGCTATCAATTTCGCAAAAGCAAACAATCATGATGTAGTAATCGTCGATACTGCCGGTCGTTTAGCGATTGACGAGCAGATGATGAACGAGATCAAATCTGTGCATTATTTCATCAAACCACAGGAAACTCTTTTCGTAGTAGATTCCATGACGGGTCAGGATGCTGTGAATACTGCAAAAGCGTTCAATGATGCTTTGAATTTTGACGGGGTTGTTTTAACCAAGTTAGATGGTGATACAAGAGGGGGTGCTGCATTAACGATTCGTTCTGTAGTTGAAAAACCAATCAAATTCATCTCTACCGGAGAGAAGATGGAAGCTCTGGATCTATTCTACCCGGAAAGGATGGCAGACAGAATTCTTGGAATGGGAGACGTTGTTTCCTTAGTAGAAAGAGCTCAGGAGCAGTTTGACGAAGAAGAAGCAAAAAAACTTCACAAAAAAATTGCCAAAAACGAATTTGGTTTTGATGATTTCTTAAAACAAATCAATCAGATCAAGAAAATGGGTAACATGAAGGACTTGATGGGAATGATTCCTGGAGTTGGAAAAGCAATTAAGGATGTAGAGATCAGTGATGATGCATTTAAACATATTGAAGCGATCATCTACTCTATGACTCCTGAAGAGAGAAGAAGACCATCAATCATCAACACTCAGAGAAAGAACAGAATTGCAAAAGGTGCCGGAAGAAAGATTGAAGACGTAAATCAATTGATGAAGCAATTCGATCAGATGGGCAAAATGATGAAGATGATGCAAGGCCCTCAAGGAAAGCAAATGATGCAGATGATGAGCAAAATGCCAAACATGCCCGGAATGGGAGGAATGTTCGGAAAATAATCAAGAACAAGCTATTTACAATATAAAATCCGACTCAAAATTGAGCCGGATTTTTTGTTTTTATCTTTATAAGAGATTCATTATTTATCAGATTTCTGACCTTTAGCCTTGATAAAATAAGAGAACCCAACATTAACACCGAAAGTCTTAACATTAGTCTTAATTTCATTATTCATAAAGGTTTCTTTATTTGAGAACTGGTCATAAGATAGCCCCAGGTTAATCCCTAAAGATTGAGTCGCCATATAAGTAACTCCTCCCTTTACTTTCCACGCTAAACCATCTGTTGTTGTTTCCGTCTGCATCAGAGGATCTATCAGAGATCCGTCATTATAGTTCGCCTTCGTCTTGTTTGATGCATACCCGATACCGGCACCTAAGAATGGAACAAACTTAGTAGAATTTGTAAAATAGTAAGTTGCTGTAGGCATCACAGAAAAATTAGAAATTGTTGTTTTATTTCTCTGATATTTAGTAGTAGCAGTTACATATCCTAAATCAATACCTACGGCTAGTTTATCGATAACGAAATACCCTACGGAAGGAGTAATTGAAAAGGTATTTGTTTTAGGACCATCAACAGATTGCCCTGCAACCTTTACAGTAGTCGTAACGTTATTAAAGCCTATTCCGGTATTTCCACTGATTACCCAGTCTCCTTTAGTCATTTGAGCATTAGACAAACCAAAAAGTGCTACAGCACCAGCTAGTAATAGTTTTTTCATGATTATTATATTAAAATTCGGGTGCAAAGATAATGAAAACTTAAATATTTAAACAAATTATATTATTTTCAATGATTTTATTTAATAAAAAATAATTATTATGATAAAATATTAAACAGAAATATTTTACTTTCAATAAAAAAGCCCCGAGAAAATCTCAGGGCTTCATTGCTATATGCTTTGTTTATTATTTTGCAAATACATACTTAACTCCGAAAGTTACAGAAGATAAATTCAAGCCGAATTTATAATCATTTACCCTCTTAGCTTCATCAACATTCACTTTAGAAGTATTATATCCGAATTCACCGATAGTAGCTTCGATAGACCAGTTTTTGCTTAAGAAATAATCTAAACCTGGCTTCACGTTAACCCCGATAGAAGTATAATTTTTCTTTCGCGCCTCAGGATTAAGTATAGGATCTCCCATGTTACCCGCAGTGCGTACATCGAATTTCTCTTGTCCAAACTCCAACGGAACCTGCAACTGTCCAAAAATATACAACTTATCCGATAATGTCCAGTATTTTCGCACAAATGGAGCTACTACAAATGCATTATCTGTATCTTTGATTTCAAGTATATTACTTATTCCTACATTCTCATATTCAAACTTTGTAACAACATTTTTATAACCTACTCCTAATCCCACAGCCAGGTTTGTATCAACAAAATATCCCACTGTAGGAAGAATTTTGAAAACATCATATTTTCTAAGATTGTTGAAGTTATTATTTTCTTTATGATCATATCCCACTTCTCCGGAAATATAACCTGTTCCTTTAGTGATTTGAGCGTTTGAAAAACCGCAAAGAGCAATAGCTCCAGCTAAAATTATTTTTTTCATGATTATTATATTTTATTAATTAAAAAAAAGCCCTAAGAAATTCTCAGGGCTTTATTGCTATATGCTTTGTTTATTATTTTGCAAATACATACTTAACTCCGAAAGTTACAGAAGATAAATTCAATCCGAATTTATAATCGTTTACTCTCTTAGCTCCGTCTACGTTTACTTTAGAAGTATTGTATCCGAATTCACCGATAGTAGCTTCGATAGACCAGTTTTTGCTTAAGAAATAATCTAAACCTGGTTTAACGTTAACTCCGATAGAAGTGAAGTTATTTTTAGTAGAAGTAGATGTAGTAGCAGTACTTCCTCCAGCTGTAGTTGTAGCAGTAGCTTCGTCTTTATTCTGACCGAATACCATTGGTACTTCTAATTGACCGAATACATATAATTTATCAGCGATAGTCCAGTATTTTCTTACGAATGGAGCTACAACAAATCCAGAAACAGTTTCTTTTGAATCAATAGTAGTTGACCCAACTGTTTTAACAGTTTTTGTGTTATCGTTTTTGTAACCAACACCTAAACCTACTGCTAAGTTAGTGTCTACGAAATAACCTACAGTTGGAAGAACTTTATAGCTCTCTACTTTAGTATCGTTATTGTTGTTTTCTTTTTGAGAATAACCAACTTGTCCTGATAAATATGTAGTTCCTTTAGCAATCTGAGCATTTGATAAACCAAAAAGTGCAACAGCACCCGCTAATAATACTTTTTTCATTTTAAAAAATTTTTAATACTTTCTGAGGGCAAATTTACAGTGGGTCCCCTTAATATTAAAATTTGTTAATGTGATTAATATCATTACTAAATATTAGCTTTTTATAAAAATAAATCACATCCAATATAGTCTTTTAGGTTTTTCACAAAATTATGAATAAAAAAATTGCAATTTTTCAATTAGAGTTCAATATACTTGCTGTTTTAAATTTTCACATTTCAACACAATTCATCACTTTTAACATATTATAACAAAAAAACATTCTATAAAACGTTAACATTTAGATCCTTGAGTCTTAAAAATTAAACAAACGTTTATGTGAGTTCAGAAAAAATGACCCTTCCACCCTTTTTAATAACCGTTGGATGAATTGCAAATTCTTCAATATAGAAATCAATCATTACTTAATGAGATTCTCCCGACTATGCAGTATACAAGCTCCCAATCCTTAATCTTGCATTAATATTCTATTTAAATATTATTTATATATAGAAAACGAAACTCCGACGTATAGTCGGAGTTCAGTATGTTATTTTTGTCTTTTTCTTATTTCAAAAAGAAATTATAACCTAAGTTAATAGCTCCTACATTCCAGCTGCTTCTATACCATCCATAGTCACGTCTGTTACTGATCGTCTGATACCCTAAATACAATTCTCCTTTCTTCATCTGATATCCGAATTTCGGTTGAGCATAGAATCCACCATCTACTCCATTTTTAGTAGAAATACCATATCCCAAGTCCAGCCCCACAAAAACAGGAGCCCCTGAAAATTTATATTTACCGGAAACCGCTACAGGAATAAATCCGAAATCATCAAAATGATCTTTTCCGAAGAAATGGGAATATCCTGTCGTTACACCAAGGTCAAACCCTTTAGCAATATTCCACATATAAGCAGCATCTACTCCTAACGTGAATGAAGACACATCACTTGCGTCAGATACCGGAACCCCAATATGTCCGCCTAATTTAAAACCTTCCTGCGCCTGAGCTGCACCTCCTAAAAGTGCAAAAGCACCTAGTAATAATAGCTTTTTCATTTTTTTAGTAGCTTTTGAATTATTGCTTCAAAAATACTAATTTTTTTCATTTTAAAACCTTATCCAACGATTGATATTCTTCACAATAAAAAAACGGGACAATTTTTGTCCCGTTTATAGCATTATAAGATTATATAATTTCAAAATTAATTTCCCCCGAATTTGAAACCAACACCAACTTGTATAAAACTGTTCGTTAATTTTCCGTTTCCTTCTGCATGTTTTGCAAGGTTAGAAACTCCAAGGTTATATCTTGCATCGAAGAACAATCCGTTTTCCAATGCGTACTCAGCACCTAAGAAAGGAGCCAAATTCAAAGCATTCACCTGGTCTTTAATATCTACTTCCTGATCTCCTTCAAGCTCTACCAATGGTCCTAAACCTAGATCAGCAGTAAGTTTTTCTTTTGCAGAAAGGATAAGACCTACATTTGCTCCTGCCGAAACGGACAAACCTTCAGTAATAAAATATTTAGCCGATACAGGAATCAACAACGTATGAAGAGTTCGTTTTGCTTTAAAATTTAAAAATGTAGTTGGATCTTGGGGATCAGCAGCTTGTATTTTCATTTTTCCTCCCAGCGGAGAATATAAAAGTTCTCCCTGAAGAGCAAATTTGTCACTTAGTTTATATTCAACCAATCCCCCTACATAAAATGTATGTAATGGGTCTGAAGTCTCGGACTTACCATCTTCTTTCATTTTCAGGGTAGAATATGAATATCCGGCTTTAGCTCCAAATCTCACCTCCTGAGCGTTTACATTTGCTCCTAAAACAGCAATTGCTGCAATAAGTAAAAGTTTTTTCATTGTTAATTAGTTTTAATTTTTAAGGAAAGCAAAACTAATTATTTTTCTAAAACTAACAAATTTTAATTAAAAAAATAAACACAAATAAAACAATTAAAGAAATGCACTCTTTACATATTAATCATTCCTCAATCTCTTTTCTTCATCATTATAAGCCAAAATAATTTTTCTTACGACAGGGTGTCTTACTACATCTTCTTCTGTAAGATGCACAAAACCAATCTCATTGACTCCTTTTAGAATTCTCATAGCCTCTTTTAATCCGGACTGTTGGTTTTTCGGAAGGTCAATCTGACTAGGGTCTCCTGTAATAATAAACTTGGCATTCATTCCCATTCTCGTCAAAAACATTTTCATCTGAGCATGAGTAGTATTCTGCGCTTCATCAAGGATTACAAAAGCATCATCAAGTGTACGCCCTCTCATAAAAGCCAACGGAGCTACTTCAATTACCTTTTTTTCCATAAATCCTTCAAGCTTCTCATGAGGAATCATGTCACGAAGTGCATCATATAATGGCTGTAAATAAGGATCTAATTTTTCTTTAAGATCTCCCGGCAAAAACCCTAAGCTCTCCCCTGCTTCTACCGCAGGTCTCGTAAGAATAATCCTTTTCACCTCTTTATCTCTTAAAGCCCTTGCAGCCAATGCAACGCTGGTATATGTTTTCCCGGTTCCTGCAGGACCAATGGCAAAAACCATATCCTTTTTCTCCGTTTCTTTTACCAGCTTTTTAAGATTCGTTGTCTTAGCTTTAATGATTTTTCCGTTTACTCCTTTTACAATAATATCCTGATCAAAGATCAATTGTTTTTCATTTTCATCTTTGATATTTAGAATATTTTCAACGTCTTTTAGTACGATTGAATTGTTTTTAGAGATAAAACTGACAATATCATTCAGTTTTTGCTTCAATATATCTAAAGCTTCCTGATTTCCCATCGCAAAGATAAAGTGATCTCTTCCTGTAATTTTAAGGGTTGGAAAGCTTGATTTTATTAAGTTGAAAAATTGGTTATTAACTCCATAGAAGATTTTTGGGTCGATATCTTCCAAATCAAATGTTAATTCAAACATGCAGTATTTTTATTTTTAGATCTTAAAATTAAAGCTTTTTTTCAAATTTATATCAAATTCTTTTCAACAATCTTTCGGCCTTTCTTTTTATTTAAATAACTTTGCAATACTACACTATTCTAGAAATTGCTCATGTCAATTATTACCCTTACTTCGGATTTCGGAAATTTAGATTACAGAGTTGCCGCTGTGAAAGGCAAAATTCTGTCTCTAAATCCAGAGGTTAATATTATTGATATAACCCACGACATCCAGGCTTTCAACCTTATACAAACTTCGTATATTGTTCGAAACGCTTATAAATATTTTCCAAAAGGAACCATTCATATACTTTCTGTAGATAGCTTCTACAATAAATCAAGAAAAAATATTCTCTATAAAGCCGATGATTCTTACTTTTTAGCGGCAGACAACGGTCTTTTAAGTCTTATATTTTTTGATATTAAGCCTGAAGCCATTTATGAACTTACGCTGAATAATCGTTTCGACGATGTTATCAACTTTACTTCTACGGATATTTTCGTTCCGGCAGCAGTACATCTTGCCAACGGCGGCCTTCCTGAGGTTATTGGAAGAAAATTGAATACTGTCAAACAATTGATGTTCCCACGGCCTGTTTACAACGAATCGGAAGGAATGATTATTGGTGAAGTCACCTATATTGATAATTTCGGAAATATAATCTCAAATATCAACAAAGATTTTTTTGAAAATATCAGCAAAGGATACAGTAGCTTCACTATAAAATTTAGAAATCTTAGTCTTTCCAGAATATTTTCGAGCCATACCGAAGTGGTTTCTGACTGGAAAAGAGAGACCGAATTCCATGGGCAGTCGGCTGCTATCTTCAATGACAGCCAGCTATTGGAACTTACAATATATAAAGGAAGCAAGAAAAATGGGGCTAAAAGCCTGTTTGGATTGAATGTAGGCGAGAATATTTACATTGAATTCAGCTAAAATTATATATTTCATAAAAAAACCGATTTTTTTTATATATTTGTCAAAATCTAAAAATCAAAAATGGCAGAATACAAATTATTGCTTCCTTCTATGGGAGAAGGTGTTATGGAAGCGACAATTATCACTTGGTTATTCAATGAAGGTGATAACGTAAAAGAGGATGACTCCGTAGTAGAAATTGCAACAGATAAAGTAGATTCAGACGTACCGACACCAGTTTCGGGAAAAATTGTGAAAATTTTAAAGCAAAAAGATGAAGTTGCAAAAGTAGGTGAGGCCATTGCTATTTTAGAAATTGAAGGAGAAGGCACAGCTTCAGAAGAAGCAAAAACAGAAGCTCCAGCAACTACTCCGGATGCTGAAACATTAAAAACGATTGAAGAACCTTTACAGACTGTGGCAGCTTCAAACGTAGAATTTTCAGGAGATCTTTATTTGTCTCCACTTGTAAAATCAATTGCACAACAGGAAAACATTTCTGAAACTGAACTAAAGTCCATCAAAGGAAGTGGTTTAGAAGGAAGAATTACCAAAGAAGATATATTAGCTTACGTTGCGAACAGAGGAAGCCGACCAGCTCAACAATCTGCTCCGGCTCCAGTAGCAACTACTCCACAAGCAGCAGTATCTGCTCCGGCGGCTACCGTTCCGGTAAGTGCCGGTGATGAGATCATTCCTATGGACAGAATGAGAAAGATCATCGCTGAAAACATGGTAAAAGCAAAACAAATTGCTCCACACGTTACTTCTTTCATCGAAACAGACGTTACCAATGTTGTAAAATGGAGAAATAAAAACAAAGCCATTTTCGAAAAACGTGAAGGTGAAAAATTAACATTCATGCCTATTTTCGTGAAAGCTGTGGTAAAAGCGATTCAGGATTTCCCAATGATTAACGTTTCTGTAAGCGGTGAAAACATTATCAAAAAGAAAAACATCAACATCGGTATGGCCACTGCCCTTCCGGACGGAAACCTTATCGTTCCTGTTATCAAAAATGCTGACCAGTTATCTTTATCAGGCCTTGCAAAAGCCATCAATGATTTAGCATACAGAGCAAGAAATAAGAAATTAAGACCTGAAGATACTCAAGGAGCGACATATACAATTTCTAACGTAGGAAGCTTTGGAAACCTTATGGGAACACCAATTATTCCTCAGCCTCAGGTCGCTATTTTAGCAATCGGAGCAATCGTTAAAAAGCCGGCTGTTCTTGAAACAAAAGATGGTGATGTGATTGCAATCAGAAACCTGATGTTTATGTCTCATTCTTATGACCACAGAGTGGTAGACGGTTCTTTAGGTGGAATGATGTTGAAACACGTTCATGATTATCTGGAAAACTGGGATCTGAATACTGAAATATAAAACAGCAGAGTATTTCCTTAATATAACTGAAAAATTAAAAACCTTAATTCAAAACAAATAGCCCATGAAAAACGCAACATTAATTGCTGTAATTTCATTAAGTATTATTATTCTTATTGAACTTATTCAATTTGTTCTCAGCTTTTTTGAAACCTATTCTATGCAGCTGTACCGCGTTTTTGGTGTTATAAATTTGATTTGTTTTATGGGGATTCTGCAATTTTTCATTAAATTGTACAATAAACAAAAGGAATGAACCCTGAACTTAGAGAACTATTTGAGATAAAACAGGACGACGAAAAAAATAATCAACCTACCAATCAAAACGTAACAACTCATATTATAACACGTCTTGCTTTGATTATTTTTGGAACCCTTGGTTTTGTCATTGCAATGACTCAAGCTAAAGGCTGGGATGCTTTGGGTTATTTTTTCTTTATGATGATTTTTCATGCTGTATGGCTGCTTTTCATCATCATTGAAACAATTTTCCTCCAAGGCAGTGGAAAGGTCAAGCTAAGGAATGTTAACTTAGTTTTCATTAGTGTTCTCTTAATAATCTATGGAATAGGATCTGGCGTCTTTTTAGGTAGACCTTAAAATAATCAAAAACAGGCTTTCAAAATTGAAAGCCTGTTTTTTGTTTGATACAACGCATTATTTTGAATCCCCTTTTTATAGGATCAAGAGCAAAAGTTTTGGGGCTTAGAATATTTAGATCTGTTTAGTTTTAAAATTTTACGCAAAGGATTTCTATTATCTGGTGTTGTATTTTAGGAAGCAAAGGCTGAATCAATTGTATTGATTTTTCTAAGCGTACGCCTATCTACATCGCTTCATCAGCGACTTTTGTCGCATTCTTAGCTCCCTTATCAATAATCAATTGCATCTTGTTTTTTCGTTGAAATAAAATTTCAGTATAAAGCTTAGAGAAGTAAAAAGATCATTCATTTTTTTCTTTAGGTTAACTAATTTTTTACTTAGTCCCCAAGTTTTGAACCTGATCCTTTATATATTCAAAGTAATTATTCAGAATTCAAATAAGACACTAAAAAGTGTCAAATTAAAATTTTAGGATTACAAAACATTTTATAAGAACCGGATAAATACCATAAATAGAGACTTTGATTTTAATCAGAGTTTTTTACATTAAAAAAAACAAATAAAAATACAGATGATCAATTTTAAATTTTAAACTTAAAATTGTAATTTCATCCCACAATAGAAACAAATGCTGAAAGTCTTTATCCTTATACGAAAATCCATTAAAAACTCTTTCGACAATATCCGAAATGAACAACTGAAGTACAACCTGCTTCAGGCCATACCTTTCTGGATAGGATCCGTGATCACCGGCTTTTTCGCCGTATTGTATGCTCAGCTATTTGCGTGGGGTGAAAATCTGATGAATTTTATTTTCGACTGGCATGCATGGATGATTTTCATTATTGCTCCCATTGGTTTTGTTCTTTCCTGGTGGTTGGTAAAAGAATTTGCACCCAATGCTAAAGGAAGTGGTATTCCTCAGGTGATGGCTGCTGTAGAATTGGCCAATCCGAAAGAACATAAGAAAATCAGAAGTCTTTTAAGTCTTAAAATCATCATTTTTAAAATTGTATCTTCTGTAGTTTTAGTTATTGGCGGAGGTGCTGTAGGCCGTGAAGGGCCAACCATCCAGATTGCCGGTTCGGTTTTCAGAAAAGTAAATGAATACCTTCCGGATTGGTGGCCAAAGATCTCTAAGAAAAATATGATTATGACAGGTGCTGCTGCAGGGCTTGCCGCCGCTTTCAATACTCCACTGGGGGGAATTGTATTTGCCGTGGAAGAACTTTCAAAAACGCATATTAATTACTTTAAAACAGCTTTATTTACAGCGGTTATTATTGCCGGCTTAACGGCACAGACATTAGCCGGATCTTACTTATATCTAGGATACCCGAAAACCAATGATGTTTCTTTAATGGTTATGTTTCCAATTGTATTGGTGGCAGCTACAGCTGGAATTCTTGCAAGCCAGCTTTCAGTAATTATGCTTAAAATCAATGGTTGGAAAAAAAGAAAGTTAAAAACGGATAGAGCTCATGTTATATTTCTGGTAATCTGCGCCTTAATTATTGCTTCCATTGCTTATTTTATCAATCGTGAAGTTTTAGGTTCCGGAAAAGAGATTATGGAACGGGTACTTTTTACAAAAGACAAGCATGAAGACTGGTATGTTCCGATTTTAAGGATGCTTGGACCTGCCCTGTCTTTCACTTCCGGAGGTGCAGGAGGAATTTTTGCACCGGCACTTACAGCAGGAGCCAGTATTGGTTCTGTTATTTCAGGAATTATTCATCTGACACCCAATGAAACCAATGTGGTTGTTCTTGGCGGCATGGTTGCTTTTCTTACAGGAATTACCCGCGCACCATTTACATCCGCAATTATTGTCCTGGAAATGACCGACAGGCATTCATTAATTTTTCATTTGATGCTTGCCGGTATGGTATCTTCAATAGCCTCTATTTTGGTAAGCAGGCATTCTTTGTATGACGTATTAAAAGTGAATTTCCTTACTGAAGTAAGGCAACGGGATTAATTAAAGAAATCTTCTCTTCAGTATTAATCTTCTTTCAACATAATTTTTAAATCTTTCATTGCTTCTAAAACATTAGCAGCTACTTCATGATCAGTTAACTTGATCACCAGTTTATTTAGTTCTTTTTTGGATTTAGTAATTTTATATGTGACAATGTTTAAATAAGCAATATTATCTTTTCTTCTGGAGATATTATGAAAGGCAACCACTTTACTAAAATCCCAAAAGTCACCTTCATGAACAATACGTCCTTTTGCGTTTAATGAATTGATTTTAATATTATTCCCTTCAAATTCGGCATGCAAAGACAAATCATTTCTGTCACGATCGATTCCGTACTCATTGATTTTGGATATGATAAATTTTTCAGCCTCGTCAGCTGTTTTATATTTTCCTAAAACATCCGTTTTACCATTAATGTAGGTAATTTGATAAATCTCAGATTTATCCAGGGAATGAGTAGGCCCATCCGGATTATCCAGCTCTTTATACGTAATATTTGTAGGACCAACTTCAATGAGCTTGGCATCAAAAGAGCTTCCGTTTTTCATGGAAATTTTGTCCTGAGAATAAAAAAGATTTCCTGCTACCAGAAGGGGTAAGATGTAATAATTAATTTTCATTTTTGAGAGAATTTGTTTTCTGATTAAAAGTGAAAACCAAAATGCAAAAATCAGTCCTTAATTGTAAAAAACACATTATTTATATCCGTTGTGCATTTTGATATTAAATGTCAGTTCGGAATAAAACAGCCTTGAAGCCGGGAGTAATGAAGGTCATAATGAATAGCGATTTATCTTTTTTATCGATCTTGAGATAAAAATTAATGATATAATGGGTTGTCAGTTTTTACAACTGACAGTAACTTTCAGCTTCTTTCTTCGAGCTCAGGTGATTTTAGCTCAAAATGCACAACGGGCATTATCCATAAAATTAATTATTGAGAATTAAAAATCAACAGATGATTCACCGTACAATAATGTCCATTATATAGCAAACTTCATTTATTTCCTTCTCTCCCTTGTATATTACAAATATATTTTCTACTTTTGCACCTCGAAATAATTAACAAATTCATTTAACATTATGAACAATTACGAAACTGTTTTCATTTTAACTCCCGTTCTATCTGAGTCACAGGTAGAGGAAGCAGTGAACAAGTATGTAGATCTTATCAAAGAAAAGAACTGCGAAATCGTTGCTAAAGAAAACTGGGGATTAAAAAAATTAGCTTACCCAATCCAATTGAAAAAGAATGGGTTCTATACTTTAATCGAATTTAAAGGAGAAGGTACTGTAGTAGCTGACTTAGAATTAGCATTTAAGCGTGACGAAAGAGTAATCCGTTACCTTACTACAAAACTTGACAAGCATGCTGTTGAGTACGCTGTAACTAGAAGAACTAAAGTAAAAGCAGCTAAAGCTTAATTAATTAACCCTATTTTTTAAAAAGACAAGACATGGCAATAGATGAAATGGCTAAACAAGCCTCAGCTGGAGGAGAATCAGAAGTAAAATTCCTTACTCCACTTGATATCAATACAAAATCTGAAAAGAAATATTGTAGATTCAAAAAATATGGAATTAAGCACGTTGATTACAAAGATGCTGATTTCTTATTACAGTTTGTAAACGAGCAAGGTAAAATTTTACCAAGAAGATACACTGGAACTTCTTTAAAATACCAAAGAAAAGTTTCTGCTGCTATCAAAAGAGCAAGACACCTTGCATTACTACCATACGTAGCTGACTTATTAAAGTAAGATATAAAGAAACAAGAAGAAAGAGAAAAAACCTTGGGTTATTTTCTCTTTTTTTAAGTTGCTGAATAAATAATTAATTCTAACGATTTTTAGATTAAAGAAAAGAAATAATTTCTAAGACATCAGTCTTTTTTCTTTTTTCTTTGTTCTTTTCTCTAAAACTAAAAAACGGACAACAACAATGGAAATTATCCTAAAAAAAGACGTAGAAAACTTAGGACTTGAGTTTGATACAGTAAACGTAAAGCCAGGTTATGCTAGAAACTTCTTAATTCCTCAAGGAATTGCTCTTTTAGCTACACCTAAAAACAAGGCTGCTTTAGAAGCTACATTAGAAGCTAGAAAAGAAGAAGAAGCTAAATTAATCGCTACTGCTAACGCTGTAGTTGAGCAATTGAAGAAAACTTCTATCACTATTCCTGCAAAAGTAGGTGCTGGTGATAAATTATTCGGATCTATCAACAATGCTGATCTATCTGCTGCTTTAGAAAAAGCTGGTGTTGCTGTAGAGAAAAAATATATCAAAATTCCTGGTAACACAATCAAGAGAACTGGTAAATTTGCCGCTCTTATCAGACTTCACAGAAATGTTGAGTACAACTACGAATTCGACATCGTTTCTGACGCTCCGGTTGAAGCTGCTCCTGCTAAAAAGGAAGAGGCTAAATCTGAAGAAGCTTAATCAACGACTGAGAATTTCTCACAATATAAGACCACTTCAATTTTATTGGGGTGGTTTTTTTGTGCAGTAAGATTGGGAGAATAAAGAATAAAGAACAAAGAGCCAAGAGCCAAGAATCAAGAATCAAGAATCAAGAATCAAGATATATTGGGTTCAGTCTACTCAATCCACTCTCTCACTCTCTTACCCTAAAACCCTCCCACTAATTATCTATCTCCTCTCAATTTCTGCTGGTACTCCGTAGGAGCCACACCAATTACTTTTTTAAAAATATTACTAAAAGAAGACAGACTATTGTAACCTACCATCATGGCAATCTCATACATATTATATTTTCCTTCCAACATGAGCTCAAGAGAACGGGTAATTCTCAACGCTCGCAGAAAACGAACGTAATTCATGCCTAAAATCTCTTTAAACTTTCTGGAAAGGGTTCTTGTACTCATTCCGAATTCCTTGGCCGTAGATTCAATCGTAAGAGGCTTCTCCAAGTTAGCGTGAATATATCTTGCAATCTTCAACAAAGTTTCATCTTTTGGAAAAGGGTGCTGTATGGGAAATGCCAGGTGTTTATGTTTTTTTTCCTGTAAAACACCTTTAAGCGCTTTGAGAAAATAATATTTAGAATGATCATTTTTTGTGATTTTCCCATCCCAGTCTTTAGTATATAAAATCATCTCTCGAAGCAAATCATTCACTGAATAGATATTAATTTCATCAAAAAAGACATTTTCATTTTCCTCTTTTTTAAAATAAAAATTATATAGATCAACTTTTGGACTGGTAGAAAAGAGATAATGGGGAGTTCCCGCAGGAATCCACATGAAACATCTTGCCGGAAGATACCAATGCTTGAGATCTGTAAAAACATGCACAATACCACCTTCTGCATATACCAATTGCGCAGAACTGTGATAATGAATATCTGTCGTTATATTTCCGGTAAGCACATGATACACATAAAACTCGGCATCTTCATCTTCTACTTCTTTAAAATGACTATCATTCATGAAATAAAGATAAGAAGAAATTTTAAATTGGCGTAAATGAGCAAATATTTTTCTTGTTTCACAAATCATGTCCAACCTTAGTCGTCGTAACTTTGCTGCATCAAAATCATTTTAGCAAAAATCCTTTAATTAATTTATGAATATGACATTTAACGCATGCCGATATCTGTGCATTGCGTTGTGCTTATTATTGAGCAATTTTTTACACACACAGATGATCGATTACCAACATCTTGGGCTACAACAAGCCATAGAAATTGGTATGAAAAACAACAAGAATATCCAGATAAGTCATCTAAAACAGGAAATGTCCGTTACCAAGGAGAAAGATCTCAAAATGGAAAAGCTACCGGACATCGAGTTTCATACAAGTTATACTCAGGTAACCAACCTTTTTCAATATCAGGATGGCGTATTTAACAAACCTACAAAGTATGATGCGATCAACGGAATGTATGATTTTACTTTATCAGCTTCCATACCTGTATATATGGGTGGAAAAATAAAAAATACAGAAAAGAAAGCAGCTATTGATACTGAGATCTCCACTTTGAAAACCCACTTGGATGAAAGACAACTTAAAATGCAAATCATTACCGCTTTTCTGCAAATCCACCATTTGAAAGAACAACTGAGTCTTATCAACGATAAAATGAAAGAAGATTCCGTAAACATTAAGCAAGTAAAAGCATTGAAAGCTAATGGTGTTGTAACAGTAAATGAGGTATTGAGAACTTCTTTACAGCTTTCTAACCATACAATGAGCCGGACAGAACTCGATAATGATATACAAATCGCAGAACACAAATTGAAAACGATTCTTTCATTACCGGAAGGACAAGAAATGCACGTCGATACAGAGGATCTTATCTCAGACAAAGCAGCTATACCTTACATTGATGAGCTTACAGAAACCGCTTTAAACAAAAATGAATCTGTTGAAATCACTCACAAAAACCTTTCTTTAAAAGAATTGGATCAAAAAATTACCAAAGCGAATTATTTGCCTAAAATTACTGCCGGCGGAGAATATTTTTTAAAATATCCCAACATGATGTTTTTTCCTCCTGAGCCTTATGCATATCGATTAGGAATGATTGGAATGAATCTTACCTACCCTATCGAAAACCTGTATAAAAACAAATATAAAATGCAGGAAGCAAAAGAAAATATAAATCTCGCCAAACTTCAGATCGAGGAAAATGAAGAAAAAATCAGACACAATGTCTATGAAGCTTATAAAAAGTTTGAAGAGACAGACCAGAAAGTAAAAATTGCTGAAGAAGCTATTAACCAGGCAAAAGAAAATTATCGTATTGTAAGAACAAAATACGCCAATAAACTAAGCTTGATTACTGAACTGATCGATGCAGACAACTCTTACTTGGAAGCTGAATCTAATCTTATTTCTGTAAAAATTAACCGACAACTAAAATACTACCAACTCCAATATACGATTGGAAACTTATAAAAACTATGGCACAAAAACAATTGACGCAAAAGGAAAAAAGAATCAACAAGACCATAACGTTACTAGCCTGGATCCTTATCATCAGTGGGATTACAGGGATGGTAAGTTTTTATCTTTTTTCAAGAAAAAATGTAACAACCAACGATGCGCAGATCGAACAATATATAACACCGGTATCCAGTAAGGTTTCAGGATTTATCAAAATCATAAAGTTTAATGAGAACCAGTTTGTCCATAAAGGTGATACTTTAATTATCATAGACAACAGGGAATTTGTAAATCAGGTCCATATGGCTGAAGCCAACCTTAATGCCAATACCGAAAATATTACAACAATTCAAAGCAGTGTAGATACCAAAGAAAGCGATACTAAAATTATTGATGCTAAGATTGCTTCAGCAAGAATCGATATCTGGAAAAATGAACAAGATTTTAAAAGATATAAAAACTTACTCGCGGAAGACGCTGCTACTGAACAAGAATTTGAAAATGTAAAAGCTTCTTATGAACAATCAAAAGCCAATCTTTTGGCACTGGAACAACAGAAAAATGCAGTAAGGGCCGGTGCTAATGAACAACAAACCAAAGTTGCTCCTGCAAAGAGCCAGATTCAACAAAGTTCTGCCAGTTTGAATAATGCCAAACTTTTTCTTTCATATACCGTCATTACAGCTCCTTATGATGGCTGGGTAGGTAAGAAAACGATTCAGCAAGGACAATTGATAAAAGAAGGACAGGCTTTGGTACAGATCGTAAGCAAAGAAAAATGGATCATTGCCAATTATAAAGAAACCCAACTTGGGCAAATAGATCAGAAACAGGAAGTAACTATTACTGCGGATGCTTATCCGGGAATCGAGTTTAAAGGTAAAATACTTTCAATCTCTCCTGCTTCAGGATCTCAATTTTCTTTAGTAAAACCCGACAATGCAACCGGCAACTTTGTAAAAATAGAACAAAGATTTCCTGTGAAAATTATTCTTGACAATAATAAAGATAATGAAAAGCTACTCTCCGGAATGAATGTTCTGGTGAGCGCTAAAAAGATATAAGTATTAGAGTATTAGAGTATTAGAGTATTAGAGTATTAGAGTATTAGAGTATTAGAGTATTAGAGTATTAGAGTATTAGAGTATTAGAGTATTAGAGTATTAGAGTATTAGAGTACAAAAATATCTGCTTTTATAATCATTTTCAAATTTTCAAATTAAAATTAGATTTTTTTACAGCGAAAAGACAAAACCGCTAAATAGCAAATCTTCAGATTTTTTCTTAAGCATATTTGCCGTTTTACCTTTTACTTTTACACCATTGCCTTTTTGTCTTTTCGCACTTTTATTGTAAGAAAATCAATAAAAATTAACCCACAATTTTGCTTTCTCAGCTTCCTTAGCTTTTAAAACAATTATGCAACACAATACGGTCTATCATAAATGGTTACCACAATGGCTGAAATTGCCTCTTCTTGTACTGGCATTATTTCCGCACATTATGCTACTGTCATTACTGCATTCCAATAGTGCTTTTACATCTTCTTTTATGGATGTAGATTCGGATGACATTCAATATTTGATGATGTTGATGTATGGAACATTTGTAGTAACTCTTTTGGTTTTACAACGATTTATGTCTTATTTCAGTGTGAAATATTATGTTCTCCTCATGTCTTCCGTTTCGGTGATTCTTCTGTATATTTTATCTGTCACCAATGATTATCATGTTATTTTGGTGATCCGGTTTTTAGAAGGATTCTTTGGATTGCTGGAGGGCGCTATCTTTTTACCTTTAATCATTGCTGAACTAAAAACCAGACATGCCAAAGTGATTGCTTATCTTTTCATGTATACTCTTATGCTTACAGGAGGAACGATAACCACCACTCTATTAAAATCGAGCATTCAGGATTATGATTATCAACATATGATTCTAATGATGGCCTATTTTCATGTTTTTGTTCTGATTTTGGGTTTTCTTATTTTCAACAAAAATCGTTTCTTCCCCAAAAAGCCTTTATATCAAATGGATATCCCCAGTTGGTTTTTACTATGGGCTTGTCTTCAATCCGGAGCCTATGCTATCGTCTATGGGAAAAGACTGATGTGGTTCGAATCGGATTCGATTATTATTTGTTTGTTTATATTTCTTCTTTCCGGAGGTTTATTTATGCTGAAGCAAAGAAATTCAAAACGTCCTTTATTCCATTATGAAGTTTTCAATT
>NZ_PIZV01000060.1 GCF_002835665.1 Chryseobacterium sp. PMSZPI
ACCGGAGTGGTACTTCTGGAAACAGACCATACAAGGGATCTATTATATCCGATACCAAAAATTTTGGCACCGAAATCGATTCCTTTATTATCTGTTTTAGTTGTTGTGAATGAGAAATTACTCTGTAGGTTAATGATTTTCTTTGGAGAGGTGAAGGTAAGATTACCATTAGCTAAGCTTCCTGAACTTACGTATAAACCATCGCTAGGCTTTCTATATACAATATCCTGAATACCATCTCCATCGAAATCTATTAGATTTTGGGCATTTTTTGCCTCGGCTTTTGTAAAACCGAATAACCCTGATACCTGAAAATGTCCAAAAGGATTTTGTGTTGGCCATAAAATACTGATTCCTACGCCCGGGATTCTTCCGTTGATTCCCCATTCAAATGATGAATTCGCTTGAATTTTAGAAGGAGTAAGAGATGCCGGAAGATAAGGGAATGCATCCGCAATACTTGCATTGACATCCTTATCTGCCGTAAAGTTGGCTCCTGTAGTTTTTAAGTCATCATAATATTCAAGATCATGTCGGGAAGCAATGCCGCCGTTCTGATCGAGTTCTTGAATGCTTTGAAGAAGTGTTTTGTAAAATTGACCGGTGGTATAATTCATCTGATAACTTCTGATCAGCTGACCGTTATATCTTACATAGATTTTATTAAGCTTATAAGGCTCAATTCTTTTTACTCCCTGTTTAGCATTGATGCTGATATCCTGCCTTGTTACTGACGTTTCTCTTTCAAAGTCTACGCTATAAAGACCATTGGCACCGTCGTACCCTGTATAAATAATGCTTTTGATATGAAATACACGTCCTCCGTTAAGGTTGGCATTGTCTCCTGAGAAACCACCTGGAGAAACATTATCATAGACATACTTGATATTGTTTTTGTTTGGATCCTCTACTTTCCATATTCCCCAATGAACGATGTTTCCTGCCGGATTTGTGATAACAGATTGTGCATCAACTCCATTTTCGTCACCTCCGTAATAGGTTTTCATCCCGTCTGTACCAGTTACTACCCATCGATAGTTTGCAGGGCTGGAACCATATCTTTCGATTTTTGTAAAATCATGGTTTCTTCGTAAGAAAAAGACTTTTTTGTTGTTGGCAAAATTGTCTGTTCTTTTCTGTTTGTTGGTGGTATATATACCGCTGGTTTCATCAATGTCGTTATGCCTGTGGGGAAGGTAGCTTCCGTCATATACCAACATTTCGCCATTTAGAGAATATAATTCTGTTTCGTCTGAAGGACTGAAAACCGGGCTTCCCCATCTTGTATCGATGGTAATTGAAGACAATCCGCTGACGTCCCAACCTTCACCAAGCCATCCGTTTCCGTTACTACTGCTATAAGCTACCGATAGAGAAGGTTGCATTCCTTTTCTTCCTGATGGGATTACGATAGGGTAGGATACATTTGCATCTCCTTTCTGACTTGCAGAAGGAGGTTTTACAAATTGTACAGCAGAAGTAGGGTCACCAGCTTTAAGTCCACTGATGCTTGTTGGAGCAAATGCATTCGTTTGAGGGGATTCAGGAACCGAAATGATTCCGTTGATATAATCATTATCACCACTACTTTCAATAGTAACCGTCTTTGTCTTGGTATCCACTACCGCAGACTTTTCTACGATCCATTGCTTTTTATTGTAATCAAAATAAAAAGTCTTGATATCCTTAGGCGAAACCAATCCCAAACGCTTTTCATCGTAAGGAATAGTAAGCTTCACTTTTTTATTTAATTTCCCTGATACTACTGAAAATCTGTAAGCAGAGACTTCAGGAGTAATATTTTTAACGCCATTAGAAGTAGAAGGGAAATCTTTTGTTCTAAGCTTTAAAAATTGAACGGCTGCTGCTTCTGTACTTTCTTTTTCAATAGCTACACCAAGATTTTCGTAAGTAAAGCTATATTCTTTATCTTTTAAAATGTCAATGCTTTTTGCTGTAGCATAGTTATCGGCAGAGATTTTAAAAGAACGTGTTTCAGCAGGAATTTTAAATGCTTCTGTTACGCCTCCTGAAGATAAAGTAAAGGTACCTGCCGCCTTATCTTTTTCAGAAAGGGTGATGGTTTTTTCAAACTCTCCGTTCTGAGTAGCAACCTGTTCTGTATTGATAATAACATTTCCAGAGGAGATATTATTTCCTTTGATATATAGTTTATCACCAGAAAGAATCGTACTGATATTAAAATGATTTCCGGTTTTGTGGTTTTTGCCGAAGGTAATTTTAAGGTTCTTTACTTTATATTTTATTCCTGCTGAAGGAGAAGAAAACATAACGGTGTTTACTCCTGTGTGCAAAAGAGCAGAGCTGATTTCTTCTCTCTGATGTGTCCAGGAAGTGTTTGGAACGATAATTTCTCCTCCCACAGCGATATTACGGTTGACAGATCTTGGAACCGATTCGTGTGAAGCAAGTCCAAAAAGATCATATTCAAGATAAGCCGGTACGTTTTCTTTAGCACCGGAAGATAGATCTACTGTAAAGAAATTGTCCGAAATACGATCTTCTTCGTTTTCAGAGAATGTTCCTATGGTTCCTTGCTTTTCTCTTGCTTCATGTGAAATGGTTTCAATAGAAAGCGGCTCTTCCGAAAAAGAAGTAGGTATTACAGTATTCTGTACAAGATCAGTAGCTGGATGAGTATCGGATTCTAAAATACTTTTCAAAAGCATTTTATCTTCTTTTGCCAGAACGTTCTCTTCGGTCTGATTTTGATGAGGAGGATCTTCAGTCAGAAGTTTCTGAGTTCGATCTTTCTTCCATCTGCTCATGAGCTCCTTCTTGAACTCGCGCACGCGATCTCTGTCCCTGCGTGTAAAGCTGGCAAAGACAAACATGCAGGCAAAAAAGCACACCAAAAGTATGGGCTTCTTTGTAAAAGGAAGTCTTTTGATATTTATTTTCATGGTTTTCTGTTAGTCGACGATTAGTTTAAAAGTTTTTATGATTTTTCCGTTCTGGGTCAGATTCACGATATATGAACTCTGAATTCCTAATTGCCCTAAGTAATGGTTTGAGTTTCTGTCTATCTTTTCCAGTTTAACCAATCTGCCGGCACCGTCATAAACTGATATTTCCAGATTTTCCATAGGAGGGAATACAACCGTAAAGTTTTGTCCCTTTTTTACAGGATTTGGATAAAGAACGATCTTATCAAGATTTATTGTGGACTCTGTTTCATTATGAATGGAGGATTGTCCTGAAGTATTAGTTTCTCTTGGATCTTTAAGACTGCTGGAGGCAAATGTAAAATAGTTATGATCTCCTTCCCTTGAAAAATCTACACGACTGAAATCGATGTAGTTTTCATTTTCAACACCCTGGATTTTAGTGATATTACCTGAAGCATTTTTTAGGAACATCCAGTATACTAAAGAATTTCGATCAGGATTTATTACCGTTTTATTGATTCTTACCTTATAATTGGATTTTGGAATTTTAGAACCAATAAAATTGATCTCCCAGTTTCTTTCAAGAACATTAAAATTTCCGTCTCGTTTCAAAGAAAGATCTTTTCCGTCGTCCGACCACATTACAAAATTTTTGTCATCAAGTTGTGTGGGGTTTTCTCCATTAATCCTTTTAATATCATTCATTCCTATGGTGAGGAAAAGATCAGCCTGGTTTACCGATTGTTTCTGATAAAGCTCATTACCATCATCCCTTCCTAAACCTGTAGGGCGAAATTGATAATCCTTATGTTTGGCCGGATCCCAAATCACATCACCTGTACTGGAATAATATTTTCCTTTTTCCAGGGAGATACCATATTTAATGGAGAGGTAAGAATGGATTTTTCCAAGTTCAAGTTTATTTTCTCTTTTAGGAATAAATACGAGTTCATAGAGGTTTTTATCATCAAAGCGTATTTCAAGTGTATCCTTTTTCTGGAGAGCGTCTGAAGTGCTCACGAAGGAAAAAATACTTGGTTTCTGTCGTATTTCAAGTTTTTTCCCCGTTTCATTTTTTTGGAATATATTGTTTCCCAGAGAGGAATGGGTGTCCTTATTTTCCCATATCGTTTCTTTGTCTTTGGATATGTGAACAAGGCTTAAGGTGTGGCTTTTGTTCCGGCTATACCGGATATATTTTTTTGCAGAGCGGTTTTTAATTCCGCAATGGAAGTTAAGCAGTGTTCCGTCACTGCATCCCGAATCTTCGCGGGTACCGGGAATTGTCCGTTCCCAAAGCTGTACTTCCGGCTTCGTCAACTGTGAATACACAGCTCCGGAGCATGATAGAAGCAGCACGGCCAGAAGCTTTGGCCGAATGAATCTGTTATACATATGCTATTAGTTTTTTTAATTATCTCGATAAAATCATTAAAATGCGAAGTACTCTGCAGAGTATGCGGACCTAAACGTATTTTTTAATGTGGGGGGATACCCCCAAAAATGGCAAGGAAAGAACCTCCTGCCCAAGGAAATAGTAGTTCTTAAGTTGTTCATGTTAGCGTGTTATTAGTTTTAGCAAATGTAATGAAAGATCTCTGATGTTTGTGTGTTTTTTATTAATAAATTTTTAATAAATATTAAAATAAATTAAAATTAGATATGTTTATTTCTTCAAATGTTGATTGTTCTTACGGTTAAAAGGTGTTTGTTTTTTATTAAATCTGTTTATTGGGATATATTGTGTTGGTGTTAAAAATATCTTTCGGTGAAATTTCCCAAAACAGAGATTCTGTTACAACTTACCTTAATTGAGATACTTTAATTGTTCGCACTCTTCTGAACTTTGTCATGCAAAAACAACAGAGTATAAATGCTTTAAAATATTGATGATTACTATCACTCCCAATGATATGTTAGGTTGATTCTTTATTTTAAAATATAAAATGAAAAACAAAATGCAAACAATATTAGGAGCCAGCGGGCAGATTGGCGAAGAACTGGCAAGAGAATTAAAAAGAAATTTTACTTCGGAAATTCGTATTGTCAGCAGAGATGCTAAAAAAGTAAATGATACGGATGAGGTATTTTCGGCAGATTTGTCTATTCGTGAAAAAGCTATTGAGGCCGTAAAAGGAAGTGAGATTGCTTATTTTACATTAGGACTTCCCATCAGTTCGGATCTTTGGGAAAAACAGTTTCCATTAATACTTCGTCATGTAATTGATGCTTGTAAAATTAATGAAACAAAGCTTGTGTTCTTTGATAATACTTATATGTATCCGCAAGATGATAGGGTTTTAACTGAAGATACCGTATTTGATCCGGTAGGAAGAAAGGGAAGAGTAAGAAGAGAAATGGCAGACATGGTGTTGAAGGAAATTCAGACCGGTGAGCTGAAAGCGGTAATTTGCCGTGCCCCAGAGTTTTATGGTCCCGGAAAAACACAAAGTATTACCAATACATTGGTTTTTAATAATATCAAGGAAGGAAAGAAATTAAAGGTACCATTGAGTACTCATAAAAAAAGAAGCCTGATCTGGACACCTGATGCGAGCCGTGCTACAGCACTGATTGGAAATACCCCTGATGCGTATGGGCAAACATGGCATCTTCCGGTAGATAAAAGTCATCCGACTTATCAAGGATTCATCAGAATTGCTTCCGAGATTTATGGTAGAGATCTGAAATATTCTGTAATTCCTAAATTTGTTTTTAAGATCGGATCATTTTTCAACCCAAAAGTAAAAGAATTATTGGAGCTACTCCCAAGATATGAATACGATAATATATTTGATGATTCAAAGTTCAGAAACAGATTTCCTGAATTTCAGGTAACGACTTATAAACAAGGAATTAGCCAGATTAAAGACGAACAGTTTTCAGGAAAACAATAAAACTGTAACTTAGAATTAATTTTATACATCATATTCAAATCTGAAAATCAATTTATGAAAACTCCGGATAAAGTTTCGTCAATTAGCACTTTACATCAATTTTTAGGATTGAAGAAGTCATCAAATCCGTTGATCAGTGTGTTCAATTTTGATGATGTGAAGCTGGAATCCGAAACGATTCTTAATGCAATCATCACAGATTTTTATGTAGTGGCGCTTAAAAAAGATTGCGCAGGAGGGAAGTGCAGGTATGGGCAACAGTATTATGATTTTGATGAAGGAATTATGTATTTTATTGCTCCCAATCAGGTTTTGCAGTTTGATAATATACTCTTGAACGGGGTGAAAGGATTTGTGTTGGTCGTACACCCTGATTTCTTTCAAGGTTATCCTTTAGCGACAAAAGTAAAAGACTACGGATTTTTTTCCTATGCAGCGAATGAGGCTCTGAATCTTTCCGAGAAAGAAGAAAAGTCCATTGTCGATATCATTGATAATATAGAACGGGAAATAGAAGCCAATATGGATTCTTTCACGCAGGATTTGCTTGTATCTAATCTTGATCTCTTGTTGAAATACTCCGATCGTTTTTATAACCGTCAGTTTTTGACGAGAAAGAAAGTCAATAATGATTTGCTTTCAAAATTGGAAACAATATTGGATGATTATTTTAAGAATGATAAACTGATTGTGGATGGTATTCCTACCGTCCATTTTATAGCCAACGAACTGAACTTAAGTGCCAATTATCTCAGCGATATGCTTCGGGTACAGACAGGGCAAACCACACAGCAACATATTCAAAACCGGCTGATTGAAAAGGCAAAAGAATTATTATCTACCACAGACATGTCGGTTTCCGAAATTGCCTATCATTTAGGCTTTGAACATCCTCAGTCTTTTCATCGGCTTTTTAAAAATCGTACCTCTTTATCACCCTTAGAATTTAGAGCATCGTTTAACTAAATTATGTAGACCCCAAAATCCAGAGATTAGGTTACAATTGACTGGAGGAAGGAGACTGAAAGTTATTTTCAGTTATAATGATTGATAGGCGACAATGCCATTAATTTTTGCTTTAAGATTGATAAAAACAAATGAATCATTATTCTTTATGACTTTCATAACTTCCAGCTTCAAAATTTTTTTATCCCTAACTGATATCAGATAAACTCGTTTTTAATTTTACTAGGAATTACATTATATTTTCTTTTAAATGCTGCAGAGAAGTGCCTTGGATTTTTATACCCAACAATTTCGGATATTTCATTAATATTTAAATCTCCTTCAAGAAGCATTTTTTTGGCATGCTCCATTTTTATATCGTTCCAGAAATTAAATACAGTTGTTCCGAACAGTTCCTTAAATCCTTTTTTTAAGGTAAATTCATTGGTTCCTACCCGATGTGCAAGGTCAATTAATGAACAGTTTTGATGAAGGTTATTGACAATAAAATCTCTTACAGCATAGATTTTTTCTTCATCTTTTTTAAGTATGGAAGATTTGGAGGATTTGCTTTTAAAAAGTTGTTCCAGCTGCAAAAGAAGGAGTTCAGCCACTTTAGCTTCAAGGTAAATTCTTTTAAAAACACCTTTTCTGTCACAGTGGATAATATCGTTAAGAATTTGATACATCTCCAGACTGATTTTGTGATGGTCCGGATGGATAAGAGCTGAATGTTGTTTGTCAATAGAACTTCTGAAAATGTTGAATAGTTCAGAATCTTCAGGAAGAAATCGCTTAAAAAAGTCCGGTGCTAAATTGATTTCCAGAATCTGCATTTCTTGCCCATCAAATTCCATTTGACCACACATTTGATGCGCATAAATAATATTATGTTGATAGCTGTCAAAGCATACTTTATAACCAAAGTTTTCTGAAAGAGCAGAACTCTTACCTTTCAATGAGAAATGCATTTCAACACTTTCAAAATCAGCTTCAAAATAAAGCAATATCTTGTTTTCCAGAGATGCATTTCCAAAGCCGATATGAACATTTTCAAAACAGATTTCATGATAATATCCGTTTCCGTAAGGAGGTTTCAGATAAGTAATGCACTCTTTGATATCACCATCATCCATGAAATAAGCATTGGGATATGGTTTTTCTACCAATCTTCCTCCAATTTTATCGTCGTAAATTCGTAATGTCATTATTACTCTATTTTTTAATTAGAATTCTCCTTTTTACGGACTTTTTACTCCTTATTGCGTACCTGTATGTGTTGCTTTAGATATTACTTTTGCACAAAGATAATAATTATTTAGAATGATTCTTAATAACAACTTGTTTTTAATCATACGAAATGGAATAATAAATAAAAGAAAAAGGACAATGAAAAAATATGAAACAATACAGGGTGAATTTACTGTAACCGGAAAAAAATACATTACTCCGCATTATATCAGGATTTTTCTTACGGGTGAAAAAGTTTCTCAAATTGCCAATACAACGATTGGAGTTAATAATAAAATCCTTATTCCTCCAAAAGGAGTGAATACCATTCACTTCCCTGAATTTGATTATGAAAAAATGCAATGGAAACCTCAGCCGGAAAATATACGCCCGAGTATTCGAACATATACCCATCGGGGAATTGATCTTGCTAAAAATGAAATATGGATTGATTTTGTAGCTCATGGAGATGAAGGGCCGGCATCAGCCTGGGCCATCAACGCCAAAGAAGGTGATGTGTTAGGAATTTTAATGAAAGACGGAAAAACCGAGTTATACGCAAAAGCCACCAACTACTTTTTGGTAGGCGACGCAACGGGAATTCCCGTCATTGCTTCGATTCTGGAGGATTTACCACCATCATCAAAAGGGATCTGTATTCTTGAAGTAGATAGCAAAATTGATGAACTGGAATTGCAGACATTAGCAGATATCAGGTTTATCTGGGTTCATAATGAAAATCCCCAAAAAGGAAGTCGATTGGCGGAGATCGTCAAGCAACAAACCCTACCGGAGGAATCCCGTTCAGGATATGTGGCTGCAGAATTTTCATCTGTTAAAGAAATCCGTCATTATCTCCGAAAAGAAAAACAGTGGAAACAGGAAGAGTTATATGCGTATTCATATTGGAAATCGGGAGTAGCTGAAGATAAATCAGCGACAGAAAGACATGAGGAAAATGCAGCTAAATAAACGATTTTAAAATATGAAATATTCAAATAAAATAAACTGGTCTTTTGCAGCAGCAATAACGGTATCTCTTTGTTGGCTGACTGGTGATATTTTTGTTGCCGGATTCGATCCGAACCCTGCTGATTATCCATTGTTTTCAAAGACGTATGCTGATCAGGTAAATGTAGAATTTGCGACTTTAATGTTGGAGGGATCAACATCTCGTTTGATGTTCGGAGCCTTGATCGGAGCCCTTACAGGTCCGTTGTTGCTGCCGGCAACCTGGTTGGTTTTTCAATTTTTTAAAGAGACTCAACAATGGTATTCGGATTTTGTTTATTGGGTTTTGCTGGTAGGGGCGGTATTATCTCCTTTGGGCCATGCCGGATTCTTTTATGTTGGCGAAATCTACAAAGCGATATATCATACGGATCCGATTGCCCATTCCTATCTTTTAGAAACAGGCAGAGGATTTATGAAAATGCTTAATATCGCCTGGGGAGCAGCCATCGTAGTTTTGGCAGTCGGCTGGATCTCATTTGTAATATGCATTATATTGAATAAAACTTTGCTTCCAAGATGGATGGCACTATTGACTCCATTTGTTCTGACTTTGTTTATCATTCCTATAAAAGGATTATTACCCCTTCCTTATTCGGGCTGGGTTGGGGGAGCGATATTTAATATTGCTTATTTAGTATTCTTTAGTTCATTGCTGTTGTTTTTTAGAAAGAGACTTAATCATGTTTAAAATAAAACTAATAACCATGATCTTTGCATAGTAAATTTGAAATTGAGCACTAAAAAAGTGCTCAATTTTTATAAAGATATGAATGTAAATCGACTTTTATTAGTATGAAAAATATCCTGACGAGTAGAAGCAAATATAAGCTTATAATTTAGTCTCAGTTAGAAGTAGAACGAAATAGGAATCAAGATTTTTGAGTACCTTAGGATAATCAAAAAATAATAACCATTAAAATTTAAAATCATGAAAAAAACAATATTCATTGGTTTTCTTTTCTTCAATATTTCCATTATAAGTGCACAATTGATAGAGTCGGGAAGTCACAATACAAATGGCTATATTAAATCGGACGGAACGATTGAAAGCAGTAGCCATTCTACGGTAGGTTACGTTAAAAAAGACGGTACCATAGAGAATAGCAGCCATTCTACTTTGGGGTACATCAAAGATGATGGAACAGTAGAAAATAGCAGTCACAGTACGATTGGTTATGCTAAAGGAATAAAAAAAGAATGGGCAGCAGTCGTTTATTTCTTTTTTAAACTTAACTGATCATTGGCTTTGTAATTTCCCGCAGATCACACAAATTCCGCAGATCAGCATAATCGATCCAACTTTCGAGAGGATTTATTTTCATCATCAATGGACGAATACTTTATGAATATGGGATCAAGAGCAAAAGCTGGAGCTTAGAATATTTAGATCTATTTAATTTAAAAATTTCACGCAAAGGATTTCTATTATTTGGTGTTGTATTTTGGAAGCAAAGGTTGAATCAATTGTATTGATTCTTTCTAAGCGTACGCATATCTACATCGCTTCATCAGCGATTTTTGTCGCTCTCTTAGGTCCCTTATCAATGATCAATTGCATCTTGTCTTTGCATCTAAATAAAATTTCAGTATAAAGTTTTTAGAGGAGTAAAAATATAATTCATTTTTTACCTAGTCCCCAAGTTTTGTACCTGATCCTGAATATGTCCTAGTTTGAGATTGTATATCTGACTTTTCGTATTTCCTAATTAACGATCAAGTCTGTAAATATATTCCTCAATCTCCATTTGTCTGGCGTTGGCGAAACCAATGTCAGTACCGATTTTAACAAAGCCATTTTTTTCCAGGACTTTCTGCGAACCAAGATTGTCAAAGGCAACGCGTCCAAAAATGGGCCTGTTTTTTTCTAGGGTAAGAAAATTTTTCAACGCTGATGATGCAACGCCTTTTCCCCAGAATTCTTTATCAATCCAGTAGGTAATTTCTGTATCACCCATCATAACAAACTTGGCAATGCTTCCTGCAATCATTGAATCAGCTATAATGGTCTGGTTGTTGACTGTCGGATCATTCAGTAATTTGGTGTACTTGGCTAGATAAGTCTCTTTATTGACGGTATCTTTTGAAGTAAATGCAGCAAGGTGTCTGCCTTCCTGGTCAAGCTGAAATTGAAAAAGAAGATCGAGATCCTCAACCGTTGTAGGTCTGAGTTGTATCTCATATTGAGTATTATTCATTTTGGTCGATTTTTTAGTGTATCGTCAAATATAATTAAATATTGAGGTGGAAAGTGAACTTGTGGTATGCCTAAGTCAATAACTACTGTTGGCCAGGATGTTGGAATAATCAATTTAATTCGGTTTCTTGTTTTTAGTGCTAAACTTTACTATTAGGTTTACCAGGTTTAAAATATTTAATAATAAAATTGAAAATATCCAAATCCAATAGGCCGAATCTAACTCTATTATTTTTCCATTTCTACCGCTTTCGCTAACTAAAATTTCATTCCATTTTATAAAACTTATTGAAACTCCAAATGCTAAAAAGGAAAACAATATTCCAATTTGAGGATACTTTTTTGAAAAAAACAGCGAATTTAATGCAAGAATATTCGAGGACCAAACCAAAGTTTCAAATATTCCACCTCCTAAAAAAGCAAAAAATCCGGATAAAAATAGTTCCAGTCCGGAATATTTTTTAATTCCATCATAATCTTGAACTACTAAAGCATTAAAACATAGCGAAAGCAAGAAGAAAAATATAATCAGAATTTGATATTTATATTTTTTAAACCAAGATTTTATTTTCATTAAGATCATCTGATATTTTTATTCCCGAATATAAATACTATTATCAATTCTACAAAATGAGCCGCATGCGATATGATACTTGATGAAAATGATAATTTAATGCAGATTTAATGCTGAGGTCATCTTAATAACAATGGAATCCGGTAGTTTCGTAAGCAATTTACAAATTATTAAATCCTATTATTTACTTAAAAACTAATCATGATTCAAAGACAAATACTTGGATGGATGCTTATGCTTGCTGTGACGGGCATCGGATGTCAGAATAATCAATTGACTTCAGCTTCGATGGAGGAAGAGTTTTCTTCAAAATCCAATACCGGCAGACTCGCTGCGACAGATGTTAGTGTTAATCCTTTTGTAGATACCGGTGCTTATATCAGTTCCGGTTTTAGCTTTTTAAATCCTTCCCAAATTAATAAAAATCGACAGGCCATTGGCGGGAATGCTTATACTGAAGTCTACGGATTCAATATTCCGGAAGAAAACAGGGTAAGGGGTATTCGGTGGAACACTGATGATGAAACGACATCGATCTGGAGGCCGCAGGGTATTGCCGGATTTACCAAAGATGGCGTTCGGTACCTGTTGGTGAGTTGGTATGCAAAGGATGATGCTGAATATAAAGGTTCACGTATTACTCTGATTGACATTAGCCCAAGTTCAAGTACTTATTTAACGTATCGGCATATTTTGCTGGTACAACCTGATATTCCGACAAGTACAGCCACGTATACCCAGTATGGTTCTTTTGCTTCATTGAAAGTACATGCCGGAGGTATTGCTTATTTTAAAGGCAAAGTGTACCTCAGCAGTACCAATTTGGGAGTTCGCATATTCGATCTTGATAAAATTATTGAGGTGAGTACAGGAGACAATACGAATGATAAATGTGGTAAAGATGCCAATGGTAATTTATTCGCCTTCAACTATCGGTATATATTGCCCCAAACAGGATATCAGAAGATCAATAATGCAAATCCGTTCTCTACCATACAGGTTAATGATGAAGGGACTCAGCTCTGGACCGGACAATATTATGCAGGCAGTGCTGATGCTTCCATTGTCCCTAAGGTTTTTGGTTTTCCTGTAGACACCAGCGGAATGCTTCAAAACTCGGGAATAATTGCCGTAGTTCCCAAGAATAGCCTTTTTGCAGATAATCATGCCCATGGTATCCAGGGTGTATTTAGAAAAGGGAACAGAACATGGCTTTCCTGTACCGGATCTCCAAGCAATTCTTACGGTTCCAATGCCAGACTGGCAAGATATACCGATGGGGCTGATGACACCGTGCGTTACCGATGGCCATATGGTGCAGAATCCCTTTATTATGAATCCCAATATAATTATCTGTGGAGTCTTACAGAATATGAGCCCAATGCCGGAGCGCAGAATGGAAGCCAGGTCAACAGATGTATTTTTGCAGTGGATTTTTCAAAATATGAATAGCAGCAAATACAAAATATTTAAAAATAAAAACCATCATAACGCAATGATGGTTTTGTTTTGATAATGATCTATTGAGAATTTAAATTCTTTCTTTTCTGCACGATTAGAAGAGGAGCAGATTTCTTCCAACTTCACAAAAAGCGGATTGTTGAATGTTGGCAATTTATAAAAAACATTCTTGACACCGGCTGGAAATGTTTTAAAAAGTTAGCGGACAAGAAACCAGATTGCAGCAGCAATTCCGGCATAAGCAGTCACCGTAATAATATCAGCTATGGGTTGTGAGAAGCGTTTTTCTGCAATTCTTTCACTATTGATCTGGTTCTTATGGAATTTTAGAATTTTTTTAGGATTATGAACCGGGTGTGCCACCAGACTATCTCTTTCCCATTTATCAACGATTATTTTATAACTCCTGCCGTCAACGTCAATTTTCACATTTTTACCTGCGGCAAGTTTCTCCTGAATGTTAACCGGAATAGGTGCTTGTTGAGCATTCATGTTTTGGGGACTAGCTGTTGTTCCGGAAGGAATATTGGCAGGAGCTGAACCTCTTTTAGATTCCTGTTTATTGTCGGTTGTTGTCTCCACTTGCTTTTTTACCTGGTAAGTATAGCAACTGGCAAGGGAAAATAATACAATGATGAGATAAAAATTCTTTCGCATTAGCCAAATTTAATAATTTAACGGAATATTTAGTGTTTTCTTTTGAAAGATATTGTTAAAAAAGGAATTTTAGATAATATTGTTGTTAGAATGTTTAATTTATAGTATTAAAACTACCCGAAAGGAATTATAAGATAACAGGAAAATAAGATTGTAGAATTTTGAAGAAATAGAATCTTCAAAATTGTGAGTATTTTAGAGAGTGACATTAGGGTTTTCCGTAATTAATATATTATTATTTCTTGTATGTTTACAGGTAAAAAACTTATATGTTGCTAACCTTAATTAATATTTCATTTGGTGTTGGTGAATTTTTTTCAACAATATTCTTAATCTTGATTATTTTATCATTCTGTGCATATCTCTATAGGACTTCGAAATATGAAAAATTTCAGAAATCTAAATATGCAATTTCATGTCTTTCAATCATGCTAACTTTACATTTAGTAGTCTTTCCTTTTTTGTACACCTTGATGCTCAAAAATAATCCGGCTAGTTTTGAATTTAAAACTGCTATCCATGATAATCGGAAAAAGGTGGTGCTTAATGAATGGATTGATGATTCTAAAAATATTCCTTATGAGATTAAATATCTAGAAAATATTAAACTCTCAAATTATAAAATATTAAACAAAACATTAAATGAACTGAAGCAACTGACATTTACAGAAGGAAGTATAGTACATAGCGATATCAATTTTAATATTCCTGGTAAAGATTATATGGCTACCATTTATGTTTTTGATAAAAATGGCACTTTGAAAAAGCAATTACACAAAAATGGAGGATATACTGAATTAGATTCTATGAAATTTGGAAAGGTGTTAACTGAAGATATTAATTATCTAAAAAAAGAACTTCATTACTACAAAGTTAAAAAAGCTGAATTAGACAGAAATAATTTTTGGACTTTTGCAACATTACTTCCATATAGTATATCTTCTATTTTTACAGGAAATATGTCTCCATTAACACCAATGGCTAATGTATTCTACACTTTTCATTATATTTTAATCTATTGTATTGGAATAGGTGTTTTTCTTCATTTTTTAATTCTAAATCTAGAGTTAATTATTAGAAATCGTAAATCTTAATTTTGAATTTTATAACTGTAATTATTGCAAAATGTATTATAGTTTTTCATAAAATAAAAAATCTCAGCATTGCTGAGATTTGAAAGTTTCTTCGGGTAATTTTAAAATCATTTTGAATCTCCAGGTTTGTGTTTGTGAGGTTTTAGATCTGGATGTTTTGGTTTTACTTCTGGAGTAACTCTTCTCCTTCTGTCTGGAGTTCCATCAGGTTTGTTAGGTTTTGGACCTGGTTTAATTGCTTTAATTGTTTTCATAATAAATTTATTAATATGTTGAATTTAAGTAGAATAAAACGTTTGGAGTTATGGAAAACCGTATTGTTCGGAATTTCATGATTATTTTAATTGATTTTTCATTCTCTAATGATTAATAATTATAATGTCGAAATCACCCGAAGTGGTTCGTATAATAGAGTGAGATCTCTTATATTTGATTCGGCTCACTGGCTGAAGTAAGTGAAACCTAAACTTTAAAATTTCTTATCTGAAATAATGATGAATACAGATACTATAAGATTTAATAGGTTGATTCCTGAATTATTAGTGACAAATATTGAAAATTCTAAGAAGTTTTATATTGAACAATTGGGATTTACACTGGAGTATGAAAGAGAAGAAGACTATTTTGCATTCATTTCATATGAAGGCTCTCAACTTATGCTTGAACAGGATTGTCGCGATTCCTGGATGACTGATGAACTTGTTTTTCCCAGAGGTCGGGGTATTAATTTTCAGATTGAAGTAAATCGCCTGGATGATATTATTGATAAAATTAAAGCTAATAAGTTAACGTATTTTAGAGAACCAAAAGAAGTTTGGTACAGAATAAATACAGTCGAAGAAGGTGTTAAGGAGCTTCTTATACAAGATTTTGACGGATATCTTTTGAGGTTTCAACAATATCTTGGAGAACGGGAAATAAGTCAGTAAACTTTTATTTTTTCAATCTGGTGAGAACTTTGATTGTACTTAGAAAAGACTTTTAAAATAAAATGATTCAATATGAAGTCTGGAGAAAGACAAAGCCTCTGACAGTCTTAAATTAATATAGACAGAACAGCCTTTCAGAAAAACTGAAAGGCTGTTTTTATTACTTAAAAATCTCCTGATCATAAAGCAGATGATCATCTTCATCAAAACTTATTATCAAAACTTTATATTGTTTGGCAGTGTCGTTATTGAAGAATTTAATTCTCGGAGGAACATTATCGCTATCAAATAGATTCGGGTTCCAATATAGAGTTTCGCGGGTATCGTTTTCAATTTTTACATCATCATCTAACATTTCAACAAGGAATTCCGATGGTTTATCATAGCCTTTTACAATAGATGAATTATTCTTTTTTGTTTCCTTTTCATCATTCTTAGATTTCATATTGCCTCTCATTGTATAGATGGCTACGGCATCACCTATTAATCCGGCTCCTTTGATAATTTTAACCATAGCAATATTGCCGATAGGAAGGTTAGAGATCATGGAAGCATCAGTAGGAATTTCATCCAAATAGAGCTTAGCTTGCTGGCCACGGATATAAGGTACATTGATTCCCGAATTGTTTCTTTGAAATGATAAACCGGCAGCTCTTCCTTGTAGCCAGTCTAAGATATTACTCGAGCCGGCAGCATGTTGATCTTCATTAACGAAATCAAATATGGTAGAGTTGACGGAGCTAAACATTCCGGTGGATAGTTGTTTATTTAAGTCTTCTTTGGGGTCTTTCTTTTTTCCGACTAATTTTACCTGCTCAATTTGTATGTCATTGTCCTCTATTTTTTTATTGTTTTTTTGAGTATTGATTGCTCTGGAAATGGTTGGAGGAAGGGCTTTGCTCGTATTAGCTTTTACCAGAGTATATTTTGTCCCCGGGAAATTGCCTTTAAATTGATTAGGTGTAACCAATGGTTCTACCGTGACGAATACGTTATCTGTACCGGATTCTTTATTATTTTCCGAATTGGTAAATACCGAAACCTCTAAAGGATCATTGTAGTTAAGATTATTTAAATAAATATATCCGTTTTGATCCGTTTTAAATTGCTCAAAAACAGGCTCACTTTTGCCTAATTTCAATACTAAATTAACTGTAGTATTGATTAGTTGGGCATTATTTTTAATAGGTTTTAGTTTATAAGAAAGAAATTGTTGAGAACGGGTTGTTATGGTAGGTGTAGCTCCGCTAAGTACAGAATTCCAGTCGAATCTTTTCCAATTTTCAGAAATAAGCAAGGCGTCCAAAGCTTCGCTATTGGCATTCTTAGAAAAATATTGGGCAGGCCGGTCTATTTTTGTCGTAAAATCTCCCGTTAACCAAAGGCTGCTCAGTAAATTTTCTTCTTCCGGGTTTTGAGTACCATCATCTTCGCTTACCAAAACCGTGTAATTTTTAAAATAAGAATCCGGGGAAAGATCAATACTATTGAAAGATCTTGGAGTTTGTTTGATCTCCTGACCTATAATTTCAGCTTTCTCAATCTTTAAATTATTAGGTTTTATAAAGCAAAGCCTTTTGGCCACAAGGTTGTCCTGATCGTCAAAAATGGCCAACTGCAAAATACCGTTAGCTCCATTGCTGATTTTAGTCGGAATAAGACTCGAAGCTTCATTGATTAGCTGGCTGATATTGGCTTTGTAAGCAAGGTGATTATTGATTGTTCCAATGATTTTATAATTCTGAAGCTGTTGTTTGAGATTGACTCCTTTTAAACTGTATTTTATCCCTTCTTTAGAGCTGGTAGCTTCTAGATGAAGACCGCTGTCTGCGACTTGTGGCAGATCTGTCGTTTTACTTTTTCCGGTGTTATCCTGAATAATAACTTGGTATTTTTTTCCTAAAACCGGTGTGATGGTAAAGGATGCCACGTTCTTATCAAAAGATTTAAATGTAGTTATAGAAGTATTGGGGTTTTGGGTATCTATTACTTTTCCGGTCCAGTTTTCCGGCAAATAAGTATTGCTTGATAATCTTACTGCAAATTTAGTAGGCACTCCATTAATAAAAGTTCCACCCTCAGGAAAGGCCTTTGCAGACCAATCGGAGCTTTTGGAAATAACCAATGATTCCGGGGAATTAGGGTTATAAATCGGAATTGTTTTAACAATCTGAAAATCTTCATTAAAATTAGTCATGTAAGGTGTATAGGCTCTTACATAATAAACCTGTTCAGGAAGATCCTCTTTCAACTGGAAATCTCCACTGCCTTCACCGTTGGTTAGCAGGATGGTTTTCCAATCTATTAATTTTTTATCAGCATTATACAATTCAACAAATAGGGTAGTAGATAATGTGGAACGGTTATAACCGTCAAATACAAAGCTTTTAAACCAAACCTTGTCACCGGCTGCATATTGTGATTTGTCGGTAAGTACATATACTTTTTCCTGTTCGTAGTTATCCTCAAGATTTGTAATTGCTTTTTCCAGTTTCGTTTGAGCCAATATAGGCTGCACCATGGAAAGGAGCAATACACCAAATATATTTTTCATAGAAATCTTAACGCATTTTAATTCAGCGCTAATTTAATCATTTAAAGATTCGAAAATTGATATTTGGGTATTTCAAAAGAAAGAAGTTATTAATTAATACCTTTAGACTAGGGTTTATGAGCAATAGAAAATTTGTTAATCTATAAAATTGAACAAGTATTGAAGTTTCTTTATTCTTCCTTATGCCGGGATAATGCAATAATGTTGTTATTTATTTATTTATTTATTTATTTTCTGTGTCATTAATACTAGAACTTTCTGGTATCTTTTTACAGTGTTAAATAAATTATTGTTGTGGAAAATAGGTATGATGTTTTTTTGCCTATTTTCGGTAAAAATTTCGATGTGTTTTATAGGATAAGAAGTAATTTAAATATATCAATTGTAATTAATAAAACGGATATAAAGAACATTATTAATATTGTTCCTCAGATTGTATGGAAGAGAAACTTTATTATTAAAAAGACAAATACTTGCCTTATCTCATCCAATACAACCGTACGTTGTCAGATACAACTATAAGTAGCATAATTACAACCAAGAATATCTATAATCCTGATATATATGGATGACCTGACTGCTATCTTTGTCCTGTCAAAAAGATTTAAAATACAAGAATATGGACATAAAAAAACTAGGCGATAAAATCGTTCATGCACGAAAAGAAAACAGAATGTCCCAGGCACAGCTTGCGCAACTCCTGTTTATCAGTCCGCAGGCGGTTGGAAAATGGGAACGTGGAGAATCCGTACCTGATTTTATTACCATTAACCGTCTCTCTGAAATTTTTAATTTGGATCTCAACTATTTTTCAGAGAATGTACCATCTCAAAAAGACGGGGCAGTCATTAAAAATACAGCCAATATTACTGACCAAGCTGAACAAAAAAATAGTACAGAGATTACCCCTTCAATTTCTGTGAATGAACCATTACTTACTGATTTTAGTGGAGGGGCTTTCGTAGGGACGGATTTTGCAGAAGTTAACGCTCCGGAGAGAAAATTTTGGGGAAGTGATCTGAAGGGAGCCGATTTTTCCAAAGCAAATTTAAGCGGCAGTTCTTTTAAGAATAGTGATGTGAGTGATGGTAATTTTGAAAGTGCAGATCTTACAGATTGTGTACTATCTAATAATAACCTCTCTGGAACAAATTTTAACAAAGCTGTTCTGCTTCGGACAGAGTTTTCCTCATCTGATCTTACTCAGGCAAGATTTACCAATATAAACTTAATTGATGTAAGGCTGGTGAGTGGTGATCTGAGAAAAACAATTTTTGAAAACTGCGAATTTGACGGAGTAGATTTTAGCTCTTCAGATATGAGTGGGATTTGTCTGGATAGACAGCTTTTCATTAATGTGAAATTTGATAATGCCAGACTGAAAGGGGTTTCTTTTAAAGGATCTGCGTTAAAAAATGTTTCATTCCGATCAACATTTGCACTTACCAACAGATACTATAAAACCCTTAAAAGTATTGATTTTGAAGGTGCAATGATGGATAAATTAACTTATGCAGCCCTCAGAGGAGCTGGGGTAGATTTACCGAATGTAATAACAGTATAGATTGTTTGATAATAGTCAAAGTGCTTCGTTGAATACATAAAATACTGATTGCATTTAAAAAAAATAAACATTAGAAATAAAGATTAACCCCAAAAAATAAAATAATATGTCATTTCAAACTTACATTAAAAACATTGAAGAAAAAACCGGAAAATCCCGTTCTGATTTTGAAAATTTGGCTGCTGAAAAAGGATTTACCGAAGAAGGAAAAATAAGGAAGGGAGTGAAAGCAACAGAAATAATCAATTGGTTAAAAGAAGATTTTGAACTAGGACATGGACATGCTACCGCTATGTATGCCTATATTAATGGAAAGCGTGAATAAAATTGAATTTTTTCTATTCCTGTAAAAAAATAATGAGGCTGTCTAAAAAGTCAAATAATTTTGGCTTTTGTCATTGACTACGTCGAATCTTCGATTTCTGACGTAGGAAGAATCTCATTGATTATCATTTATTTGAGATTTTTCACTCCATTTCTGAACTACGTTCGTAAACTTTCAGTTTATGTTCAGAATGACACTTTTTAGACACCTTCATTATAGTTAAATGTGAAGAGGGTATTTTTCAGATCACTTCTTTAGAGTACAGAATTGTTAAGCCAAATTAAAATAACATTATTCTATCCAAAAATGTCCTATAGAATAGGTTCTGGCTTTACCGGCCACAATTACTCTTTCGCTTTTGTTTTCACAATAGAGTTGGCCGCCTCTTTCTGATAACTGGCGGGCAAAAAGCTTATCTTTTCCTAATCTTGATGCCCAGAACGGAATGAGAGAACAATGTGCAGAACCGGTTACCGGATCTTCAAGAATTGAGGATTGCGGTGTAAAATATCTTGAAACAAAGTCACTGTCGGTACCTGCTGCGGTCACAACAACGCCTCCCGGATCCAGATTAAGAAGATCAAAAACAGATCTTTCAACATTGATCTTTTTGATATCTTCCTCGGACTCATATAGCAGAACATAGTCTCTTGATTTGAAGACCTCTTTAGGCTGTATATTAAGAGACCTGATTATATTATCCGGAAGTGTGGAAGGTTCAGGCATTCTTGACGGAAAATCCATATAGTAAAATCCGTCTTTTACCTCTACTGTTAATTCACCACTTTTGGTTTCAAAAATAATTCTGCTGTTCGGATAGTTTAAGATGGAAGCTAAGCAATGAGCCGTAGCAAGAGTAGCATGTCCGCATAAATCCATTTCAATTTCAGGCGTAAACCATCTTAGATGAATCGTGTTGCCATTGTCAATAAAGAAAGCTGTTTCTGCCACAGCATTTTCACGGGCTATTTTTAAAAGGATGTCATCGGGTAGCCAGTTTTTTAACGGGACAACGCATGCAGGATTTCCATGGAAAATCTCTTCTGTAAACGCATCTATTTGATATAATTCTAACTTCATGATTGAGAAATTTTAGGTAAGTGGCAAAGATAATCTATTTTAGAACAGGTATTTGATTTACTGTATTTTTTAAGTATACCGCTGGGCATTTTGACTTAAAATCACGTGAGTTAAAATATCAAAATGCACAACGGAGTTTAAATATATTTTATGGTAAAATTCAACGCTGATATTTTTACGATTGTGTTGTTTTTTTAAATACAGAAAAACCCTTCGATGATTCACTTTTTTCTTTTGTTTTTGATGAGAATACAGGATGTTGACTCAATATTTTCATGGTTGGTGATTCACCTTTCCAGCCCATGCTTTTATCCAGAAAATAAAAAACAGAGCCATCATTGGTTGTAATCTCAAAAAAATAATCCGTGAATTTGTTCAGTGTATGTCTTACAGGCATATAGGTTATTTCTTCTATTTGCTCAGAAGGATAAGACTTTTCGTTGATGATCAGGCTGTTATCGGCTAGTAAAACGTCCGCAGGTGGAAGATGTTTTCTTAGCATTCGATATTCTGTAGAACAGACCAATAATAAAAAAAGAAAACATAAAATACTTGGCATAACCCAAATAAAAAGTTCTTTTTCTTTAGTGTAGATAGAAAGTGATATTGTAATTACATGAATACCAATGACAATGAATCCATATCTGGAAAAAAAGAATTCAAAATAACTTGGGTTTAATTTTTTCATAAATAATAGTGTTGGGTTGTCGCTGCAATGAAATTAAGCGAACAGAAAATGAATTTCATTCTATAAAAATACAAAAGTTTATAGAAAAATTTAGTCTGATATTTCTCAGTGCCTATGGAAAAGCCTATTTATACAAGAAAAATAGGTTTGCCGGAACCATCCATGCAATAAAATCTATCATTTGTTTATAGAATCAAATCTAATTTGTTTTCGAATTATATCTATGGGGTAAAGTGTTGTATCTAAGAAGTATATGGTAGTTTTGTACTTACAAAAATTAAAACACAAACTTATTATAGCGAACCTTAAAATGCCTAATATAGAACGTGTTTTATAAGTGACGACTTGTCAGGCATTTTAAGTTCACCAAAAATATTATAACCAATGGAAATACCGGCTTTTATATAGAGGAAATCGTTCTCTTTACAGAACTTTACTTTAGTATTCTCCGAACTTACCTTAATTCGAACCTTAAAAACAATCAAATGAAAGAAAGGATACGTTTTCTAATACTCGCTTTTGGAGTATTTTATTCTTCTGTTAATGTATTGCACTCCCAAGTTGGGATTGGTTTATTAAATCCACAAGGGGCTTTACATATAGATGGTGCTAAAGATAATGCAGCAACCGGGACGCCGACAGCAGCACAAGTTGCGAATGATATCATTATTAATAAAACAACAGGTTTCATTGGAGCAGGAGTACTTAATCCCCAGGTTAAACTCGATATGAGATCTGCAGGAGCAGAAAATGCTTTAGGGCTTAGTACAACTACGATGACTGCTGTAGATGCCGGTGCAGGAGCGGTGAGGTATGATGTAGCTAATATTCCTACAGGTCCCAAAATTGAAGTTTCAGATGGAACAGTTTGGCATAAAGCCTATATTGCCCCTCAAAAAGCAGTGGTAGTTGCCCGAAAAATAACCAGTCAATCCATAACACAAAACACAGCTACCAATATCAACAACTGGAATATGGTACGGGATATGAGTAATAGTTTTGATGCCACGTCTGGTGTTTTTACGGCTCCTCGCGATGGTACGTATACCTTTCTATTGACCTTTAATTTTAATGGAGCTGTAATCAATGACGGATCCAGAGTAGAATCACAATTTTACAATACTACTACGAATACCGTACTGGCATCTGTTTACAAAACGTTCGGACAATCTATGACCGGAACTGCTGACGATGCGAACTCCACACGGTCGACACAGGCAGGAGGATCAAGTACCGTAACCCTTACTCTGACCGCCGGTACACAAGTTGTAACAAGGCTTTGGCATAATCTGGTATCAAGTGGCTCTGTGGCACTCAGGGTGACTACTAACCCTGCAGATCCCACAAATCCTGATGATGGATTTAACAATTTAACCATTATAGAACATTAAAAATAGATGATTATGAAATTGAAAATTAGTTTCGTTTACCGGTTAATAGCTTGTATTCTATTTTTTTCTTCAGGTATAATAGCCGCTCAGGTTGGTTTTTTTACTAATAAGCCCCTGAAACCATTGCAAATTGATGCTGCCAAAGATAATGGAGCTACTCCCGATGCATTAAAGTTATCTAATGATGTAGTTGTAGACTCAATTGGAAATCTGGGGGTTGGGGTTTTAAATCCTATCACAAAAGTGGATCTTCGCTCTTCAGATAATAAAGGACTGATTGGTTTGGGAGCCGGTACCCAGACACCTGTTGAAGCCGGTGGTGGCGCAATACGCTATAATGCAAATGGCTATTTGGAATATTCTGATGGTGAACAATGGATTGCTTTGCCCCTTACCGCCCCTACCAAAGCCCTTGTAAATGCCAGTAAAAGTACTGCTCAGAGTATTGCAAGCGGTTCGACGGTCTATATATCAGATTGGATTGAAACGGTAGATCTGGGAACAACAGCCAACGGTGATTTTAATCCTTCTACCGGAGTATTTACTGCACCTCGTGATGGTTTTTATCTGGTTTCTTTCAACATTACTTTAGCCAACGGCGCTATCCCGAAAAATACATTTATAGAAACTGCGATAGAAAGTGACCGCAATATTGAGAATATTCAGACTTATAAAACGGTCAATTCTTATCCTGCATTTCAGGCTGGGGTAGTGAGTAATTTTATAAGTGGAAATTGCAATGCGATTTTTAATCTTAAAGCAGGAAATACAATTAAATTTAGTGTAAAACACAATATAGGTTCTGCAAGAAACACCCTGAATGACGGAAAATTTAATAACCTTAGTATTAGTGAATTATAAAAAAATAATAATGAAACAATACAATATAATAAAGAACCTGGGAGCTGCTTTTGTTTCTCTTCTTTTCGGGACTCAGGTTAGTGCCCAAATTGGAATTGGAGTCGATAATCCAACAAATCCTGTTGAAGTTAAAACTGATGCCGGTAAAGTGATAATCGATAAATCCGGTAAGATAGGAGTGTTGGTTGCTAATCCGAAAGTAGCAATAGATCTACGCAGCGGAACTAATGGAACGGTTGCAATAGGGAATACGAATAAAACGGCTGTACAGGCCGGTGCCGGAGCTCTACGTTATGTTGCGAGCCCAGCCATTGGAGTAAAAGGATATTTGGAGTTTTCTGATGGAACAAATTGGGTGAGTTTTTTTCCGAAGGGTAAGCCTCGTATTGTTGTTATGGCGAATAAAGTGACTCAAGATACTTATTTGTTTGAAAGTGGAAATTCTTCAGAAATTGGAACTAAATCCGGAATTGTACAAAGGCGATCATCTTATTTAACCAATTGGACGGAAAAACTAGATTCCGATTCTGGCGTTCCTACCAATAATTTTGATCCGTCTACGGGAGAGTTTATTGCTCCCAGAACCGGAGTATATTTTGCAACCTTTACTTTTGCATTACAATCAAGCCAGGTAAATACCGGAGGAAATAACCAGACAGAAGCGATATGGGAAGTGAGAAACCCTGCCGGAACAATTACTCAAAGGGTAAAAACAAATAACGGATATGCTTCTGATACCGGAGCAAGTCCTAATGCTGTACCTGTAGGCTCTGCCTGTACTGTAAGTGTTTATTTGAATAAAGGAGATAAATTAAGACCATTCACCTGGATTACGGTAGCATTTGATGGGACGGTAAGTCAGTTTGATGTTTCAGGGAGCGGAGTTTATAATTCATTGACGATTGTGGAACAGTAAAAAGAATTTAATCTTTAAGTATATATCATTTTTTGTATAAAATGTAAAAGCCATCGGCTGGAAATATTTCCAGCCGATTTTTTGTGTTTTGTTTGGAGTGAGTATAATGTGAAATTATTGTATTTAATTGAATTTTAATTTGTTAATGCCGGTTTCCTAGACTTGAATTTTGAGATATATTGAATTGTTGTTCTAGTCTATTTTATCGGTATGTAACGAAATCAATCTTAGAAGCAATGATTACTCAGGAAAAATGAAATGAACCATGAAATGGATGTTGCAATACTTAATAAATTTGCTATATTGTTAGTCTGAAGTGTAAAGTATAAATAATACATATTAGGTGTATTTCAGAAAGCACCTCTTATAAAAACTATAAACCAAAACAAAGTAAAAACATGCGAATTGTGAAAAAAAATATCATTCTGTTGCTTTCTTTCATGGTGTATCTACCAACAAAAGCGCAAACAAACGCTTCCTCAGATTCTATAGCACAACGGAATTTATTTCAAAGTTTACAACCCGAATTTGAAAAATACGAAAAACAACACGGAAATTATATTCAGACCAATAATGTTAACATGCATTATTTGGAGTGGGGAGATAAAAAGAATCCAACATTGGTTTGGATTCCCGGAACGTATAGCAATGGGTATGAATTATATGAAATTATAGACCAATTGGTAAAAATGAACCTGCACGTTATTGCCATTGATTATTACGGACACGGATTTACCCCAATTTCTAAAAAAGATCTTTCCATTTATCATGTTGCGGATGATATCAAATTCCTTTTAGATACAAAGAAAATCAAAAAAGCAATAATTGGAGGCTGGTCAAGAGGAGGGACTATAAGTTCAGCATTTTATAATGCTTATCCGGAAATGGTTCAGGCTCTTATTTTGGAAGATGGCGGTTCTGTTGCCTGGGATTTTCAGACAAAGGCTGCCAACATTGCGAAAGATATTGAAGAAACCAAACAATATTATACCAACAAAAAAACAATGGTTTTTGATAACGAGTTTGATGCATATTGGTGGATGTATAACAATTGGGGGATAAAAGGAAAAGAAAAAGAAAAGCTGAAAAAAGAAATTTTTACTTCTTATGCCCGGATCAAGAAAAATGCAAGCGGAAAATATGAAATAAACCCTGGAGCCGAAGAACTTACCGGTGAAAACTCTGCAGAAGAAAACATCGCCATTATTTACACTCCTTTTACTTCCAACACTGCTTTCGGTGCCTCAACACACCAATTAAATCCTAAAATTATTTATCGGAATCTGAATAAACCTGTGCTCATTTTAGACCCTGTGAGTAAAAATGATTGGTTCGATTTTAAAGAAGAAAATGACAGGCTTACAGATGAACATAAACCTTTTATTGTTCACAAAGTATATGAAAATACCTGGCATGGCGTAAAAGACGAACGCCCAAATGAAGTAGTGAAGGATATTAAAACATTTCTACTGAATAATAAGCTGATCAAATGAAATTTTCACTTCTCTCTGCGCGAAGTCTCCTGACTTTGAGCTAGGTTATCCAAACAGCTGTAAAGTAAAAATATTTAAAAATGAATTTTAAGATCGTATTACCACTTTTATTATTTACTATCAATTTTGCTCCTGGGCAAAGCACAACATTAAAAAAGCCGGGGTTACTTGACAAATCACTGAAAAAGGACAGCGTTATTGCCGAGTTTTCAGAGCTCTATCATTTAACCAATACCATTCATCCCGGGCAATTTATGTTTTGTTCAAAAAATGAATTTGATACAACATATTCCTCTTTAAAAAACTCTATAAAAACCGATCTTTCTCTTGTTGAGTATTATAAATTGACAGCCACCTTAATGGCAAAAATTAAAGACGGGCATACAGCCGTTGATAGGGGACGAATTATTGATTTACTCAATGACAGATTGATTTTTCCTTTCAGTATCTATGAGATTAAGGGCAGCTATTATCTGGATAAATCATCCCAGGAAAATAAAGAATATACAGGATTGAGAATTCTAAAAATAAATGGAAAAGAGATCCATGCTGTGGTGAATGATATTAAACAATACATTCATGTTGAAGGTAGAAATGAAACAGGATTAAATGCGCGGTTTAGTAATTTTCCCTTTTATTATTTTATTTACGATCAGACAGAAAAATTTGAAATTGAGTATGTAGACCGTAACCAGCGTAAACTGAAACGTATATTTCAAGGAATGCCATTTAAAATGTATACCGGTATTATTTCAAAAAAAATGGAACCTTTAACCACAGAGTTCAAAACGAACGATTTAGCTGTTTTAAAATTCCGTTCATTTGAAAATGGGTATAATGAGGCAGATAGAAAAATTGCAGAGAAACAATTAGACCACTTTTTTATACGACTTGACAGTTTAAAGACTAAAAACTTAATTATCGATTTACGGGATAATAGCGGCGGCTCAGCAGATATTGCTAACTATTTATTTTCATATTTATGCAGCACTCCCTATTATTATTTTGATTATATGGGAGCAAAATATAAAAGCGTAAAAGACTGGAAGCATTACGCTCAATACCCGGACAATATTGAAGAAATAAATCTGAACGAAACAAAACTCAAGGATGGATTAAACTGCTACACAGAAACCAACAGTACAGATTGGTGGTTTAAACTCCAACAAAACAAGCCCAATTTTTACAAAGGAAAAATCAGCGTTCTGATCAATGGCAGTTGTTTCTCCACCACCGGACATCTGTTAGCATTGATGAGAGAGTATAAAATCGGGAAATTGTATGGAGAATATTCACAAGGAAGTAATTACAGTAATGCGGGAGGACAGGCATTTGTGTTGCCGTATTCTAAAACATTAGTTTGGATCCCTACTTTTCAGTACAGAATGAGAACTCCTCATTTCATCAGTGATCCAAAAGGAATTAAGCCGGACGTTGAAATACAAACAGAACCAGATGACCTGAGAATAGGGTTTGACAGACCAATGGATTTTGTGATGAAGCAAAACTAATTATGATGAATTTTAACTACAAAAGTCATAAAAGTTTTATTTTTTTAACACTTTAGTGCACTTTAGAAAGTTTAAAGAAATACTGCACATTTAAGTTCACATAAGATGAAAATCTTTGATTTTCAACAAAACTTTAGTGTACTTCTTATACGGAAAGTATATAACTTAAATAGCTTAAGTGTTTAAAAAATCTTTTGTGACTTTTGACTACGTCGAACCTACGATTTGTGGTTTAATAAAAAAATAAACAGTATTATTATTCTGATTCCGGTTTTTTTTAATCATAAAATCCTTAAATCTAGGTAGTTTCCCGTTCGTATTTTATTTGTAAGTTAGTGTCGCAAAAAATAGGACAGTATAAAATACACCGAACAGCTTTAATAAAGGAGAATTCATACTGTTTTATTTCTCACTATTAAAAAAATATACACCAAAACCTAAAAATTATTAATATGAAGAAGGCACTGATTATTCTGTCAATAGGCACTTTGCTTGCTGCTTGTAACAAAAAAGCTGAACAAAAAACGGATGCTGCAAAGGATACTGTCGCCATAGAAAATCCTACAGCTATGGAAAAATCTTCGGGTGGAACTACCCAATTTGATATCAATTCCATACCGGTTTCCAGCGCTGAAGTGGGTGAATTACCCTTTTTCAGTTTTCCCAAAGGGTTGGGCTTCCAAAACAAACCGGTACAAAGAAGTTATGACCTGCTGTTTTTTCCACTTAAAGGCGTAATGACACCAATAGAAGGAAAAGTATGGAAAACCTATGTAGTCAACGAGAAAAGCAATACAGAAGAGTGGTCGTTGCCTTATTTTTTGAAAAGCTATGATGATGCGATTACAAAAGTGGGGGGTGTAAAAGTATTTGATGGTAAAGTTTCTCAGCAAGAGCTTGACAGAATAAAAGAAGAAGCCAAGTATTTTGGAGAAGAAGGCTCTATAGATTATTGGAATGAACCCGTAAAAGTGTATGTCATAAGAAGACCAAATGGCGATGATATTTATATTCAACTTTATGGAAATACGGCGACCGGAGCAATACAAATTCTACAGAAAACACCATTTGAGCAAACAATTTCAATATTAAAATCTGATGAAATAAAAAAAGCATTAGATGCCACAGGCAAGGCTGTATTGCATATTAATTTTGATACAGACAAAGCGAGTTTAAAACCCGATGGCAAAACAGCCGTTGATGAAATAATAAAGGTCCTGAAAACCGACAGCAATCTAAAACTTGCCATTAACGGATATACAGATAACAGCGGAAATGATGCCCATAATGTTCAACTCTCAAAAGATCGTGCTACAGCAGTATTGAATGCTATTACTATTTCAGGTATTGATAAAACAAGACTTTCAGCAGAAGGCTTCGGCAGCAAAAATCCGATTGCAGATAATAGTTCTGAAGAAGGGAAGGCGCAAAACCGTAGAGTGGAGCTGGTAAAAAAATAATGAAACCCTTATAAGAATATAGGATTAGATATTCTTTTGCTTAAAACAAATCTCAACGAAAGTTGGGATTTGTTTCATTTTAAATTCTGCTGTACAAAGACTCTTCAAATTGTTTTTTTTTAAATTTATAACTATTTTATATAAAGCGGATTCTATAGTCTGTATTTATGTTTTTAATAAAATATTTGTTTTGTAATGATTAATAATTTATGAATTTTAATAAAATTTAAATTTAATTCACGTATAATTGATTATTATTATGTAATTTTAGTTGTATAAATCAACGGACTAATAATCAAATATGAAAATTTATTTATTAATTTCTTCAGGAGGCCCTGCTTTAAACACTAGCTTAATAAGCGCTATACGAATTCTGTTAGCGCGTATTGGGCAAATTCCAACAGTTCATCCCAAAAAGAAAAACCTCATTATATAAATAGAGGTTCTTTTGCTTATAGAAACACAAACACACAACCTAAATATTAATTATATGAAAAATTTATTTTTCTGTGGCATCACTATGCCCAAAGTAGTACTGTCTACATCATTACTTGTTACAAACATTTTGTGCTATGCACAGCTTGAAAAAACCTATGCAACCAGCCAAACTAACCAGGTTTATGGAGTCTGTGTACTTTGCTCTGTTCAGAACCCCCAAAAAGCAGTAGGTTCTAATGAAACCGACTATGCTACTATTAATCTCCCTGTAGGTCTTGATGCTAGTATTGAACAGGAATTTACATTTCCTTTGGCTCCTGCATACCGTAAAATTTCTATTGGTATTGGTACTGCTAATACTCCTACAAAACAACAACTCCAAAGAGAAATTTACGTTGAAACTTTTAATAATAATGTATCTAATGGTGATAGAAGAAGAGTGGTTGACAACATGTATAAGGCAACAACAAACAATAAAAGAGGAACTATTGAATTTGTTGCTGAAAAACAATTTGATAAAGTAATAGTTTCCATAAACAGTGGATCAGTGGGAATCAATCTGGCTGAAGAGCTAAGGATTTATTATGTCCATCATCTGCCAACACAATTTACTGCTTGCGGGAATCCTCCTGTGGATCCATATGTTTATTATCCGATGGATGGAGATCTCAATGATAAAATAAGAGGAAAATATCTTTCATCTTCTGGTCATCTATTTTCAGACGGAAAATGTGGAGAGTCCATTGAAGACGTATTAGGAGGGACGGGGCTTGCGACTGTTGCTGTAGATAAAGCAACTTTGCTAAGCACTGGTGCAACCATTTCATTTTGGGGAAAAATAAAGACAGTCAATCCGGGGCTTGTATCCTATATACGAGTATTTGATATTCAAAACATGGAATTTATGATTGCTACCGATAATACCTATTTATTTCAAAATTTCACCCCTGAAGCCCCCGAAAACATCAATTTTGGTCTTAACCCTGATGAGTTTGCTCATTATTTATTAACGTTTTCTCCAAATGGAGATAACTCAACACTTACTTTAACATTGTATATAAATGGAGAGAGACAAGGGGAAATACAAAATTGGGACACTCCTAAAGATGATAATTTTATACAGTTCCATTTAGGGAAATCAAGTATTGATGAGCTAATCATTTATAATAGAGAATTGACCGATGAAGAAATTCAATCATTTGCAAACCTTTATAATAGACCATCAAACCTTATAGCTTCTAAAGCTCAAAGAGCACCAGCCAGCGAAATATTTACCCTATCTCCAAACCCTACTACAGGGCAAATTACGTTGAATGGAGATATTCAGTTTGCAGATGCTGAGATTTTCGTTACCAATACTTTTGGAAAAAAAGTATATAGTTCAAAATTCCAATCTAAAACTTTTGAGCTCCCTGCCACATTGCCGGCAGGTATTTATATCCTTAATCTTAAAACAAAAGAAGGTAAAATATATTCTCAGAAAGTGATGCTGAGAAGGTAAAAACTATTTTCAATAGCTATACCATAAATAAGGCAGGTTATGAGATAAAATAACCTGCCTGTTTTTTAGATGTTTTAAAGGCTTTCAGAAGGCTTGGGCAGCTGTAGATAATAGTTCTGAAAAGGGTAAGGCGAAAAACCGTAGAGTGGAGCTGATAAATAAGATTATTTCCTTTAAACTTGCTCCAAAATCAGGAGACTTCAGAGAGCGGATGTAATCTAAAAAAAAAAGAGATGAATCAAACTGATTCATCTCTTTATTATATTGTTCTTGTATTAAGCCTCAATAAACTCCAAAAGATCTTTATTAATTGTTTCGTGCTCCGTAGTAGGCATTCCGTGAGAAAAACCGGGATACGTAATCAATTTTCCGTTTTTCAATAGTTTTGCGGATTTTATAGCCGAATTTTCGATAGGTACAATTTGGTCATCTTCACCGTGAAGAACCAAAACCGGAATGTCCACACCTTTCAGATCTTCAGTGAAATCAGTTTCAGAAAATGCTTTGATTCCCTCATAATGAGCTACAATACCACCCATCATTCCTTGTCTCCACCAGTTTCTTTGTACACCGTCTTTTACATTGGCACCTTCTCTGTTGTATCCATAGAAAGGGAACGTTAAATCAAAATAAAACTGGTTTCTGTTATTCAAAGTCTGTTCTCTGATCCCATCAAAAACTTCCATTGGAACCCCGTCAGGATTGTTTTCACTTTTTACCATTACCGGTGGAACAGCACTAATTAAAACTGCTTTTTTTGCTCTACCATTGGCATATTTATGGACATATCGGATCACTTCACCACCTCCTGTAGAGTGTCCGATGTGTACAACATCTTTCAAATCAAGGAATTCTACAAGTTCTGCAGCGTCAGAAGCATATTGTTCAATAGTGTGATTATAGATGTTCTGGCTTGAGCGGCCGTGTCCTCTTCTGTCATGGGAAATTACTCGGTACCCTCTCTGTAAGAAAAAGATAACCTGTGCATCCCAATCGTCAGATGATAATGGCCATCCGTGGTGAAACATCAATACCGGTCCTGCTCCCTGGTCTTTGTAATAAATCTCTGTTCCGTCTTTTAATGTAAGTGTGCTCATAGTTGTAAATTTTTAATGTTAATGAATATTTTATTTTATAATTTTTTTGTTGTCTTGATTCTTTAGCAAATGTATAACAGTTCGTTTTCACAGAAATTAATCTAGTTTAATTTCGTACATTTTGATAACATTTTTTTGTTTGGGTAGTTTAATTTAATTTCTGACCCAATCTTTTTCTCAGATCATTATTAAATCTTAGCATTTTGGTATCATCAAATAGCTTCTGAACAATGAAGTTTACACGTTTTTTTCTAATTTGCGGCCGTAAAATAAATGTATGTTTCAAAATATTATCAAAAACATCTCACGATTTGTGATCCTGACCCCGGAAGAAGAAAATATATATGAAGGTTTGCTGACCCTTCAGAAGTTCCCGAAGAAAACACATCTTCTGCGCGAAGGAGAGATTTGCCAGTTTGAAGGGTTTATAAAGGAGGGCTGTGTCCGAACGTATTATCTTGATGAAAACGGTTTTGAAGTAACCCTTCTGTTTGCTGTTGAAGATTGGTGGATTACCGATATTGATTCTTTTAATAATAGAACACCCTCGAAGATTTTTATAGAAGCCCTGGAAGATACCGAAATTTATATGTTGAATCCGGAAACTAAAGAGGAACTGATGCAGAAGGTTCCGAAGTTTGAAAGAGCATTCCGGCTGATGATGCAGCGGTATGTGGTGACGCTTCAAAACCGACTGGTTAACACCATTTCTCAACCTGCTACAGACCGTTATCTGGAATTTATCAGGGTTTATCCTACCATTCCGCAGCGTGTAGCACAGTATTATATTGCATCGTATCTTGGCGTTTCAAAGGAGTTTGTGAGCACCATCAGAAAACGTTTAGCGAATAAAGAGAAACAAAAATAAGACATAGAAAATTTTCCTCTCCCGGAGCGGCCGTGAAAAATAAAAAACTGAAAGGTGGTTTATACAAAATGTGTAAACCACCTTTTTTATTTAGAGTAAAAGAAAAAGCAATTTATTAAACCAGTTAAATTTCTAAGATTTTTATCAGTTCTACATTTGCTGTATTAATTTAAACCATAAAAAATGATACAGGAAAACAAAACAGCAGAAGGCTTGGGAATGCCTTGGGAAGATATCTACGGATACGCACAGGCGGTAAAAAAAGGAAATACCGTTTGGATTTCCGGTCAGTTGGGACACAACAAAAATGGAGAATTGGCAGAAGGAATGGAAGAACAGATGAGACAAACCTATGCCAATATCAAAGAATTATTGGCAAGATACGATATGACGATGGAAAATGTGGTGGAAGAAGTTATCTATGCAATGGATATGGCAACAGCGTTTGAGGCAAGGAAAAATTTCAAAACAGAATTTTACAATCATCCTAAATCTGTAGCCAGTACAATGGTTGGAGTAAGTGGACTTGCATTGCCGGGACAGCTTGTCGAAATTAAAATTGTGGCGACTGTCTAAGTTTCTTTATATTCTAAAAATATGATTTATTAAACTAGTTAAATGTACATTATATTTCATCACTCTAAATTTACAGTATCAAAAAGACGGAGATTTTGGATTCATTAAAATTCTTGATTATTTCCGATTTGAACATTAGTTAATTTCAGAAAGTATAGAGGTTTTACTGATGAATTTTCCGATGGTGATGTAGTGATAAAAATTAAACAGTGTCTTTTTTAAGAGTGAAACGTATGAAGTGTCTAGGCTTGGATTTTATGATCTAAGCCTATTTTTTTTGTTTGTATTTAAAGTGTTGTTTTAAATTTAAATGCTTTATTATCATTGTTTTTTGTTGGTTGTTATTTAGGTTTTGATTAAATAGAGTGACAACGTTTGAAAATAAATTCAACTTTTTATCATTAAAGATGATTTATTAAACTAGTTAAATGTATAGTCTTTCTGACTGCTCTAAATTTGCCATATCAAAATCAAACAAATACTCAATAAGATTTTAAAATTTAGAATAAAATTCTTACTAAACAACATTTAAAAATTAAACATTATGAAAAAGTTAATCTTAACATTCGCAGCAGTAGTAGTATCGGTAACAGCATTTGCTCAGAACGCAGGGAAATCAATGCTGAATCCAACAAACCACGCTTTGGTTTTAATTGACCACGAAGGACAGATGGCATTCGCAACAAAAAGCATCAGCATGGAAGAGCTGAGAAATAATGTAGCCTTAATTTCCGGAGGTTCAAAGATCTTCAAAGTTCCTACAGTGGTAACTACAGTGGCAGAAAAATCGTTCGCTGGACCTGTTTTTCCTGAAATTTCAGAAGTTTATCCTGAAGCAACAAGTGGATATGTGGACAGAACTACGATGAACACTTGGGAAGATGTAAATGCTCATAAAGCCATCACAGGAAAAAATAAAAAGAAACTGGTTCTGGCAGGTCTGTGGACAAGCGTTTGTGTGGTAGGCCCGGCTTTATCTGCTATTGATGAAGGGTATGAGGTGTATATCATCACAGATGCTTCTGGTGATATTTCTAAAGAAGCTCACGATCAGGCGGTTACAAGAATGGTTCAGGCTGGTGCACGTCCAATTACATCTGTTCAGTATGTTCTTGAATTACAGAGAGATTGGTCTAGAAAAGAAACATATAAACCAGTGAATGATTTGATGAAAAAATATGGTGGGGCTTACGGTCTGGGAATCCAGTATGCACAGGATATGCTTAAACACTAATCAATTTCAACAATGGCAGGTTGAAAACCTACCTGCCTTTTCTTTTTCAAACCCCTAAAAGTAAATTATGAAATCAGTACATAAAATTCTATTCTCAATGGTGTTAGGAGCAGGATTGATGAATGCTCAGAAAGCTGACTTAATTGTAACCAACGGAAAAATAACAACGATGGATGATAAAAATCCGGAAGTTCAGGCAGTTGCCATTAAAGACCATAAAATTTTCCGGACAGGAACGAATGTTCAAATTTTAAAGCTAAAAGGAAGCTCTACAAAATTAATTGATGCTAAAGGAAACAGAGTAATTCCCGGATTATTTGATAGCCATTTACATGTAATTCGTGGGGGAAGATTTTATAACACAGAGCTTCGGTGGGATGGGGTAAAAACCTTGAAGAGAGCTTTAGAGATGCTGAAAGAGCAGGCTCAGAGAACACCGAAAGGACAATGGGTAAGAGTGATTGGTGGCTGGAATGAATATCAGTTTGAAGAAAAAAGGTTACCAACTTTGGCAGAAATCAACGAAGCAACGGGTGAGGTTCCAACTTTTGTGATGTATCTCTACGGAAAAGCCTGGTTGAATAAAGCTGGTTTAAAGGAATTGAATATTAACGGAGACACCCCCAATCCGTCTCAGGGTTTAATTGAAAAAGACAGCAACGGAGATCCTACTGGTTTGTTGGTGGCAGAACCTAATGCATTTATTCTGTATTCAACTTTAGCAAAATTACCTGAATTATCAGAGGCAGAAAAAGAAAACTCTACATTACAGTATATGACTGAACTTAATCGTCTTGGAGTAACTGCTGTGATGGATGCAGGTGGTGGTTTTCAGAATTTTCCGGACGACTATGGAACAACAGATGCTCTGAATAAGCAAGGAAAAATTACGGTTAGATTACCTTATTATCTGTTTGCTCAAAAGAAAGGTTCTGAATTGTCTGATTATACAAAATGGACCGGAATGGTTGATATTGATGATCACGGGCATAATGGCCACAATGAAATTGATTATCATGTGAATGGAGGTGGAGAAAACCTGGTTTCAGATGGTGCCGATTTTGAAAATTTTCTTTTTCCAAGACCGGAATTACCTGCAACAATGGAGAAAAATATGAAAGATGTGGTAAGTCTTTTGGTGAAAAAAAGATGGCCTTTCAGAATTCATGCAACCTATAATGAAAGTATTACAAGGTTTTTAAATGTCATTGAAGAGGTCAATAGAGAAACCCCTTTGAACGGATTGGTCTGGTTTATTGATCATGCTGAAACAGTGTCTGAAGAAAACATGAAAAGAATTAAGACCATGGGCGGAGGTATTGCAGTGCAACACAGAATGGCCTATCAGGGTGAAAGTTTCATCCACCGCTATGGTAAAAAAGCTGCTTTGGCTTCTCCACCGGTAAAGAAAATGCTTGAAATGGGAATTCCAGTAGGGTTGGGAACAGACGGAACGAGAGTGGCAAGTTATAATCCATGGGTTGCTTTATATTGGGTTACTTCAGGAAAAACTTTGGGTGGAACTCAGGTTATGGCAAAAGAAAACGCTCTGGACAGAAAAACAGCTTTATCACTTTCTACTTTTGGGGGGTATGAGCTTATAAAGGATTATGAAAAAGGAAAAATCAAAGAAGGATATTTCGCAGACCTTACCATTTTAGACAGAGATTATTTCAGCGTTAATGAAGAAGAAATTAAAGATATTACTTCAAAATTAACCATTGTTGACGGAAAAGTAGTGTATGGAGACGAAACATACAAACATGTTGCTCCAGCTTCGCTTCCTGTACTTCCAGAATGGTCTCCTGTAAAATATTACGGCGGGTATCAAACCAAATAATATTAAAATCATAGTAAACCTTAACCTAAAATTAGGCAGATTTTACAACTGAAGGGCTAAACATTCCCCTCCCTTGGAGGGGTGGCGAAAATTCAAAGAATTTTTGACGGGGTGGTTATCTCAAACCACAAAAACCTCATAACACTTAAGTAAAATATAAGTTATCATGCATGCTGTTGAAAAGAGCACTTAAGTATTATGAAAATCTCTGATTTTCATCTAAAGTGAACTTACTGATACAGTCGCAGTATAAACTTTCTTAAGTGAACTAAAGTGTCAGAAAAACACATTATGTAAGTAATACACTTCTCCAAACAGTTTCCATTAAATATAACCATCATGAAAAAGTTCATCCAAACCATCACCAATCCAAGCCTTGAAGGAAAATTAATTCACATTGCTTTATTGACTTTCAGAATAGCATTATCATTAGAATTAATCTTTGCTCACGGACTGAAAAAACTCGGAATAGGTGTTGTGGAAGCAGAAAAGGTTCCCAATCCATTAAATCTTCCGGAAGCATTCAACAGTCTTTTTGCTGACGCCGCTAATTTGTTTTTTCCTGTATTTGTCATCTTAGGATTATTGACAAGAGCAGCAGTTTTACCAATATTAGCGGTGACTTTAACCGGATATTTTGTCCTTCATTGGAATGATGCTTTACTGATAAAAGATACACCGTTTATGTATAGTTTATGTTATTTGTTTCTGCTTTTTGTGGGCCCGGGGAAATATTCTATTGATCATTATATAAGAAAAAAATTACAATGAAAAAGCTGATTAAGATAGTATGGATTGTTCAGATTATGCTTCCCATTGCGGTTTCAGCACAGTTTAAACTCATGAGGTTTGATGAGAATTATGCAGCGTACCGGGATTCAACAAAAACATTTTATAATTCTCTGAAATATATTCCGCTTTCTGAAAATAATAACGGTAAATATTTATCCTTAGGCGGAGAAGCAAGAGCGGAATTTGTAGAATTTAATAATGAAGACTGGGGCAGATTGGGAATTGGAAGCAATCCTTTTTTTATCCAGAGATATACAGTTCATGGTGATTTGCATTTAGGGTCAAGGGTAAGGGTTTTCGGACAGTTGCGAAGTGCCTGGGAGAACGGAAGGAAGAACGGGCCAAGACCAATAGATGAAGATCATCTTAATGTTCAGAACCTTTTCCTGGATGTAGATGTCGTTAAAAATGAAAAAGAAAAATTAACCGTTCGTGCGGGGAGACAGGAACTTGATTATGGAAGCGGAAGATTGATTTCTGTGCGGGAAGGTCCGAATTTAAGACTTTATTTTGATGGATTTAAACTAATGTATCAAAGAGGAAATTTCAAATCAGATGCTTTTGTGATGATGGCAAGCGAAATTAATACCGGAGCCTTTGATAATAAGATTTCAAAATCTGTAAGCCTTTGGGGAAGTTATAATACCTTGATTCTTCCGAAAAGTGGGAATTTAGAATGGTATTATCTGGGAATTCACAGAAAAGAATCCCGTTTTGAAGATGGAGTAGGAGATGAAACAAGGCATACTTTAGGCGGCCGGTTTTGGAAATATGGAGGCGGTTTTATTTACAACTTTGAAATGGCGTATCAGTTCGGGAACTTTAATAAAGGAACAATAAGTGCATGGACGGCTTCTGCGGATATAGGGTATATGTTTGAAAATGTGAAAGGAAAACCCACCATCAACCTTCGTAACGATTATATTTCGGGCGACAAAAACAAAGGAGATGGGAAATTGGGGACTTTCAATCCGCTCTATCCGAAAGGTGGGTATTTCGGATTCAATCCACAAATAGGACCTGTGAATCTTATCGATATACATCCTTATGCAACCATAGATTTGAGTAATACAATAACAGTTCAGGCAGATGTGGTTTTCAATTGGAGATATTCTTTACAGGATGGTGTTTACAGGCCAAGCGGCTCATTGAATCTCGCTTCCATGAACTCTAAAAAGAGATATATCGGAACAGCTTTTTTAGGCAGTTTTAATTATAAAATCAATAAATTTTTCACCTTTAATACTGGGATCCAGTATTTCAAAACCGGAGCATTTGTAGATGATATTATCGAAAATGACAAAGACGGACTTTTTATTAATTCAAGAATAGTATTCAAATTTTAATGAATCGGATCTTTTTAATTATCTCACGTCAATGCTGAGAATGATTTCTAAAACTAACTTTGATACATACTAAAACTTAAACATTTAAAACAATTATTATGAAAAATATAGTAAAGAATACATTGAGTAAATCCATGTTAATTACCGGGTTGATTTTTTCAACGTTAACTTTTTCTCAAACAACAACTGCAAATTCCTCTGTAGTTCCTACAGCTGTTGGAACTTCAAAAAACTGGGGTTCTGTGGATGGGATTTCAATGATTGGATTGGTTCAGGGACCCTCTTCTGCAGAAGCTCAATTACAGGTTGCCTGTGTTTTTGAATATACGGATAATGACATCCACAGTGCTCAGGCATTACCCGCAAACCTAAATGGATTGGTGCATTTGGATGAAGCTTTGAAAGGAGAATTTACAAAAATAAGACAAGGCGGTTACTTCAAAGGACATTCTTTGGAAACTATTTTGATTTCTCCTCCAAAAGGATCCATGTCTGCAAATAAACTGTTGCTAATTGGTTTAGGAGACCGAAACAAATTCACTCCAGAATTGATGACATCTGTGGGAGAGGTTGCAGCACGTGAAGCCATGAGATTAGGAGTAAGTAATTTTGCCTTTGCAAGCGATTTAAAAGATGCCGGTATTGATTCTCCAACAGCTCTGGTAGCAGGAAATGTAGTAAGAGGTATTGTGAATGCGAACCGCTCCGAAGTTTATTTGAAAGAACATAACCTTTCCAAAACTAAGAAATTAGAAAAAGTACATCTTCTGGCAGGGCCTTCATTCTTTGAAGTTGCCGGAGGGGGAATTAAAGAGGCTATTGCGGAAGTTAAGAAATAGCTTTACTCTGATAGGTTTAATTCACTGGAAAGTCTTGACTAATTCAGTTTAATATTATAAAATGCCGGATATGGAAAATACCTGGCATTTTTTTTAATTTTTGTTGTGAGAAGTTGCGAGACTTTGAGCTAGTAAATAAAATCATTTCCTTTAAACCTGTTCGAAAGTAAAGAGACTTCAGAGAGTAGATAATATAAACATCACTTATGATTTTTCCATAAAAAATGCCCCTAAAAAGGTCTGGCTTTTTGGGGCATTCTATTGTAAGGATATTCTATTATGGAGCTTTTACTTGCTCTATCTTTATATATATTTTAGAAAGGTTGGGTTGGGCACTACCTGAAGTAGGTGCACCTACCATAATGGTTGCGGTATAAGCGGTTTTTGAAGAAGGATTACTGTCTATCCAGGTATATCTTCTATGCTCGGGTCCGCCACCGGCTCCGTCTATAATTCCTATGTTCCCCCAGTAAGCCGTTCCTATTGGCCCTGTGCTCTGAGGAACCCAAGTCGTTGATGAATCTGCCATACCACCCCATACTCCTGAAGTAATATTGTTTGTTGTTACGGCTGAACCAATATAACCACCATATTCGGTATTATAGTTCCAATACAGATTAACGGTAGAACCTGTATTATTAAACAATTGCACATTAGGAACTGCAGTGGTTGTACCACTTGTCGTATCAAATATTACCCTGATCGAATACTTACCATCCGGAGTAGCAAGAGGTAGAGTGTAGGCTTGTTTCCCGTTGGAATCGGTTGTTAGGGTTGGATATCCCATCACAGCAAGAGATGAAATGTCTGCACGACTTGTATTTCCCACTGTAGCAGTACAGTTTTGTGCTGCTGTTAAGAAAGGAACTGTAGTGCTGTTCATAGGAATACTCATATCATTAGCAGTGGTAGGAGTACCAGTCACAGAGAATACCAATTCGCCATCACCAAACTCCAGAGTTCCGGGTCTTAGTTGAAAGGTTAATCCGTTCACAGTAAAAGGAGCTCCTGAATTATACGAACCTCCGTTTCCTTGATTATAGGTAATTCTTAAGTTTCCATTGTAAGGAACACCGGGAGTATAAGTAGAAGGATTTAAGTAAGCTGTATTACACTGTAACGCGGTAATAGCCGAAGCAATGGTATTTGTTGTTGGTGTAATTCTTTGCCATACATTTCCATCAAAATAATAATAGCCGATAGCAGTAACGTTAATACGTTGTCCTGTAGCATCACCACCGGTAACATCCGTAATATAAATTAATGCTCCTCTCTGATCGCTGCCATAGGAAGCAGTATTTGCGGTAAGCTCGGCTCTTGTAAGTCTCGGAGCCTGTAATCCGTATGTTTGTGTGTTATCCGTAATTACTCCAGAATTATCTCTTTTAGCAGATACATCCATCGTTGTTTTTGGTAAAGATGTATTGATGCCTACTTGGGCAAGCGAGAACCCAGAAATCAGAATAGCACTGAGGTGTGTAAATTTTGTTTTCATGTTAGGTGTTATTTTGGGTAAGTCAAATATAGCTTTTTTTTATGAAAAAATAAAAAAAATTACCTTTATGATAAAAAAAAACAATTAATTCATAAGGTTCTATTGAAATATGAGATTTTGAGCGGGTTTGTAATGTTTTTAATTTCAGTATCCTTTTTTTGATTAAAGCTCTTATATCAACTTTTGCTCACCTAAGAAGTTTAAAATAACCCCCGCATAAGTTCACATAAAAGGAAAATCAAAAATTTTCATAAAAATTAGTGCTTTTATCTACGCAATGCTTGTCGTTTAAAAATACTAAAATGTTTAAAAACTTTTGTGACTTTTGGCTATGTGGACCCTTCGGTTTGTGGTTTAATAAAATATTTAAACAGATTTAACATAATCGGGCACGGTCAGGTATATAATGTCATAATTTTTTCTATATTTAGAAGTACATTAGTATATACAATGCCAATACACCCAATACCTCCGGATGGAGGCATGTTATATAAAGAAACAGATATGACTCAGTTTTTCCCTGAGCCATTAAATGCAATAACTGCTCTGTTGTTTTTAGCCATAGCTATTTTTTGGACCGTTAAAATGAAGGGGAATTTTAAAGAATATCCTTTTTTAACCTATTGCCTGATTTTATTATATATAGGTGCCATTGGAGGAACTGTTTATCATTCATTCAGACAATGGCCGGTATTTATCATGATGGATTGGATGCCCATTATGTTGCTGTGCTTGTCTGCCGGATTTTATTTTTTAGCTCAGAGCATCAGATGGTACTATGCTGTTGTAATGGTTCTTGTATATCTGATACTTATGTTTGTGTTGAGAAATTGGATTTTAATAGATAATACAGCTCTCTTTATCAATGTAAATTATGCCATCATGGCTTCATTTGTGCTTTTTTCGGTATTAAGTTATTTGATATATACTCAATGGAAAGCTGGCAAATGGGTAGGCTTTGCTTTATTATCTTTTGTTCTTGCGCTTACTTTCCGGATCATTGATAAATGGGATTGGGCGAGTTTCGGAACACATTTTTTATGGCATACATTTGGGGCGGTAGCAACATTTTGTATGTTTAATTATATCTATCTTACGCGGAATATAATGAGAAACCATAAGTGGTTTTTATTTTCATTGAACTCCTTATTCATATATGAAATCTGTTTAAGCTTAACCACAAAAGTCACAAAAGTTTTTATTTTTTTAACACTTTAGTCCACTTAAGAAGTTTAAAATGCCCCTGTATAAGTTCCAGTACACTTAAGATGAAAATCAAAGATTTTCGTGAAACTTTAGTGCACCTATCTGCACAATTCTTGTTACTTAAAAATACTAAAGTGTTTAAAAAGCTTTTGTGGCTTTTGACTGCGTCGAACCTTCGATTTGTGGTTTAATAAAAAAATAAACAGTTTTTCTATGAAATTCACAGTTTACTTCTTTTACTGTTGAAAGAAAGATGATTTACTTATATTTGCTCTGCAAAGTAAAATTAAATGTTCAAAAAAGTAAGCACTGTATGTATCCTTGGATTGTATACGGTTTTTTGTTCGGCCCAGCAGGTCCGGCCCTCCAAATCATCTGAAATTTACCGCGAAATCAAAACCCTTAAACAGCTGCCTAAAGTTTTATACCTTGCGGCTCATCCCGATGATGAAAATACGGGATTGCTGTCATGGCTAATCAACGATCAAAATGTAGAAACGGGTTATTTGTCTTTAACCAGAGGGGATGGCGGTCAGAATTTATTAGGTACAGAGCAGGGTGCTGCGTTGGGTTTAATCAGAACGCATGAACTTTTAGAGGCAAGAAAGCTAGACGGTGCCCAACAGTTTTTTACCCGTGCGATTGATTTCGGATTCTCTAAAAACACTACAGATACTTTTAAACAATGGAATATAGATAATATTACAGCAGATGTAGTCTGGGTAATCCGTAAATTCCGTCCGGATGTTATCATTTGTCGTTTTCCTCCTACTGCAGCAGCAGGTCATGGACAGCATGCCGCTTCGGCGGTGGTTGCAGAAAAAGCTTTTAAGCTGGCGGGCGATAAAACAGCTTTTCCGGATCAATTAAAATATGTTAATACATGGCAGCCAAAACGCGTATTGTGGAATACTTTCCGCTTTGGTGGAGTCAATACAACCGATGAAAATCAACTGAAAGTTACCGTTGGGCAATATGATGCACAATTGGGAATGGGGTACGGAGAATTAGCAGGATTAAGCAGAAGTTTGCATAAAAGTCAGGGTGCAGGAACACAGTCTGTAGCCGGTATCAGAACTGAATATTTTGCCCATGTTGCTGGTGAGCCCGCAAAAACAACACTTTTTGATGGAGTAATGAAGACTTGGACTTCACAAGGAAACGCTGATATTGACCAGTCATTAGATAAAATTATTTCTGCTTTTAATTTCAATAATCCTGACCAGAGTTTGCCAGCTTTGCTTGCTTTGAGAAAAAAGGTCATGACACTAAAAGATGCAGATCTTAAAACGGATAAAATTAAATCTCTTGACCATATTATTTTAAGCTGTGCCGGGTTTATGGGTGAGGTGGTTACCAATCAGGCTGAAGCGGTTGCCGGAGATCATTATAATTTCAGGTTAAATCTGATTTCAAGAGCTTCAAATCCTGTTGTTTTAGAAAATGTTAAATGGTTAAGTCAATCCGAAAGCTTCAACAGAAAACTATCCAAAGATTCTTTGATTACCATTCAGCATGACATTCAGATTCCTGCGGATGCAGCACTTACAGAACCTTACTGGTTGGCAAAACCTCCTGTAAATGCAGCAACTTTCTCTGTTCCAAATGATACTTTAGTCGGTTTGCCAGAGGCAGAATCACCATTGAATGTTTTGCTGGATTTAAAAATCGGTTCAGAAGATTTTCAGGTTAAACTTCCTTTATCTTTCAAGAAATTAGACCCGGTGCGTGGTGATGTAGTTGAAGCCTTGCGCATTGTTCCTGCATTGGAACTGAAATTTACACAACCACTTTATGTAGCCAAAGAAAATGAAGATTTACATTTGAGTTTAAATGTTAAGGTTAACTCTAATAAGCCGTACAATAAAGGTATTCTCAACCTGATGTATAACGGAGAACGATTAGGGGAAACTACTATAAATTCGGTTAAGGGGAAAGACTTTACCGTTGACTATATGATTCCAAAAACTAAGCTTGCCACAATCAATTCATCCCGTTTGCCATTGGATGCGAATTTTGTTGCAGATGGAGTCACTTATAATAAAAAGCAACTATTAATTCAGTATCCGCATTTACCTTCCTTACAATATTTTGCGCCTGCCACTGCCACCGTAATGAAAGGCGATATTCAGGCGAAGGTTAAAAAAGTTGGGTATGTAGAAGGTGCGGGCGATTTCATTCCCGATTTCCTCCGCATCGCAGGTATTCAGGTAGATGTTTTGAAAGACGAAGATTTTTATGGAAACATAGGTGAATCTACTGGAACCGGCAGTCAAAACAAATTATCACAATATGATGCTATTGTATTGGGTGTTCGTGCAAACAACACAGAGAAAAAACTGGGGCGCTGGATGCCTTTCTTATGGTCTTATGTAAAAGCCGGAGGTAATCTGGTGATGCAGTATAACACGAACCAGGATACAACCGTTGATCAATTGGGAATGTACAATTTCAGTGTAGCCAATAAGCGTGTTACCGAAGAAAATGCTGCGGTTACATTTTTAAATCCCAATCATAAATTACTGAACTTTCCGAACAAAATTACTGCGGATGATTTTAAAGGCTGGGTACAGGAGCGTGGAGCCTATTTCCCTGCTCAATGGGATGCAGCGTATGAACCGCTTTTTGAAATGCACGATACAGATGAAGAGCCATTGAAAGGATCAACTTTATATGCCCAATATGGAAAGGGTAATTTTATTTACACCCCATTGGCGTTCTTCAGACAGCTTCCTGCGGGAAATGTGGGTGCGGCACGTTTATTTTTTAACTTTTTATCTGCACAAAAAAACTGATGAGCAAACAACTTAAAAATTGGAATATCTGGTACATACTATTAGCCGTTGCATTGGTATTGCAGATCGCATTTTATTATTGGTTTACTAAATTCTGGGCATGAGTACTATAGATTGGACAGTTCTTATTGTTACACTTGTTGCAGTGGTGGTGTACGGCGTATTCATCGGTCGTGGCCAAAAAAGCAACGAATCCTACCTGAAAGCAGATAATAAAATGCCCTGGTATATTGTGCTGATAGGGATTATGGCTACACAGGCAAGTGCCATTACATTTTTGTCAGCGCCGGGTCAGGCTTATACAGACGGGATGCGTTTCGTTCAGTATTACTTTGGGTTACCTTTGGCGATGATTGTGATTTGTATCACTTTCATTCCGATTTTTCAGCGCTTAAATGTTTATACGGCTTATGAATATTTAGAAAACCGTTTTGATAAAAAAACAAGGGTACTTACTTCACTGCTTTTTCTTTTTTCCAGAGGTTTATCAACGGGAATCAGTATTTACGCTCCGAGTATTATCTTATCAAGCGTTTTAAACTGGAATATTTATTTAACCAATGTCCTGACAGGTGGTATTCTGTTGATTTATACCTATGTTGGGGGAGCAAAAGCGATTGCACACACTCAAAAGTTACAGTTTCTCATTATTCTGGGAACCATGGCTTTTGCAGGGTATTTACTTATCCAGAATATGCCGAATGGAATCGGTTTTAACGATGCGCTGTATCTGGCAGGAAAATCCGGAAAGCTTAATGTAATTACCACAGAATTCGATTGGAAAGATAAATACAATATTTGGAGCGGGCTGATCGGTGGCTTTTTTCTGGCGCTTTCTTACTTCGGTACAGACCAGAGTCAGGTGGGAAGGTATATTACAGCAAAAGACAATACCAATGCAAAAATGGGTCTGCTGTTGAACGGGTTGGTTAAAATTCCGATGCAATTTGCTATTCTCCTGATCGGTGCCTTACTTTTTGCTTTCTTTTCTCTAAAACCTGCTCCTATTTACTTTAACGAACGTTCTTATCAGTATTTAAAGGAAACAAAACCTGAACAGGCTGCGGCTTTTGAAAAAGAACATCAGGATTTACAGATAAAATTTAATGCAGAATCGAAAGAAATTTTAAAATTGAAAGAGAATAATTCTCCCCAACTTAATAAAACAATTCAGGATTTTAAAAATACACAAACCGAGGTAAAAGCATTGCACGGAAGGGTGGAGGAAGCGATCAATAGTTCAAACTATAATGCAGAAAAAACGGATACGAATTACATTTTCCTGTATTTCGTGAAAAATACCCTGCCTGTAGGAATGATCGGTTTGCTGTTTGCCGTCATTTTCCTGGCCAGCTGGGGTTCCATTTCGGCAGCATTGAATTCCCTTGCCGCCTGCTCATTAAAAGATGTTCATCTGATATTTAAAAAAGATATTCCTGATGATGCAACAGAGTTGAAGTATAGTCGCCTGCACACTTTAGCCTGGGGTATTTTCTCAATCGGTGTAGCTATGTTTGCCACTCAAATGGGCTCCCTTATTGAAGCTGTGAATGTATTAGGTTCTCTTTTCTACGGTCCGATATTGGGGATTTTTCTGGTTGCATTTTACTATAAAAAAATCACCGGTTCCAATGTATTTATTGCTGCAATTTTATCAGAAATTGTGGTTATTGCCATTTACCAGTTTGATATCGTTTCTTTCCTTTGGCTTAATGTAATCGGTGCTGCAGCGGTTATTGTATTTTCAGCAATCGGATTGCTATTTTATAAGCAAAAAGTAGTAAATTCGTAAGCGAATAATGACAAAAACAAATAAATAAATATAATATGAAAGCAATAATTAAATCTGCTACCGTCCTTGTTGCGACAATGACAATCTCCATGAATGCCTTTGCACAGGATACTAAAAAACCTGCCAGCCCTCCGGCTACTGCAACCGGAAAAATTAAAGATGCAACCATTACCATTGCCTATAGCAGCCCTTCTGTTAAAGGGCGTACCATCTGGGGTGGTTTAGAAGCTTATGATAAAGTTTGGCGTGCAGGTGCCAATGAAGCAACAACTTTCGAAACGGATAAAGACATTACCGTTCAAGGTAAAAAACTGGCTGCAGGTAAATACAGCTTTTTCTTAATTCCTAAAGCATCCGGAACCTGGACTGCGATTTTTAATAAAGAACCAAAGCAATGGGGTGCTTATAAATATGAACAAGCTAAAGATGCTCTACGTGTTGATGTGAAAACAAAAGCTTTACCGGTAACACAGGAAACTTTAGTGTATAAAATAAATAATAATGGTTTCACAATGGATTGGGATAAAATCTCAGTTCCTGTAGAGATCAAATAAATGTAAATATAACAAGTTAAAATCCCGGTTAATCCGGGATTTTTTGTGTAAAATTTTGATTTGAAAATTTTACTTCTTTATTTCATTTTAGTTAAAATGTTGATTATTAATTTATTATGTAATGTAGTGTGTCTCGTTTCATCAGTAAGGTTAAATGATTTTTGATTGATGTTTTTAACGATAAGGAAATTGCCATTATAGAATCAATTTGATTGAGAACGCTATTCTTTGAATTTATATTTGTGGATATTTTTCCACAAGCTGATCAATATATTTCCACAACATTCATAAATTCTTACATCAATCTTAGAATATCTTTACTACCGTAATAACAATATCAATTAAGATATATAAAAGAATAATGAATGGTTAAAATTTATACAAAATTATTTTTTGCAGTGTTAGCTTTAAGTCCGGCTATTGTTTTTTCTCAGGCAGGGAATGTTGGTGTTAATACTGCTAATCCAGGTTCCACTATGGATATCTCCGGATCATTAGCCGCAAATTATAATGCTGTCAATACAAACTCTTATAATTTGACCTCAACAGACTTTCACGTCTCTTATAATGGAAGTTCCGATGCCGTTTTTAATCTTCCTTCTGCAATAAGTGGGATTGGAAACTATAAAGGACGGATCTATAGGATTAAAAATAATACAAATTTTAGCATTACAGTAAATTCTGCAGTTCCAGAGACCATTAATGGAAGCCCTAGTGTTCTTGTACCGGCCAACCAAAGTGTAGAATTAGTTAATACCGGGCTTACAGGAGCTGTTTCGTCTTGGGAGATACTTTCAAAAGGAACTTCTTCTACAGGAGATTATATTATTGTAAAGCCTAATGCTATTCAAACGATATCTACCGGATCAGATGTTACATTCGGGTCTGTAATTGCAGTTAATAACATTACTTATAATGCAGGTGTTTTTAATTTGAAAGCCGGTAAAACATATGTGCTCCGTTGTCAGTTGCATGCTACAGAATTCTCATTGGCTGGAGGCTTCTTTGTCTATGAATGGGTGGATGCTTCAAATAATTCTGTTCTTCCTTCCAGTACCTCTGGTGTTGTTGATGCAATCAATAATTATCCTGCAACTTCAATAGGCGGTCAACCAGAAGCTTATGCTATTTACAGGCCTACAGTTGATGCTTCCGTAAAGGTAAGGCTAGGAGGAGCAGGAACCGCTCAGCTGAATCCTCAAATAGGATTTATGACCGTAACAGAACTTGCAGGAGGTAATGGAAATGGCGGAACAACAATTATTAATAACAATATTACCGCGAGCAATGGTCTTACTTTATCAGGTACAGATGTAAAGCTGGGAGGAACTCTTTCACAAGCTACTAATATTGTAATGGCGGGAAATAATTTAAGTATTAATGGTGCCGGGAAAGTCCTGATGGGTACCAATACAGTACCGTCAGGTGCATCTAATGCAAAAGTAATAATTGATAATGGCACTACCAATGGAGCTCTTCAGATTAAAGACGGTACTCAGCAGTTAGGTTATGTACTGACAAGTGATGCCAATGGTTTAGCAACATGGTCGTCCACAGTTACTACAGCATTTGCTAATAATTGGACACCATATACCGGAACATTGGTAAATCCTTATACAGGAGGAACCGGGGGAGCCGGATTGAATACAGGGATTCAGGTCACTATTCCGGCGAAGGGCTGGTATTTTTTTAGATGTGGAGTCGCCATTAATTCTGACTGTAATGATTACTTTTTCTATATTAACGGTATTGGTGATGTCTGGAGAAGCTACTGTGGATCAAACACTGCTGCATTCATGTTTCCCAGAGATCAGAACCGTGTATTGTATTTTGCTACACCAGGAACCTATACTGTTTTAGCTGGTAAAACAAATGGAGTAGTACCGGCCTCATTCAATGCTGGAAATCCTTCTTTTTATCTCGATTTTGTAAAATTCCAAAACTAATATAGCAACCTTTTTACTGGAATAATAAGATTCAGCAATTCTAATAAAACAGATTACAATACTGCAAGGAATAAATCCTTGCAGTATTGTTTTGTATGATTGCTTTATTAAGCCTCAATAAACTCCAAAAGGTCTTTGTTAATTGTTTCGTGCTCCGTAGTAGGCATTCCGTGAGGGAAACCTGGGTATGTAATCAGTTCACTTGGATTTTCAAAGCTGTATTTTTTTGCAGAATTTTTTTTGAGTAAATAGTAGGTATCAATACCTTTATCTACATCGTTGAGCGATTCCTTTCTTATAGCTCGATAAATAGATCTTTTAGGAATACCACTTGCGTAGTTAATCAGATGACGTATGGTTACTTTCTCCGACCATTTGGGCAATCCTAAATTAAATTTGGGAATCGGGTCATCAAGATTAAGAAGACCACGCTCCACCAAAATCATGATGGAAACCGCATCAAACTCCTTTGCAATAGAGCCTGGATTAAATATTGATTTGTTATTTAATTCCGTTTGTTTCGTTTCATCGGTAAAACCAAATGATTTTTTGTAAATAATGGTATTGTTTTTAACAACAAGAACATTTCCGTTGAATAAGCCTCTTTCATAAGCCTTTGTCATCACGGAATCAATTTTACCGGCATAAGCGGAACCTTTTTCTGTTTTCAAATGTCTGGTGCCGCAGCTAAATACAATCAATAAGGTTAAAAAGGAGCTGGTATTTCTTGCTCTAGTAAGTGTTTTCATGAGTGTTTGTTATTATTTTTTTAGTTTAAGCTCTAATCTTTGTCAAGGTTCCAAACCTTGACAAAGATTATGAAATAGGTAGCTTTTTGGATTTGATTCTATGGTGAATATTGATGTTTTTGTAATATATCAGTCAAGGTCTATTTCATTTAATATAGCTGCAATTTAATATTTAAATAGGAAAGCTTTAAAATGGAACAAGAGCAAAAGTTGTGGGGCTTAGAATATTTAATTTTTAAATTTTACGCAAAGGATTTCTATTATCCGGTGTTGTATTTTAGGAAGCAAAGAGCTGAATCAATTGTATTGATTCTTTCTAAGCGTACGCCTATCTACATCGCTTCATCAGCGACTTTTGTCGCTTTCTTAGCTCTCTTATCAATAATGAATTGAATCTTGTCTTTGCGTTGAAATTAAATTTCAATATAAAGCTTAGAGACGTGAAAGATAGAACATTTTTCCTCTTTAGATTAACCAAACTTTTTGCTTAGTCCACAACTTTTGGAACTGATCTTTAATATTTAAATAGGAAAGCTTTAAAATTTATTAAGAGTTGAAATATGGTAATAAAAAAACGGCAAATATCTATGATATTTGCCGTTTTGTGAGCTCGACAGGATTCAAACCTGTAACCTTCTGAGCCGTAATCAGATGCGCTATTCAGTTGCGCCACGAGCCCGTTTGTTATCTTGTTGTTTAACGGTTGCAAATATACCACTTTTTTCCGTTCTTTGAAGAATGAAACAGAAAATTTTACTTTTATTTACGGTATTTTCGCTAATTGCCTGTAAAAGAGAATCAAAAATTTCGTCCTCAGACTGGACAAATATCTCAAAACGTACCCAATACAAGGAACAAGAAGGAAACTTGGAGTTGAAATCGGGAAATTTCACCTACAATTTCAACAAAAATCAAACTCCTTTTAAAAAAATCATCTTGCTTAATGCAAGTATGGCAGGGTATATTTCAGAGCTTGGTGCAGAAAATCTGATCATCGGAGTGTCGAGTCCGGAATATATTTATTCGGAAAAAATCCAGAACCTATTGAAAGAAGGAAAAATTCAAAATGTAGGAAGCGAGCAGAAGTACGATGTTGAAAAAATTATTTCCCTGAAACCCGATGCGATTTTTACCAATCATATTGCAAGTTTTGATAACACCTATGAACTGTTGAAAAATAACGGAATCCAAGTAGTGTTTTTAGATGAATATATGGAACAGCAACCGTTGGAAAAAACAGCATATATCAGGCTTTTTGGAGAACTTTTAGGAAAAGAAAAAGAAGCGGGAGAGAAATATCTGGAAATTGAGAAAAGCTATAATGAATTGAAACAATTAGCTTCAACAGCAAAAGAAAAACCGGTTGTTTTAGCTAATGAAATGTATGGTGATGTGTGGTATCTTCCGGGAGGAAATACTTCTGTAGCCCATTATATTGCTGATGCCAATGCTTCTTATATCATGAAAGATAATAAAGATGAAAAAGCTTTAACCATGAGTTTTGAGGAAGTATATGCAAAAGCAGGCGGAGTCCAATATTGGGTTAATGCAGGAAGTCACACTTCTAAAAAGGAAATGTTGAAAATGAATGGCTTCTATGGAAAGCTTGACGTATTCAATAAAGGAAAAATTTATACGATGACCGGTAAAGAAAGACAGAAAGCGAATGATTTCTTTGAAAGCGGTGCCGTAAGATCCGATCTGATTCTTAAAGATTACATTAAAATTTTTCACCCTGAATTGCTGCCTAATTATCAACTGACTTATATGAAAGAGTTGCAGTAACTCGGACTATTGCTTATTTTTGCCTTTCCTTTTTATAAAGTTATGTGGAAAAAAATTAAACAACTGATTTTCATTATTCTTGCTCTAAATGTAATTTTTATTATTTGGGGAAGATTCTTTAATCCGCCTATTACCATCACCCAGATAGGAGGACTTTTTGAATATGGAAAATTACATAGAGACTATATTTCCTATGATGAAATGGGTAATAATGTAAAAAAAGCTGTAATTGCTTCTGAAGATCAGAAATTTTTCGACCATAACGGCTTCGATTATACGGCGATTGAAAAAGCGATGAAGCATAACGAACAGGGAAAGAAAATAAGAGGAGGAAGTACCATTTCTCAGCAGACGGCAAAAAATGTCTTTCTTTGGCAAGGCCGAAGCTGGATCAGAAAAGGGCTGGAAGCCGTTTATACTTTCATTATCGAGAAAGTATGGGGAAAAGATATCATTCTTGAACGATACCTGAATTCTATCGAAATGGGGCAGGGAGTATTTGGTGTGGAAGCTGCCGCTCAATATTATTTTGGAAAATCATCCAAAGATTTAAGTGCCTCAGATGCAGCTTGGATTGCCGCTGTATTGCCTAATCCAAAGAAGTACGACCCTAAAAATCCATCCCCTTATTTGAGGAAGAAACACAATTGGATTATGAGACAGATGAGGAATGTGAGTTTGAAATAGTATCTTTGTACTAATGAAATTCTTTAATTCCAGCACAAATTTTGAGTCAGTTCTTAAAAAATATTTTTCTTTTAAGAACGAAACCCTTTCTTTAGAGCCATTTGCAGAGTTTTTAGAGAGTGTTAAAAGGGCGGATTTTACCGATGTGCTCAATTTTCTCAGAAGCAATCCGAATTTTGCTGAGAACTTTAAACATTACATTCATAATATTTTTAAAGACAGGCCTTTCAACCTATCCTTAACGGAAGCGAATATTCTTTCTGAAAATGCCTTCTTTCCTGAACTCAAAAAGAGAATCCTGAATAAGGTTCTTCCCCCTGTTGAGAACGAGAAGACGGTATGGTACATGATCGATAACGTCAGTATGAGGCCGAAAAAGGATTTAAAATATTTACATAACCTTCCTGAAAATGAGATTGATGAGTTCCTGTCTATTATAGGAGCCTCCGATTTTATTATTAAACCCAATGTGAAGAAAGAGCTTATTTTCTCAATGAACATTCTTTCATGGAGGGTAACGGGAATGGCCATGGAAGTAGAAGTGGTGAGAATGGCTCCACAATACCGAAACCTGGATAATCCATTTCTGGCGCTTCAAAATGAATTGGAAACATTAGCAGATGATCTGGTAAAAGATCCGGAGCTGCAACTTCATTCTAAAGACAGTCGATATAAACAGATCAAAATTTATGCTGAGCAATGCCTTGAGTTTGTTAATATAGCCTTTAAAAACTCAGCAAAATATGGTATTTCGGGAAAAATCAATCAATCGTTGTTGAAGATCCGTCAGCAGACTAAAAGGATTTATGAAATCGTACAGTTATTGGTGATTGACACGGATGAAGATGTGTTGGTTAAGTCCAAACAATTGGTCTTTAATATATTGAGTTATAAGTCTCATAAAAATAATATTGCAGACCTGATCAATGATAGTACAAGATTAATTTCCCATCTTATTACCAACCATACTGCAGAAGCGGGAACCCATTATATTACTTCTACGAGGAAAGAATATATGACCATGTTCTATAAAGCCAGTGGTGGTGGGATTATTGTAGGAGCACTTTGCGTATTGAAAATGCTTTACGGTTATATTCCGGGAAGTGATTTTTCCCATGCATTTTTGTATTCGATGAATTATGCGATGGGATTTGTGATGATTTATCTGATGGGATTTACGTTGGCAACAAAGCAGCCGGCGATGACTGCTGCAACAATGACTAAAGTCTTATCCGAGGAAGGAAACAGTAAAAGAAATAATACCGAATTTGCTCATCTTGTATCCAAGTTATTCCGAAGCCAGTTTATTGCTTTTGTAGGAAATGTATTGCTTGCTTTTCCGATAGCATTAGCTATTATTTATGGTTTGGATGTCTTTTTTTCACAGAATCTTGCTGTTGAAAGATCAGATAAATTATTAAAGGATCTGGACCCTTTTAAATCCAAAGCGATTCTGCATGCGAGTATTGCCGGTTTCTATCTGTTCATTTCAGGGATTATTTCAGGGAATATCGGAAACAATTCCGTGTTTTATCAGATTCCGGAAAGGATCGCGAAAAACTTATCTATCAGAAATTTCTTTGGGAAAAAATTTGCAAAAGGATTATCTAAATATTATGCTAAAAACTGGCCGGGAATTATCTCTAATTTTTGGTTCGGGGTTTTCTTGGGGGCAACTGCTCCGGTAGGGATGTTTTTCGGTCTCGATTTAGACATCAGGCACATTACCTTTGCCGCAGGAAACTTCGCTTTAGGCCTTTACGGAAAAGACTTTTCTGTAGATTCTTATACCTTCTGGATTTCTTTTTTTACGGTCTTTTTAATAGGGTTCTTTAACTTTCTGGTAAGTTTCAGTTTGTCTATGTTCCTTGCGTTTAGATCAAGAAAGATGAACTTCGGACAGGTAAGTGAGATCTATAAAGAAATTTTCAGGTATTTCGTAAAGCATCCGCTGAAATTCTTCCTGCCATTAAGTTCAGGATTGGACAAAAAAGCAGATGACCTGATGAGCAGTACGATTTCCAATAAATCGGAAGAGCACTGATCAGGTTTAATAATATAAATAACAAAAAAGCAGACTGCCTTTAAGACAGTCTGCTTTTTTGTTATCCTGCTGCAACAGTTTATTATGGTCTACAATCAGTAATAAGACATAATGTAGGAAATGATCCCGACAGTATACTGGTCGGTCTCCATCGCTGATTTGTTTTAGTTTTTTGTACAGTAAGTGCTTTTTTTATGATAATTTGATTTTATTTATAGACTCTGAGTATGTCAATTATCCTTGGGATATTTTATTTTTTTAACAGTTCAATATGCTTTTCCAATTCAGAAAAAGGAGCATAGCCTTGTTCAATAATGGTATATTTTCCATCTTTTTCAACCAGCATTGTTGGGAAAGATTGGGCGTATTGCGCAGCTTTATGAAAGTTGTGCAGAGTAACCTGTTTCATTTCTTCTGAATGAAAAGCCTCTAAAAATCGTTGTGGATCAATACTCAAATTTTCACAAATCTCAAGGTAGGTAGCATCAAGATTGAGATCCTTTCCCCAATAATATCTTGCTTTTTGTACAGCAACCATGAAGGGAACCGTTTGTTCAGGAGCAATTGTTTTTACTGAAACCATCGCTCTGGATGGAATTTCACTATCCAATACAATTTCTTGCTTTAACAACTCAAAATAACCTTCACCAAATGTTATTCCCGTACGTTCTGCTACAGCTTCATCATGTTTAAGAAAGAAATTAACCATCTGCGGTGATTGTTTTCTAACATTAGAGCCAGTCCACATTCCGCCGGAAAGGATTTCAAAATCCAAATCGTTTTTGTACTGGTTGTATAGTTTTAACATGTTGTCGGAATTACCGAAGCACCATCCGCAAAGGGGATCCATGATATATATAATTCTCATTTTTTTGTTTTTAGATGTGTTTTGAGCTTAATATAAGTAAATTCAAAGCTCATATTGTTAACCTGAGTTCGTGACAAAATTGTTTGTCAGTATTCCATTCATTTATATTATTACAACGCAATGCTCGCAAAGATTTTTTTTAGATCCTTATGTTTTTAAGATCGCAAAGGCGTTTCACTCAGCAATGAAGCTGAGAATATCTTCGCTAAATGAAATGCATTTGCGAACGTTTTTTTTTCAAGTTTGATTAAAAAACTCTTGTGATCCTGACGTTAAAATTCTTGCAATTCTATTTCATCGCATCTACAACTGTTTTGCTGTCTACGAATTGTTCAAATTTTACGATTTTACCGTCTTTCAGATGCCAGATATGAGCAACGCGGGCAGAAAAGGGCTTCATAGTTACTTTATAGGTTCCGGTATAAGTTCCAAAAGCAACTACCTTATCACCCTCAGCAACATAATTTTCCGGTGTGAACTTATAATCAATCCATTCGCTTCCCAAACGGCTGAAAACGTTTTTGGTAATTTCTTCCAATCCTACATAGGTTCCAGCATAAGGAAAGCCTTTAGCTTCTGTCCATTGAACATCATCTGCAACATGACTAGCCAGTGCTTTTCCGTTTTCTTCAGATGTTTTTCCTTCGTATGTACTTTTTACAATTTCTAAATTGGTCATTGTTATATTCTTTTTTATTGAACAGCCTGATAGCAGAAGTACGGCCATCAGACTGTAAATGATGGATTTCATAAGTTTGGGATTACCACTTCATTTCTCCGGTATTCACCTTTGCTCCAAGCTGAAGCGCTGTTTCAAAAGTCAAATTAGGATATTTAGCTTTGATAGCTTTTACCAAAGCTTCAGAGGTTGTATTGGTTTTCAAAGCCTCTTCATAAAACTGAATATATTCTTTAGTGTGTTGTACAGACGTTAAATCTGCAGCATCAGTTGATTTGCCATGAGCAGGAATAACAATGGAAGGGTGTAATGAGGCTATTTTATCTAATACTTTAATCCACTGGGCACGGGATTCGGCAGTTTGTGCATCAGCCATCCAAAGGTTGAAGGTATTTCCGAATACGTTGATACCACCTACCACAGCTTTTGCAGAAGGAATATACATGAATGTTCTTGCAGGGAACTCCTCTAACCCTATAACTTCAAGTTTTTCACCTTCCAATTCAAGGCTGCTTCCTTTTAATACTTGTGGTAATACAATATTGCTGGTTACTGCTGAACCTAACTGACCACCCCAAACATCAAGTTTCTTCTGTGCTGTTCTGGCAATTTCTTCCACCACTTTAGGCGTTGCATAAGCAGTTACTCCTGGAAAATGTTTTTTGAAAACTTCCAATCCGAAATAAAAATCAGGATCATTGTGGGAAACATAGATAGCCTTTAAATTCTTTCCCAAATCTTTAATTTTCTGAGCAACTGTTTCTGCATCTGCCAGAGTAAACTGGGCATCTACTAAAATAGCATCCGTTTGTCCTGAAACAATAACAGAAGCTACCCCGAAACTGTTTTCTGAAGCGTTATAAACATCTAATGTAAATTTTCCTGCTTCTAATGTTTTGAAATTTTGTGCTTGTGTTGACATATTAAATAATGTTATGAATGTTAATACTGTTGTTTTTACTAATGATTTCATCTCTGTTAATTTTATGAATACAAAATTATGGCCGTTGATTTTGCTAAACATTGAACAAGTTCAATAAATATCTTTCTGATTGATAGGACAAAGTTCTCAATACTTATCGGTTTAAGTATTGAACAAGTTCAATAAATGAAAATAGAAGGATTTGAGTTTGGAGTAGGGAATAGATTAAAAACCTGGAGAAAGAGGGTATTAATATTTAGTTGTTTTGAAAAACATGAAAAATAGAAGAGATATTATTTTCCTTTGGTTGTTTTTCGTCTGATTTTACTTAAAAATTCATGACTGATTCCAAGATAGGCAGCCACCTGTAAATTCGTAAGTCTTTGATTAAGGGATGGATATTTCTCAATAAAATCCAGATAACGCTGGTCAGCAGTTTTACTGAGATTATCAATCATTCTGCGCTGCAAGGCACTGTGAGTTTTTTGGGTCATGATTCGGAAAAGTTCCTCTACAAAAGGGAAATTTTCATAAGCAAAATCCTTGTCTTTTTTTGAAATAATAAGAACCTCACTATCTTCAATGGCCTCTATAAAAAGTTGTGAGGGACTTTCATTGGCAAAACTGTCGATATCCGTAAGCCACCAGTCTTCCATTCCAAAATAGAGAATCTGTTCTGTTCCTTTTACATCAATATGGTATACTTTGAAAAGCCCTTTGGTAATGAACGCTTCAAACCTGCAAACTTCACCTTCTCGCAGTAAAAACTCCTTTTTTTTGATGGTTTTTGAAGTAAATAAATTACAAAACTCCGAAATATCTGTTTGAGAGTTTGAAATGTGACGAGAAATATTAAGATGCAGGGCTTCAATCATTGGGAATGTGTTTGGTGAGCAGAATGATACAAAAATATTAAAATAATATTGATGAAAGTATTGAGTTTATACCTTGATAAGATTTTTATTCCTCAATACATTCAAATTAAAGGATTTGCAAATCATCAAACTTATCCTCGCCAAATTTATCCTGAAACTTTTTCAGATAAAAGCTTTTGCGCATTTTAAAATCATGTTTCAATAATGGAGAGTCTATTTTAATAAGGATACATTTATTTTCAATATTAACACTTCTTACTTCATTGAAAAGGCTTTCATCAAGATAATCTTCAAGAAAATCTTTAATGTCAAAAGCTACAAGTTTATCTTCAAAGCCATAGATTCTGGCAAAAGATTTTACCAATTCAGAGGACTGATATTCGCGTTTTTTCTTCTTCATAATCGGAGTTCACGTGCGTGATTTGAGTTTGTAAAGAGGTTGGTTACCAGTGGTTGTTATAGTTTTGAGTTTGAAAGTTAAGGTTTAAAGTTTTAATAATGTGAAATGGGATGCGAAGGTAATCATTTCATCATAAACCACTAAGAAAAATGGGCGATAAAATGTATTAAGTTTGGTTAAAACTGATAGTTTTTAATATTTTGGGCCAGCATTCACACGGATTTTGCCGGTTACCTGGATAATGATTAGGAAGAAAACTTAAACAATATAATTACACTTCAAAAATAATACTTTCTTCATTGATTTTTTTTACAACACTTTCCGTACGCTCTCGATGCGTATCTGTAATGAAAATCTGTCCAAAACTTTCTCTGTTGACCAGTTCGATCAGCTGAGAAACACGGATGTCATCAAGTTTATCGAATATATCATCCAGCAAAAGAATAGGTGTTTTTTTCGTTAATTCTTTAACAAGGCTCATTTGGGCAAGTTTAAGTGAAATAAGGAAAGATTTCTGTTGCCCTTGAGATCCCACTTTTTTAATTAAAACATGATCCATTTCAAAAAGAAGGTCATCCTTATGAATTCCTTTTGAAGTATACGTAAGCATACGGTCTCTTTCAAGACTGTCTTTTAAAAGTTCTTCAAAAGAATTCTCCAATAAATGAGACTCATAGATGACTGAAACCGTTTCTTTTCCCCCTGAAATAATTTGATAGAAATTCTGAACAATAGGATTTAATTGCTCTACAAATTCTTTTCTTTTCTTAAAAATCTTGGTCCCGAATCTGATAATAGGATCATCATAAATTTCCAGTGAATCCTTATCCCAGGTTCTGTTTTTAGCAAAATATTTCAGCAAGGCATTTCTCTGCTGAATTGTCTTTTGATATTGTATCAGGTCAAAAAGATATTCGGAATCGGTTTGAGAAATCATCGCATCCAAAAACTTTCGTCTGCTTTCTCCCGAGTCGGAAATCAAATTGGAATCATATGGTGAAATCATTACACTAGGCAAATAGCCAATATGATCAGCAAGTCTGTCGTAGCTTTTATCGTTTTTTTTAATGACCTTTTTAGCTTCCTTAGGTTGAGAAATTCTGATGATGTCTTCACTTTCTTCGTTCTGAATTTCTGCATCAATTGTGAAAAAATCTTCCTCTCTTTTGATGTTGTTAAGGTCTGTATTTCCCAAAAAACTTTTTCCTACCGACAGATAATGAAGAGCGTCCAGAATATTGGTTTTTCCAACACCGTTATTGCCTACAAAACAGTTGATCTGTGGGGAAAATTCAAATTTTTTCTCTGAATGGTTTTTGAAATTGTAAAGGGAAAGCTTCTTGATAATCATTCGTCAAAAATACTCCATTATTAGTAAAAATAAAAAAGGAAGTGCTGAACAAGTTTCCACTCCAAAAGAGAAATAGCTGTCATCTCTTTTATTTTCAGCGAAATAAATGAAAATATAAGTGATAATGCTGGATAAAAAAAATGAACCTGCATAAAGAGGTTTAAGGTGAAAAATCCCAATAAGGCTGCTCATAAGAACCAAAGCATAAGCAATGTATTTGGTATTCTGGACTCCGATTAACATAGGGAAAGTTTTTACCATATCACTGTTCATATCCCGGATATCAAAAGGAAGCACCAAGGCGGTGATAAAGAAAAAACTGATCAGGAAAATCGGAAGATTAAATTCCGGAAGGGTCAGCCAGCAATTGACAAGTGCCCAAACTAATCCTACGTAAAATACCTTTAAAAGAGGAATTTTACGAATATAAACATCCAAAAAGAAACTGTTGTACAATAATCCTAACACCACAATGATAAACCATTTTAAAAGTCTTATTTCATTGTGATTGTGAATGATTAAAAGCGCACATATAACTCCTGCAACAGCATTTAGAATCAATATTTTAAAAAAATGTCTGGTATATTGGTACTTAGTATAAAGATAACCGCTGAAATAGGTGATAAAAATAAAAAGAACAGTAGGGAAACGGAATGTGTTTTGCTCCTTCATAAAAAATACTGCAAAAAGAGTCCCCATTAAGGATACATAAATCTGACTGTCTATAACGGATTTTTTCAGTATTTTTAAGATGTTCATTTATCAAAATTAATATATATGAAAAGATTTTCCAAGATATTTATGCTTTTGCTTGTAATGCTAAGCTTTTCAAAGGCTTTTGCGCAGAAATACTATGATGACCAGTGGAAGAAAATCGCTGAAAATAGTAAGAAAGGAGCGTATAAATCTAATCTTCCCATTATTTTAGACATAGAAAACCAAGCAATGAAAGAAAACAATGCCCTCCAGCTGATCCGTTCCCTAAAGGCGGAATTCAGTATTGTAAATCAGACTATAGACGATGACCAGAATGATGCCGCTTCAAAATTCTTTAGTAAACTTCAGGGAACAGAAGCTAAATTGAAGGGGAATGAAAAACTGGTATACAAAGTTTTGTTAAGCGGATTTTTCCTGGATTATTATAACCAAAATTCGTGGAAAATTAATGGAAGAACCAATATCAACTCACAGGATTTGTCACAAATCGAAACCTGGAGCAAACTTGATTTTAAAAACTATTTAACTCAAAGTTATAAAGAGCTGGATCAACAAAAACCGGAAATGAAAAAAGTTTCCCTGGAAAAATATAAAGTTATATTTTCCGGAACTAAGGATATTGCCTATTTCCCAACTTTATTTGATTGGTACGCTCTTAAAAAAGTTGCTTTTTTATCGGATAACGGACTTTTTACAAAGAATGAACTTACAGAAAATCGTACTACAATCAATGTCATTTTTGATGAACTGATTGCTCAGAATAACGGAAATCCAAAGCTGTATTTCATGAAAGAGAAATTGGATGAAAACTGTAATTTTAAACAATGCAAAGATAAACTGGAACAGCTTCAGAACCTTGCGAAATCCAGTGTAGAAGGCGACTATAAGGTGATCATCATGGAAAGTATCATGAGTGAACTTATCGCCAAAAAGAAAATAAAAGAGGCTCTCGCTATTGCCGCGCAAGCAAAAAGCCAATATCCGAAATCTTCTTTTATTGATAATATTAAAAATAAAGAAAATCAAATCACCAATCCACTACTGAATATTAAATATGAACAACAGACTCAAAGTAATTTACCTATTCACTTTGTTGCAGAATATAAAAATCTTCCGGAATTTTCTCTAAATATCTATGAAGTAAAAGATGATCTTACATCCTTCCTGCAGTATGTCCAGAATTCATATGCTGATACTTTCAGTAAGGTGAAAAAGAATTTGGTAAGAAAAGAAACATATCAGCTTTCTGATGCCAAAGATTATGAAGTTCATAAGACATCCCTGGAGATTAAACCACTTCCTTCAGGAATTTATGTTGTAGAATATGCTGTAGCCGGCACGGAGCCGGACAAAGATTCCAGACAGAATTTTTACTTTTTGGTTTCAGGAAACAGAATTATTTATCAGACAAAAACCGATAATAATCCGTTTTCCAATGAGTTAAAATTAGTCAATAGCGAAAACGGTAAAACAATGGCTAACGAAACTCTTACATTTTATGAATTTGTTTCCAATAATACGCTGAATAAGATTGAAGGCAAAACAGATGCAAAAGGAATCTTTAAGTTTCCTTCTACTGCGAGTAACGAATACTACAGAACTTTTCTTATTCAGCAGCCGAAGAACAACGATTTCCAAATTATGCAGGTATATGGAAGCAGAGGAGATGTGGAAGATTATAATCCTAATAAAGAAAGCCGTACAAACGCTCAGATTTTTACAGACAGAGCCATCTATCGTCCGGGGCAAACCGTATATTTCAAGGTTATTAATACCAAAATAAATAAAGAAATAGAATCTGTGCTTTCAGGAGTAAAGCAAAAAATAACTTTATTGGATGCCAATAGTCAGGAAGTGACTTCTCAAAACTTTACCACCAATGAATTTGGTTCTTATCACGGCAGTTTTATTCTTCCCAAAGGAAATCTTAACGGGGTATTTTATCTGAGAACAGACGGAGAGCCTCAAGGTTATAAAGATATCAGAGTAGAAGAATATAAGAGACCAAAGTTTGAAGTAACTTTCGATCCCGTAAAAGACGAATACAAATACGGGCAAACTATAGAATTGAAAGGAAAAGCAATGATGTTTTCCGGTGTTGCACTGAGTAATTCTACCGTTAATTACGAAATTAAAAAACACAATATCCGATGGAGGTATTTCTGGTGGTACCCACAAGGTGATGATAATGAGAATTCAATCCTGGGAGAAACCAAAACTAATGAAAAAGGAGAATTTGTTATCCGTCTGGACCTTAAAAAAGATGAAAAGTTAGAAGGAATTCAAATTGATAATTATGAAATCAATGCTTCGGTTACAGATATCAATGGGGAAACACAGTCTGCCAATACACAACTGAAAGTGGCCTCCGTTTCTCATTATATAAAAGCGGATGATATTAAAAATACTTTTAGTGATGAAAATGTAAAATTAAAAGTAGAAACAAAGAATTATAACGAACAAGCCGTTAAAAAATCCTATCAGGTTAAGTTGTCAAAACTTGCGGCTCCTGACAGAATTTTCAGAGATAATTTTAAAACAGCAATTCAAAACCTTCCAAAATACTCCAAAGAAGAATTTGTGAGCAAATTCCCACATGATTTATTTGATAAAAATGATGATATCAAGAACTGGAAAACCTCTTCTGTCATTCTGAATGGAGTAACAAGAAGCGAAGAATCTCTTGATCTGGGAAAACTGGACGCAGGAGAGTATCAGTTGGAACTATTTAATATAGAAGGAAAAGATACGATAAAATCTTCTCAAAACTTTAGTGTTTGGGATAAAGCTTCTTTGAAATCTACTCAAAAAACATTCCTGACGGTTATTGCTCCAAAAGATGAAGTGACAAGAGGAGAGAAAGCGAAAATATATGTGTACTCTGCTATCCCTGATGCACTGGTAAATGTATTTGTTCAGAATGGATCAGGAAAGACAATTTCAGAAACTCATCCATTGAAAAAAGGAGTATTAGAATATATGGTAGATGTACCAAAAGATAAAAGTGTATCGGATTTGAATCTTCAATTCCAGTTGGTGTCATTCAATGATGTGAACACCCAGTCCGTCAACTTAAAAATAAAAGATACGGAACGTCCTTTAAAAATTGAAACCATTACTTTCAGAGATAAAATGGAGCCTAATTCAAAAGAAAAATGGACCGTGAAAGTAACAGGTAATGACAAAGAAAAGGTAAATGCAGAAGTATTGGCTAATATGTATGATATGTCTCTGGATCAATTTGCTGCCAATAACTTCGGCTGGAATAAATTGTATGTGCCTTACAGTATTATTACATCTTATGATATGAGAGATTATCTATTGCAAAAAAGCTATCAAAAAAGACAACCTTATTTTAATAGAGTTTATGTGAATGTTCCATATTTTAATTGGCTTGATGGAAGATTTGGTGATATGAATGATACTGACGGAGATGGAATTTATGATACAGAGGATGCTTGTCCTACCGTTCCTGGATTACCCCAATATAAAGGTTGCCCTAAGCCTTTAAATGCAATTGCAGATGAGGCTGTAAGTTATGGAACTATGAGGAGAGCAAAAGTGGCTGCAGTGGCTGCGCCAATGGCAAAAGAGGAAGTCTTAGTAGCTGATGCTGCCGGAGCAGCTAATCAAGCAGAACAAAAGGAATCTCTGGAAAAAGTCCCTGTACGTCAAAATCTGAACGAAACCGCATTCTTTTATCCTAATCTGAAAACAGATGCAGAAGGAAACGTAAGTTTTGAGTTTACTTCCCCTGAAGCCCTTACAAAATGGAAGCTGATGTTCCTTGCTCACACAAAAGATGCCAGAGCAGCAACCTTGGAAAAAGAAGTGGTAACACAGAAAGAATTCTCTGTAACGCCTAATTATCCAAGATTCTTGAGAGAAGGTGATGAATTGAATTTACAGTCAAAGCTATCCAACCTTACCGCTAAGAAAATGAGTGGTTCTGCTGAGTTACAGATTTTGGATGCTTTCACCAATGAGAATATTTCTTCAAAATTCGGAATAGCTTCAGGAGTACAAAATTTCAATTTGAATGAAAACGGGAACAATGCACTAACATGGAAATTGAAAGTTCCTAATAACGTTTCTTCCATCATTATAAAAATAGTAGCAAAAGCAGGAGCGTACTCTGATGGAGAACAACAGGCTATTGCGGTGTTGCCAAACAGAATGCTGGTTACAGATGCCGTTCCGGTTTTTGTAAAAGAAGGAGAAACGAAGACTTTTGTATTGGATAATCTTAAAAATACAAATTCTACAACCGCTTCTAATGTTTCCAATACATTGGAATTAACGACAAACCCGATTTGGGAAATTATGTTTGCGCTTCCAAGTTTGAAAAATGATCAGAACAATTCTGCTGATGTTATTTTCAATAAATGGTTTGCAGACGTATTGGCTTCTGAAATATTTAAAGCCAATCCAAAAATGAAAACAATCTTTGAGGAATACCAGAACAAAGGATTGTTAAATTCCAACCTTGAAAAGAATCAGGAGTTAAAACAATTATTGTTGGAAGAAACTCCTTGGGTGTTGCAGAGTAAAAATGAAGGCGAACAAATGCAAAAACTGGCATTATTGTTTGACGTGAATACGATGAGAAACTCGATCAAACAGGATTGGGATGATTTGAAAAAACTTCAAAACCCTGATGGAGGATTTTCTTGGTATGCCGGGTATCCAAGTTCTTACGGAACTTCATTGTATATCCTTAAAAATCTTGGGAAACTTAATACTTGGCTGAAAGGAAATGTAAACGATTATCAAAGTTCAGAACAAAAAGATATAGTAGCAAAATTGATTCAGTATGTTGATAATGAAATCAGCAAATATGCGGATATGCAAAAAGAAAATATCTGGAGCAACTGGGCGCTGGATTATCTCGATACCCGAAATTATTGGGAAAAACAATATCCATTAAAAGGAAAAGGAGAGACATTAAAATCTTTGGTAAAGCAAAAAGCAAAAACGGCTAAAATCACAGATTTCACATTCTTCGGACTTCACCGTGCTGCATTGCTGATGAATGATTACGGATTGAAAGACGTATCGGATAAACTGATGACCTATCTGAAAGAAACTTCTACCGATACAAAAACGCAAGGTGTTTACTGGAAGCAAAACTTAAATGATTGGGGTTGGTTTGGTTCAAAAGTAGTAAACCATGCCGGAGCATTGGAAGCGTTCAATACATTGAAATCTAATGATCAGCAATTTATAGAAGATATGAAGATCTGGCTGGTTACTCAAAAAGAAGTAAACTCCTGGGGAAGTTCAAGAAGTACTTCAGAAGTGATATTTACCATTTTAAATTCAGGAAAATCATGGACAAGTCCTGAAAGTGATAAAGCTACCATCATTTGGGGTGGAAAAGAATTGGTACCTCAGACACAGGCTACAGGATATGTAAAATCTGCAGTGAAAACAGATGCTATCGATAAAAATCTGGCAACCGTTACCGTTACAAAACCGGGACCGGGAATTGTTCAGGGAGGACTGTTCTGGCAGTATTATGAAGATCTTGATAAAATTAAATCTTCCGAAAATTATATTTCTGTAACAAAAGAATTGTATAAAAAGGTAAAAACCGTAAACGGAGAAGAACTTCAGAAAATTACGACAGAAACTCCATTGAAAGTAGGAGATAAAGTAACCGTAAGAATGATCCTGAATACAGACCGAGCTATGGAATTCATTCATATTAAAGACATGCGTGCAGCAGGATTTGAACCCATAGATGCACTATCAGGATATCAATGGAAAAATAATTTAGGATATTATCAGTCAACAAAAGATGCCTCTACCAATTTCTATATCCAGTCTATGCCGAAAGGAAAGTATGTGTTTGAATATGATGTGGTTGCTAATGCATCCGGAAAGTTCTCAAATGGGATTACCACCATGCAGAATTATTATGCTCCGCAAATGAATGCCCACACAAAAGGAAGCAGTGTTCAAATTTTGGAATGATTTTTGGCTATAAGGAAATAATTAAAATTTTAAACCAAATAAAATGAAATTTTCAAAAACTTTAATTACAGGATTGGTATTGATGGCTGGGGTAAGTGCTTTCGCTCAAAAGAAAGCTGAAAAGTTTGAAAAACTACAGATTGAAATGTTCCCAAAGGCTAAAGATGGATATAAACAAGTATATATTCAACTTCCGATAGCAAAAAATGAAAATGACTTAAAAGTTGAGGTTTTCGCGGGAATTGAAAAAATGTTAGACTGCAATAATTACTCTTTAATGGGAGAAATGAAAAGTCAGGATCTTCAAGGATGGGGATATAACTATTATGAAGTAGAATCAAAAGGAGAAACAGCAGGTACATTAATGGCTTGCCCGGGACAGAAGCTTTCTAAGAAGTTTGTTACTCTTAAACCGGAAATCGTAAGATATAACAGTAAATTACCATTGGTATTTTACGTTCCAAAAGACGTTGAAGTACGTTACAGAGTTTTACGTCCGGACACTGCAATGAAAAAAGCAGTTCAGAAATAAAATTTGCAAGCTTATTATAACCAGAAAACTCCTCACAGCAATGTGGGGAGTTTTCGTTTTTATAACATTCTTTTACCGTAATAGATCGCAAGGTTTTTTGAAGATATTCATCCTTTTTAAGATCGCCAAGGTGTTTCACTCAGCAATGAAGCCGTAAATATCTTAGCTGAATGAAATACCTTTGCGAACAAAGTTATTTTCAATATAGATCAAAACCTTTTGCGATCCGAGCGTTAAAAGAATCAGAATTTCATTAACCCGAACTCAAATTAATCATAATATTTGTTCTAAGTTTTCTTTGAAATTTTTCAGTTCAGAATTTTTAAATGCCTTTGTATTCTATGAAAAAGATCCTTAAAAGAAGAGAACTAAAAGTGGAGTTAAAATTTTTTTCATTTTTTTTTAGTTTTTAATTAACTTTTAAACGGTTTTGATAAGACTTTATTTCAAAGACTTTTATACTTAAACAGATTTTAAACTTATTTTAGATTCAAGGTTTTGTTAAATTATCCTTGAGTATTTTAACATTTTTTGCATTATATTTGTTATAAACATAAACCATGAAAGACAATTTATTGATTTTTGCGTTTGGTTTTCTTGTGTTCCCCGCTTTGAGCTGGGCACAATCTGCGCCGGATTTTAAAGAACTTTTAGATAGTGCAATGGTTCGGGACTCGAACCTCAAAATGCAAATCACCCAAAATAAACTTACCGATCTTGACGAACATAAGCTGAAAGATATCTTTCTTCCTACTTTGGAAGTGAGTGGTAAAGTAGGCTATGTTAACGGAACTGCAAGATTGACGTCTCCGGAAATTAATCTGGCTCCATTCATCAATATTCCGGAAGGAAGCTTCAATAATAACTTTAATGTATCCGGATTTTCAGGACTGGCAAAAGCAGATGCCAAAATGCTTGTCTATTCCGGAGGGAAAGTAAAATATCTTAAAAAAGCAGTTGAAGAAAAGAAAAAGTCGGAAGATATTTTGTTGGAAAAAACAAGAGATGAGGTTATTGCCAGCATTTCTAAAGCCTATGATCAATTGGCTTTGATCCATCAATCTAAAAAAGTACTGGATGAAAGTACCAGAAGATTGGATATCAACAAAAAAACAGCAGATAAAGCTTTAGGTTATGGTTTGATTACCCCTTATGATCACAAAAAAATTGAACTGGCACAAGCTACTTTAAATGCAAAAGTGGTAGAGTATGAAGGTAAAAAAGAACTCCTGCTTACCCAACTTTATATTTTAACAGGTATCAATAAAGAACGTCTTAGAATGATCGACCCTGTTTTATCTCCCGTAGAATTGCTTGCTGCTGAAAAGGGAATCGAACAAAGAGCTGAAATCAGGGCGTTGGAACATGGGATTTCTGCAGCGGACTATAAAATAAAAGCAGAAAAAACATGGATGATTCCAAAAGTACAGTTGATGGCTTCTGCCTATTATATCGGATTATATGGAAACCGTATCAAAAGTTCGGAAAATATAATTCCGGCTGTTCCGGTATTAGGTTACGAAGGTAGAAAATTGGACTGGAGTCCTAATAATATCAATGTATTTCCACTGATTACCGCTGGAGTTGGTTTTAAATGGGAAATTTTTGATGGAAAAGAAGGAAAACATGCAGAGGAAACAGCCAAAGTCGGAAAAGAAGTGTTGCAAAATCAGAAAGAAGATGCACTGAAAAAGCTTACTTTAAATTTGGCCAATAATCAAACGAATTATGATATTGCAAGCGCACAAATTACTTTAAAAGCTAAAGAAAAAGAGTTGGCAAAAAATGCATTGGTACAAGCCGAGAAAGAATTCAGATACGGAATGAGTAAGTCATCACAACTTATCGATGCCGAAAATGATCTGGAAGCTGCTGAACTTGAATATCAAAATGCAATTTTCAACCAAAGAAGAGCGGGAATAGAGCTGATGAGGTCCACTCAGGAATTGGATATCACCAAATTTTATTTAATCCCTTAAAAATTAAAATGATGCATAAAAATATATCTATACTTTTTGCTGCTCTATTATTGTTAGGGAGCTGTGACAAAAAAAACGAAAAAGTAAAGGAACCGGAAGGAAAAACTAAAAAAGACGTTATTTCTTTTGCTCCGAAAGTTACCGGGAGAATATTAAAAATATATGTTTCTGAAGGTCAGACTGTAAAAAAAGGGGATACCCTGGCACAGCTTGATGTTCCGGAAGTTTCTGCAAAAATAGCTCAGGCACAAGGCGCTGTGAATGCTGCTGCAGCCCAGGAACAAATGGCTAAAAATGGAGCTACAGCAGATCAATTGAGACAGCTTCAGGCAAAATATAAAGGACTGAAAGAGCAATATGATTTTGCTCAAAAATCCTATAGAAGAGCCAATAATATGTTTCGTGACAGCTTAATGTCTCCACAGGCTCATGATGAAGTCTATGCAAAGCTTCAGGGTGCCAAAGCCCAATATGATGCTGTGGTAGCAGAATTGGACGATGTGAAAAGAGGAACCCGTTTTGAAAAAGTAGAAATGGCAGCAGGACAGGCATCCCAAGCTAAAGGAGCATTGCAGGAAGCTAATGTAGCTTATTCTGAAAGATACATTATTGCGACCAATAATATGGAAATAGAAACCATCAGCCTGAATACAGGAGAACTAGCAACAGCTGGTTTTGCACTATTCAATGGATATATTCCCGAGAGTACGTATTTCAGATTTACCATTCCTGAAAGTGCGATTTCAAAATATAAAAAAGGACAGGAAGTGCAGATGCAGGTAGTGTACAACAAAGAAGAGCTGACAGGTAACATTGTCTACATCAAGCAGCTGACAAAGTATGCTGATATTACTACTGCATATCCGGACTATCAGCTACAGGACGCTATCTATGAAATTAAAGTGAAACCAAAAGATATGAATAAGGCTAAAAACATTTTAGTCAATGCAAATGTGATCCTGAAATAATAATGAGATTGTCATTCTGAACGAAATAAAATGTAGTGAAGAATCTTAATGAGATTTTCTAAGTCTGTATAAGAATGATAAAACTGGATTATTGAACTTTTCAATTTTCCTATCCGGCATAAAAAATAAAAGTAAAGTAAACAGATGAAAGAATTTTTCCGCCTTTTAGCACGCGAGTTCAAACTTTTTATTGGCAATTCTACCTTAAGGACGGTGTTCTTTGTGGCACCTATTTTTTATGCAACCTTATTGGGATTTGTCTATAAAAGCGGAAAAGTGGAAAATACACCTGTTTTGGTTATCGACAGAGATAATACTCCTCTGTCTAATCAGTTGACCGAAATGCTGGATGATAATAAGAGTATTAAAATTATTAAATATCTACAGGAACCTCTGAGTATTAAAGATGAAGTGATACGACATGAAGCAGCAGCTGTAGTCATTATTCCTTCGAGATTTGAAGGAGATATGCTTCAGAAAAAATACCCTGAACTGAATGTTTACATCAATACAGGAAATGTTTTAACTGCTAATTTTGCCTCCAAAGCACTTCAGCTTACCATAGGAACCTTTTCTGCCGGAGCTTCCATTAAAGCATTGCAAAAAGCAGGAATGCCAGCTGCAAAAGCAGCTACTCAATATGAGCCGTTCAAAGCCAATTATATTACGCTTTTCAATACAACAGGGAACTATCTTATCTTTATGTGGCCGGCTATGTTGGCTGTGGTGTTGCAACAGGTCATTTTATTAGCAATGGCCGTAAGTTTTGCCGCAGAGTTTGAAAGAGGCTCTTTTGTGAAAGAATATCTGAAAATGAAAAAATGGGCATTTCCAACAATGCTGATTAAGGTAATTCCGATCTGGGTATTTTCTATTCTTATCGTGAGTGTATATTATTTTATGCACATGATTTTTAGAGTGCCAATGCCGGAAGGAATACTTAATTTTATTCTTCTTACGGCTGTTTTCGTAGGTTCTGTATCATTCCTTGGGGTATTTATCAGTATCTTAATTCCTGATGCGTTGAAAGCGACCCAGATTCTTATGGTAATTGCTTCACCTGCTTTTATCATCAGTGGTTTTACATGGCCTTTAAGCGCAATGCCTGCTTTCGTTCAGTTTATTGCGAATATTATTCCATTAACGCCTTTTCTGCAAGCCTTCAAAATTCTATTAATTCAAAAAGGATCTGTAGAACTTACTTTTCCTTATCTAAAACATCTAAGTATTCTTTTGGTAGTATATGCTATTTTAGGATGGATTGCTTTAAAAATTAAGCTTTGGTTTATATTTAAAAAATCAACTTCACAGGAAATTATAGCAGAAGGTACTTCTCAGAATGACGTCGAATAGGTTTTGTGACTAGTTGGTCATAGTTGACTGAAGGTTGCTGGTTTAAAACGTTCAATCTTTGAACCCGATTAACCTGAACTGTTGCACTTAATGTCAATCAATAACAACCTCTAACTTACCCCTCCTCATTTCCTTTTTTTCAACCAATTATTAAAATCAAAAGAAAAAACTAATATATTTGTCTGTAGTTAATTAGATAAATTATGGAAAATGTATTTGATGCAAAAGATGCTCAAAACTATATTGATAGAATAAATAACCTGGTAGAAGATACACATGGTTTATGGGGAAAAATGACGGTTGACCAGATGTTGGCACATTGTAGTATCACTTATGAAATGGTTTTTGAACCTGAAAAACATAAGAAACCGGGAGCTATTGCAAAATTCATTTTAAAAACATTTGTGAAACCTAAAGTTGTGGGAGAAAAAGCGTATCCAAGAGATTCCCCTACAGCGCCTCAGTTTTTGGTTTCAGGAAGAAAGAATTTTCATGAAGAAAAGACAAGATTAATAGGCTTTATTCAAAAGACTCAACAATTGGGAGCGGATGCTTTTGATGGAAAAGAATCTTTTTCTTTCGGAAAATTAAATGCCCAGGAATGGAATAATATGTTTGCAAAACATTTGAATCACCATTTAGCACAATTTGGTGTTTAAAAATACCTTTATGAAAAAACTTTTATTACTCTTTATCTTGACTGCCAATTTCGTTTTTGGGCAGATGCCGGATATTTCAAATGTATGGATGAACAACAGTAAACCTTACATTGGAACGATTGGTAACAAAGGACAGGAATTGAAACTTAAGATCAATACTTCCGAACAGAATAAAAAAAACGATCAGGAATATTTTATTTCCGGATATTCTCTTGTGGATAATAACTATGCCAAATTTGAAGGCAAAATAGTGGTGTCAAAATATAAGGATGCCAGAAAGCGCGGTAGAATATTTGGGGAGTACGAATTGTCTGAAGAAAACAAAGGAAAGCATTCCGGTACCTTTAAAGGGAAATTTGTTTACGATTTTAAATGGAACAGAAAAACCGAACAAATCGAGGAACAGAATCTTGAACTTACAGGAGATTGGAAAAGCTATGACGGGACTTTAGACTTTAAGACTCATTTAAAAAACCAATAAATAATTGAATAAGAAGTTCAGCTTTTAATCCCGACTTTTTTAATTTAGAAACGATATATGAAATTAGGAGCATTCTCTATCAGCTTAAGTGTAAAAGATCTTCAGAAATCTAAAGACTTTTACGAAAAATTAGGCTTTACAACGATGGCAGGAAATACAGCACAGAATTATCTGATCATGAAAAACGGATCTACTTTAATAGGTCTTTTTCAGGCCATGTTCGATGGGAATATGCTTACGTTCAACCCGGGATGGAATGAAAATGCAGAAAACCTTGATGCTTTTGATGATGTACGTACTATTCAAAGGCATTTAAAAGAAAATGGAGTGGAGATTGATAAAGAAGCTGATGAAACTACTTCAGGCCCCGAACATATTTATTTGAAGGATCCTGACGGAAATATGATTTTAATAGACCAGCACAGGTAGTTCAGACTGAAAGTTATCAGGAGGAATATATCTATATCATCAACAAAACATATTAAACTTAACTTATAAAAACATGGCATCAGTAAACGTTTATTTGACATTTAATGGAAACTGTAGAGAAGCATTTGATTTCTATAAATCAGTTTTTGGAGGAGAATATCCTTATATCGGAACTTTTGGAGAAATGCCTCCAATGGAAGGGAAAGAAATGAGTGACGAAGATAAAAACAAAATTATGCACGTTAGTCTTCCAATTTCTAAAGAAACCGTATTAATGGGAAGTGATACCGGAGGAGAATGGGCACCTCATTTCAAAGAAGGAAATAATTTTGCTGTTTCTATCAATGCAGACTCAAAAGAAGAAGCCGGAAAATTATTTAATGGTCTTTCTGCGGGCGGGCAGGTAACTATGCCAATGGAAGATACATTCTGGGGAGCTTATTTTGGAATGTTTACTGATAAATTCGGTATCAACTGGATGGTAAACTATGATGACCCTGCAAAGATGCAACAACATCCATAAGGTCACTATCTTTATCCGAAATAAATATAATTAAAATCTACCGGCAGTTATTTTGCCGGTTTTTTATTGTAATCTACTGTATTAATCAGGATAGAAGCTAGGAGCTGGAAGAGGGAAGTTGTGAAGACTATAAATAATAAAACCCGTTGTGCGTTTTGAGCTAAAATCGACTGAGTCGGGGTAAGGAAATCCGGTAAAAGGGCCGGAAGCTGGAAGAAAGAAGCTGGAAGTTACTTTCAATTATAATGACTGATATCCTATGGCATCACTCATTTTTGCCTTAAGACCGATAAAAAAGACAAGTCGCCATTCTCTATGGCCTTCATTACGCCCAGTTTCCAGCTCCCGGCTTCAAAATCACTTTACTCCGAGCTGACATTAAAATATCAAAATGCACAACGGGTATAATAAACTATTTTATCTTGTTTATATCATATTAATTTTACAGAGTCTTTCAATACTTATAACTACAAGTAACTTCCAGCCTCCTTCCTCCATCTTCCAGCGTTTAACCTTAGTTCTTTACCCCGAACTCTGATAAGTCTAAAAACACTTTAAACCAGTTGATTAAATATTGTTTGCTATTATTGATTTAAAATATTAATTTTGTTTAAAACGATAGATAATAGTAATTAATGAAAATGAGAAAGGTGTTTACGAAGTTGGTTTTCACAACATTGAGCTTAGGGTCTGTTTTAACGTTTGCACAGAAAAGTGATCTGGGTGCCTGGTATATGTATTTTGGAAATAATAAGATCAGTAAGAAGCTGAACTTGCATAATGAGATCCAATACCGGAATTTTGATGCGATTGGAGATTTGGAACAGCTTTTAATTCGTACCGGAATAGGGTATGACCTGACAGAAAACAATAATAATGTATTATTAGGATACGGTTTTATTCTAAGCCAACCTTATGTAAAGGAAGAAAAAAAAGAAAACATTGAACATCGAATCTTTCAGCAATATATTACAAAACAGAAGTTTGGACGTTTTAACCTTCAGCATCGTTATCGTTTAGAAGAACGCTTTCTTGAAGATGATTTCAGAATGAGATTCCGTTATATGTTAGGAGTGAATATCCCGATTACCCAAAAGGAAATGTTACCAAAAACTCTTTATGCATCAGTATACAATGAGATTTTCCTACATTTCAATAGTCCGGTTTTTGACCGAAACAGGGTGTATGGAGCTTTAGGGTATGTCATCAATAAAAATATGAGGATAGAAGCGGGATATATGAATCAGATTCAGGAGAATAAAAACAGAGGACAGATTCAGATTGGTTTTTATAACAATATCCCATTTACTAAAAATTAAAAATGACCGTTTCTGCTGAATGCTCTGATGAGATTGAAAAACAGTTAATTTGTATCATGAGAGATTAATTATAACAAAAAATAAAAACAAACACATATGCATTCAGGAAAAAGATTCGGAGCGCGCGAGTTCATGAAATGGACGAGACGCAGTATTTATGTTTTAACGATATTTTCAGCCATTCCTACCGTACTATACTTTTTGGGTTGGAAATTTCTTTCTATTCCCTGGCAGCCGATTGCGATCTTGGGAACTGCTGTAGCTTTTATAGTTGGATTTAAAAATAACGCAAGCTATAGCCGACTTTGGGAAGCCAGACAGATTTATGGAGCAATAATTAATGATAGCCGAAGTTTTGGATATATTGTAAGAGATGCTTTAGCCGGAAAGAATCCCGGAAAGGTAAAAGAAATGTTTCTTCGTCATTATGCATGGCTTACAGCACTTCGTTTTCAGCTTCGGGAGCCAAGGGCCTGGGAGAACATGGGGACGGCTCAATTTGATGAGTATTCAAAGAAATATGATATCCCGGAAAGACTGTCCCGCCTGGACGAAGAGTTGAAGAAATACCTTTCAGAAGATGAACGTCAATATATTCTAAGTAAGAAAAATAGAGCGACGCAGCTCGTAGCAAACCAGAGTAAAGAATTGTCCGAAGCTTACGAAAAAGGAGAAATTAATGATTTTCAATGGACGCAAATCAATCAGCAATTGGTAAAATTTACGGATAATCAAGGAAAAGCAGAAAGGATTAAAAATTTTCCTTATCCGAGAAACTTTTCTTCCATTACAACCTATTTGCTGTTATTATTTATTCTTTTTGTACCCTTTGGATTAATAAAAGAGCTTGATAAATTAGGAGATGGGACCGCATTAGAAGGCTGGACCTTATGGTTCAATATTCCTTTTTCATTATTGGTAACCTGGTGTTTTCATACATTGGATAGCGTAGGAGAGGCTTCCGTAAACCCTTTTGAAGGAAGCCCAAATGATGTGCCTATTACCCAGATCAGCCGCACCATTGAAATTGATATGAGGGATATGTTGGATGAATCTGATCTTCCACCAGCGATTATTCCCAAAAATAATATTGTGCTTTAACAAGAAGTAAAAGATTAGGATATCGACCTGCTTTATCTATAAAATTTGTAAGGTTTTAATCCAAAAAATAATACTTAAAAAACGAATTTAAAAATGATTCATAGTTATGTTATCATATCTATTGCAGTATTGCTTTCTGTGATGATATTAGTGATGATCGGACAGAAATTAAAAGTAGCCTACCCAATTTTTCTTGTGATTGCAGGGTTGCTGATAAGTTTTGTTCCCGGAATGCCCCGTATTGAAATAGAGCCTGATTTGGTCTTTCTTATTTTTCTGCCTCCTATTTTATTTGAAGCAGCATGGTTTACCTCATGGCAAGACTTTCATAAATGGAGAAAACAAATTTTTTCAATGGCCTTTGGATTGGTGTTTTTAACCTCAATCGTTGTTGCTTACCTTTCATCATCTATCATTCCCGGACTTACGGTGGCGATGGGGTTCCTTTTGGGAGGAGTGAATTCTCCACCGGATGCAGTGGCGGCGACTTCGGTGTTAAAGCATATGAAGATTCCTAAGAAAATTACGAATATTCTGGAAGGGGAAAGCTTAATTAATGATGCATCCAGTTTAATTGTGTTTAAATTTGCTCTTGCAGCGGTAATTTCAGGACAGTTTATCTGGAGAGATGCCGTTCAGGATTTCTTTACAATGGCTATTGGAGGGATTGTGGTTGGTGTTGTGATCGGATTTTTATTTGGAGCACTGTTAAGGATAATTCCAACAAATTCCAATATTGATACGGTTGTTACACTTATCGTTCCTTACATTATGTATGTAGGTGCAGAACATTTTCATTTTTCAGGGGTGCTTGCGGTGGTTGCAGGAGGATTATTGATGTCTTACAATTCACATTGTTATTTAAGCCATACTTCAAGAATTCAATCCGGGAATGTATGGAGTGTACTGATATTCCTGATGAATACGATTATCTTTATTCTCATTGGACTTGAACTGCCTATCGTTGTGGAGGGAATGAAAGAATATTCTATAGCTGACGGTATCTTTTATAGCGTTGTTATTGGTGGAGCGATTATTGGAACAAGAATTTTGTATAGTTATGCGTTGATGTATTTTCCGAGGCTTTGTTCAAAAGAATTAAGATTAAAAGTTCCTAAACCGGATTGGAGAGAGCCCTTCATTATTAGTTTTGCTGCCATGAGAGGAGTAGTTTCATTGGCTGCAGCATTATCGATTCCTGCATTTTTACCTAATGGAGATGCATTTCCACATCGAAATATTATTTTATTCGTAACTTTCGTTATTATATTGATTACTTTAGTTGGACAAGGTTTATTACTATCTCCAATCTTAAAAATGTTAAATATACAAGATGCAGGAAGTGAACTTCCGGAGGAAAAACAAGAGGTTATCCTGATGAGAAAACTGAAAGAAACGGCTCTCCATAAACTGGATAATGACTTTTCTGAACTGGCCGTAACAAACAGTCTGGTACGTCATCAAAAACACAAACTGGAAAATGAAATGATGCTAATGGCTGACAAAGCTCAATGTATGGCATCTACAGGAGACTATGTAAGTGCAATCAATGAAAATAAAGATGTGCTTCGCCAGATTATTCAGGCTCAGAGAAATGAGTTGCACAGAATGAAAAAAGAGAAAATATTTGATGATCATGTGATGAGAACCATTGAAATGCAATTGGACTTTGATGAAGCGAAAATTACCGGATTTTCGCATGGTTAAATAAATTTAATAAGAATCTCAATCCCAATTTTTAATAATATTAAAGCTAATTGTATGAAGAACTGTTAAATCAATCATATGAATACACCAATCACCATTCAGTACAAAATCAATGCTTCACCTGAAAAAATATGGAAAGTATTGACAGATAAGAATGAAATGAAATCATGGTATTTCGATATTCAGGATTTTGAACCGAAAGTAGGAAAAGTATTTAATTTCTATGAACCGGGAGGGGAAAATAGATTCCGTCATCAATGTGAAATTTTGGAAATTATTCCGAATGAAAAATTAAAACATACTTGGTCCTATCCGGATTATTCAGATGCGAAAACTATTGTAACTTGGGAATTGTTTCCGGAAGACAAGGGTACTTTGGTAAAATTGACCCATGAAAATATCGAAAATTTTAAAATTTTAGGAGATCGCTTTTCAAAAGAACAGTTTATGCAAGGTTGGAATGCTATTATCGGACAAAGTTTAAAGGGATATTTAGAACAATAATAATGATTGAATTACAAGCTTTTAATATTGAGGATGCTCAGACGTTAATCTCAAAAATAACAGATGAACGTATGCTTCTCCAATTTGCAGGACCAATGTATCATTTTCCTTTGACAGAAGATCAATTGGAAGAAGATTTATCTAACCCAGACAGGAGATTATTTAAAATTGTAGATCAAAGTAATGGAAATGCAATCGGACACGCTCAGATCTTTTTGAAGGAAGAAACATTTTTGTTAGGAAGAATTTTGATTTGGGATGATAATAACAGAGGGAAGGGATATGGTAAAAAAGTAATGAAGGAACTTTTGAAGTATGGGTTTAGCCATTTCGATAAAGATACTGCTGAACTGAACGTGTACGATTGGAATGTCGGGGCAATTGAATGTTACAAAAAAGTAGGATTTACCATTGATCCCCATATTAAAAAAGAAGCTAAGATTGACAAGGAAACATGGATCTCTCTTAATATGAAGATTCGTAAAAATACTTTTGAATTACAGGAATTATGATAGAATTTACAGGGCTGAGACCCATTCTTTGGACAGAAAATCTTGATGAAACCATAGGGTTTTATATGCATGTTCTGGGCTTTACATTAATGGCCAGGAATGATGAATGGGAATGGGCATCACTTCGTAAAGATGAGGTGCATATTATGATTTCCCAACCCAATAAGCATGAAAAGAACCATGGGATTGGTTTTACCGGTTCATTTTATTTTAATGTAAATCATGTAGATGATCTTTGGGAAGACCTTAAAACGAAAGCCGACGTTTGCTATGAAATCGAAACTTTTGAATGGGGAATGCGGGAATTTGCGATCTATGATAATAACGGTTATATACTACAATTTGGTGAACCTGTGGATAATATTGGCAATACGGAATAAAATTTGCTATTTTTGGGGAAATATTTAAAATATCAATGAAAAAAAATATTATAGCGGGTTTCGCAGCAATTTTATTACTGGCTTCTTGTAACAAGGATAAAGAAATCCTGAATACATTAAGCAATTATAATAATTCAATGGAGACAAAAGGATATCACTTTGGTGATAAGCTGGAACTTCCGAAAGAAGTAACGGACAATGCAGAAAGCGTAACCATTAGTTTTGGAGATAAAGAAACGACAAGCTTAGTTATTGATCCAAAGTTTTTCACTTTAGGAGATAATGCGGTTACTTTTAATATTAAAACAAAAGGAGGAGAAGTATTGAATCAGGATGCTACAATCAATGTATTTGCCAAAAATCCTGAAAAAAACATGGTATATCAGATTGTAGCAGAATATCCGCATGACCCTAAAAATTTTGTACAGGGATTTCAAATAGAAGGAAACACCATTTATGAAAGTGATGGTCAAAACGGATCTTCTCAGATTTTAAAATATACATTAGGAACGACCACACCTCTGGCTTCTACAAAACAGGCTCCTGAAGATTTTTCTGAAGGAAGTACCATTGTAGGCGATAAAGTCTATCAGTTGACATGGCAGAGTAAAAAAGGGTATATCTATGATAAGAATTCTTTAAAATTACTTTCCGAATTTGCTTATCCAAATGTATTAGGTGAAGGTTGGGGATTGACATATGACGGGAAAAACCTGATTGCATCGGACGGGAGTAAGCTTTTATATTTCCTTGATCCGAACGATCCTTCAAAACTTATTAAATATATTGCTGTTGCCGGAAGTTCACAAGCATATGATCAATTGAACGAATTAGAGTATCACAACGGATTTGTTTATGCAAACGTGTGGCAAAAACCAATCATTCTAAAGATTAATCCTGCTAATGGAGAAGTTGTCGGGACTTTTGATTTCTCGGATATTGCCAAACAAAATACAAAAGGAAGTGATGATGTATTGAACGGAATTGCTTTCAAAGGTGATAATATGTTGGTAACAGGTAAAAACTGGCCAAAAATATATGAAGTTCAGGTGAAATAAATAATTCATCTATCTATAAAACATAGCGTTCCTGAAGGGACGCTATTTTTATGTAAGGCGTAAAATTTAGTATTTTTGAAAAATGATTAAAAATCTCATGAGGCGAAACATAATAGCCGGTTTTATGGCAGTGCTTCTGCTGGCTTCTTGTCATAATAACGAAAAGATGCTGGATATTTTGGCTGATTACAATAATTCAAAAGAAGCTAAAGGCTATCATTTTGGTGATAAATTGGAACTTCCAAAAGAGGTGACGGAAAATGCTGAAAGTGTAACCATAAGTTTCGGAGATAAAGAAACAAACAGTTTTGTCATTGATCCCAGGTTTTTTACTTTGGGGGATAATGCTGTTACTTTTACTATCAAAACAAAAGGAGGTGAGGTGTTGAATCAGGATGCAACAATCAACGTATTTGCCAAAAATCCTGAAAAAAATATGACCTATCAGATTGTTGCGGAATATCCGCACGATCCCAAGAATTTTGTAGAAGGGTTTCTTGCAGAAGGAAATATAATCTATGAAAGTGATGGGTTAGATGGTGCCTCACAACTTATAAAATACACATTAGGATCAGCCACTCCTGGCATGGTTAAGCAGCAGCCTGCTGGTGTTTTTTCTGAAGGTTGCGCTGTAGTTGGAGATAAAATTTATCAGTTAACTTATAAGAATAAAATAGGATTTGTTTACGATAAAAAAACATTCGAACAACTTTCAGAATTTCCTTTACCTAATGTGATCGGAGAAGGTTGGGGGTTGACCTATGACGGAAAAAACCTTGTGGCAACAGACGGTTCAAAAAACCTTTATTTTCTTGGTATTAATAATCCTTCAAAAATTGTGAAAACAGTTTCCGTGGCAGGAAATACCGAAACATTTGAGCAGCTTAATGAATTGGAATATCATAACGGTTTTATCTATTCGAATGTATGGCATAGACCGATTATTTTAAAAATTAATCCAACAACCGGAGAAGTCGTTGGTAAATTTGATTTTACCAAACTGACCGGCGAAAATGATAGAGGTGAAAGTGAAAATGTATTAAACGGAATCGCATTCAAAGGAGAGAATATGTTGGTTACAGGAAAAAATTGGGCTAAAATCTACGAGGTTGCTATAAAATGAGGGACATAATGAAACATCATTTTAGTTTAAATAAAAGTATGTAAATTGCAATCTTCTCCGGAGGAAAATTATCTTTAACAAAATACAATTTGAGGCTACTATATTTAATATGCATTTTCATTTTCTGTACATCGACGGCACAGAAAATTCTTCCTTTGGATACTCTGAAATTAAAGGAAGCCAAAGATATGCTTGCAGATGATTATGGCAATCTCTACATCTATAAAAACAAAGACTTCAGCTTTACAAAATACGACTCATTAGGGAAACAGATTGGAAAAATGATGCTTACTGTTCCTTATAAGGTCCAAACAGTACAAAATCCATTGAATGTTCCTCTGTTTTCTGAAAATGCTCAGGAAATGAAATTTGTAGATCAAAATTTGAATGAAATCCAAAAGCTTGATTTTAAACAAAAGTTTGGTTTTATCAGAATGGCTTATGCAGAAGATTTACAGCAGCTATGGCTATTGGATGATAGTACAAAGCGACTGATACAATATAATTTCAGGAACGATACAACCATCAATTCATACCCTTTTGATATTAGCTTTGAAGACCTGTTGGATTTGCTGGTATATGAAAATAAAATTTATATTCTGACAAGAAAAAGCGTCAGTGTTTATACGCTGAAGTTTGAGAAACTTTATGAAACCCCTGTGAATAATGGAAAACGCTTCAGAAGAGAAAATGATACGATTCTGGTTGTTGCCAATAATTCCATTTTAAAATATGTTCCTGAAAAAGGAATGGTCACTATTTTTGAAGATCAGGATGCACAAATTGTGGATAAAAACATCCTATCTTATTTTGAAATCAAAGGGAACAAGCTTTATCTTTACAGTCTTGAAAAAGTAAAGAAAACCGACTTGCCAAAAGAACCAGAAACTCAACCGGAAGTAAAGCCGAATTCCACGGAAAAACCAATAGAACATATTGAAGAAAAGGAAAAGGCAAAATCCGAAGGAAAATCTTCAGACAATACATTAGAAAAATTGATAGAAGAAGCTTCCGATGTTCAGGCGACAGTGGTGGAGAAGCTTATCAATTAATCAGTAAATACAAGGAAAAAAATATGCATATTGCAGTTACAGGAAACATTGGAGCAGGAAAAACAACTTTAACTACGATGCTCTCCAAGCATTACGGATGGGATGCACAATTTGAAGATGTAGATCACAATCCTTATTTGGAGGACTTTTATTCGGATATGAGCAAGTGGAGTTTTGCGTTGCAGGTGTATTTCCTGGGAAGTAGATTCCGTCAGGTGAAAGAAATCAGAGAAAGTGGTAAAAATATTATTCAGGATCGTACCATTTATGAAGATGCCCACATTTTTGCAGAAAACTTAAATGATATGAATCTTCTTTCTGACAGAGATTTCAATAATTATTCATCACTTTTCGATCTGATGAAAACCTTTGTTTCTGCACCGGATTTATTGATTTATTTAAAATCTGATGTACCCAATCTTGTAAAGAAAATCTACAAAAGAGGGCGTGAATACGAAGCGTCCATTAGTATCGAATATCTATCAAAACTAAATCAAAAATATGAAAAGTGGATTTCCAATTATACGGAAGGTAAGCTTTTGGTTATTGAAGTAGATGATTTGGATTTTGTTGAAAAACCGGAGGATTTCGGATTTATTCTGGAGAAAATTGAAGCGGAACTTCACGGATTGTTTTAGCAAATATTTATCAGAATATTAAGAGAAGTCCAAATGATTTCTTAGTAAATTTGTTGTAAACAAGTTTAATCCTAAATAATTAAAAATGTTAGTTAAAGTTTTACATAACGGAAACTGTTCAAAGTCAAATGCTGTATTGGAGTATCTTGATGAAAATGGAGTGTCTTTTGAGATTATCAATATCATTGAGGATCCGTTGAGTGTATTGGAGATTAAAACAGTTTTGAAGAAACTTAACCAAAGCGTTTTCCATATCATTCGTAAAACGGATAAATTATATATTGAAAATTATGCAGATAAAAACTATTCCGAAGAAGAATGGATTAAAATTTTGTCTGAAAATCCTTCACTGATACAACGACCTATTTTAGTAAAAGGTTCCGTAGCCATGTTAGGAAGACCTATTGAAAATGTAAAATTCTTTATTGAAAAATAGAGATATAGAAATAATACTTAATTGGCGGAACCAAAAGTAAAAAATAGCAACTATGCAAGTCAACTTCTAATTGGAAACTTCAGCCAATTTTAACCAATATTTAAAGACCATTTAAATCATATTAAAAATGCACTCAGCTAGAGTGCATTTCTTTCTTTTACTACTTAAACAGTATAAAGCTTATATATAAATACTTTAACTAACATTACAGATGTCCATAATTCTAATAAAAAAATATTTTTTATATATATAAGTGGTTGATAAATAGCGATTTGGCATAAAAGAATAAATCCCAGTATAATTGATTTATTTTATATATTTAAATCAAGTTTTTAAAACAATAACTAACATTAAAAAACAATTATTATGAAAAAAAGTAATTTTATTAGTAACCATTGGAGTTACTGGACTTGTAAGCGCAAAAGGTGCATTAGAAAACAAAATTGAAACAAAAACTGCTAAAGTTGCTTTCCAACTGTGTGGGGTTATGGTAACTTATTACAACTCATCGGGGCAAGCTACAGGGCAACAATGGTTTACCTCTGATCAACCAATTTAAATAGCTGCATGGCTTATCAAGCTGGGGTTATTGCCGATTTAAGATCTAAAGGTTATAATGTAAAGCAACAAACGGCATTAGGGCAATCAACCGATGTTAACCCTTAAGAATCAACCAAAAAAAATATAATGAACAAGTTTCTTTTTCTTCTATCTCTTTTATTTTTTTGGGGCTTATCAGCACAAAAGCAGATACACATACAATACTTGAATGTAAGGTCACCTATTGCCAATGTATATGAGGATTTATATACTAATGGTACAAAGGTTATATCAAAACAAGATGGTAACATTATGTGGACAGACCCAAGTTTTAATAAAAATAAAAAAACTCAAGATTTTTATTTTATTTCTAATATTGATGATACAACAAATGACAGGAATTTCTTTTTTACATCATTTGTTAAGGACAATGCAGAAGACTATTATTTTGTATATGATAAAGTTCCACAGATTAATTGGAAAATTGAAAAAGAATCTACTAAAAAAATACTTGGTTACGAATGTATAAAAGCAATAGCTAATTTTCGTGGTTCTTCAGTAACTGCCTACTTTACAAAAGAAATTCCTTATTCTGTTGGTCCATTTAAATTTTTTGGGTTACCAGGTGCAATTCTTGATGTAAGGGTTGATGGTAAAGATTTTGATTTATGGAAAGCTGTAAAAGTTGACCTTAATGACAAATCTAAAGTTGAATATAATCCTGATTTTCCTAACTTTACAAAAGCTAAGATGAAAGACTATATAATACGAAAAGATGATGCTGCAACCAGTTTCTTAAATAGTAGTAAAATTAGTGGAAGTACTGGAAAAATAGCAACAGTTCGTCTAGGTGTTGAACAACATTTTGAATGGGAAGACCAGACGACCAAATAATTTTAATAATCATTAATTATAAAAGCACCTCTATGGGTGCTTTTTTACTTTCGTGTTTATCCATAGAGAAGGATTTATTGCTGATTTTAAAATTCCAGGTTTGGGCTAAAGCCTATGGAAGGTTTTTATTTATTAAATGGGCTAAAGCCCATTTCTATCGATCATCAAAATCTTTTACATTTTATCTGATAATAAAAAAGACTGTCAAGCCAGACAGTCTTTAATTTCTACAATAGAATAACGCCTTCTATTTTTGCTACTTCTTTATAAATATTTACCACCTGGTTAGCATCCAAAACAAATGCATTGATATTGCAGGCAGTGTATTTTCCATTTTTGCTTTCGCGATTTCCTAATGTAAATTTAATACCATCAAAAACTTTGTAAATTTCAGTAAGTTTTGCCTGGTCTGTAGGAATAATAAATTTAAATAAATAATCTTCCGGAAAATCGTGATGATCCTCCAGTTTTTCGCTCAGAGATTTGTAAAAATCTTCCGGGCTTGCGTGTTGATTTCCTTGTAATATATCCATCTGCAATTATTAATATAATATAAATATAACGAAATTTTTCCTATTTTCCAAACGGTCCCAACAGGGATTTTGAGTTCTGATGTTCATAATCTTCGATAATATTGAACAGCCCGCTTACCAGTTGCTCCGAAGCAAGTTGGCTTAATCCTCCTGCATTTACCGTATTCTTATTTCCACCTAAAAGACTTCCCAGGAAATTACTTCCGGATAAGGCTGTGTTGATGGTTTTCACGATTCCGTATTCATTTAATTTCTCATCTACCTTTGGAGCTATCGCTGCGATAAGTTGCTGAGAGGTCTTTTCTTTGAGAATCTGGGTGGCAGTAGTCCCCTGGATAATTCTTGATACGTCCTGAGCATTTAAGCTGTTTACGGCACCCTGTAGAATTGGTCTTGAAGTATTGACAGTATAAGCTGCTGCCTGTGCAATATAATCTCTTTCTTTAGCTACTAATGAAGGTGCAATTTTTTCCAACATGGAATTAACCTCTCTCAATTGCTTGGGAAGAGCCTTATCTACCATATTGTTTTGAAGAAAAGCTTCTTTATTGGTGTAAATTCCCATCCCTTTATCAATCCCGTTAAGAAGCATTCTTTTAATAATGGAAAGCCCCATATCGGATGTCGCCAATGTTGTGCATGACTGTACCGTAGTGGTTATCAGGGTACCGGTCCCTATTATAAGAGCCGCTGCTATAATATATTTTTTCATTGATCTTTTTCTTGGTTTTTCAAAAACTGCACCAAAGGTAAATACTATTATCTATTTAACAAAATATTAAATTTTGCATGCGCATTTGGTGAATTATTTTCTGAAAATTAATATTTGGGCAT
>NZ_PIZV01000061.1 GCF_002835665.1 Chryseobacterium sp. PMSZPI
TTCACTTTATTTTCTCTGGTTCTTCAGAATTTAATTAATATCTAATTTATTACTAAATCCTTTTGCAAATCTAAAGGCATTCGTGGCAAATCAATATGCCCCTCACAAATTTTATCGAAGATAAAATCCTTGCGCCTTAAAAAATGAAGCTTGCTAAAAAACCTTAGCGTCCTTGCGTTATTCTAACAAAAATTTTGTATAAACGTGAAAAAATAATTTTACTGTTGGCAAGCGCAAAGGCGCAAGGAATAATTATATATACTGTTTTAAGGCGCAAGAAAATCAGAGATTTTCAGCAAATCAAAAAAATATATCATATAACATATAAAAGGATGTACTTTTTTAATTCGCTTGCGAATTCTTACTTATTTGCTTAAAGAATCTTAATGGTTTAAAATAAAAGATTACTCCAGATCGATTTTGAATTTAGTAGACTTTTTCACTTCATGAAGCACGATGGAACTATGGTATTGCCCGATGTTGGGAAGGTTTGAAATAACATTCACCGCAAATTCATTGTAAGAATTAATGTCTTTGGCGATAATCTTCAACATATAATCGTACTCTCCGGAAAGACTGATGATTTCCTGTACTTCGTCATACTTTCCGATGTGTTTCTCAAAAGTTTCCAATACTTTTTTGGATTGCTCCTTAAGACGCACATTACAGTAGACAACAATATTCAGACCCAGTTTTTCACGGTTTAAAAGACCTACATATTTTTCAATGATCCCCTGCTTCTCCAGTTGCTTGATCCTTTCATACGTTGGAGTAAAGGTAAGACCTATCTTTTCGGATATTTCCTTTACTGATAATGTAGAATTTTCCTGAATAATGCTGAGAATCATTTTGTCTTTTAAATCCATAGAACTGATTTGAGTTGTAACAAAAATATTAATTTTAAATGAGAATAAGGAAATCCCGAAGTTTTTAATTTATTTTAAACTTAATTTTTGCAGGTTCATAAAATTGTTGTATCTTTGCACCTAATGAATAAAAAAGCATTTATATCATTAGATTTACCGGGCGAAAGCGCCCTTTACGATATTTATTGTTATTAAGCGAAGATAGTTGTCTTCGCTTTTTTTATGCCCAAAAATAAGAATTATGTTTACGATTACAGAACTAAGCACCGAGAGAATCAACAGTATACTGACAGAAGCACTGGCTTTTGCAAACGGTAAAACTGCCAAAATTGAAGGAGAAGTTTTTTGCTCAAACCTTTTCTTCGAAGACAGCACAAGAACGAAAACAAGTTTTGATCTTGCAGAAAGAAAACTGGGACTACAGGTTGTTCCTTTTGATGCTTCTCACAGTTCGGTAAACAAAGGAGAAAGTCTTTATGATACGGTGAAAACGATTGAAAGTATCGGAGTCAACTTAGTCGTGATCCGCGATAAGAAAGACAGATACTTTGAAGAATTAAAAAATATTAATATTCCTGTGATCAACGGAGGAGATGGAACGGGAAATCACCCTTCGCAATGTATGCTGGATTTGCTGACCATCTATCAGGAATTCGGAACATTTGAAGGATTAAAAGTAGGGATTGTAGGAGATGTAAAACATAGCCGTGTAGCAAACTCTAATGCAGAAGCTTTAAGAAGATTGGGTGCAAAAGTATACTTCTCAGGACCGGAACAATGGTTTGACGAAGGAGCCCTGATCAACGGAACTTATATGTCAGTAGATGAATTGATCGGTGAAGTAGATGTTCTGATGTTATTAAGAATCCAGCATGAAAGACATGATGCTGCCATGAGCTTTACCGCTTCAGAATATCATAAAAGATATGGCCTGACTAAAGAAAGAGAACACGTAATGAAAAAAGAAGCCATCATTATGCACCCGGCACCGATCAACAGAGGAGTGGAAATAGATTCAGACCTTGTAGAATGTGAAAGATCAAGAGTATTTAAACAAATGCAAAACGGAGTCTTCGCAAGAATGGCCATTTTAAAGGAGGCGTTAGAAAGCAAAGGTTATACTTTTAAATAAGAGCAAAAGAAAAGAACCAAAGAGCCTCGTAGAGGCGACCTGCTAATAGCCAGTGAGCCCATCGTGGTGAATTGGTAAAAACAAACAAATAGCGAGCTCCGTAGGAGCGACCTGCTAATAGCAATGGGTGAAACCCATAGAAATAAAAGGATATAACCATCCAAAGCCCCGTAGGGGCGACCTGTTAATAAAAAAATAGAAAATCTAAATAGAAAAAATGAAGAAAAAATTAATACTGGAGTCCGGTGAAGTGTTTCATGGAGAAGGTTTCGGAGCAGATTTGGAAACTGCAGGAGAAGTAGTTTTCAATACCGGAATGACAGGATATCAGGAATTGATTTCTGACCCGTCTTACTGTGGTCAGATTGTTTGTATGACCTATCCGCTGATCGGAAATTATGGTATTAACCGTGATGATTATGAAAGTATCGAGCCGGCAATCAAAGGGCTTATCGTAAAAGAACTTTGCGATCTTCCTTCCAACTTCCGTACTCAGATCACTTTAGATGAATTGTTTAAAAAGAAAAACCTTTCAGGAATTTCAGGAATTGACACGAGAAGACTGACAAGAATTCTTCGTAATTCAGGAGTTGTGAAAGGAAAAATCGTGAATGCTGACGCTGATGAAGCAGCAGTTGCCACAGAACTGAAAGGAACCAACTTCCCAACCAATCAGGTGGAAGAAGTTTCTACAAAAACACCTTATGCCAACCCAAACAGAGGTTTCAAAGTAGTGCTGGTAGATTTCGGGGCAAAACTGGGAATTATCAGAGAATTATCTCAAAGAAACTGTGATATCATCGTAGTTTCTCAGGATACTACAGCTGAAGAAATCTTATTGATGAACCCGGACGGAATCATGCTGTCAAACGGTCCTGGTGACCCGGAAGATGTACCACACGCTTTAGACATGATCAGAGGACTATTAGGAAAAGTTCCAATCTTCGGAATCTGTTTAGGACACCAGTTAATCGGTCTTGCTTGTGGCGCAAAAACATTTAAACTGAAATTCGGACACAGAGGAGGAAACCACCCTGTATTAGATTTAGAGAAAAATACAGTAGCCATCACTTCCCAAAACCATGGATATGCAGTAGATCAGGAAAGTTTGAAAGGAACAGACCTTATCGAAACACACATCGCTTTGAACGACAGAACCAACGAAGGATTAAAACACAAAATCCACCCTTGTTTCTCTGTTCAGTATCACCCGGAAGCAAGCCCTGGTCCTGAAGATGCAAACTACCTGTTTGATGAGTTCATTCAATTGATGGAGGACTTTAAAAAGTAAAGACTTCAGATATTAGACATCAGATAACAGACTTTATCATGCATAATTTTGAAAAATTGGTTTTTTGGCAGAAATCTATAGAACTTGCAAAACAGGTTTATATCATTTGTGCAGAGTTACCTGAAGATGAAAAGTTTGGTTTGATTTCTCAAATTAAAAGGTCTGTAATCTCTATTCCTTCAAATATAGCCGAAGGAGCAGGGAGAAATAATGATAGAGAGTTTTATCATTTTCTCGGAATAGCAAATGCATCCTCTTTTGAGTTACAGACACAATTACTTTTAACCAGAGAATTAAATTTACTTGAAGCAGAAAAAGTCAATGGTTTAATATCAAATCTGAATGAAATTCAAAGAATGATTTATACATTCAAATCTAATTTAAAAAAGTAAAACATCCTGTTGGAAGTCTGAAATCTGACATCTAACATCTTGTATCTAAAAAAAGAAAAATGGCAAAACGTACAGATATAAAAACAATTTTAGTAATCGGTTCAGGACCAATCATCATCGGGCAGGCAGCTGAATTTGATTACGCAGGAACGCAGGCTTGTCTGTCTTTAAAAGAAGAAGGCTACAAGGTAATTTTGATCAACTCAAACCCTGCAACAATCATGACAGATGTGGAAATCGCTGATAAAGTATATATCGAGCCGATTTCATTACAGTTTGTAAGCCACATCATCAGAAAAGAACGTCCGGATGCATTACTACCAACCCTTGGAGGGCAGACGGGTCTAAATATGGCAGTTGAGTTGGAAAAATCAGGAATCCTTGAAGAATGCAAAGTAGAAGTATTGGGAACTAAGCTTTCTGCGATCAACAGAGCTGAAGACAGAGACCTTTTCCGTGAGTTGATGAGAGAACTGAATGAGCCGGTTCCAGAATCAGATATTGTCAATACGGTAGAAGGTGCTCTTGCTTTTGCCGATAATATCGGATATCCGGTGATTGTTCGTCCTGCCTTTACCATGGGTGGTACCGGAGGTGGTATCGCTTCTACAGAAGTAGAGTTAAAAGAAATTGCTGAATTGGGACTAAAACACAGCCCGGTGACACAGTGTCTTATCGAAAAATCAATCGCAGGTTTCAAAGAAATTGAGTACGAAGTAATGCGTGATGCAAACGACAACGCGATTGTAGTTTGTAACATGGAAAATATTGACCCGGTAGGAGTTCACACCGGAGACTCTATCGTAGTAGCACCTTCTCAGACCCTTTCAGACAGAGAGTATCAGTTGTTGAGAAATGCTTCTTTAAAAATCATCAGAGCCTTAGGTATTGAGGGAGGATGTAACGTACAGTTGGCTTTAGATCCACTCTCGTTCGACTATTATATCATTGAGGTAAACCCAAGAGTTTCCCGTTCATCAGCTTTAGCATCAAAAGCAACAGGGTACCCGATTGCAAAAATCGCTGCAAAAATTGCGGTAGGGTTAACGCTTGATGAAATCATGAACCCGGTAACAGGAAAAACATACGCATGCTTTGAGCCGGCTCTTGACTACGTGGTAACAAAATTCCCAAGATTCCCATTCGACAAATTCGAAACAGCAGACAGAAGACTTTCTACTCAGATGAAAGCAACCGGGGAAGTAATGGCGATTGGTAGAAATCTTGAAGAATCTCTACAGAAAGCAATCCGTTCATTAGAAACAGGAATCAGACACCTTGGATTAAAAACAAAACAAGCCCAGGCATTAACTGCTGAAGAAATCGAAAGAAGAATCAGAGTCTGTGATGACGAAAGATTATTCATCATCGGAGATGCTTTAAGAAGAGGATATGACTGGGAACAAATTGTAGAATGGAGTAAAATCGATAAATTCTTCATCTGGAAACTTAAAAAGTTAGTTGACTTCGAAAAAGTAATTGCTGCCAATAAATTCGATAAAGAAACATTAATCGAAGCTAAAAGATTAGGTTTTGCAGACTTGAATATCGCTCACCTTTGGGAAGTATCACAAAGAGAAGTATTCAACTTCAGAAAAGAAAATGGAGTAATGCCTGTTTATAAAATGGTAGACACCTGCGCCGCAGAATTCGAAAGTGAAACACCATACTTCTACGGAACTTACGAAGAAGAAAACGAAAGTGTAGTTTCTGATAAAGAAAAGATCATCGTTTTAGGGTCAGGACCTATCAGAATCGGACAAGGGGTTGAATTCGACTATGCAACGGTTCACTCAGTTTGGGCAATTAAAGAAATGGGGTACGAAGCGATCATCATCAACAACAACCCTGAAACAGTTTCTACAGACTTCTCTATCTCTGATAAATTATACTTCGAACCACTTACGGAAGAAGATGTAATGAACATCATTGAGCTTGAAAAACCAAAAGGAGTAGTCGTACAGTTCGGAGGACAGACAGCGATCAACCTTGCCGATAAATTAGCCTCTCATGGAGTACAGATCTTAGGAACTTCACTGGAAGATCTTGACAGAGCTGAAAACAGAGATAAATTTGAAAAAGCACTTCAGGAAATGGGAATTCCTCAGCCAAAAGGAAGAACATCCACTTCAAAAGAAGAAGCGATCAAAATTGCCAACGAAATCGGTTACCCGGTATTGGTTCGTCCAAGCTACGTTCTTGGAGGTAGAGCAATGGAAATTGTATACGCAGAAGCAGAGCTGGCTTACTATATGGAGCATGCAGTAGATGCAAGCCCTGAACACCCTGTTTTGGTTGACAAATACATGGTAGGAAAGGAAATCGAAGTAGATGCAATCTGCGACGGTGAAACAGTAGTGATTCCTGGAATTATGGAACATATCGAAAGAGCAGGAGTTCACTCCGGAGACTCTATCGCGGTATATCCACCACAGAATATTTCCCAAAGCGAAATCGACACTTTGGTAGACTACACGAAGAGATTGGCAAAAGGACTGAATGTTATCGGATTAATGAACATCCAGTACGTTCTTTTCGAAGGAAATGTATATGTAATCGAGGTTAACCCACGTTCTTCAAGAACAGTTCCTTTCTTATCTAAAATCACGGAAGTTCCGATGGCAAACCTTGCTACAAAAGCAATCTTAGGACAAAAACTGAAAGATCTTGGATACGAACACGGACTGGTTCCAAATAAAGAAGGTGTATTCGTAAAAGTACCTGTATTCTCTTTCTCTAAACTAACGAAAGTTGACATCTCTCTAGGCCCTGAAATGAAGTCTACAGGAGAGGTTATGGGGAAAGATACAACGCTTGAAAAGGCCCTTTACAAAGGATTGGTAGCAGCAGGAAGAAAAGTTCCGATGCACGGATCTATCTTGTTCACAGTGGCAGACAAGCATAAAGAAGAAGCAGCTGATCTGGCAGCAAGATTCCATGAAGTAGGATTCAGAATCTGGGCTACGGAAGGAACCGCAAAATTCTTTGAAGAAAAAGGAATCCCTTGCAAAATCGGATACAAAATCGGAGAAGAAGATGTAAATCTTATCGACCTGATCCAGAAAGGGAAAGTTCAGTACGTTGTAAATACTACTACAAAAGGTAAACAAGCTGAAAGAGACGGATTCCAGATCAGAAGGATGAGTGTGGAAAACGGGGTACCTTGTTTAACATCAATGGATACAGTAGAAGCCATCTTAAAAGTAATCGAAAGCATGAGCTTCAAAATGGAGACGATGTAATTTCGAAAAAATAAATAGTATATGACCCGCAAGAAAACTTGCGGGTTTTATTTTTGAATACTATAAACTACTAAACTTAACAGGTTTTAGAAACCTGTTAGGTTTGAAAAGAATGATGCACAAAAATGTTTAATGAACCATTTTTTTAACATTATCTGCTTAAAAATTTTAAATTAGTGAGCGAATTCATTTTAGATTAATTGATGGAAAGTTCAATATTTATAGATTGATTTTTTAAACATGACCTTATCTAAAATGGTAGTGGAATCTTTTGGAAAACTTTATAAAAATAACAATTATGCGACATCTTATATTACTTTCTTTTTTCCTCTTTTTCTGTAAAACTTTTTCACAGGAATCAAAAATAAAAAAAGAAAAATGGCATTGGAACAACAATAAAGCTAAACAAGACACTATTGCAGGTTACACACAGGTATTAAAAGTTGATAATATTTTATACATCTCAGGAGCTGTAACAAGTGAATTAACTCCCGAAGGCATTACATCTGTTTATAATGATTTAAAAGCTTCTCTGGCGAGCTTCGGAGCAACTTTTGAAAATGTTGTGAAAGAAAACCTGTTTACAACAGATATGGATAAAATGAAAAAATTGAACTACATCAGGAAAAAATTTTACAAAAAAGACTTTCCTGCAGCAACCTGGGTACAAATACAACGACTGTATATGCCTTCAGCCAGAGTGGAGGTTGAATTGATTGCGCATCTAACGAAATAATTGTTCTGTAATTTTTTGAATAATACACTGGAAATATTTAAGTGAAGTGATACAAAAATAAGGATCTGGCTTTGATTAAAAACAGTATTATTTTTTTTACTGAATTATTTATAAATTAGAGCGTTATAAATACCAGTCCGATAGCAATATTTAAAAACTGATAAAATTGCACCAAACTAAAAACAACCATGGCAGAATATTACGCAAAATCAAGCAGTTCTCTAGCTTTTGAGGTTACAAGAGACCATCAGTTCATTGGAAAGCTCACTTATAAAAGTTGGTTTCAATTCAATGCTGTTATAGAACTTTTAAATAATATAAGCTATCAGGTTGAGCCAAAAGGTATTTGGGGAACAACAATTGAGTTGAAAGATGGAGAAAAGGCTCTTTTAAAATTCAGAATGAACTGGAATGGTGAGATTGTTATACAGACTTATTTTAATGAGATAAAGAACGGTTATCTTTTTAAACACCGGGGAATCTTTAAAGAATCATTTGTCCTTACTGATGTAGAAGGAACAGAACTTTTAGTTGTAAAATCTCATCTGAAGTGGAGTATCATGAACTATGAATATCAAATAGCCACCACAGAAAATTTTGAAACATTTTCCAATAAAGAAGTACTGCTAATCATTGCATTACATTGTGCCAATTATTATATGTCTATGATGGCTGGTGCAGTGATATAGTTCTACTTTTAATTCACCGTTTTTACTCTAAGATTTTCTTATCTAATGAAATTATCACAGAAAAATTTATTTAAAAAACAAACTATAGAACTTCAGAATTCTAAAATTCATATAAAGACACAGTATTTTGGAAATAAAAACGAGTTTGATATTAGTTATGAAAATATTCTTCCAAATAAATATGATATAAAAAAGAATAATTTTGTGATTTTGGGGTTTTCTATATTTTTTTATTTATTATCGAGTGCCGTTTATTATTGGAGATTTATTGAGGGAGATCAAACTGTTGAAGGTGAAGCATCTATTGTTTGGGCAATAATTGGGACAATTTTATTAATCATTGCATTGATCTCTACTGAAAATGTTTGGAAAATAAATATTGTAAATAATCAGTTTATCAAAATTTATAAGAAAAGTCCAAATAATTCAGGTGTCAATGATTTTATTGCCAATATGTTTTATCAGAGAAATAAGTATTTAATTGAAAATTATGGAAGAGTAAATTCTAAATTGAATTATGAAAATCAATATAATAACTTCCAATGGTTAAAGAAGATGGAAGTAATAAATGAATCAGAATTTAACAGCATGATACAAGATTTGGATCTTGAATTTGGTAAACAAAGTAATAAGATAGGCTTTAGCAGACATGAGATAAATTAATTTTAAAGAATAATTAACTTTAATGAATCACAAAGGGTTTCCGAAAATTCGGAAACCCTTTATTTATGGATCTTTTTATTTAAGAATTTTCATGATTTGTATCATGTTTTTATTTAGAATTAATAAAAATAAAATAGTTTTGCAGAACTAAACTTAAATTATAACATGAGACGAACAATTATTTCTGCAGCTCTATTAGCCGTATCTATGGTGAGCGCTCAGGAAGTTGATACCATTAAAGTGGCTGAAATTCAGTCGGTATCTCTCCAAGGAACTCAAAATTACCGAACTAAAAAATCAGAATCCGTAGCAAGACTGCCTTTAGAAAACCTTGAGAATCCTACAGTGTACAATCTTGTTCCCAAAGAAATTATTAGCGAAATGAATGCTATTGATTTTAATACAGCTCTGGCCTCAGCGCCAGGAATAGTGGTGAATAACAGTGTGAATGATAGTGGAAATGATATTTTTATGCGTGGTTTCAGTTCTAATGCAACCTTCAGAAACGGGCTTACCCAAAATCCAAGGGTACAATCGGAAATAGCTAATATTGAAAGAGTAGAAGTAATTAAAGGACCATCCGGAACCTTATTTGGAGGAACGATGGCCAATTATGGCGGGGTAGTGAATGTTGTGACTAAAAAGCCACAGGAAAACTTCGGCGGAATTATTAATTATACAACCGGAAGCTGGGGAATGAACAGAATTACTGCAGATGTGAATACTCCTTTAAATAAAGAAAAAACAGCCTTGGCAAGATTTAATGTCGCAGCTTATTCCCAAGACTCTTTTCAGGATGCCGGTTACAACAAAGGACTCTTCTTTTCAGGAAGTATTATATACAAAGTGAGCGATAAAACCACTGTAACACTGGATACAGAATTCCATGCCCCTGAAAAAACATTGAATGCTTATGTAAGAAATTCAGAAAGGCTAAGCTATCATTCCATGAAGGATCTGGAAGTGGCCTATAAGAGAGCCTTTACAAGTAATGACATCGGTTCAAAAAGAACCAATTTTGTGACAATGGCTGAAGTTACCCATACATTCAATGATCGTTGGACTTCAAGAACATCTTATCAAAGAGGGGAAGCCAATGAAAATGAATCCATTTTTTTAGTTCTTAGATATTTGAACAATAACCAGGTTGAAAGAATGATTCGTCCGTTCGATAGCTATAAAATTACGACAGATAATATTCAACAAAACTTTATTGGAGATTTTAAAATAGGAAATTTAAGAAACCGTCTGGTGGTGGGAATAGATTATTTCCAGCAAACCTCAAAGTATCAATATCCTTACTATGAAGCCAATGGATATAGTAATGTTTTTATGCCTTATGATAAAGTAAATCTTGATAGCAATTCTGCATGGGATCCAATCTCAAGAAATAAGTTCCGAAATACTGCGAGAAAATCAACAGAATCAGATATTGCTACCTTCAGAACAATAAGTGGTTATGTTTCTGATGTATTAAATATTACGGATAACCTCCTTGTTATGGCTAGCTTAAGGGTAGACAGTTACAAAAATGATGATACCATTGTGAATGGGGTTGAAATTTCTACTAAAAACGGATATCCTGAAAATAAAGTTTCAGGTTATAAACAGACCCAATTTTCTCCAAAATTCGGTTTGGTTTATGAGATTGTAAAAAATGAAATTTCATTTTTTGCCAATTACGTAAATGGTTTTAAAAATTATGCGCCATCCCTTAATGAAGCCGGAGTTTTAACAAAATGGGACCCGGAACAAGGGAATCAGGTTGAAGCCGGTTTTAAATTGGATCTTTTTAATAAAAAATTACTGACAACAATAAGCTATTATAATCTGAATGTTAAAAACAGATTGGTAGCTGATCCGGGTGGAATAGGAAGCATTCAGGATGGAAATATTAAAAGTCAGGGAGTAGAAATCGGACTTATTGCCAATCCTGTTAAAGGCTGGAATATCGTGGCTGGTTACGGTTACAACGATAACAAATATGACGATCGAAGTAAAGACAGTGGAAAAAGACTTGCCTGGACGCCTAAGCATGTTGCCAATCTATGGACCAGTTACAAAATTATGGATGGAGCGTATGAAGGATTAGGCTTTGGTGCCGGATTTAATTTTGTAGATCAATCGTATATTAATATCATCAATCATTTCCTGGCCCCGGCGTATACAACTGTTGGAGCTACTGTTTTCTATGATAAGAAAAAATACAGAATTGGTTTGAAGATGAATAACGCTTTGAATCAAATGTATTGGAATTTCTATGGTCAGCCACAAAAACCAAGAGAGATTCTGGCCAATTTTGCTTTCAAATTTTAATTATAAAACAAAAATCTTAAAAGAAGTATGTCTAGTGGGTTGGAGAATGCAAAGGTATTAAGAGTTTTGAAATAGGAAGCCGTTGTAAGATGCAAAATATTACAGCTTTTGCTCAAGTTAGAGGTTTTCTGTAAATACTAATCCAATATTTTTTGCCACGAATTAACAATAAGTTCGCGTATTCGTGGCAATTAAAAAAAGTATACCGTTGCATTTCCAGGAATTAGACAACTCGATCATCAGATATGGAAAACAAAAAAACTAACCCAAAGAAAAAACAAGGGAAATCCCTGACGAAGAGAATTACCGGATGGTTACATCTTTGGCTTGGGCTCGTTTCAGGAATTATTGTACTGACCGTCACTCTTTCAGGAACAGCCTTTGTCTTTTGTGATGAAATCATCGATTTATGTGGTGGCAATGCCAAATATGTTCAGGTTCCGGCTAATGCAAAAAAAATGACTCCGGAAGAATTATTAGCTCAATTTCAAAGACAGGTTCCGGACAGGAAAGCCTTTTATTTTGATACTTATAAAGAGGTCAACAGAAGTTTCAGAATAGCCTCGGCAACCAAACCACCGAAAGATAAGGATGCCAAAAAGGCTGAAAAACCTAAAGATAAAGGTCGCGGTCCAAGAGGAATATTTGCATATCATTATCTTGATCCATATACCGGAAAAGTGTTGGGTTCCACAAAGAGCTATGAATTTTTCTATGTCGTAGCACACATACACGCTCAGTTACTGGCAGGAAAATTTGGAAAAACGGTAGTAGGAGTAGCCTCAATCATCTTTTTTATCCAATTAATTGGCGGTTTGATCCTTTGGTGGCCAAAAAAATGGAATAAGACGACAAGAACAACAGCATTTAAAATAAAATCAGGAACTAAGTGGAGAAGAAAGAACTATGATTTTCATAATGTTTTCGGTTTTTATTCTTTACTGCCGGCAGTATTTATTACCATTACCGGATTGATTATGGCATATAAGGTTTTAACGGATCTTACCCAACAAACTTTTGGAGGAATTCCGGATCCTCATAAGATCACTGAAAAATATGAACCTAAGTTTGATCCGGATAAGAAAGCTTTGTCTTTTACTGATTTTATAGACAGGAATTTCAAAGAAGTTCCGGAAGCAAAACAAATCAGGATGAGTATACCACGAAAGGATTCTACAACGGTTTACAATGTGGTTGCTGCAAAATTTATAGGATTAAAAAGTATTGTAGACGGTAAAAGCAGGGAAATCAATAAGTACACAGGAGACGAAATCAATTATCCCAAAGAAGTTCTGATGCATGAAGTCATTGAGCATATGAATTTCGATCTGCATGTAGGTTATTGGGGTGGAATGTTTGGGAAAATATTCACTTTTATCATCGGTATTATTTGTTCGAGTCTTCCTATTACCGGCTTTCTGATCTGGTGGGGAAGAAGGAATAAATCATCCAAAAAAACAAAAGAAATCAAAAATATTCATCAACACAGAAAAGAGGAACATCATGAACAAATGGTTTAAATTTTTATATCTGCCCATATTCTTGCTTTTTACAGTGGGTAAGGCACAGGAGAAATTAACAATAGGAGAGAAGCATAGCATATTTTCAAAAGTTTTAAATGAAAATAGGGAAATCTGGATTCATCTTCCCAAAACATACACTGATACAACCATTAATCCTGCAAAATATCCGGTTATCTATTTGCTGGACGGAGAAAATAATTTCGAATATTTTACCGGACTGACTGATTTTATAGCCAGAACTCCTTATGCCGATATTCCCGAATGCATTGTAGTGGGAATAAAAAATACGGAAAGAACAAGAGATCTTACCCCAACAAAATCTCAAAAGAAAAGTCCTGTAAATCCAACACTGACTCTTTTTGCAGACAGCGGAGGAAGTGAAAACTTTGTAAAATTTATTCAGGAAGAATTGAAGCCATTTATCAAAAAAAATTACAGAACACAAGAGTATTCTGTATTGGTAGGGCATTCTTTCGGAGGTTTATTTGCGATCAATACCTTCCTTATGCATCCGGATTATTTCGATGCTTATGTGGCCAATGATCCGAGTTTATGGTGGGATAATAAAGTGACGATTGCAAGAACAAATGATTATTTAGAAAAGTATAAAAAATTTCCTTCCCAAAAATCATTGTATGTTTCCCAGGCAGATAATGAGGAGCAACAGAAAAATTGGAATTCAGATATGACTCAGGCTATTGAAGAATTTAAAGGAATTGTTGAGAAAAATGGTTCATTGAATTATAAACATAGTTTTTTCAAGGGAGAAACTCATGGTACAGTTTCGTATCCGGGTAATTATGAGGCTTTGAAATTTATATTTAAAGGTTTCAGAACAGACATTAAACAACTTGCCAAAAATCCGAAGCTGCTTGAGGAAGAATATAAAAAACTGTCTGACAAATTAGGTACAGAATTTATTCCCTCGGAAACCTATTTGAATGTGGTGCTCAAATTCATGAAAAGCAATGATTTTAAAGAGGCCGAAACGTATTTTATCAATCTTAAAAATAAGCTTTATCCTAAAGTTAGATAAACTTTGGATGGGAATTAAATTTAAATAATGATACCAAAGAGGCCGCTTCCTGCATTTTATAATATAAACATAGGAAACAGCCTCTTTGTTTTTTAATCATCGGTGTTTTTAAGTAAAGTCAAAAGATTTTTGTTAAAATCTTTTTGTGCTGCTTTAAGGGTTGAGAAAAATTCTTTATCAAATTTTTCAACAGCAATAACGGCCTTTTTTATTGTTGCTTTTCCTTTTTCTGTCATTCCAATGGTTTTGGCTCTGGTATCAGTTTTATGTTCTTCTCGACTGATAAGCTCCTTTTTTTGCAAGGTTCTTACGACCTGGGAAGTTGTCATTGGGTCAATTTTCGTATGTTGAGATAAAATTATTTGTGTGACTTCTTTTTTTTGTAAGGTTAGCCAATGGGTATTGGTTAAAATCACAAACTGAGAGTGTGTTAAATCAAAAGGTAATAATATTTTCTTTATTTCTCTTTGCCAAAGGTTGGTAACTTGCCACAACAAAAAGCCACTACTATCTTCAGCTTTTTTCACACTGAATGTATTATCTTTCGAATTCATTTTTAAAGCATATTTGAAGCGATTAAATTAAAGTCTTTTTCAGAAATTTCAAAATGTCCGTATCGAAAAGGATAACCCCAGAATTTTTTATTTTCAATAAAGTCTAGCTTATCAATAAGCGGAATGATTGAGCATTCTTTACAATCATAAAATTCTATATTTCTTCGAAAAGGAATAAATGTTTCGGTCATTTGAAATGGATAAACAATATCATCTGTTACAGTACCGATTGCTGTAAAAAGCTGTAATTTTTCTGTACTATTCATTTTTATTTTAGACGAATATACCAAAATGGAATCTCCTTTTTTCATCCGCTGTAAAGGCGTTTTTTTTCCATGGCAAACTTGTATGAATTTTCCTGCAATACCAAGCAATGTGTGTTCTTTTGATAAGGAAGCAATCCAGAATTTTCTCATAATTTTTTTGCATTTTTTATTTGATTGATAATATCTTCAGGCAGGCTTTTCACAATATCATTAGCCACTAATTTTATCCATATTTTTGAAAGTAACCCTTTCATAGTCATGGTCACAGTAATTTTTAACCCATCTTCTGTTTCTTCATAAAAATGTTCACCATACATTTTCGCCAACGGAAATGAAGTTTGGTCTGTAAACTTTTTGAATGGGATTATTTCTACAAGTTTGATCTTAACTTTTGGTCCCCCTTTTGGTTTTAGCATAAAATATTCACCTACCTTAAATTCTCCCAATAATTTAGAATCTTCAACGGTTTCATCCCAATTTTTCCAATGATCAATATCTGTTGTTAGTTTCCAGATTTGTTCTTTGGTCACTTCTTTTGTTGTTACTGAATAAGATTTTGTCCACATGATGTTAATTTTATAAGTGCAAATATAATAAGCGTGCTTATTATATGCAAATGAATAATCTATTTTTTTCTATGAGAGTAGATTTTGGCTAAAGTCAATGGAATGTTTTATAAAATAAAAAAGAGGCTGTCTCATATATTTGTATTATCAAATGTAGGAGACAGTCTTTTTCTATGTGGTCGTGTAAACTTATCTAAAGATGTTTTCAGTCTCCTCAGCTTTCTTTGCAACCTCAGCTTTCCTAGCTTCAAACTTTTTAGTGCCTGTTATCACAATTGATCTTCAATGGTTTCTCTTTCTTATCTAAAAACAAAATAGAAGGGCATCCGAAAGAAGGAGCAATAAATCCGAAAGTAACAGGAGGCTTTCCTTTAAAAAGATAACCTGTCCATTGAAAATTATTGGGGTTATCTTTATTATCACCATTCAACGGATAAAACTCTGCACCATCGCTGCCTGCAGTGGTATAGGTTGTTTCAAATATTTTTTGATGATGGTCGTTGATGACGATAAGCCTGCGTTCCAAAACCATTTCATCCTCAAGCAATTCCTGTAGATAATAAGTAAGGTTCTCATATTTGGACTGAAAGGTTTGTCCGTAAGTAAGTTTTGAACCTGCAAAATATTTTTTAGAAATATCAGGACCTGACTTTTCCCATTTGATCGGCTTCATTTTATTTTCAACAAATGGATTTTTATTTCCAAAATAAGCAATAGCATTATGGAATTGGTCATAGTCTGCTATTTTTTTCTTTGATTCAATTTGAAATCCAACCATATAAGAGCCAGCGTCTATATCTTCACCTTCAGAAGCATATACATCCAGATAAGCAACAGCTTTTAACTTGCTGATGGGTGTTTTCTGAAGTTTGTTCAACTCATAATTAAAGAGATAAAGAGAATCATTTTCTGTAAGGTGAATTCCGGAAAGTAGTTTATTTCTGTGTTCAGCGTCCAGTTCCAGGTACTTTAATTGTTCAAAAAACATTTGTTTCTGTTTTTTCAAAAAGTCTGATGAAATAACATTGGGATTATTATTGATATCAGAAACAGAAATAAAGACATCTGCAAGTTCATTATTTTGTCCGGAAGAAATAGTCGTAACATCAAAAATATTGAAATTTTTATAATCTATTTCATCAACTGGTTTTGTTGCTTTTACAGCGTCACTGGAAACATTTGTTGTAGCAGGTGTTGTTGTTTTTTCCTCTTTTTTGCAACTAATGATTATCAGTGGTAAGGATAAAAGTGCTAAGGCAATCATAACTTTCTTCTTCATAAATTTTATTGATCTGTATGGTTTAATTGATTTTGTAATAAGGTTCGGAGAAATATTTGCTCGGTTTAATATAGGCTGTTTTTCTTTCGGCATCAAAGATCCAGATGAATCTTCGAAGCATGTCTGCACCAAAGTAGCTTACATTTTGTGTCTTAAGCTCTCCGGAAAAGAAACCTACGGACATATCTTTAAATACAAAATCTCCCAGTTTAAAGAAGGGGAGAATTCCCTGTTTTGTAATAAGACTTTGTCCTTTAGAGTTTTTCAACGTTTTTTCTCCGATGATTTTTAATTTTTTCTCCAGCTCTTTCTCTTCTGCAAAATCGTTGCTGTACAATATTCCTCCCGAATATCCTGATTGCAGGGCAAAGTATCCTTCCTGTTGTTTTTTTCCATCAATAACATTATCCACCATAAGGTAAAATGTATCCTGTTTCCAAAGAACAGGAATAGGTTGGTAACCTTTTAAATCAGGAAGTTTATCATACATTACAAATTGGTTATGATCATAATCAATTTTAAAGGATTTTCCGTCAAAAAGAACTGTTCCAATTTTACCATCTGCTTCTTGACCCGTGAGTTGATTGTCTAGAAATTGAACCTCTTTAAAGGATAATTTTCCGATGTCAACCGTATTATGGTCACTTGTTTCATCCTTATTGAAAATGATATGATCTGCTTTTTGCTTATGTTCAGGAGAGATGGCTCCTTCTTTCATGGCAATTTGAAACATCAGATCCAATGAATCTTTTTTATTAACCAGTGTTTTTACAATAATGTTATTGTGTTTTGTGATTCTAAAAGGAATAATTTGTTGAGCCTGTGAGTAGAAAAGTCCGGCAGAAAATAGGAAGAGAGCACTTGTTTTTTTGAGCATATTTGGTGATTAGTGTTTAAGGCTTTAAAATTACCCATTATCTTTGGAATCTGAAAATTAATACCTGAATTCGGAAAAATAGTATTTTTAAACCAATGGAAATTATACACCAAAAAACAATACAAACACCACTTGGAGAAATGATCGCTTGTGCTATAGATCAGGGGATCTGCCTCCTTGAATTCACCGATAGGAAAAATATAGAGAAACAATTCAAATCCTTATCAAAATTCCTGAATGCAGAAATTGTTGAGAAAGAACATGTTCTTTTTAACCAACTGGAAAAGGAATTAAAAGAATATTTTGAAGGGAGGCGAAAACAATTTGATGTTCCATTATTCACCACCGGGACAGAGTTTCAGGAAAAAGTATGGCAGCTTCTTCGTGAAATTCCAATGGGAGAAATCAGAACCTATAGACAACAATCCGAATTTTTAGGGAATCCCAAAGCTATACGGGCGGTAGGAACAGCCAATGGGATTAATAAAATTGCGATTTTAATTCCCTGTCATAGGGTGATTGGTTCAAATGGAGAATTGGTTGGCTACGCAGGGGGCATCTGGAGAAAACAAAAATTATTGGAATTGGAGAAAGCAATTTTGTTTTGAATTTCGTAATTTTAAACAAAAATTTACACGTGAAAAAATTACTAGCAGCAGTTTGCATCTCAGTTTCGGCATTCAGTTTTGCACAAGATTATTCGGTACCGGCGGCAAGTCCGCGCCAGAAGGTGGAACAACAATTTTCTATGTCTAAAATCTCTATCGATTATGGAAGACCAGGAGTGAAAGGTCGTAAAATTTTTGGAGATCTGGTTCCTTACGGTCAGATTTGGAGAGCGGGAGCTAACTCATCTACAAAAATTACATTTGGACAAGCCATTAACTTCGGGGGTAAAATTGTTCAGGCAGGAACATATGGACTATTTATTGTTCCTACAGAAAAAGAATGGAAAGTAATATTAAATAAAGATTTCCAGCAATGGGGAGCCTATACTTATGATCCAAAACAGGATGTAGTAGACGTTACTGTACCTGTCAATAAATTAGCAGACAAACAGGAATGGTTTGAAATTACGTTGAATCCAACTGATGAAAACTCAGCCAACCTGGTATTGAAATGGGATTATATGCAGGCAGAGGTTCCGTTAAAACCATCAAAATTAGATACGGTAATCAAGATTTCTGATAAATTGAAGGAAATCAAGAAAATAGAATCTGATTCCACTAAAAAAAGCTAAGCAATGAATTTTTCTGTTCAGCCTGTTTTAGAGAATGACGAATTTCAATTAATCCCCTTACAACAAGGGGATTTTGAATCTTTATATGAAGTAGCTTCAGACCCGAAAGTATGGGAACAACATCCCAACAAAGACCGCTACAAGAAAGAGGTTTTCGAAAGTTTTTTTCAGGGAGCTATGGAAAGCAAAGGTGCTTTTAAAATCATAGAGAAAGCTACCGGAGATGTACTGGGAAGCAGCCGTTACTATAACTATGATGAAAAAGACAATCATATTTTTATAGGATATACATTCTACGGGACAAAATCCTGGGGTAAAGGGATCAATCCGAAAGTAAAGAAGCTGATGCTGGATTACATCTTTCAGTTTGTAGACAAGGTTCATTTTCATATCGGAAAAGAAAACTATCGTTCGCAAATAGCTTTAGAAAGGCTTGGAGGTAAAAAAATTGCAGAAGAAGAGGTCGCTTATTTTGCTGAACCCACAAGAACTAATTTTGTATACGAAATCAAGAAAGAAGATTGGGTATGAAAAAATATAAAATCCAACAATCTCCGTTTGTCGTGCCTACCACAGATGGAAAATTGATTGAAGAACATTGGGGAAACTCTACAGGAAATGCTAATGTTTCGATTGCACATATGGTGGCCCCTCCGGATTGGAGTGAGCCCCATCAGACTCCTGAATTTGATGAATTTACATATATCATTTCCGGGAAAAAGCAATTTGAAATAGACGGTGAGATCGTCGTTCTTGAGAAAGGGCAAAGTATCCTCATCGAAAAAGGAGCACGAATTCGTTACAGCAATCCATTTTCTGAAGCTTGTGAATATCTTGCTATTTGTTTACCTGCATTTTCAATGGAACTGGTAAACAGGGAAGTAGAAGGAGTAGATTAGAATAATCGTTAAAATAACGAAAGGGCAAATTTGCGAATCAGCGAATTTGCCCTTTTTTAATGCCCATTAATCCTACATTTTTCAAAATTTTAATACTTATTATTTCAAATTATTTTGTAAGTTCGCGGACTTAAAAAAACAATAACTTTTTTAAAATATATGAAAAACAAATTATCGATTGTATTATCGTTAGGAATCATTCTTTCTACCACTTCTTGTGCTACCATGTTTACAGGTTCTAAGGATTCAATAACTTTCGCTTCTAATCCTGAAGGGGCTAAAGTGTTCCATAAAGGAATTGAAAAATGTGTTACACCATGTACACTTGAAATCCCAAGATCTCTAAGCAAACAAACCGTTACATTTGAAAAAGAAGGCTTTAACAGTAAGGAAGTAAAACTTACAAAGACTTTTAATCCGGTAACATTGCTTAATATTCTTTTCGGTGGGATTATAGGGGTTGGAATTGATACCGCTACAGGTTCTATCACCAAATATTCTCCGAAAAAATACGATGTGGAGCTGGAAGCTAAACAATAATTAACAATAAAAAAGGCGAATTTGCGAGTAAGCACATTCGCCTTTTGTTTTTAAGATACCTCCAATACAATGACCTGATCAGGATCTTCTGCAGTTACTCTCAGTTCCGGAATCTCAACCGTTCCGTTTTTGAAAACTATCGGTATGGAAGAATTATCTTTTAACAAATAAGCTTTTATAATTTTCTTATACGGAAATTTTTCAAGGTGTATACTTCCTGTATTTTGTAAGATATGAACATATATTTTGTTGTTGGTTTGGGTAAGGCTTCCCCATTTTTGAGGACGTATATAGCCGCCCTTTGTTCCGTATATACTTTGTCCGTAAGTTTTCAACCAATTTCCCATCCATTTCAACCGATCAATAAATTCGGATTGGATTTCTCCATTAGGCATAGGGCCTATATTTAATAATAAATTACCGCCATTTCCGGCCGATCCTACGAGAAGTTTTACAATTTGGGCAGGAGTCTTATAATTGGAATCTGTTATATTAAAGCCCCAACTGTTATTTAATGTGGCACAAGTTTCAAGAGGAAGATCCGATATCTTTTGAAAGCTCAGACCAGAACTGTTTTCACCCGGAACATCTTGCTCAAACAATTGAAAATCTTCCCCTGGTAAAGGGCTCATATGGTGATTGTTTCCAACCATGCATTGAGGTTGTAGTGTATGGATAAGATCGTAAAGCTCACGCATATGCCAGTCTACACGCACATCGTTATCTTTTCTGTCTTTGCTTTCCTCATCCATTTGGTCCCAATAGCCATCGAACCAGATTCCGTCAATCTTTCCGTAGTTAGTGAGAAGTTCGGTGAGTTGATTTTTCATAAATAGAATATAATCATTCCAATTACCACGTTCCGTTCTTCCGGTTCCCTTACCGGTTCTTCCTGTCCAATATGAATAATCATTTCTACGCCAATCTAAGAGTGAGTAGTATAAGAATAACTTTATACCTTGTTTGTGGCATTCGTCTGCAATCATTCTTACAATGTCTTTTTTGTAGGGAGTATTCATGATATTAAAATCAGAATATTTTGTATCCCACAAGCTAAAACCGTCATGATGGCGGGTAATCAGGGTAATATACTTCATTCCGGAAGCCTTTGCAAGGCTCACCCAATCATGAGGATTAAAATCAATGGGATTGAAAAATTTTTCCAGTCTTGTATAATTGTTTACAGTAATATTCCTATCATTCATTACCCATTCGCCACTTCCTGGAATACTGAATACTCCCCAGTGAATAAACATTCCGAATTTAGAATCGGTAAACCATTCGCGGGCTTTGATGTTTTGAGAAGTGGGAACATAAGAAGACGTTTGCGCAAATGCAAAATGAGAACATAGTAAAACCACAAAAAGAAAATAGATTAATTTTTTCATATTCAACTTTGGATATACAACGAAAACCATCGAAATATTAGTATGATAATTTATTTCAATATTTCTTTCAAAAACATGAGGGTGTGGTTCCAAGCTCTTTTGGCCATTATTTCATTATAATCCGGTGATTTTGGATCGGTGAATGTATGTTTAGAATGAGCATAAGTAATGATTTGCCAGTCAGCATTTCCTTCATTCATTTCTTTGATGAGGTTGCTGTAATCTTCAGGTGTTACACTTTTGTCATCAGCAGGATTCTCTACCAGAATTTTAGCATTGAGTTTTTCATTTTTTCTACTTTGATCTCTTGTCAGACTTCCATGGATAGAAACAACACCTACAGCGGGTAAATCACCTCTGGCAGTTTCTAAAGCTCCTGTTCCTCCAAAACAGTATCCAATAACGGCGGTTTTATCAGAAATAGCACCATTCTTTTTCAGTTGTTCCAATGCCAGCAAAATCCGTTTTTGGTATTCTTTATAATTCTGTTTATAGTATCCTGAACTTTTGGCAGCTTCCTCATTGTTGGAAGGAATTTTCCCTTCACCATAAATATCAGCAATAAAGGCAATATATCCTTGTTTTTCAAGTTCTATTGCTGCTGTTTTTGCTTCTTCATCAATGCCTTTCCAGGCCGGAAGAATTACAACTCCGGGAAGTCTCTTCCCAGCATTAGAGGTAATTAAACCATTCAGTTTTTGTGTACCATCCTGATAAGAAACTGGTTTAAGTTTTTGACTAAAAAATGTCCCTGAAACCATAATAAATGCAGTTAATAAGATTGAACGTATCATATTTTGTAGATTAGTGATTATAATAATTGTGGTCCTTTATTATGATGAATAATATTCATAGATCTTTCAAAATGGCCATAAAAAAATCCTCAACTAAATTAATGAAAATAACTTAATTGGGGATTTTTAATATGTTGTAACGCAATGTTTTAAATACTTATGCCCAGTCCGACTAATTCTTGTTCTAAATTGGTTTCCGGTAAAACATGGATGGTAATAAAACCTAAGGATTGAGCCATTTCAATATTCTTTTGATTATCATCAATAAAAACAGACTCATTGGCTTGAATATTAAATCGGGTTAATAAAACATGCCAAATTTTAGGATCGGGTTTAATCAGTTTTTCAACTCCGGAGACCACAATTTTTCCATCAAAAATTTGAAAGAAATCATAATTTTCCAGAGCATAAGGAAATGTTTCTGCAGACCAGTTGGTTAATCCGAATAACTGATAATCCGTTTGTTTTAATTTTCTAAGGACTTCAACATTCTGAGGGATGTCACTTTTCAGCATGATGGTCCAATTGTCATAATAAGCTCTGATTTCCTTTTCCCATTCCGGAAATTTTTTCACCTGGATTTCTGTTCCTTCTGAAAGACTTCTTCCCCTGTCTTGTTCCTCATTCCATTCAGATTGGGCAACATTTTCAAGGAAATATTCCATTTTTTCATCATCATTGAAGTAATCTTTGAAAAAATATCTTGGATTCCAATCCATCAAGACACCTCCAAAATCGAAAATGATGTTTTTAATTTTCATAATAAATATTGTTATTTTTATCACTCCTGCAAATTCGGAAGCGAGAAAGATTCGTGTTTGTGGTTATAAAGATAAAGAGTATTTAGTGTTTTCCATACCTTTATTGTGGTCTATAAAACTGATATTGTCCCTCTTCATAATAAGCATTGATATGTTGAAGTCCATTAGTCAGAATAATTTCTTTAGCTCCGATAATGGAGTTATATCTGGCGGTTTGTTCAAATGTTTTTTCCGTCAATTTGATTTGGGGAGCTTTGCATTCAATGAGTATTATGGGTTCTGTTTTTTCAGTAACTAAGAGATCAATTCTTTTAGTTAAACCATTTAAAACAATCTTTTTTTCTGTAATCAATGCTGATGTAGAGTAGGACTTTACGGTAAGATAATAATGTATCCAATGTTGCCTGACCCATTCCTCGGGAGTGAGTAGAAGATAAGTTTTACGAACCAAATCATAAATAAAAAACTTATCTTTGTCTTTCTTGAATTTAAAATCAAAAGTTTCCTGAAAATTCAGTTTTGGAAGTTCCATTAGTAAGATGAAAGAATTAGATTTAATCCTCAAAAATATTAAAAATAAAGAAGTTTTACCTATTTATTTTTTCCACGGAGAAGAAGCCTACTTTATTGATGTCGCCGTAAAAGCCCTTGAGCACAACTTTCTGGAAGAAGATGAAAAAGCTTTCAACCAGACTGTTACTTATGGGAAAGATACCTCTTATCAGGAAGTTCTTTCTTTGGCAAGACAGTTTCCGATGATGGGAGATAAACAAGTTATTATTGTTAAAGAAGCACAGGATTTAAAATTCAATGAAGAAGAAAACCGAATTTTGGAAGCTTATGTAGAAAACCCTGTACCTTCTACGGTGTTGGTTTTTGCTCATAAACATAAGAAGCTGGACAGTAGAAAGAAAGCAGCTAAAGCTTTAGATAAAGCCAATACGCTTTTCCTTAGTGAGTCGGTAAAAGAAAGTAATCTTCCCAAATGGATTTCCGACGAATGTGTAAAGCTTAACATAAAAACCGCACCCAATATATCCCATCTTCTGGCCGAATACCTTGGAAATGATCTTTCAAGAATTGCCAACGAACTGAATAAGTTGAAAATTATCCTTAAAGAAGATGAGGTGCTGGACGGAACCATTATTGAAAACCATATCGGAATCAGTAAGGAGTATAATATTTTTGAACTTCAGAAAGCTTTGGGAACCAAAAATGCCAATGCAGCTTTTAAAATTGCCCATTTTATGGGTAAAAATCCAAAAAATAATCCTTTTGTGATGATGTTGGCCAGTCTTTACAGCTATTTTTCCAATGTCATTATCTATCAAACAATGGCCGGTCAGTCTCCACAGACTATTGCTTCACAAATGGGAGTAAATCCGTATTTTATTAAAGATTATGCAGAAAGTGCACGGTTATACCCCTTAAAACATGCGACGAGAGTCATTTCTATTTTAAGAGAGTTCGATATGAAAGGGAAAGGACTGGGCGCGGTAAATATGGGCGAAGCGGAGTTAATTAAGGAGTTGGTATATAAGATTATCAATGTTGATAAGATTAAAATGAAGGTTTAGATTTGAGCCTGAGTATTTTATGAAAACCTTATGTGTTTTTAATTTTTATCACTCATTTATCAATTGAGAATTTACATATTTGTTATTGACAAGTATCATTAAAATAACTTTAAAAAGACGACAAAAATTACGAAATTAGCGGTCTTAATTTAATTAAATCTTTTCGAACAAGTAAATTATGGAGCAAAACATTTTAGATTGTGTGATCGTTGGATCTGGACCTTCTGGTTTCACAGCTGCTATCTATGCAGCAAGAGCAGACTTAAAACCTGAATTGTATACAGGTTTGGAGCCGGGCGGACAATTAACTACAACTACTGAAGTTGACAACTTTCCAGGGTATCCAGCAGGGATTACAGGTCCTGAAATGATGATGGATCTGCAAAAACAAGCAGAAAGATTTGATACCAAAGTTCATTATGAAATGATCACTAAAGCTGAGTTTTCCAAAGAAATAGGTGGAGTTCACAAACTATATGCAGGAAACAAAGAAATTTTGGCTAAAACTGTTATTATTTCCACGGGAGCTACAGCAAAATATTTAGGTCTGGAAGACGAAAAAAAATATGCAGGAGGTGGAGTTTCCGCTTGTGCTACTTGCGACGGATTTTTCTATAAAGGAAAAGATGTAGTGGTAGTAGGAGCAGGAGATACAGCAGCTGAAGAAGCGACTTATCTTGCTAAACTATGTAAGAAAGTTACCATGTTGGTAAGAAAGGATGTTTTCAGAGCGTCAAAAGCGATGATTCACAGAGTAGAAAATACACCGAATATTGAAGTGAAGTTTCACCATGAATTAATTGCTATTGAAGGAGAAAACAGTTTAGTAGAAAGAGCAGTGGTGATTAATAATCAGACACAGGAAACATCTACTGTAGATGTAGAAGGTATCTTTATTGCTATTGGTCATAAACCAAATACTGATATTTTCGTAGGTCAGGTAGATCTTGATGAAAACGGATATATTTTAACAGAAAAAGGATCTTCAAGAACAAACCTTCCTGGGGTATTTGCTGCGGGAGATGTTCAGGATCATATCTACAGACAGGCTATTACAGCTGCAGGAAGCGGATGTATGGCAGCAATGGATGCAGAAAAATATTTGGCTGAACTACACTAGTAGAAATTAGCTTATAAGATACAAAGCGTGCCTGATGGGTGCGCTTTTTTGCTTACGTTTTTGTTGGGAAACCGTAAGGATACATAATTTTCTAATCTTTATGTATGATTTTGCCACTAATGCACGAATAAAATAATTCGTGCATTAGTGGCATTGAAAAAGCTTTCACACTCTATGGTAAAAAGTAGTTAAAATATGTAATACTCAATTTTATCGTAAATAAATCTTTGTACCTTAATACTGTACTTACATTTTTTCGATTGGCCTACGATCCAAGTCATTCTTTATCATATTATTGTTTAGTATTAAATTGATATTTAATTAAAAAAAGTAATTATGGTGTAAAAACATTAATATATTTGTGGGATTTCAATTGAATCATTTGTATAAACTCAACAAAAACGAATAAAAATGAAAAGAGTAACAGCCATTGGTGGGATTTTCTTTAAGTGTAAAGATCAGGAACAAGTCAATGAATGGTATAAAACGCATCTGGGATTAGAAACCAGTCCATACGGAGCAAAATTCGACTGGAAGGATGCCGATAACGATAAAAAAGGATATACGCTTTGGAGCCCATTTAAAGAATCTACTCAATATTTTGAGCCTTCAGAGAAAGACTTTATGATCAATTATCATGTGGAAAATATTGAAGCATTGGTAGAAGAATTAAAAAAGGAAGGGGTTACAATATTAGATGAAATAGCGACTTACGAATATGGAAAGTTTGTTCACATTATGGATCCTGAAGGAAATAAGATTGAATTGTTTGAACCGGCAGGAGAGTAGGATCAACTGCTTTTAACAGAATAAAAAACGACTTCTTCTGAAGTCGTTTTTTATTCTTAATCTAAGATATAAATTTTCTTTTCTTTAAGATTAAATCCAAGTTTTTTGCCCAACCAGTTGATGCTTGTTTTGCCTTCATAAATAAGTCCCTCTACAAAAAAGACTTTAGGCTTATCAACCGTAGCAAAGGAAGTAGAAATGGAAGCAATATCCCCTTTGTAAATCTTTGTAATGACATTAGAATCAAATTCACTCTTTTTTTCAATAAGTTGTAGGCCTTCTTTTTTAATGCCCAATGTATTCATCAGACGCTCACTCAACCAAAAAGAATCGTTGCCTGAACCGGAATCCAGAAGAATATTGATTTTGTATTTATTGTTCAAAAGTACGTATGTCATAATATCCAAAGACTGGTCTGCATTGGTAGACAGCTGGATGTCCATTACTTTCTTACTGCTTAGTTTTTCTTTTGGAAAGATAAGTTCTTGGGCCGTATAATCTATGATAAACTCTGTATTATAAAGCATAGGAAGGGAGATCAAACCGTCAATGCCTTTGATTTCCATATCATGAGTGGAATACCAGATATCTTTAAACTTTTTACCATTAAAAATAATCTCTTTCGATTTGAACAGAGGAATAGTCATTTTTTCTCCAGTTGCCCGGAAAGCCGTCAGATAATTATACGTTTCTTTTGGACCAAGGTCTTTGGAGAAATTTTTTAGGAAGAGGTTGATACCACCTCCGGTATCAAAAATAAAATTTCCTTTTTTACCTTCTACTTCGGCTTGTACAACAAGATGTCCGGAAGGCAATATATTGAGTGGCGTTTTTTGTGCTAATGCAGCTGTAGAGTATAAAAATACAGATGCAGAAAGAGCTAGTTTTTTAATCAATGATTGATTGTACATTTTACATGAGGTTATTGTTTTAATTTTATTGAAGCAAGCTTTACAAATATACTGTATTCCTTTAGATGAAGTAAAAGCAAAGATTTATTTATAATATGTAGAAAAAAATGTAGACAGAGCATTGTTTTTTCGCTCAAAAACGGATGTATTCTTTTCGGATGATCGTGAGTTATAACTTGAAATTTATCATTTGTTTCTCAAAGAACTCTTTATTTAAGGCAGAAAGAGCCTCTTTGATGATTGTTGATTTATAAGATATGAAAAATAATTCCCTTGATTTCTAGTCTATTATTAAGTTTTGTTAAAATTTGTTCTCTAAAAGTTTTGCAGAAATTAAAAATCGTTCTATATTTGCACCACTGAAAACAACGATACAATCGGAGTTTAAGGAGAGTTGGCAGAGTGGTCGATTGCGGCAGTCTTGAAAACTGTTGACTGTAACAGGTCCGGGGGTTCGAATCCCTCACTCTCCGCAAAAAAGGGTACAAATCAAATGATTTGTACCCTTTTTCTTTATAACATTTCATATTATTTGACAGGATTATTGATTTGAGAATTATTTTTTTTCTCTATTTTTCATTTATTGGTGCTAAAGTTTGTATATTCAGTAAAGGTTTGGTTGATCTAAAGAGAAAAATGAATTGTCTTTTTACTTCTCTAAACTTACACTGAAATTTTATTTCAACGCAAAGACAAGATGCAATTGATTATTGATAAGGGAGCTAAGAAAGCGACAAAAGTCGCTGATGAAGCGATGCAGATATGCGTACGCTTAGAAAGAATCAATACAATTGATTCAACCTTTGCTTCCTAAAATACAACACCGGATAATAGAAATCCTTTGCGTGAAATTTAAAAATAAAACAGATCTAAATATTCTAAGCCCCACAACTTTTGCTTTTGTTCCGAAAAACGACGATAAAAAATGAGTGGGCTTGAATGGATAATGTTTCATTGACCTAGGAAGCAGGAGCGTTAAAAAAATTGAGATTGAATCCGTTAAAAAATTTCCACTGTTTGAGCATGGCTATAATTTTGAGTCGAAGAAGAAGGGTTTGATTCCATGCGAGTTTGGAAATTTTAGGAGTCAATATCAATTTTTAGCGGATGATTCCAGTCTTGAATTTTTGTATACTTTTGTTTTAAGACAAAAGTATAAATAAAAAAATAATTTTAAATTTATATCCATGCATTTCTATGTTGCCCACAACTTTTGAGACTGATCCATTATTTTTTTCTAGATTTTTCATCTATGGATTAATAAGTAAATTTTAGTATTTTTATCATAAAACAATACCTTATGAATTCAGATAAGTACAAACATCATCAAACACAGTATATTGAGCTTCTTAGTGAAGATCTTGATCGTGCGAAACAGTTTTATTCCAATAGTTTCGGTTGGGAATTTAAGGATTATGGACCAGATTACACTACAGCTTCAGGAGACTATGTAGACATTGGAATCGTACCAGGGAAGCCCTTAAAAAGCTCTATTCTTGTTGTTCTTTATTCGAATGATCTTAATCGGACCAAGGATAAAATTATTGCCTCAGGAGGTACTATTGTGATTGATGTTTTTCAATTCCCTGGTGGAAGCCGTTTTCATTTTGAAGATCCTGATGGCAATGAACTAGCAGTTTGGACAGTGGAACCATAAAAGTCTCATTTTTTAGGCAACAATTTAGTATGGAGTTTATATAAACATTTAAAGGTTAGATTCCTTACTACTTTTGGATAAATATAAAAAGCTTATTTCTTGTTGGAGATAAGCTTTTTCATGAAGTTGTTTTTCCAGACCAAAACAATTCTCTAAGATATCAGAAATAAGGCTCAATCTTTCATCAAAATACTTGATGTTTAACCCTCAATTTTGGTAGGTGATCCTATAAAAACAGAATTTGAAATTATTGTATCAATAAAAATGATTTATTTTAATTATATTTATACTTGTAGATTTTTGTGTTTTTATCAAATTTTATATCTTATTCTATATTTATACTAAAAAAAACCTTGTAATTTTATTAAATATTTTAATTCGACGTAGGCGTGAATTTTCACTCTTTTATCTGATATATAGTACCATAAAAAGCCAAAAATTACTTTAACTTTGTAAGATGAATGATAAAGGTTGATTGCCAAATTATCGGGAATAACATAATATCATTTAAAAAACTAATGCCACATAAACTAAAGTAGCTGGAGAATTAATTTAGTGATAAACAGATATGAAATATAAATTCTTAAATTTCAGATTGAGAAAGGTTGTTCATTATTCATTGATCTTGTGTATTCTATTAATACAAGTCATTATTGCCATATTTTTTTATAATGAATTTGTTAATGAGAAAAAGCTGAAATTTATTAAGACTCAATTGGAGGACAGCAGAGCACTGGGAGGTTTAACTGATAATTCGAGAAAGGACTTCATGGATGCTCAGGACCATCTTCAAAAATATATGGTTACTCAAGATAATAAGGATCTAAACCTATATTTTCAATCCCTTAAAAAACTTAAAACCAATTTTGATAAAATAGGGGCTTATGAAAATGCAAGCCCAAGGTTGAGAAATAGCTTGGCAATACAAAAAATGGATACCCTGAAAGTTACCAAGCTTAAGACATTAATAGATTCTGTATATCAAACTTCTCTAAATCCGCCTAAAAAAATAGAGGATAAACAGTATGAGCCTGAAAAGTATAAGAACCAATTTGAAGATTTGAAGATACAAACCCATACTTATGCTGATACGATCAAGAAGAAAGGGTTTATGGGGCGCTTGAAAGATGCCATAACCGGTAAAGTAAATGTTCAAAAAGAAAGTACTGTAGTTACTTTAACGAATAATAAAACCATAGATATCTCGCAGGTAAAATCAGAAATGAATAATGCGATGAAATCGATGGATAAACATTATTCATTAGAAATCAAAAAAGTACAGCTGAATGCTGCCAAAAATCAAAGAGATAATATTAAATTTTACAGCAACTTCAGTAAACTTTTGGTGTATAGCAATGGGTTAATTGATGTTTATGAAAATGCTATTAAAGATTTTAAATCAGAATTAGAAAAAGAATATAACAAACAAAGCTCTGATAACAATAAAATCAGAAGATATC
>NZ_PIZV01000062.1 GCF_002835665.1 Chryseobacterium sp. PMSZPI
TCTTCAAAGACAATTTTGTTATTGTGTATAAAGAGAAAGGTGTTAATGATAAACTTGTGAGAGTTGAAAATCCCGGAATTACTCCTGTAAAAATCAATCGTGATACTCAATCTGAATTTTTAAAATCAATTTTATCTGAAAAAACTGAGGATATCAAACCTGAGTTTATTGATTATCATAAAGAAATTACTACTGATAACTGCAAAGGAAAGAAGCTTAGCTTTGTAAAAAATAAGTACAATGATATTGCCCAGGTACATTTTATTTTCCCATTTGGAAGTGATAATGACAGAGATCTAGGCCTTTCTACACAATTGTTGCAATATCTGGGAACTAAAGATTTTTCTCCTGAGGATTTAAAAAAGGAATTTTTTAAAATCGGAATAAGCAACGATTTCAAAACAACCAATGACCAGCTCCTTATTTCGTTAAGCGGACTGGAAGAAAATATCGAAAAGGGTATATCTCTTCTACAACATTGGATGTATGATGTAAAGCCTGATCAGGCAATCTATAATCAATTTGTAGGAACCATATTGGAAAACAGACAGGCTATCAAAAAAGATAAAAACCGTATCATGACTGCTTTAACGAACTATACGAAACTTGGCAGTACCTCTCGTTTTACAGATGTTATTTCTAAAGAGGAACTTGAAAGCAGTAAAGCTGAAGTGTTTACGGACCGAATGAAAAATCTTTTTAAATATCCTTATCAGGTCTTTTTCTATGGAAAAGATTTTGAAAACTTTAAAGGATACATAGGAAAGTATGTAGAAACTGAAAGTCTTCAGATCTCTGCTGCCAGACAATATCCGGAACCTGAAACCGGTGGAAATGTCTATTTTACAGGATATGATATGGTGCAAATGGAAATGAGTAAGATAGGAAAAGGTCTTCCGGTTAATCCTTTTAATTTTGGTAAAGTGAATGTCTTCAATGAATATTTTGGAAGAGGTTTATCATCTATTGTTTTTCAGGAAATCCGTGAGAGTAAAAGCCTGGCTTATTCTGCTTATGTATCTTATGCCGCCAATTCTGAGCTGAAACATCCTGATTATATTACGACCTACATCGGAACGCAACCGGATAAACTCATGATTGCTGTTGATACAATGAACGAGCTAATGAATGAGCTTCCTGAAGTATCTACCCAGTTTGAAAATGCTAAAAATGCAGCTCTGAAGCAGATAGCCTCAACCCGGGTTACCCGAAACAATATATTTTTCAATACTTTAAGATTGAAAAAATTAAATATCGAACATGATTTCAGGAAAGATATTTATCAGCAGATTGAGAGTCTAACATTTGAAGATTTGAAAGAGTTCTACGAAACGAATATCAAGTCTGTACATTTTAATACAGCCATTATCGGTAAAAAGGAAAACCTGAATATGAATGCTGTAGATAAAATGGGAACATTTACAGAAGTAAGTTTTAAAGATATCTTTGGACATTAAAAATAAAATCCGCTCAATGTTGAGCGGATTTTTTTAATATTATCAAAAGCTTGAATTACCAAAAAGTTGTCATTAAACCTTTGTTATTCTGAATGAATCACAGCATAATAAAGCATTGAGATTCTTCCTTCGTCAGAATGACACATTTGAAACAATTTTTTAAACATGTTTATGTCATCATACAATCTCCGTCTCCATCCTGGTAATATGGATTAAAATTTTTGGGGAGACTTTGCAGCAGCTCTTTACGGAAAAGATAATCACGCTTAAAATCTCTTTCATAGATTTTGGAGAGTGCATCAGATACTCTTATTTCCTTATTAAGTCCTTCATGATAACTGGTGAACGTCTTGATTTTGTTTTTGATTATAAAATCATTGAGAAATTGTACTAGCTTATTCAAGTTTCCATCAGTCTTTGAAAAGATATAAGGGGTTTTAAGATGTCCGTCCCGCAAAAGCAATAGTGAGCATGTTTCCAGATTCTCTTGTTCATCATAAATCTTAATCCAAAAATATTTAAAAACTTCAGCATAACTTGAAAAGAAGTAATTGTTATCTTTTTTCCGTCCTTCAAGAATCCAGGGATGGGTTATGAAATAATTAATTTCATCAATATTCCGTTTATTTTGAAAAGTAGAAGTGAAATTTATAATTTCGGTATCAACAGCATCAAGAACCTCAACTCTGAAATCGGGTTTGTTTATGAGTATATTTTTAATATCAATTAAAAAATTAGCTATACCATCTACAATTTTAAAAATGGGACTGAGTGTTTTTCCCCATGATTTTTTATCGGAAATAACTGCAGCAGAATCTATTTTAAAATAATATCGTTTTCCATTTTTAGGAAAAACATTTTCTACATTACCCATTTTATTAAAAAAAACTTCCGCTTCTTTGGTAAATTCCGCCATGACAACATGGCTTTTATAATCTGCTAAAGCCTTTTCCAAAAGCGCTTTGGCTACTTTTTTACCTCTAAACTCTTCGCTTACATAGAGTGTACTCAACCATGTATATTCGATTTTTTTTTCATCGATGATAAAATAATCGGGAAGACATCCCAAATAACCTGCGAGCTGGTCATTATAAAAAGCAAGGATAAGAAGGGTCTGCTCATCCAAAGCTTTGGGATTTTTACTATGAGACAGAGCACGATGCTTTGTAATGGGAAGAAAATCGTACTGCCGAAAGCCACCGGATGATACAAAATCATCAAGTTGTTTTTTATTGAATGTTTTCAGCTGTATCATTTTCGTACAATAGTATTTTTATTCACCAGTTTTTTCAGTTTGAAATAAGCGATTTCTTTTTTTAATAATCTTTCTCCACTTCCCCCCATTTCCATAGGAATTCTCTGGAAATTCTTTTTCACACTGTCCCGTTTTACACCGGCAGCTCCAAAACTACAGTATATTTCTTTGTTTTTAAAAAGTTCCTCAAAGAAATCATTTCTTACTCCAAAGTCTGTAAAGGGAAATGCAAAGCTTTCATACAGGAAGTTATTTTCTTTTAAATAAACAAAAGTTTTATGAGTTGTCTCCATTTGCCGGGTTAAAGACAAGTCTCCATATTTTGGATGATCCCAACTGTGAGAAGATATCCCAAAGCCTTTATCAGTAAGTTTTTTCAATTCTTCAGTACCTAGATAAGGTTGATACTCTTTCAAATACATCTGAAAGTCAACTTCCAGTTTTTCTGCGAGCAGATCCAGGGTGTCTTTTTGTTGGTAGTTAATTTTTAGAATATGTTTTCGTAAAGCTTCTTTTGTTTTGTATTCTCCAAGAAATAAATCATCAGGAATATTTTTGTTTTTTTCAACAGCATCGACAAGGAGACTCGCTTTACATCTGAACATGAGATCTTTATTATCTATGAAAGCCGGATTTATAAAGTTACAGGCATAAATCCCTTTACGTTCTAAAATCGGAACAACAATATCATAAAATTCTCTGAAACCATCATCAAAAGTCAGCAAAGCAATCTTTTTTTCAGGCTTGAAACTTCCCGCCATATAGTCTTTGAATTCCTGCCAATCTACAAATCGAAAATATTTTGTCAAATAATCCAGATCTTCTTCAAACTGCTTTGTATTTTTATATCGAATCACATGTTTGATATGTGGAAGGTTTTCATCAGAAACACAATGATAAACAGGCAGGCAATAATCCAAAGGAAAGGATTTCCCGATATTGTCTGATTCAAAAGCTGCCAATACATTGATGATCTTATCTTTCATCCTGCTAAAATAAAAAAGAATCTATTCAAACTCAATTTAAATAGATTCTTTAAGGTATATTTTTAAAAAAATTATTTTAACCTAAGTTCGGGATAAGGAATTTAAATATAAAGGCTGGAAGCAGGAAGGAAGATGCTGGAAGTTACATTACTGAGAGCCAGCACCACCATTAATTTTACCTTAAAGGAAATAAAAACAGATGAATGGTTATTCTTTATGGCTTTCATAACTTCCCTGCTCCCAATCCGCTTAGACCTACAGATCCTTATCCCAAACTGACGTTATTTTATAACTTTCATTTCATCAACAAGCCACTTAGAGTCTGCAAATTTTTCAATGATAAACAAAATGTATTTTGTATCAACCATGATATTTCTGCTGAAACGAGGATCGTAATTGATATCACTCATCGTTCCCTCCCACTGTCTGTCGAAGTTAAGCCCCACTAAGTTTCCGTTAGCATCAAGAGCCGGACTTCCGGAGTTCCCTCCTGTTGTATGATTGGTTGCTGTAAATCCTACAGGAACATCACCTGTTTTATCTTTATAAATTCCGAAATCCTTTTTGTTATAAAGTTCAATCAGTTTTTTAGGAACATCAAATTCATAATCGCCTGGAATATATTTCTCCATAACTCCTGCTAAGTGTGTCTGATATCCGTAAGAAACTGCATCTCTTGGAGTAGATCCTTTTACTTTTCCGTAGGTTACACGAAGCGTTGAATTGGCATCCGGGAAGAATTTTCTGTCTTTATCCGTAGCCATTTGCTGTGCCATAAATTTCTTCTGCAGGGCATCAATTTTTGCCTGAAGAGATGTATATTGTGGATCAGCAGTTTTTCCATATGTTTCTTTCATTGAAACATACAATTGATAGATAGGGTCTTTCTTTAATGTTTTGATTAATTTGTCCTGATTAGAGAAAGCTTTATCAATATCTGTTGTTAATGCAGCTCCGTTTACTGCTGTTCTTCCGGTAATAATTGAGTTTTTAGACATATCTTCCACTACCGGAATATTTGCATTCTCATCTTTATATTTGCTGAATCCTGCCGGTAAAAACTGTGGTGCCGTTTTGTTGGTGTACAAAGCCAGTAATTTTGCAGTTACTTTTGCATCAAGCTCTGCGCTGTAGTCTTTATAGAAAGAAGTTAATTTCGTTTTTAATTTTGAAAGTTCCTTTTCATCCATTCTACCAGCTTCCACCGCAGCTACAAAATCATAATAATCACCTGCTAATTTTAATGTTTCAGCATTTTTTACAACTTCCGTATAATAAGCATTGTTTAATGCATAAGGAGCCTGATCATTGTATAATTTGTTCAATTGATCTAAAGTAGTCTTGATCTCCGGGTTTTTAGCAACTAAAGAACCTTCGTACATCACTTTCTTCTCAACTGCATTAGATTTTTTCAAGCCTTCTACTTCTCCAATCCATTTTTTCCAGTAATTCGCTACTGAAGCATATTTTGAAGCATATTTGATACGTGTTTCATTGTCTACACGCATTTTTTCGTCTAAGGTTTTTAAAGCGACATCACGCACGGCGATTCTTGCAGGATCAATATCTTTTACGATCTTCTCTACTGCTACAGCCGGAAGGTATTCCGTTGTTTTCCCTGGGAATCCGAATACGAAAGTAAAATCGTTCTCGTTTTTATCTTTTATAGAAACCGGTAGATAATGTTTAGGTACGTAAGGTACGTTGTCTTTAGAATATTCTGCCGGTTTGTTGTCTTTGCCTGCATAGATTCTAAACATAGAGAAATCTCCGGTATGTCTAGGCCAAACCCAGTTGTCTGAGTCGCTACCGAATTTTCCGATGCTTTGAGGGGGTGCTCCTACAAGGCGGATGTCTTTATAGGTTTCGATGGTATAAGCATAGTACTTGTTTCCATAGTACATAGGCTTTATCATAATCGATTGATAAGATTCAATTTTCTGAGAGTTTTTGTAAACCTCGATATTTTTATTGATTTTTTTAGTCAATTCAGGTTCTGTAAGGTTATCTGTACCTTCCAAAACTTGATTCGTCACTTCTTTTATATCTACAATAAAGTCTACTTTTACGCCCGGATTCGGCAGTTCTCCATCAGTATTTTTAGCCCAGAAACCATTGGATAAAAGATCATTCTGAACTGTAGAATGTGCCTGAATCTGGCCAAAACCACAGTGATGGTTTGTGAGTAATAACCCTTTTGGTGAAATGATTTCTGCAGTACAACCTCCGTTAAACTGTACTACTGCATCCTTTATGCTCGGTTTCTGAGTATTGAAAATGTCTTTGGCAGAAATCTTCATTCCCAAATCCTTCATTTCCTTTTCATTCAGTTCTGTAGGAATCCACATTCCTCCATATTGTTGTGCAAATGCCATTGCAGCCGGCAAAAGAAATACGGATAAAAGTATCTTTTTTGTCATAATTAAAATTTTGCCCGAATTTACGAAGAAAAATAGGAATAGAACCAATAAAATAAGGCTAAAAATATCAATAATGAATTTTGTTTGGCAAATGAAATGTCAATAGTCAATTTTTTGCTTCGCAAGTGAATGATGAATTCACAGCCTAAAAAAATTAACAAGCAAAGCGAATTGACCATTCACAATTGGCATCTTCTCCTCTTCCTGTATTCTCACTTTCAAATTTAACAACTTTATCCTTGGCGCAATTTTTGTTTATTGCAAGACAATTTTATAACAAAAACATATTTAAAATAATTATTATGATGAAAAACAAAATGCTTATCCTGGGAATCGGAGCAGCCTTATTTCTAGCTTCTTGTTCTAAGAAAGAAACAGTATCTGAAGCACCTGGTACAACAACAGACTCTATCGTTCCTGCCATTCAGCCTGCTCCTGTTGCTGACAGTACAACACAGGTAACAAGTGCTACCGGCGATACTTCTGAAAATGCATTAGACTGGGATGGTACGTATGAAGGGACAACTCCTTGCGCAGATTGCCCTGGAATTAAAACTTCATTAACATTAAATAAAGATAAAACATTCAATATTACTGAAGAGTATATCGACAGAAAGTCAAAAAACGAAGATAAAGGGTATTTTACCTGGGATAAAACTGGTAGTATGATCACCTTAAAAGGTAAGACTGCAGCGACCAAGTATAAAGTAGGTGAAAACATCCTTATTCAATTGGATACGGAAGGAAAAGAAATCGACGGTCCAATGAAGGATTTGTATATTTTGAAGAAAAAATAAAAATAAAGGCTTCGGCCTTTATTTTTTTGCTTTATTCTAAAATTGATAGGCAATAATCTTGGGATCATCAACCAAATTATTCATCAATTCTTCATGATGCACATTATTTCCTGTAAGCCTCCAGGTAACCGATAAATTCCCCTGAGAATACTGCTGCTTGATTTTCATATATTTCAAATGATATTTTTGAAACATATCTTCACAATGCTTCACATCTCCTGATGTCGTCACGGTAATTCTGTATTCCCTTATTTTATGATAGTTGTCTATATAATTCTGAAAATAAGTAAGAGCACTTAATACGATAAGCACTAAAGCGGTCCCCAAAAGCGAAAAATATACATACCCAGAGCCTACCGCCATTCCTATGGATGCCGTGGCCCAGATGGTAGTAGCAGTTGTAATTCCTTCAATCTTATTTTCACCTTTAAAGATCACTCCTGCTCCTAAAAATCCGATTCCTGTAATGATATTGGCTGCCAGACGGTCGGGATTGGCAGCTCCTATTTTGATGGAAAGAATTGTAAATAAACAGGAACCAAAACAAACCAGAATAAAAGTCCTAAGGCCAGCCGATTTATTACGATATTCACGTTCAGTACCAATAAATAGTCCTAAAATAACAGAAATAAATATCAACAACAGCTCATTTTTAATGACATAGTGATCCTGAAGAAATTCCATAGTTTTTAATTTAAACCAAGATTAAAATTACAATAAAAATAGTTAACGAACCATTTGTTATCCACACTTTATACAATAATAGGATATTTAATAGAAAACTTTCGTAATATTACGTTTCAAAACAAGGAAGGTAATGGCAGGAAACCTGCTTTTTGCTACAAAAGACTACAATAAAAAATACGACAAAAACAATTATGGACAAAGAAATTTCACACTTCTGGCTGGGATATTTTAAAAATGAAGAGGACTTTTATGCTTTCGTAGAAGAGGATGAAAGTTATTATATGGAAGAAGAAGCTGAAGATCAATATGTTTCAAAGTTTGCTGAATCACAAAATATAAAATGGTTTGATGATGACTTTATAGAGTATGGTTTTGAGGACGAACGATTAGGACTCTATGAAAAATTTTCAGAATATTCTTATGCGGATCAATGGCTGCCTACACTTGAGAAAAAGCTTAATGAACTTAGTTTGGATACTCCCGTAAATGCTATCATATTCGCCAGCAGATTTGTTATTCCTAATCCGGTTTCTGTAGATGGAGAGGAAAATAAATTGTATTACATCGGAGAGATTGAATTTGATGTGTAAATAGTCAGATTAAAAGTACAGATTAAAATACCTTGCTAGTATATATTACATCATAGTAAGGTATTTTTCTTAATAAATAAAAAGTATTTTGAATAATCCGGTTCTTTCTAAAACAAGAAAAAGTTTTCTATTTTTAAAGAAGTTTTCCATTAGTACAGCTATTATTTTTTCTATAACACTGCTACAGATATATTGGTCTATGGGCGGGCTCTCTGATCATACTTCAAGTGGATGCCTGAATTGCAGTTTTTTTAGGAATGCTGTATTGATGTCGTTCTTTGCATCAATATTTCTTTCTCTTATCTTTTCATTATTTTATTTAATTAAAAATACTTTTATAAAAGCTATTGTTGAGTTTCTATTATTAGTAATACTTTGGCTTTTCTGGAACTATTCTATTTTTGTGGATAGGGAATCTTCATGGAGCACCTATGATTTTAAATCGGAAATCTATTATGTGACATCACAATCTTTTTTTCCAATCATTCTTCTTGGATGCACATGTGTTTTACTCTTCAATTATAGAGAAATAAAAGCCAGATTGATACTATACAAAAATTAATTTCAGTGAAAAATTTTATTCTATCTCTTCTATCTCTTTTTATTATCTATTCCTGCCATAAGGAACAATCAACCACCGGCAGTAATAAAAGCAATACTATTAACACGGTAAAAAAAGATTCTATACAAAATAAACAACCTCAACAAGAGGTAAAAACAGGAAAGAAACCTTCAGACTTTGTTTCCAGTGAATATGAAATTCAATATGATGCAGAAGGAGACCTCAATCAGGACGGGCTTGCTGATATGGCCTTGGTTCTCAGAAAAAAAACAGATACTTTGTCACAAAGAAAAATGCTGATCCTTTTAAAGAATTCTGATAAAACCTATCGGCTGGATAAGACTTCGGATACAGTTCTTCCTAATGAATACAACGAATCCGGTTATAAAATGCATGATCCGGAAGACATCAGTATTGAAAAGGGAGTCTTGAATATCAATTTATATGATATTGGTCCTTACGGAAATCAGTTCAGTACTTTCAAATATATAAACGGAAACCTGATCCTTACCTATATTGAAACGTATAATATGGGTGCCGGCTCTCATTCTTCATTATATTATGAACCATTGAAGGGTAAACTTACAGAAGAAACCGTTAATACCATGAAAGAAGATATGCCTGCTTCCACTGAAACTTTTAAAGTAAAAAAAGAAAGTTTTCTGTTTGAAAAGGCTTCGCCTGATGAAATTATCAGAAAGGCTTATGATTCTATACCCCATGAGTAAAACTTTATTTTATCAATAAACAAAAACTTCCGCCTGTAACAGCGGAAGTTTTTTATTGTAAAGGATTGTCTATATTAATGGGCTTCTAACCAATTATTTCCTACTCCTATTTCAACCAGTAGCGGAACCTGTGTTTTTAAAGCAGTTTCCATTTCTTTTTTAATTAATTCTGAAGCAGTTTCGATTTCATCAGCCGGAGATTCAAATACCAATTCGTCATGTACCTGAAGTAGCATTTTGGTTTTCAATTGTTGTTCTTCAAGCTCTCGTTGAATTTTAATCATAGCGATTTTTACAACATCAGCAGCACTTCCCTGAACGGGAGCATTAACTGCGTTCCTTTCAGCATGACCTCGTACTACAAAATTATTGGAGTTGATATCTTTTAAATGACGTTTTCTTCCTAAAATGGTTTCAACATAACCTAACTGACGGGCTTTACTCACCTGCTCCGCCATATATTCTTTCAGTTTCGGATAGGTTTCAAAATAGGCTTCAATCATTTGCTTGGCTTCGGTACGGGATAATCCGGTTTGTTCTGCCAATGCAAAAGCTCCTTGCCCGTAAATGATTCCAAAGTTTACCGTTTTTGCCTGACTTCTCTGGGTTTTGGAGACTTCTTCTAAAGGAATTTTAAACAGTTTTGCCGCTGTAGAAGCGTGAATATCTTCTCCATCCTGGAAAGCTTTGATCATATTTTCTTCTCCGGAAATCTCAGCGATAAGACGAAGTTCAATTTGTGAGTAATCGGCAGAAATAATTTTTTTTCCTTCTCCTGAAACAAAAGCTCCACGAATCTGTTGTCCTCTCAGGGTTCTGATCGGAATGTTTTGCAAGTTCGGGTTTACACTTGCCAAACGGCCTGTAGCGGCTGTTGTTTGCGAGAAGTTGGTGTGTACTCTGTTATCTGTCTTATCAATCTGTGAAGGCAGAGCGTCCACATAGGTTGATTTTAATTTCTGATAGGTTCTGTATTCCAGGATGTGTTTGATAATTTCATGCTTGGAAGCCAGTTTTTGAAGAACATCTTCTGAAGTAGCATACTGTCCTGTTTTTGTCTTTTTAGCTTTCGGATCCAATTGCATTTTCTCAAACAGAATTTCACCAAGCTGTTTTGGTGAATTCATATTGAACTCTTCTCCTGAAAGCTCGAAAATAGTAGTTTCTAATTGCTTCAGGTCATTTTCAAGGTCGATACTTTCCTGTGCCAGCCATTTTTCGTCCAAAGAGATTCCCGCCAGCTCCATTTTTGCTAAAACTTCCATTAAAGGCATTTCTATGGTAAAGAAAAGTTCTTCTAAGTTTTCTTTTTTCAATTGTGGTGCAAACAGCTCATATAATTGAAAGGTTACATCAGCATCTTCAGCAGCATAATCAGTTTGGGTTCTAAGGTCAGCATCTCTGAAGTTACCTTGTTTTTTACCTTTTTTTCCAATAATGGTTTCAATAGACACCGGCTTATAGTTCAAATATACTTCTGAAAGGTAGTCCATACCGTGTCTTCCATCCGGATTCAACAGGTAATGGGCAATCATCGTATCAAACATAGCTCCTTTAACGGTGATGTCGTACTGTTTTAGAATTTTATAATCAAATTTTAAATTATGGGCAATTTTCAATACATCTTCTTTTTCGAAGAATGGTCTGAAAATTTCAAGGGTTTGTAATACTTCTTCTTTGTTTTCAGATAAAGGGATATAGTATGCAAGTCCTTTTTTATAGGAAAAACTCATTCCTACCAATTCCGCCTCCAGCTCATTCAATGAGGTGGTTTCTGTATCAAAACAAACTGCTCTTTGTTTTAATAGGTTATCCACCAATTTTTTCTGAGCTTTTGGATTATTAATGAATTGATAAAGGTGGTCGTTATGTTCAATGGTAGACTTTGTAGAAGTAGCCTGATCCAACTCTTCAAAATTGGCAAAAAGATCAAGCTGCATAACCTGTCCTTTCACTTCTGTCCCTGTCGGAGTCTGTTTCACTTCTATTTCACTTACCACAACGGTTTCTGCTGGAGTCGAAGCAAAAGCTCTGTATAGGTTTTCGTACAATCTTCTGAATTCAATTTCTTCAAAAACTTCTTTTACTTTTTCAAAATCAGGCGTTTCAAGATCATATTGTTCCTGGTGGAATTCTACGGGAGCATCACAAATAATAGTTGCCAATTTTTTAGATAATATTCCACGCTCTGCGGAGGCTTCTACTTTTTCTTTTAGCTTTCCTTTCAGTTTATCTGTATTGGCCAATAAGGTTTCAATATTTCCAAATTCTTTAAGGAATTTCATCGCTGTTTTCTCCCCTACTCCTTCAAGTCCGGGAATGTTGTCTACAGCATCCCCCATCATAGCAAGGAAATCGATCACCTGCTTAGGATCTTCAATTTCATATTTTGCCTTCACTTCTTCTACTCCCAGAATTTCAATATCTCCACCTTTTAATCCTGGTTTATAAATCTTAATTTTATCGGTAACCAGCTGTGCAAAATCCTTATCCGGAGTTACCATGAAAGTCGTATATCCTTCTTTTTCCGCTTTACAAGCAATGGTTCCAATAACGTCATCTGCTTCATACCCTTCTACTCCCAGAATCGGAATATGCATTGCTTCCAAAATCCGGTGGATGTATGGAACTGCAATTTTGATGGCTTCAGGAGTTTCACTTCTATTCGCCTTATATTCTGAAAAGTCTTCTGTCCTTACGCTGGCTCTTCCAACATCAAAAACGACTGCCAGGTGAGTGGGTTTTTCTCTTCTGATCAATTCGATCAAAGAATTGGTAAAACCAAAGATGGCAGAAGTATCCAATCCTGTGCTCGTCAATCTCGGGTTCCTGATCAATGCGTAATACCCTCTGAAAATCATCGCATAAGCATCGATGAGAAACAGCCTTTTATCTTGTGTTGCGTCCATATTTTCTATAATGAACAAATATAAGAAAATCGGAAGATAAGTTGAAACCCTTGTCAAGGTTTAGAACCTTGACAAGGGTTTGGCATTTCTAAAAAATAAAAAAACAGCATACTTCGTAAAGTATACTGTTCTTTATTATCTTTTTACTTGAAAAATGGATAGGCTTAGTTACCCGGCCATAGTCCTGCGTACTGAGAATTTCCATAGTCGATGGTTTCAGCACTTACTACGAAGCTGATCAGCATACTGTTTGTATCTACTGCATCGAAGTCTACTTCATGCTGGATTACGTATCCGTTGTTCCATTTCAACGTAATTAATGTTCCTTCTTCGTGAGATTTGTTGAAAATAATTTCTCCTACTGTAGGCTTATATTTTCCATTTAATAAACTTTCCAGGATGTCTGATTTTTCAGTAGCTTCTACTGTAACTTTAATTAATGCATTGGAAGGATCTGATGCTACACGTCCTGATACGTCTGTAGTTCTTGATACACTGTAATTCATTTTTAACAGTTTCTGACCTTCTCCATTGTTGAATTTTAAAATTCCTCTTGAATTTCTTTCTGCCATGATTGTAAATTTTAATCGTTAGTAATAAATTGTTATTCAATAATTATAGAACAAAGATAAAGCCCGATTTTTTGAAATAAAAGCTTTTGATCGGAAATCTGAAAAATTGTAGTAGTTCTACGATTTCATGTCGTAATTCTACGACAATGGAGTTAAATACGATGACAATTAACTAACAACAAATATTTTAACAGCTATTTCAAAAGAGCAGCAAAACATTTGTTTTTACACTACTCAGAGAAATACAATTAAATAAAAATTTGAATATCCGTAATTAGTCATATTATAAAAACCTCCATCTATTGTCATTGACTACATCGAAATAACATTCATCGACTGGAAGGAGATAATCTTCGATTTCTGACACAGACTGAAGGTCTGCGAACGCAGTTCAAAAGAATCTCATTGATCATTAGTAGATTCTTCACTCCGGTTCGCTATGTTCAGAATGACATAATCTAAATTATTACAGATAACGGACATTCATAAATAAAAACAATATTAGATTGCTTACGATATAGAAAACTTCAGAATAAAAATCAGGAAAAAAGCATTGATGTATTAAGCATCAGTAGCTTTTACAGTAACTCCTTTGGTAACGTCGTTTGTGAAACCTTCTGCTGCTAGTCTTATTGCTCTTTCGGAAAAATAGCTGGCTGCAAAAGGAGCTATTAAAGTTAAAATTCCTGCTGCCGATGTTGCTCCACTTCTTATATTGGCTTTATTATTTTCACTGATAGAAAGATTCGTTTTTTCTGAATGGACTTCAGCAGATTTATTTGCATTTTTCTCATTTACCTTCCCTCTAAAATTACCACTCTTGTTGGTCACCTGCTCTTTAAGTTCTTTTCCAAAATCTCCTGCCTTCATTCTTTCAAACATTTCCTTTAAGTCCGGATTATTTTTTAATGAATAGGTTCCTTGTTTTTTAGCCTCGGCAATACCTTTATCGAACTTTTCAAGATCGGCTTTTGAAGCTTTATTTTCCGCTAGCTTTTTCCTGATATCACGTCCATCTTTTATCGGGCTCCAAAGGTCCCAGTTATCTGTAGGAATTATTGGATCTTCAGTACTTTGCTGTGCACCTTTAACATCTTTATAGCTATCTCCATTCGCCTGTGCTGAATTTACACCTACCCCAAATTTACCTGCCCATGGGGTAATGAAAAATTGGCCTATGGGAATCCACGCACCAAATATCGTCGCCTGAGTTAAAGCATGTATGGTACCTTGTCCCCAGGTTAAAGTTGCTCCGGCGGGTAATGCTACTCCCATTCCAAAACCGAGTAAGGCTCCGGTTAAAAATCCACCCGCAACATTGGTCCAGAATTCAGTTTTATTGTTACCTGCAATGTTATCGGCGGCCTTCATAGCGTCCGCTTTATTGATAAAAGGAAGTACCACACCTCCTTCTTTACAGGATAACATGGAGTTTTTAGTCAGTGCTAAATGAAGATCTTTAACTTCTACTTTACGACTGTCAAATTTTACGGTAGTATGATGTAAAGTCCATTGACTTTCCTGATATCCGATCATATCACTGCACGACGGCCTTTGAGCCATCTTACAAAGTCCCCAAATCAATGCCCCAACAGCAATAGCTCCTCCAACGATCCAACCTGCCACCGGTACGGTTAAACATACGGCTGCAATTCCAAGTCCAACTCCTACACCGGCCCCTAATGCAACCATTCCAGCACCTGTACTCCAGTTCGACTTGCATTTAAAATCCTCACTCAGCTTTTTATCAATTTTGACAAGAAAGACTTTATCTTCAGCTCCGAACTTCACGGTTCGTGCAAATGATTCTCTCAAATCACTTAATAAGAGCTGCCTTGGATCAGGATTCATTTGGTTAGTACATACTGCATATACTTTTTCAGGTAAATAAACTGCCATAACTTATATTTTTTACCAATATTTTTCAAGTTGTGTAAATAGTAAAACCAATAGTAAAAAACCTCCGCAAAGAAAAATAATCATGATTTGCCATGGCTTCAGCCTGTTGATAATACTGTATTTAATCTTTTCAGATTTCACTACATATACTCCATAGTTGGGGAATATCTGAGTGTTTATTTTATTCTTAAGTTCTTTTTTATTGAAGTTTTCTTCTAAAAAAGGTCTGAGATATTCAACAAAAGCATCACAGTTTTCAAGATCCTTTTGGGTTGAGAATGGTACAAAACCGGTATTACCTACTCTTATCTTAATGGTTTCATGATGCGTTATTATCGTCAGATATCTGAAACCTACATTTCCCAGATTTTTAATAGATCTGATATCTGCTAATGGGATTTCTTTTTTAATATTTTTATGAGTGATCTCAAGAACCTTGTCATTAATATTAATGTTCCACTTTTTATCTTTTATACTACTGCTCAAGAATTTCAATATGAGAATACTTATTAGTATTGTTACAACCGCAGCGAGTAAAACAGGGTATAAAAAATAAGTTTTAGGTAAATAGGACTCTGATAAATACATGACTAAAAGGAATACACCTAATGCAGGAACAGCCAATATCAATCCTATTTTCCATTCTGTTTTGGCATCAATACCATTAAATTGAAAGTTCCTAGTTTCCTTCATCCGGGGTATAATTTTCTAATTGTTTTATACTATAATTGCATTCATTTTCGATATTATCTGCAATTGATTCCTTCATTTTTACCGTAGCTGTTTTCACCAATCTGGTTCGGGTATCTATTTCTATGGTAGAGCGAAAAATCAGTTTATATTGGGTATAACTAAAACCTATGCTTGGTTTATGCAAGGCATTATATTGGCTAATAATATTTTCTTCCAATTCTTTGGTTAATTGATATTCTGCCACCATTCTGATGGTTAGCACATCATTTTGCTCAGAAACTTTATCGTATCTTAAACTAAGAGGGACAACGTTAGGAGGTACAACCGTAGAAAGGAAATTGAAATGACTTGTCTCCAGGGTATCACTGAAGATATATTGATTAAAACAAGTAAAATAAAAAAAGTCTTTTCTGTACTCTTCTTCATTAGCAGCCTCCTGGGAAAACTGAATATCTCCTAACTTAATAATTTCCTGAACCGCATCTGCATTCGTTTTGGCTAACTCTATAATAAAAGGATTGTTATGGAGCTTTTGTTTTTTATATGCCAGCCAATTTTCATTTAATTCTTTTCTATTGAGAATCGTTTTTATCTGTCCGCTCTCATCCAATGTAAAGAGGGTATTATGTTTTATATAATCGGTTTCTGCAATAAAGTCGAGTACATCCAACATCACCGAAGGAGTCATCTTTTTTAAATAATCTTCTCTTTTAACAGATCCCAGCTGATTAACTGTATCCATTTTAAGGAGGTATTGAAATTTTTGTTCTACAAACTGGACAACTTCTCCATTAATGCTTGTAGTGTTTACCTGTACACAACGGTATCTTGCCTTTTGATTAAAAGTAGGTTTATCACCTTCTTTTATTTTTCTGACCTTTTGCTTTTTGATATGTTCCTTACTAACAAAAATGTGTTCCAGATGAATTGGCAACGCATTTCCAATAATAACACCCGTGATTCCGGAATATTGATTATGAAAATCCACAAGTTCCTTTACTGAGATTTGTTGTTTTTCTGCAATAGATTCTAATGTATCTTTTTTCTGTATTTTATATTGTATAAACTCCATTATTATTAATCAATCTCTACTTGAGTAGTTTTTATTGTTCTTTCACTCTTTTTAAATCTTCCTGATAAAGATTTTCACCATAATTCTTATAGAAATTAACGGAAACTTTATCTTTAGGACTTAGATTTTCATACAATTTTATTCTAAGCTTAGCTTCTGCGATTGTATCTTGTTTATAGGGAAACTTGACATTATATTTTTCTACTAGTTGTTTTTTAATATTAAAAAGTTTCTCATAATAAGGCGACTCAGGTAGATTACGTTCCTTTTTTTGCATCTCTTTATATTGAATATAATCAGCCATTGGGCAAAGATTTGTTCCAACAATAACTGGTTGCCCCCCTTTCTCTAAAAAATAATTTGCCAGATCCAAGTCATCCCTAGCAGCATCTTCCATTATATTACTCCCGTTATAAGATGTATGATTAATATCTGCACCATGTTCCAGCAAATAATTGATCATTTTTCTTTCAGTACCTTCAAATCCTCCCAGCATCATTGCGTCACTAAGCGGGCTTGATCCAATGGATGGATTAAGTGTTGCATGATATTTTAACAATAAATTCAACATATCATAATTATTAAGAGCTACAGCATGTGAGAGTGCAGAACCATCTAATGCGTCCATAATATCAGGATCTGCGCCTTTCTGTAATAAAATTTCCATTGCATTCATGTTTTCAAGCATTGAAGCATAGTGCAATAATGTAACTCCTGCTAAATCGCCTGATGGACTTTCTTTCTCACTGTGTTGATTAATAATTTCAGGATGAATATCAATTATATTTCCAAGTCCGGCATTATCTTCATCAAAAATTTTTTGTGCAGCCTGAAGTTGAATCCCTTTAAATAATTTTTGAGGTGGATATTGCCTTCTATTTGCATTTTTACGTGATCTAAGGCTAAAATCTGAACAGGAAAAAAGTGTCATGATCGAAAATAGTATTAAAATAATTGGTTTACTCATCTAATATATCTTTTCCCATTAATAACTTAATCTCCTTTATCTTCCTTTAACTATAGCTAAATCCTGCTGATAACGATTTTCACCATAATTCTTATTAAAATTAACTGATATTTTATCTTTAGAATTTAAATTTTCATACAGTTTTATTCTAAGCTTAGCTTCTGCTATTGTATCTTGTTTGTAGGGAAACTGAACGTTATATTTTTCTATCAACTGCTTTTTAAGCGCAGATAGTTTTTTAAAATAGGGTGTATTTGTTTTTTGAAATTTAATTTGATCCTCTTCTTCAAACTGAATCTGATCTGCCATCGGACAAAGTTTTGTTCCTGAAATAATTGGTTGACCACCTTTTCCCAGTAAATACGCAGCTAGATCTAAATCATCTCTTGCAGCATTCTCCATAATATTATTACCATTATAGGATATATTATTGATACTAGCTCCATTCTGAAGCAAGTAGTCAATCATTTTCTTTTCAGTATTTTCAAACCCTCCTATCATCATGGCATCAGACAATGGAGAATCCCCTAAAGCAGGATTAGGATTGACTTTATACTTAAAAAGCAATTGAAGCATATCATAATTATTAAGAGCTACTGCATGGTTTAAAGGGGATTTTAATCCTTTATGGGGAATAATAATATTAGGATCGGCACCGAGTTCCATGAGTTTTTCCATGGCCTTAAGATCTTCAATAATAGAAGCATACATCAATAAAGTATACCCGGTTTCTTCCTGTAGCTTATTAAGATCAATTTTTTTCTCTTTAATAATCTGTTCCATACCGGTCAAATCTCCATCAAACATTTTTTGAGCAGCTAATAAGCCATCTCCTTTAAACATTTTTGAAGGCGGATACTGGTTTCTATTTTCTTTTTTACGCGACCTAAGGCTAAAATCTGAACAGGAAAAAAGTGTCATGATCGAAAATATTATTAGAATAATTGGTTTCATATTATATATTATTTGCTACAACGTCTGTATTGATATTGGCTACCATTGCCTGAAGCGCATCTGCATAGGCACCATGTCCGCTTCCTAAAGTCTTAATTCCAAGCCCTTCATTATCTTCTATATATCCGAAGATTTCATTTTGTTGTCCCAATGCGCGTGGAGCAGCACCGGTAAGGCCTCCAAAGATGGCCAGTTTATTAAGTCCGGGAATTCTTGAAAAAGCCAGTGTAGAAAGTAATCCTTCCCTGTTGTTTTGTAATCCGTTAAGAATATCATTACTTGTACTATAATTGATGATATTAGAAGTTGATCCTACAGCTCCTTCTTTATCAAGATAATTTAAAGTATTCTGATGAACACCTCTTGCATTGAAGGTATAACCTGTAAATCCAGTATAGTAAGAAGCCATTGCACTATTTCCTCCTCCTAATGAATGTCCGGTAAATTTTACAGTTCCTTTAACCTTCTTTTTTATTTTTTTAGCAAGGGCTTGGGTCTTTCCTACTTGAGGAGTATTAAAACCAAAGGCTTGCCCTCCATCTTCTATTACCCAGTCTTTTACAAATTGATCACCAGCTTCTGAGCCTCTGAAAGATACAAAATATTCATTGGTATCTTTATTATAATATAAGGAAGAAAAGAAGCCGTTATCTTCATTTGTATTAAAATCTTTTGGATCAAATACTCCCGGTCCAAATAATTTGTCTAACTCATCCTGTTCATCAGTATCAATACGGGTATATCCATCAATATTTGTATTTTGTCCTTTATTGTCTTCGTAAGAGTCCTGAGCCATTTTACTGGCTGTAACAGCCTCTTTCAACTGAGCAACAGGCAAATGAAAAGTAATCTCACCACCTAAAAAGCAATGTAAACTGGAATTTTGCAATAAAGGTTTTTTATTTTCAACTTTTACTTTGGGATGGGTATTTTTCCAGTCACTTCCTTTGCATAGAAATGAGCAGATGTTCAGGCAATCATCAATTAGGGCACTTCCTGCCCAGGCAGCAGCGGCTAAAACAAAAAGTCCTCCTGAAAAAGCAGCTGCTACAGCTACTCCGGCTAAAGCTCCGGCCATCATCATCTCGGGACAAATAAAATTGTCTTTAAAGCGATCATCTTCTGTTGCCATCAACTTGGCACCTTTCTTCAGTTTTACCGAAGATTGCGAGCTCACCCCAATTCCTATAAGCCTCCTGCCCTTACTGCACATAAGCGGGGTATCCTGTGCTATATATAATTGACTCATACCGGTACTTTTTTGTTTAGTTTTATATGATATCTGCAGACATAAAACATCTTTTCATTGAGTTCTTCTTTCACATGGAAAGTAACCTCAGACAATACTGAATCTTCATTATAAACATATTCTCCTTCTATTGTATATCTATACTCTAAAGAACTGCCAAGCGTTCTCTGGTATTTTTCATTGTAAATATTTTCAAAATGGGACTGGTTGTCTTTTCCTTTCCCTTCCAGTTTTACCAAATATCCTCCTTCTGTACTTCCGGAAATGGTATATTCAGAGGTGTATCTTAATTTTTCTCCGGGAAAAAGGGTTGATAAAACCGTTCTTACAGGAATTTTATCTGTAAAACCACCCCCTCTGAATGCCGGCAGCGGATAAAACATAATCTGGTACAATAAGTTTTGTTTAATATTATGATCCATATTATTAAACTCTTTATCATACACCTGTATAAAAGCCTCAAAGCTTTCTTTGATCAGTTCATAGAAGTGTAAATCCTTTTTTATACTGCTCCATTTGTCTAAAATTTCAGTTTTATTAGTGACTTCATGAATGCTTTTATCTGTATTTAAAGATAGTTCCAGTACATCTGTGGCCTTGTTTATTTTGTCAAGGATTTCATAAAAAGGTTGCATTTGTCCATCTGCCTGAATATATCTTTGGGTAGAAGAATTGATGGTGATCTGGTTATATTCTCCCGGCATCACGATCCAGTCTTCTTCTATTTCCGTTTGATTGGCCTTTCCATTTCCTAAAGTAAGATAAGATTTAATATTGATATTGTATTCTGCTTTTTTATACCAGGCATATTTAAATCCTGATAAATCATTTTTTTCTTCAATATTTAGTTCCAATGCCATACTTTCAATGGGGTTTTAAGAATTCAAATGCCTTATACTACATATTAATTGATATCTACCGTACTTCCTGTAATGGTCATATCTCCCGTAGCATTAATCGACGTTAAGGCTTTACTATAAATGCTTAGATTATCCTGGGTAGTCAGTAAAGCATTTTCTAATGAATTCAGATCCAGAAAACCTTTTTTTGCAGAAATGGTAATGCCTTGTTGGGTAATGGTAATGCTATTTTCGCCTACTTTTAATTCTATTTTGGTTTTTCCTTCTAAAGATATATTTCCGGAAGCGTCCATTTTTAAATAAGAATTAGCTCCTTCACCTTCTTTACCTCCTACGTTAATAGAACTGGTACTTCCTGCATTCACGGTATTATTGTTACCAACATTTACCGTTTTATTGTTATTGGCATTGGTGTGGGCGTTTCCTGCCCCATCAAATTTCATATTGGCACCACCTTGATCTGTAAGAAAAACCGAGCCTTCACCATCATTTAATTCTAATTTGTTCCCGCTTCGGCTACTTAAACTTTTCACATTATTATTGGTTCCGCCTCCGCCTCCAATTCCACCGTGAAACATTCCCCCCATTACAAAAGGACGGTCGGGATGCTGATGAACAAAGTTGACAATCACCTGGTCTCCGACCTCGGGAATAGCCATAAATCCTCTGTTTTTATTTACTTTATCACTGCTTCCCGCATCTGGTGTCATCACCCGGATAAATTCTGAAGTATCAGGACCGCTTTGCCAATCGAATTGTATTTTAACTCTTCCCTGATTTAAAGGATCTGTATTTGAAATGACTTTGGCAAATTGAGGTTCTGCTTTCGGAGTTTCAAATTCCGGACGGGGAATATAACCGGTATCTGCGGCAATAGCTTCAAATTTCCCATTATAATAACCTCTGGCATCTACTTCGTGGGTCACTTCAATAATCATTAGCTTAGTGAAATAAGCTGTTTCATTGCTTTCTGTTTTACGCATTTCAATATCTGCGGTACATCCCGGATATAGAAACGGAACTGTCGTTGTTCCAGAAGTGATAAAAACCTCAGAAGCTTTACTTCCTGCCGTTCCTTTTTGGGAAGCATCAATATCCATAAAAGACGAAGCCTTTATTGGAGCGACTCTTAGCGAAGGGGTAGTAAAGGTTTTCTCTGATATTTCGTAAGCACGTCGTGCAATATCTGAAGTATGATTGATTTTTGAATTTCCGGCAGTCAGTTTTTCATTTTTGCTGCTGTTATATCCATAAAAAGTAGGACTCACATGCTGAGCTTTCATTTTAATGGCAATATCACTTACACTGCTTCCATAGGTTAGCTTAACCGGCTTTTCCTGTGGTGGAAGCTTTCCAAAATGAAGAACCTCACCATCGTAATAAAACTGCTCACCGTAAGCTTCAGCCATTCGAGCAAGATAATTATAATGTGTTTCTTCGTATTGAGAACTATAGGAAACATTCCCGTGTTGGGCATCTACCCTAAAGTCAAATTTGTTTTGCCCTAATCCTTCCCGGATTACCTGATCGGCTATACTGTTTAAGCTCACCGGCTGCATTCCTCCAAAACTCTGAATATGAGGGGCAGCATCCAAAAGTACTGTAGGGCTATATCCTTTAAGAATGATATTCCCAAGGCTTCCTTTTTCCTGACTGAATCCAACTTCTGTAACGACACCTACAAAGTTTCGCTCTGCTCCTTTTTCAATGTCTTTATATTTGAAAACAACAGTAATCCTTTTTCCTAAAAAATTCTGGGCTTCCTGTAAATTGTGGTTTTCAGCACCTCCTAAGCTATCATACGCCAACATCAGGCTAAACTCATGATGTTTAGCAGCATTTTGTATGAGTTTAAAATGTTTAAAATGCTTAATAATCTGCCCTTCAATGACCACATCGAGTTTTACAACACGATTAATCCCGGCAATATAACTTTCGGGAATGGCTTCGGCATTATGTATTTTTGAAGTAGGTTGTTTTGACCAAACTTTCTTTTCAACAATGGAAGGATTATTGGGAACCATAGTCTGATTCATAAACATATCTGCTCCCTGCACAGCACTTAGGCTTTGTTGACCTGTCGTTACTGCTTTTTTTACCTTTTCCCCTGTTTTATTCAATTTTGCTTCTGCTTTTTTTGCAACGTTTTCTTTAGCAGTATTTTTTAACTGTTCTGTACCTGTTTTCAAATTATTTTTTGAAGCCGGTACTTTAATTTCTTTATCATCCTGAAACATAATACTCTGTGTTTAAGTTAAATAAATATTGAATATTTTGCTGATATATCTACAGCATCTACGAATCAAAAAACATTCTGGTCGATCTATTGCTCAATAGCAAGGCATATAAAAATGATCCGAGAAATTTTCTTTAGTATTTAAAAATGGAAAAAACAGAACAGTATACCCGAATGAGTGCACTGTTCTGTACCAATTTTATTTTTACTAAGAGATGGGTCTGTTTAGTTACCTGGCCACAGTCCGGCATACTCGGAATTTCCGTAGTTGATGGTTTCAGCACTGATTACGAAACTGATCAACATACTGTTTGTATCTACTGCATCGAAGTCTACTTCGTGCTGGATTACATAGCCATTGTTCCAGTTTAGTGTGATTAGCGTTCCTTCTTCGTGGGATTTGTTAAAAGTAATTTCTCCTACTGTAGGTTTATATTTACCATTCAGTAAACTTTCCAGGATATCAGATTTTTCAGTAGCTTCTACTGTAACTTTGATCAATGCATTGGAAGGATCTGATGCTACACGTCCTGATACGTCTGTAGATCTGGATACACTGTAGTTTAATTTTAACAGCTTTTGTCCTTCTCCATTGTTGAATTTTAAGATTCCTCTCGAATTTCTTTCTGCCATGATTGTAAATTTTAATCGTTAATAATATTTTGTGATTCGGTGATTGTGTAACAAATATAGAGGGTCTCTTTCTGGGAAAAAAACTTTTAAGTATAAAATTGAAAAATTGTAGTAGTTCTACGACAATGGATTTAACAAACACTCACAAAAACCCTTCAACAAAGGATTTTAAATAAATGATAAATCCCTCTAAAACAGATAATTTTCCACACAAAAGAGAAATATTAAGTTTTTTTTAATATAAAATTGGGAAGTGTTAACAGATCGGGAGACAACGAAATAAAAAAGGATGGAAAATGGTGAATGTTTAGGAGGCCACGAATGACGCTGATTTTCGCGAATTTATATGATGATTTAATTTAACCTGAATTCGGGATAAGAATTTTCTATTTTAATCAGGTTGGAAGCTGGGAGCTGGAAGTTATTCAGGTTATAAAGAACAGTTTTTCCCATATTTTCATCTTTTTTAAACAATGATGATATTAAATTTATGGTAACCATCTATAGATAATGGGACTGAAAATAACTTCCAGCCTCCCTCTTCCAGCTTCCAATAATCTAAATCTTAATTTCCTTAACCCGAACTCAGGTTAATTTATATGACTAATCAAATTAAAAATTGAAAAGACGCTAATGTTGGAAGGCCACGAATGACACTGATTTTCACGAATCGCTATGATTGTAATTTTTTCTACTTAAACAAAATGATGATTTTAACAATCAACTTACATTGATCATCACCTATTAATCATATCAAAGATCCATTTATTGCTGAGTATTATGTCCTTCTTTAATGGAACGTAAAAGGATTTTGTTTTTTCTTAAAAGGAAATCAGGCATCAGATCTGTTGGTAAATAGAAAGGACTTTCTCCTTTTTTCTGCAATTCTTCTACAATTCCCGGATTCCAGGCAAGGAGCTCATCCATATTTACTTTCAACTCATCAGCAACGATATTCAAATTAAATCCTGCATTAATATCCGTTTCTGAAAGAGCTGCAGCTGTCATTTTTTTATTCTCTCCTTCAAAGAAAACTTTATTAAGTCTTGAAGAATTGTAATTATTCAAAACGCTTTCCAGTTCTCCTGTTGCATAACACGCATTCAAATATTTTTTAACATGGTTGATTGTTTCCGCTGGCAGGTATTTAGAAAACTCATGATATTGTGAGGAACCTGCGGCCTGCATCGCTTTTGAAATGTTACCTTCTCCACAATTATAAGCCGCGACTACAGTCACCCAGTTATTGTATTTCTTATAAAGGTTACCTAATGAAACGACCGCTGTTTTTGTGCTTTTATAAACATCTGTACGGTTTTGTTCGGTAAGCCCGTATTGGTTGGCATGTGCCGTCATGAATTGCCAGATTCCGACTGCTCCGGCTCCTGAAGTAATATTTCTATCAAAATGGGACTCGATCAATGCAAGGTTTCTCAAATGTTTGGGAAGCCCTTTCTGAAGGAGCAATTGTTCAATAAATTCAACAAGATCTTTATTGGAATTGATGATATTCTTATATTTTTTCACACTGCTTTCTGAGGTATCGGTAGCAGCAAGGAATTGTCCGTTGACCAAAACAACAGTTCCTAATAATAGTAAACCTGTAAAGATATTTCTGACAATAGTTTTCATTTTAAATATTTTATAAGCAAAAAGGTAAATCTGATTTTTACCTTTTTGCTTTTTTCTTAATTAATCTACTTTCCAGCTTAATTTTTCTTCTTCTTTATTCCAATCTACATGAATGGTTTGGCCGGATTTCACTTCTTCTCTTACAATCATTTTGGAGATTGGCCTTGCCAACTGGGCACGGATCACTCCTGAAATCTGTCTTGCACCATACTTACTGCTGAATCCACCTAATGCAAGGTTTCTTACTGCATCATCACTGATTTTTAAAGCAATCCCTAATCGGGTTAATGAGGTATGAAGTGATTTCAACTGGATATTAAAAATTCTTTCTGCAATAGATTCTGTAATCGGTGCAAAAGGAATAATTTCTGTAATCCTTGCCAGGAATTCCGGTCTGAATCTTCCTGAGTTAGACATGATCTGCATCAATGACGAGGATTCCGGAACTTTACCTTCTTCAAATTGTTTTACGATTTCCTCACTACCGATATTGGAAGTAAACAGGATCAAAGCATTGCTAAAATCTCCTTCTTTTCCGAGTTTGTCGTGTACTTTCCCTTCATCCATAATTTGCAGGAATACATCAAAAACGGAATGGTGTGCTTTTTCAATCTCATCAAAAAGAACTACGGTATAAGGCTGTTGCCTGATTTTGTTGACAAGCATTCCTCCTTCTTCGTATCCAACATATCCCGGAGGCGCTCCATATAATAATGCTGCGGAATGTTCTTCTTTAAATTCCGACATATCAAAACGTACCATTGCTTTTTCATCGTTGAAAAGCAATTCCGCCATAGATTTTGCCAATTCGGTTTTACCGGTTCCTGTAGGTCCTAAAAGGAAGAACGATCCGATTGGCTGTCCCGGTTTATTTAATCCGCTTCGGTTTTCAACGATAGCGTCAGAAAGAATTTTTAAGGCATGGTCTTGCCCTACGACTCTGTTTAGTAGAAGGGATTCCATATTCAGAAGTTTTTCTTTCTCCTGAGCCTGGATTTTTCCAATGGGAATATTGGTTTTGGCAGCCATTACGGCAGCCAGTTCCAATCTGTCTACTTTTTCTCTTTTCTTAGCCGCATGTTGTAGCAATTCAGCATACGTATCTTCAATAATCTTTTGAATCTGATCTACCGGCATTGAGTTGTCAAGAGCAGGCTGTTCACTCAATGACCCCCACAAAATAGGACTGATCTTATCTCTCAACAGATTGTATGTCCAGATCAGTTCGTCTGCTCTATCTTTATTGTCTGCGTATTCTTCTTTTAAAATAGCATCATAGCTCTCTTTCCAACTGCTCAACTCTTTTTCTGAAAGTTCGTCAAGCATTTTGATAGCAGCCATTGTTCTGTCTAATAAATCAATAGCAGCATCCGGTAATTTTTTACCTTTTGCATATCTTTTTGCCAGACGAACACATTCCGGAAGGGCAGTTTTTTCCACTTCGATGCCATGGTGTTTTTTATAGCCATCAAGAAGTACGTCAATCATTTTCACACAGGTTTTTTCATCCGGTTCATTAACCGTTAAAACCTCAAAACGACGATTGAAAGCTTGTTCCGGCTCTATAATTTTTCTGTATTCTTCCTGTGTGGTTGCTCCGATTACGGTAATTTCCCCTCTGGCCAATTCAGGTTTCAGAAGGTTGGCTACGTTTCCGATGCTCCCTTTCGGGTCTAAAAGGGTATGAATTTCATCAATGAAAAGAATGGCTTTTTCAATTTTCTTACATTCATTGATTACTTTTTTCAGGCGGTCTTCAATTTCTCCTTTGTAAGAAGTTCCGGCTAATAATGCTCCGGTGTCCAGTTCTAAAAGGGTTCCGTTTTTAAGCATTTCGGGAACATTTCCTTTTGTGATTTCAATAGCAAAACCTTCTACTAAAGCTGTTTTCCCTACTCCCGGCTCTCCGATGATAATTACATTCGGTTTGCTTCTGCGACAAAGGATTTCTACCAGCATTCTCAATTCTTTATCTCTACCGATAATGTTTTCAAGGTCTCCTTTTCTCGCTTGTGCCGTTCTATCTACGCAATAACTTTTAATGGATGGAAAAGAAGAGTCTGAATATTCTGCTCCGTTGGAGAATAGTGATGAAAAGTCACCGTCATCTGAAACGGTAAACGGAGTATCCTTTCGATATAAATTGAAAATTTCGTGCTCCCTCAACGGAAGTGATTTCAATTGTTGCAATGAAAATACAACCTGCGGCTTCACAATAGCCGTTAAAATACAGATAGGTGTAATCTCATCCAGACCTAATTTTAAACGAATATCATCCGCCTCTTCTATTAGAGTATCTACAGCATCATCCTGTGCTACCTCATCCGGGAGATGACTTGTTTTTGGATATTCTTCAATACGAACATCTGCCCACTCGTAAAAATAGCCGGGATCTTTATCTATGCTTTTCAAAAATTCATTAAGCCCAATATCTTTATGCATTAAAGCCTGTAAAATATGTGGACCACCATACGTGCCATTATAATTTTCCTTCGCTATCGACTGAGCAATATGAAATAGCTGTTTTACTGTTTCGTTGGTTACTAGTACTCCCATTTATAATTCTTCTTATATTAATATTTGCGTTCAGTGTTATTGTTCTTTTCAGACCGATTTGATGTTTTCTGCTTCTAACCTTTTTTTATTTCATCTGTGATGATTCAGGTATAAAAGCAAATATTTTATTTTGCTAAAATTAATTATTTTATTCTAAATGTGATAAAGATAGTTATTTCTTCTATTAGAGAGGTAATAATTGGTATTCTATATCTTTTGTTTTTTGTTGAGAAAAAACCGAATTCTCTTAAAACTTTTTTTCATATTTAAATTTATTTTTCAAACCCAATTCCTAATCTTTAAACACATCCATTTTCAGATAGATAAAAAAAATAACTAATTAACTGATTTCATTTGTTTACTAGTTATACTTCTTCTGATGATGGAAAATAGTAAACTTATAATGAAGATTATAACAATAGAAGTATCAAACAATGTTTCGATTGAACTATATTTTTTATTGTAGTAAAAAACTTCTCCTATATGAAGAAACTCAATTAATACTAGTAAAAATATGCCTATAGCATTTAATATATACATTTTTTTTGAGATGTTTTGTAATAAAAAGTATGTAAGTATTATCACAAAGAAATTTAAAACTATTAAAAAGGGTATTGACATATTTGTATCTATCTTCAATAGATTATATAGAAGAATAGTCATAATTATGATAGTAAATATATTTTTTTTTCTTGCTACAAAATAAATTATTAATGTTATTATTAAAATTATACCCCAGTCATAAAGAATAGTTCTTTGAGTCACAGCATAACATTCAGTACTAACTTCACATAGATTACCTAATTCAAAAGATGAGTTATAGATGAATCTATATCCGAAAAAACTTATTAATCCAGCAAGGATATATAAAATAAAAAATATTATATTTTTTTTCATAATATTAAATTAACCTTTAGGAAAAATCATTGTATCACAGGGTATGATCATAGTTTTGCCTTTTTGAAATATACACATACAATTAGGAGGTCCATAAGGTGAACTCCCAGCTATCACATCTCTATAAGCTCCTTGTGGTTGCCATGGATAAATTTCATCAAGTTTTTTTTCTAGTTTTTTGTAAGCTCTAAAATCATCATCATTTTTAACATAAATATTAACTTTTTCTAATTTATCAGCAACTTTTAAATCTATTCGATCAGATTTATTTCCCCATGTAGCACTATAATTACTTCTTTTAAGAAAAGCATAAACTTTAGAATTTAATTTGTCCGCCAATTTTTGTGCTAAACTTTCGCTTTCTCCCCAAGTGAATTTTTCTATATCTGTATTATTATCAATACTCAGTCCTGTTCTACATGCATAGGACCATATTTCTGAATCTTGAGCAAAGCTATTAGGATCTAAACGAGAATAATTGTTTAAATTTAATTCATTAGCTTCTGCAGTTTCATTTGAACTTATCTTATTAGTATTTTTGTACAAATCCCAATCAAGCATAAATGTAATTCTACTAGGCATTCCATGAGAATACATATACAAATTTTTCACTTTATAGATATTACCAAACTCATCTTCTTTTGTTCTGTAGTTTTTCAAAGCATTTGTATAACCAGTATTAATATAATTGATAATCTCATTTAAATTAGAAGCTTCTATTATTTTTATATTTTTCTTATAAAATTTTAATGATTTCTCAAATTCTAACTTCATGCTCTGAGAATAGCCTTGCTTAAAATATATTACAGTTTGAATACTTGACATTTTCACTCTTCTTACTGCTTGAGCCATAAACATTAGTTTATTAACAGGAGCTTTATCATGTACTTCTGCACCTACTATTATTATATTTTCATTATAATTAACTATATGATTAATACTTGGCCTTCCAGGGGTGTAATTACCTATACTATTTCCTGTTCCCATTTGAAGATATTTTTTTAGGACTATTTAAAATTAATTTTCCTTCTGTTGCCTCTAACCATTTAGATTTAGAGGTTTCTTCAAGCCTATATTTACAAATAACTGCCTCTTTATTTGTAGTCTTTATAATCATATTTTTTGAAGTCTTAATAATTGCCATAATTAAAATAAATTTGATTTTTCACCACTATTCCATTCTATTGTTTTGGCACTTTGCATTGTCATATTTTCCTGAGTTGTATTAATGTCTATTGAACCTGCAAAAGTTTCTGACCTGTTAGACTGTCTAAGAATAGTATTATCCACCATTTCAGTTCGATTATTGGACACTTCCATTCTATTTCCTGTAGCTGTCTCTACAATATCATTACCTGCAGAAATTGTGATATTATTTTCTACTGTTACACTTTGATTGTTCCCTACTGTCGTCATCATATTCTCCCCTACATTAATGTGCATATTTTTACAGGTCAAGGTCATCGTTTCCGGTGCCGTGATATTGATATTACTTCCGGTAGTATCCAGATGAATTTCGTTACCACTTTTATCAGTGATAATGATGCTTTCATCTTCCGTGAAAACAATTCTGTGTCCGCTTCTCGTCTGGATAGATTTTACACGGTTGTTTGCTCCACCGCCAAGGCCTATTCCTCCATGGAACATTCCTCCCATTACAAAAGGGCGGTCGGGATGACTGTGTACAAAGTTCACCATTACCTGGTCTCCTATTTCCGGAATTGCTACATAGCCTCGGTTTTGGGTAATCTGGTCTGTTCCTCCGGCATCAGGACTCATTACTCTTACGAAATGGGTCGTATCGTTCATTTGCCAGTCGAATCTTACCTGTACCCTTCCCTGTCCTTCTGGATCTGCATTAGCTATTACTGTGGCAATCTGAGGTTGCGCGACAGGAACCGTAAATTCAGGTTTCGGCAAAAATCCCGTATCAGCAGCTATGGATTCAAAGCTTCCTGAATAATGGCCAATGGTATCAATTTCATGAACGGCTTCAGTGATCATAACTTTCGTAAAATAAGAAGTCTTATTACTGTCCTGCTTTCTCATGTGAATATCTGCCACACATCCGGGATGAAGAAATGGTACCGTTGTGGAACCGGAAACTGAAAATACACTTACCGCCTCACTTCCCGAACTACTTTTCTGAGAATTCTCCACATCAAGATGGGTAGACGCTTTGATGGGCGCTACCTGAAGAGCAGGAGTTTTATATATTTTATCATTATGATTGTAGGCTGTTTTTGCGAGATCTCCCAAATGGTTAATCGGAGTTTCACCAGAGGTCAGCTTTTCATTTTTACTGCTATTATAACCGTAATATTGTGGCTTTGTATGAACTGCCTTTAATTCTACCCTGATATTATCTGCATTGCTGCCATACACCAGCTTTATAGGCTTATTTTGAGGTGGAAGTTTTCCAAAGTGAAGAACTTCACCATCATAATAAAACTGTTCTCCATAAGCTTCGGCCATTCTTGCAAGATAATTATAATGGGTCTCATTGTACTGACTGCTATAAATAATCTGGGAATAATCATTGGTGTCCACCCGGATATCAAAACGTCCTTTATCAATTCCCTGCCTGATTACTTCTTCTGCAATAATTCCCATATTAACGGGTTGCCCACCTCCAAAGCTCTGAATATGTGGAGCCCCATCCAAAAGAATTGTAGGGCTGAATCCTGAAAGAACAATATTTCCCAGGCTCATCTTTTCCTGGCTAAAGCCAACTTTGGTAATAATTCCCACAAAGTTCCTTTCCGGACTATTCTCAATATCTTTATAAGAAATAATTGCAGTAAGGCGTTTTCCTAAAAATTTATTTGCTTCTTCAAGTGTATGACTTTGTCTGCCTCCCAATGCATCATGTGCCAGTATCAAACTAAACTCATGATGATGACTGGCTTTTTGTTTGAGCGTGAAATGTTTATAATATTTGATTATTTTCCCCTCCACTACCAATGACAATTTCACTAAACGATTGATACCCGCATGATGATTTTCGGAGATACCATCCGCATTCTGGGAAGGACGAAAGGAGGAACCCTTTGGTGTATTGTGTAATTCGGTTTTCATTTGCTTTGTGTTTGGTTAACCTTAAAGATACTACTATTTCACGAAATAATGATCGGATAAAACTGATTTACAGTAAGAAACAGTTCAGTATGAATTCTTCTCAGGCCAAAAAAGACCGTCTTTGATAGGGACAGTCTTTTCTTATGAATGTTGATAATGTGTATAAATTTTAGCTTGTTGGCCAAATTCCGGCATACTCAGAGTTACCGTAATTAATTGTTTCAGCACTTACTACGAAGCTGATCAGCATACTATTGCTATCAATAGCATCGAAATCTACCTGGTGTTGGATTACGTATCCATTATTCCAGTTTAGTGTGATTAGCGTTCCTTCTTCGTGAGATTTGTTGAATGTAATTTCTCCTACTGTAGGCTTATATTTACCATTCAATAAACTTTCCAGGATATCAGATTTTTCAGTAGCTTCTACTGTAACTTTGATCAGTGCATTGGAAGGATCTGATGCTACACGTCCTGATACGTCTGTAGATCTGGATACGCTGTATTTCATTTTCAACAGCTTTTGTCCTTCTCCTCCATTGAATTTTAAGATTCCTCTCGAATTTCTTTCTGCCATGATTGTAAATTTTAATCGTTAATAATATTTTGTGATTCAGTGATTGTGTAGCAAAGATAGAGGGTCTTTTTCTCTAAAAAAAACTTTTGAATACAAATCTGAAAAATTGTAGTAGTTCTACGATTTTGTGTCGTAATTCTACGACAATGGATTTAACAATATAACCACAACATCCTTTAATAAAGGAATTTACAATATTTAAAAATTCAAACAAAAACAGAAATTTTACACAAAAAAGAGAAATATAAAGTTTTGGAAGCTATATTGCAAGATTATTGAGTCTGTAATTTTTTTAAAAGTCAGTGTTCGCTTCGCTTGTCAATTTTATCCGATTTGAAATAAATTTCTTATTAGTTCAATGACCGTGAGTTCATCTATAAAAATCGCATTAACTCCATTAATAGAAAAAAGGCAAAAGTAATAGTACTTCTGCCTTTAATATTATAAAAATTAACAATTAATGTTTAGTATATTCCGGTTGTTCTGTTGGAAGCCTTGTTGGAGTAAAGTACTCGTTAAGCCAATAGAATGTCTGTCCGTTTTGTTGAATCTTCACGGCAGGATCATTTCTATGAGCAAGCATCCTGTCCGCTAAATCTTTGTAATGACGGAAATAATTTCTAACGGTTTCATTAGGAACAACTTTAGACTTTCTCCAGCCTTTAAGTTTATATTTAGCCATCAATTCTTCTTCTGAAAGGTCAAATCCGGTACTCATTCCAATTGCATAAGCCATTGGTAGTTCATAAAGATCTCCTTTATCCAGGAATTTGATAGTTGGATTATATTTTTTCAATAACCTTACATATTCTTTAATCGCTCTTGATTGATTAAAGTCTGCTCTCTCTGCTTCAGTATTTTTATATACTTCAGTATAGAAGGCTTTTAAATTATCATATTCTGATTCAGAAATAAGAATTCCTTTTTCTATTCCCGGTGTGAAATCTTTCAGATCTTTTGGAATATACCCTTTTACAAGGAACGGACTTCCATAATTGATGAGCTGTGCAGCAATTCCTGCAGAAACAGGATTGGTAAGTCCCGGATACAGATATTTATACTTCAAATCCACATCTGTTCTTCCCGCACCTACTGAAGAATGGAAATAATCATTAAGTGATTTATCTACCGTTTGGTTATCCAATGTAACTTGAGCAATAAGGCTATCTACAGATTTTTTCAAGAACCCCGGAGTTGCTACATCTCCTTTTTTAGGGAAAATTACAAATCCTTGAGACATACTCTGTTTAGGATAATCTAATGAGAAGAACCCTTCATCACTTTCCACTAAACTGAAGTTATTCTTGGTAAGGACATCATATTGGTTAATAATTTTTTGCTTTTTAAGTTCAGCAATATTTTTCGCTGTATTGGTCACGACGTTTTCAGCCATCAATACAAAATCATTATAATTATCTGAAGATCTTGCACTGGTCTGGAACATGATCAATCTCGCTTGAGCTTGTGTCAGAGAGCTGATTACACTGTACATGTTTCCGCTCTGATTGGCAGAAGTTCCTACCGTTACAACAATATTGGTTTCATCAGGAACACTAGACAACAGGTTTCCGGCTGCAGAAAGAGCCTCACCTACCGGCTGGTAGCCACTATTGCTGTTACAGTTCATTTCGTTCGTTTTCTGATCAATGAAGTCTGTAATTTTACTATAGTCTGTACTTAAGTTTGAAACAGAAGTATTGTTTCCGCAAGGATTATTTTTGTATAAAACCACTCCATATTTAACGGTATTAAAATAGGATGGCTTTTCAAATCTAAGCTGAAGATCCTGTAATAATGATTTAACAATAGGTGCGTAAGGAGCATTCGGTCCACTTACATCTAAAGCAAAGACAATATTAATGTTTTTATCTCTATCCGTGATCTCTCTGTAACGATCGAAATAAATAGGTTCTCCTAAAACATTGAAAACATAATTTTTACTATAATCTAAAATATTGGTAAAATATTTTGTTTTAACATCAGGAGTTGGAGTTCCCTCTAAAGCTAAATTTACAGGATAAATATTTTCCAGAGGAGTTCTTTTATTGATCTCAGAAAGTAAAATAGCTTTTTTATTTTCAGCATCCGATCCAGAACCTCCAGGATATCCTTCATGGATTCCTAAAGAAGAATCGTTAATCCCTGTATTATTTTTCAGTTTGATCGCGGAGCGTTCTCCCCAAGTGGAAATCACATTTGAGCTTACCCACCCGTAAAGACTTTTCCCAATGCTGTCGATATCTATAGAAGTTTTTTTTCCTACCAAAAATCTCTTGTTATTTTCAGCCTGCTTATAGACATATACCATTTGTCCATTAGGAATCTTCACATTAGCTGTTTCGATAAGGCTTGGTGAATTGAACACCATGATTGAATCATTTTTGTAATATCGCTCAGCACTTTTGATCACTTCACTGTTGCTTGGTACTACAGCCACCCTTACAGGATACCCTGTTCTTTCGCTTTTCAATGAATTGCTCCACAGAAGCAGGTCAGATTCAGGAATCCATCCATAAGTTTTGATCGATTTGGACGAAACTTTTTTCATTAAAGCATCCGGAACATATTCCGCCACTTTTACCATTCCGTCTCTATGTTTTAAAACCATTAAAGGTTCTAAGAATTTAACTTCTTTGTACGATTTCTCGTCACTTTTATCTAAATAAGCCGTATTTCTCGATCTGTCTGAAACGACGATCCATGGAACGGACTTTTTAGGAAACCCATTAACTACCGGCGAACCATCCACCTGCCCGTACTGAGACGGCTCAGGAGTTCTTTTTGACGGAAGCTTAACCTGACAACTCGTCAACAATACTGATAGTCCTATATAATATGCTGCTAGAGGAAGTTTATTTTTCATCCTATTTTATCTTTTTATGATTGGTACATCCGAAAGATCCGGACGGCATTATTTGCTTTGATTGATATCTACTTTAGTTACACAGTTTCCTGCATCATCAAGGTTTACTTTTACAGTCTGGATTACAGTATTTTTGTCAAACTGAAGTCCCGCACAATACATGTAAAAATTATTTACCTTACTGTCATTTACCTTTACTACTGTGTTTTCATTATTACACAGATAAGTTTTCAATAGGTAATTGTAATGCATATTGAAGCTGTTTCCATTTGCGATCTGCTGTAAGTGATATTTGAAATCGTTATCAACTTTTGCATAGGAGTCTTCCACAGACACTTCATCTTCTGCTAAAGAGTTATAAGCAGGAAGAATTTTGATACGGTGATAGATAGGTTCCTGAGTTTCTTCCGTGTATAAAGTTACCAGATAATCTCCCGGTTTTTTGTAAGAATAAATAGCCAGCTTGTCTTTAGAGTCTGTGTTTCCGGTTTCACCAAACTTCCAGGCAAATTGTTTTGCTTCTGAAATTGCACGGAACTGCACGTTTTCATTTTGCATGGCCTGGGTAGGAGCTTCAATAGTTGATTTTACTTTTGTCGTATCTTTTGGTTTCTGGATGCTTCTTGCATTCACCATTACCGGGAAAGACTTCGTATATTTATTGTCAACAATTAAGCTTACCTGATAATATCCCGGTTTATTATAAAAATGGATACCGCTATTTTTATCAGAGGTTGTTCCGTCTCCGAAGTTCCATCTTTTAGTTTTCGCAAACTGGGTTTTATCTTCAAATAAAAGCGTATCTCCTACTGCTAGTGAGGATGGATAAACTACCCCAACAATATCATCAGCAGAGTGGATCACTTTTTTCTGTAGCCACAGAGCAACAAGAGCCGCGATGAGCAGTGTTGCAATGACACCAATAATAATGTTCTTTTTGTTCTTTTGAAAATAATTCATAGTTAATAATTGTGATGTGTTTTATTTATAGTTCCTAGATTCATAACTTATTGAGTACGCGCTTTAAGTGCATTCTCTCTTTCGTAAAGCTTGTTCTGCTTATCTTTAAAGCCGATCCTGCAATCTTCCACCTGCTTTTCAAATTTTTTAATGTCTTCTGAAGTTGTTGAAATTACTTTCTTATCATCAAAATACATTTTATAGAATTTTGCAATCTGCGGATAAGCATCTTTTCGGATATCAACAACGTCATAACCGTTAAAATAATTCGCAAGGTCATTCACCCCAACGATAATATTATTTTCGACAAAAGGTTGTGGTGTTTCATCGGTAAGCTTACTGATCAAAGTATAAGTACTATCCATGATCGGTATAACAATCTTTTGGTGTTGTTCAAATTCTACTTTTTGCTCAAGGTTCTGAATACCTCTTACATCTTCATCAGAAAACGGAGACTCAAATCCTTTTAAAAAGATAACACCTAGAAATATCATGGCCGTAACTAGCATCAGTATTAAATAAAAAAACTGATAATGCCTTTCCTTCTTGGATAATGTAATTTGTCCTTGCATATCTCTTATTTTTTATCTTCTTTTTCTTCCTGTGAAATTTCTTGTAGGATCTTTTCTAAGCTCATTATTAGCTCTTCCTACTTTTCCTATACACTCTTCCAGATCTCTGCGTACAATATTTTTTTTGTACTCCACTTCCATGATCTTGGTTTTTAATCCCAACATGGGCTCAATCTGTTTCATAAGTAAAGCATAATGCTTAAAATTAGTCGTACTATCTTTTCCCATAATATTTTTGGCATCTCTTACGTTGTCCATAATATTAGTTCTAAGAAAAACTTCGTTATCCACCTTATTTGTATTAAGCTGGGTCATGCGTTCATAAATGTTATCAACATGAGTTTTCAGTACGTCACTTCTGCGCATTAATTCCTTATAAGCTTCCGCGTCTCTGCTAATCCCTTCTCTTTGCATATCATAGCTTTTAAAGAAGAGATAAAGACAAGTAAAGGATACTACCGACAAAACAGCAAAAGACAGAATAAACTTCCAAATGCCTATCCTTACGTCAGATCTGTTTAATTTTTTTTCCCTGTTCGAAGACATAATTTGCGATTTGTTTGGCCTGTGAAAATATAAAAAAAAAATTTTATGCACAACCCGTATTTTTCCCGAGCATATTCCGTAAAAGCCCTAATTAAATTAATATTAATTTCCACTTTAATAAGTTTTTCATAAATTAGGCCTCTAAATTTTAAATATCATTCGCCAAATCGATATTAAAAATGAGTAAAATACTATCTAATACGGTGCGTTTTTCCATTGCTGACAGCGATTTTTATTTTAAAAAAATAATGATCAAAACACTTATGGAAAATCCTTTCTATATGCTTCTCAATGACTGTAACAATGGCCATGAGCTTGTTAACAGAATTTATAGAAGACAGGAAGACGTGTTCATTATTGAACTCTTTATGCCGGTATTAAGCGGAATCGAAGCGATTAAATACATTAGGAAAAACAACACGGAAACTCCAATCATCACCTATTCCGGAACTTACCAGGAGGATATGGCTGAGATTCTTTCGAAGATTCCTAATATATATTACTGTCAGAAAAAAAGCAATATTATCAAGGATATTATTAAAGGAAGTATTGCTTCTGATGAATTTGATTATCAAGCATATTCTAAAGAATGGGAACAACAACCTCTGGCTGTGCAGGAATACATGGATAGGCAAAAAAAAGGTCAGGAAGAACTTTCCCCAGCTGAAATACAGTTGATGAGATTTTGTTATGAAGGCTTCAGCAATAAGGAAATTGCAGAAAAACTTAACCTGAGCACAAGGACCATTGATACCTACATCAACAGACTTACGGAAAAATTAGGATTAAAAACCAAACTTCATCTTATCCGCTTCTGTGTAGAAAACGGATATTACAACTCCAGTTTATAAATAAATGATTAACTTTGGTGGATAATGAAGATGAATAAAGGATTTGAGCACATTATCCAACAATGAGAAATATCAGGTTTACCTAGCCTGTGGCTTCATTTTTCATCATTTACCTGCCTGGTTTCACGTTGCTACACCTCTATATTATTAAATTGTTAAATCACAACAATCCCGCCTTAATATAGTGTGCATATTAAAACCTCAAGTATCTGAACAAAAATATTTTGCCACTAATTTGCTAGTATTCAATTTTTTTAACTAAATTTGCACACCTAAAATTTAAAATTAAAATAAGGAAATGACAAAGGCAGAATTGGTAAACACCATCTCAAATAAGTTGGGAACAGAAAAGAATGAAACACAGAAAGTTGTAGAAGCTTTTATGCAGGAGATCAGAACTTCTATGTATAATGGGGATAACGTTTATCTAAGAGGTTTTGGATCTTTCATCATTAAAACAAGAGCTGCTAAAACAGGAAGAAATATTTCTAAGAACACTGCAATTGAGATTCCTGCTCACAACATTCCTGCTTTCAAACCTTCAAAGTCTTTTGTAGAGAAAGTAAAAACGAAAGTTGCAGTAAAATAAGAACATTAACTGAATATTAACTAGTTACTAAAAAATTAAAATTATGCCAAGCGGAAAGAAAAGAAAAAGACACAAGGTTGCGACTCACAAAAGAAAGAAAAGAAGAAGAGCGAACAGACATAAGAAAAAATAATCTCTTTTTCTCGAGATTTACAATATAATAATATAGTTGGTGATTTTAAAATTCTAAGTTTCACCGACTATATTTTTGTTTGCAACTATAAGATTCCGCGGAAAACGGGATGGTTTCAAATAGTATTTTAATAAAAATATAATGGCTTTCATTCTAAATCCTTATATTTAATAGATGAATTAAAAGAGAAACATGCCGATTTCCTATAATCTTAACAATTTTATCTTATAACAAAATGAAGAAAGAACTAATAGTTTCGCATGAAGATGATCTTACAAAGATTGCGCTGCTGGAAGACGGAAGATTATGTGAACTTCATGAGCAAGAGGACAAAAGCGATTTTATAGTTGGAGATCTGTTTATAGGAAAAGTAAAAAAACTTGCACCCAACCTGAATGCGGCATTCGTCAATATCGGATACGACAAAGATGCGTTTCTGCATTATCAGGATTTAGGCCCTCAATATCTTACGTATAGAAAGTTTTTAAAAGATACTATTTCTAAAAAACAAAGCACTTCAAGCTTAAAAAATTTCGAGATACAGCCCGAAATAGATAAAAACGGAACGGTAGACAAAGTGATTGCAAAAGATGATCTGGTCTTACTGCAAATAACAAAGGAGCCCATTTCTACCAAAGGCCCCAGAATATCTACCCAAGTTTCATTAACAGGACGTTTCCTGGTTTTAATTCCATTCGACAATAAAGTTTCTATTTCCAAAAAGATTAAAAGTTCTGAGGAAAAAGAAAGACTGAGAACCCTTATCGATAGCATCAAACCTGAAGGATTCGGAGTTATTATCAGAACTGTAGCCGAAGGAAAAAAAGTAGCAGACCTTCATAATGACATGAATCAATTGATTCAGAAATGGGAAAGCACTTTCAAGAACATCCAGAGAAATAAAGTTCCGTCTAAAGTTTTAAGCGAAGAAGACAAAGCTTCAGCTATTCTAAGAGACAATTTTAATCAGGATTTTGTCAATATCATTTGTGATGATGAGCAAATGGTGAACGAAATGAAAAATTACATTGAAGTAATTGCCCCTGAAAAGAAAAACATTGTCCAGTTTTATGATTCCCATATTCCTCTTCTGGAATATTACAACGTTGAAAAACAGCTTAAACAGAGCTTTGGAAAGCACGTCAACATTCCAAGTTCAAAAGGAGCTTATCTTGTCATTGAGCACACAGAAGCACTTCACGTCGTCGACGTCAACTCCGGAAATAATATTACAACCGGAACTGCTGTCAATAAAGAACACGCTCTTAAAGTGAACAAAATGGCAGCCACAGAAATCGCAAGACAGCTACGCCTCCGAGATATGGGAGGAATCATTGTAATCGATTTTATCGACATGCCGAATTCTGAGCACAGGAGAGATCTCTATGAGCATCTTAAAGAGGAAATGAAACGCGACAAAGCTCGCCACAAGATCCTTCCTCCAAGTAAATTTGGATTGATCCAGATCACCAGACAAAGAAACCGTCCGGAAAAACAGATCGAAACCAAAGAAGAAAACCCGAACAAAGACGGAGAAATTGTAGCTCCTATTGTTATCGTGGAAAGAATGGGTGAAACCTTAAGAAATATCCTTCAGAAAGAAAAAGGAAAAATTTATCTGCACGTACACCCGTTCGTAGAAGCCTATTTAACCAAAGGCATCAAAAGTATCCAAATGAAATGGTTTATCAAATACAAAAAATGGGTAACTATTGTACCAAGGGATTCTTTTAAATATTTAGAATACAGAATCTACAATTCCAAAAAAGAAGAATTGATAGAATTCTCTAATTAAGACAAAATTTAAACCTTCAGTAAAAACTGGAGGTTTTTCATTATATTTGTAACAACATAAAAATCAAATAAATGAAAAAAAAATTACTCATAAATATTCCGGGTATTCGGAATACTTCGACTGTATTACTTAATTATCCCAAAATAATCATTTTCATTCAATGACCAGAATGAAAAGAGTATTAGACTATTTTCAAAAAACTTCTGTTTTTCAGGTATTCTACTGAGGCAACATGCCCTGTAAAGATCTGCTATGAAAACTGTTACCAATAAAACTTTTAAATTAAATACAATGATCAAAAACTTATTATTACCATGTATTTTGATGGTTCAAAGTGTATCTGCACAGATTGTTTCCTATGACAACAGTTTTGCTTCAAACGGAAAATATGCTATCACAGGCAGCAATAACAACTACAAAACCAAATTAGTTAAAAACTCTGATAAAAGTGTCTATTTCACTTATGCCAGAGACAATTCCTCTCTAGGCTCCCCTGAATGCGTTATTTCAAAACTTAAATCTAACGGAACTGTAGACTCTTCTTTTGGCAGTAATGGAGAAACTGTCATCAGTAATTATTTCACCCCTGTAGACAGCCAACTCACCAAGCAGTCAGACGGTAAGCTTTTGGTAATGGGGTTCAATACTGATGGGGCTGCTATTGCCAGAATTACCTCCAATGGACAGCTTGATACTACATTTGGCATGAATGGCATTTCAAAGATTTCAAATGTCTTAACAGATTTCAATAGTGTTGGCTATGGCCTGTATCTTCAAAATAATAAGATCATTATCTATGGTGTGTCAAATGATGGTCCTTCTAATTTTTACAAGAGTGTTTACAGGCTCAACAATGATGGGAGTATTGACAATACATTTGGAAACAATGGATCTATTAAGACTATGGGAAACTTCATATTTGTAGATAATCAATCAAATATTGTAAGCCTTATCACTAATTACAGTAATACTAACGCCAATGTAACCTATCCTAACGGAGGAATGGAAAAATATAACAGTAACGGGCAACCTCTGACAAGCTTTGGAAACAATGGAGTTCTTGTTTTCACTCATAATCCCGGAGTGGTAGGAACAGCATTTATGGATAGTAATAACAATATTCTTTGCAGCAATATCAATAATGAAATATTTAGGATTACTGCAAATGGAATCTATGACAATTCTTTTGCATTTGACCCAGCTAATTCATATCCTTTTACAATCAACAACATATCTTCAGTAACGGAAAAGAATGGCAGTTATTTTATAGCCGGCCAGACTGGTTCAACCGGAGAAACGTTTTTCATTTCCAAACTCACTCCCACAGGGTCTGTAGATCCTTTATTCAATTATTATTCAGAAACCACTTCAAGTTCGGATGGTATTGACGATATGGTCATAGACAATAGTAATATTATTGCAGGCAGAGGAACTACTATTCTAAAGTTTTTGTTAAATACTTCAACGTTGGCTACCCCTGACATTGCAAAAACCAATATTAATCTTTCATTTGAAAATCCGGTTAATCAAAACCTTGTTTATCAGTCAAAAGAAAAAGTAAACAAGATTGAGATTTATTCCCTCACCGGAAAAACGGTAAAAACCCTACAAGGTAATGCTACAAACATTTCAGAATTACTAAAAGGAGCTTATATCGCAAAATTCACCTTTGAAAACGGGAATAGCGTCACAAAGAAATTTATTAAGAATTAATCATTCAAAACTCTGGTCTTACCGGAGTTTTTTGTTATTGATTATACTTTATTAAAGATGTATATTCATATTTTGAAATTTGGACTAAAACCTAACTCAATTGATATTAAATACCTTTTAATCATGAAAACTCACCATTACAAAACCATGATTCAATGGACCGGAAATAAAGGAACCGGCACGAGCAGCTATAGAGATTATGAAAGGAGCCATCGCATTTTAATAGAAAACAAAGCTACCATTGAAGGCTCCTCTGATCCTTCATTTAGAGGAGACAAGACAAAGCATAACCCTGAAGAAATGTTTCTTTCCTCACTTTCGTCATGTCATATGCTTTGGTATCTCCATTTTTGTTCCGAAGCAGGAATTATTGTCACCAACTATACCGATGAAGCTACCGGTATAATGACGGAAACCACCAATGGAAGTGGTCATTTTACAGAAGTAACGCTTCATCCAACCGTGACTATCACCGAGGAATCAATGGTTGAAAAAGCAAAAGAACTTCACCATAAAGCCAACGAATATTGCTTCATTGCCAATTCTGTTAATTTTCCGGTAAGACATGCAGTAAATATATTGGTTCAATCGGCATTTTAAACCTTATACTGATTATCTGATAACCAATAATCTTTTCATTATTTGCTCATTGAATTTTACATTTTTTCAATCCTTTCATTCGTGAATCCCCTAGGTTAATTAATGTTAAGGCTTTTATTTCTTCAAGAATATATTGTTAAATTTGGACTATGGAAAATTTTGGAAAAGATTTATTGAGAAAAATTAAAAGTGTAGAACTTCCCGGCGAACATGCCCACGGAATATTTTCACCTCCTTACCGTCCCGTTTTTACTTATGAAGAAGTGTTGGCAAAAAATCCAAAGTTTGCAGCCGTTAACATTGTATTATATTTGAAAGACAACGAATGGTATTTTCCTTTAATCCAAAGAACCATTAATGAACACGACAGACATAGTGGTCAAATTTCTTTACCTGGCGGAAAGCGCGAAGAACTGGATAAAGATTTTGCCGAAACGGCTGTTCGGGAAACCTCTGAAGAAATTGGTATAGACAAGCATTATGTAAGGATTATCCGGGAAATGTCACCCATCTATATTCCACCAAGTAACTTTTACGTATATCCATATATTTCGTATACTAAAAAGAATCCCCTTTTCGTTCTTCAGCAGAGCGAAGCCGTGGAATCTATCGAGTTTCCCATCACTTCATTTTTGAACTTGTCGGACACCCCTGAAATTATGGCACTTCCAAGTGCAGGAGGCCATGAAGTTCCTGTAATTAATTTCAATGGATATATCATCTGGGGAGCCACAGCAATGATATTAAGTGAATTCAGCCAGTTGCTGAAAAAAATGTAACTTTGCACTACCGTGTTTAATTGAGAGATGGCGAAGAAAAATATTTTCACCGATGCATTCGGAACACCTTATTTTTTAAAAAGGTTAATTATTTTTATTTTAGGATTGGTATCCTATAGACGATTCAATGGCTTTAATAAATTGAAAATAACCGGTACAGAACACCTTGTGGATCTACCGGACTCCAATGTGCTTTTTGTATCGAACCATCAAACTTATTTTGCGGATGTGGCGGCAATGTACCATGCTTTCTGCGCTGTAAATAACGGATATTTAAATACCATTAAAAATCCGATCTATCTGTTGAACCCAAAGATTGATTTTTATTATGTAGCTGCTGAAGAAACCATGAATAAAGGTATTCTTCCTAAAATTTTTAAAATTGCTGGAGCAGTCACCGTAAAAAGAACATGGAGATCTGAAGGTAAAAATGTCAACAGAATGGTAGACATGAGTGAGGTAGATAACATCATGAAGGCATTGGACAATGGCTGGGTAGCGACTTTCCCTCAAGGAACCACATCAGCTTTTGCCCAAGGAAGAAGAGGTACTGCCAAATTGGTAAAAAACCAACGCCCTATTGTAATTCCTATCAAAATAAATGGATTCAGAAGGGCTTTTGATAAAAAAGGACTCCGTGTAAAGGTAACCGGTGTGAAACCTACCATGGAATTTAAAGCTCCTTTGGATATTGATTATGATAATGAAAAAGCACCGGAAATTTTATTGAAAATCATGACTGCCATTGAGCAGACAGAAGATTTCAATATATTACACAGTTATGATGAAGAACTTAAAGCTAAAAAATTAGAACAAAAGGACTCAAATAATTAAGTAATTATGAAAAGAATAATAGGAATCTTATTCGCAATCATAGTATTAGTTTCGTGCAACAGCCAAAAAGTATATTCGGATTTTGATATCAGCTATTCGAAAAGTGGAGGCTATGCTCCTGTATATGAAAATCTTCTGATCAAAGGTAATAATGTACATTATTCTTTTGAAGGCCAGGGAAAAAAATATAAGCAGGACTTTAAAATTTCCAACGAAGATTTAAAGAAACTGGATCAAACTCTTTCTCAGAATAATTTCAGAAGAATTCAGGAGGACCGTAAAAAGCTTTACGACAATATTTCAACGTCTATCAATATCAAGAAAGGTCCTAATGAAGGAAGTAAAACAGACGCCAGTATGATTACTTCCAATTATCAAACCAATTGGAACAATATTCTTGAGGCTTTTCAGCAAATCATTAATACTAATGTTAAAAAACAGTAAATACAATTGAAAACCCACTTTATTGCCATTGGCGGAAGCGCCATGCACAACCTTGCCATTGCATTAAAAGATAAAGGATACCAGGTTACAGGTTCAGATGATGCCATCTTCGAGCCCTCAAAATCCAGATTGGAGAAAAAAGGAATATTGCCTCAGGAAATGGGATGGTTTCCGGAAAAAATAACTCCGGATATTGATGCTGTCATTCTTGGGATGCATGCCCACCAGGACAATCCCGAGTTGGCAAGAGCAAAAGAACTGGGATTAAAAATATATTCTTATCCGGAATTTCTATACGAGCAATCCAAAAATAAAACCAGAGTGGTCATTGCAGGTTCTCATGGGAAAACAACCATTACTTCTATGATACTACACGTTTTGAACTTCCATCAGAAAGATGTGGACTTCATGGTGGGAGCACAATTGGAAGGTTTTGATTGCATGGTTAAGCTGACTCAGGATAATGATTTCATGGTATTGGAAGGTGATGAATACCTATCCTCTCCTATTGACCTTCGTTCAAAATTCTTGCTGTATCAGCCTAATATTGCTTTGATGAGTGGTATTGCATGGGACCATATCAATGTTTTCAAAACATTTGATGATTATATCGACCAATTCAGAAAATTTGTAGCAAGCATTACTGCAGGTGGTGTCTTAGTATACAATGAAGAAGATCCGGAAGTGGTAAAAGTAGTGGAAAACGCTGAAAATTATTTCAGAAAAATCCCATACAAAACCCCTGAATATGAGATCAACAATGGTAAAGTATATTTAAAAACTGAAATGGGAGATGTTCCACTTTCTGTTTTCGGAGCCCACAACCTATTAAATATGGAAGGGGCCAGACATATTTGCCAACAATTGGGGATTATGGATGAAGATTTCTATGAAGCGATTATGAGTTTCAAAGGAGCCTCTAAACGCCTTGAAAAAGTAGAAAGAGAAGACAATGGGACTCTTTATAAAGATTTTGCCCATGCACCAAGTAAAGTGAAAGCTGCTGTAAAAGCGTTCATAGAGCAATTTAAAAACGAAAAGAAATACGGATTTCTAGAACTTCATACCTATTCCAGCTTAAATCCTGCTTTTTTAGAGCAATATGATCATGCTATGGATGGATTGGATGAAGCTATTGTTTTCTATTCTGAAGATGCATTAAAGATTAAAAGAATGGAGCCTATATCTCCGGAATTCATTAAAGAGAAATTTAAAAATGATAATTTAAGAGTATTCACTAATGCTGAAGATCTTCATAACTACTGGAATACTTTAGATAAAACCAATGGTGTTTATTTGATGATGAGTTCAGGAAACTTTGGTGGTCTGGATCTGGCTAAATAGGTAATCTACAGCTTGATATAAAATAAAATTCCTTTCAAAAACATGAAAGGAATTTTTATTTTTTATTTGACTCTTCTGAAATACCTTGTTGTCACATCTTTTTTTCCATCTCCATCCCAGTCGGTATTATGATCTTCCGTTATCAATTCAGTAGGAGTTATTTTGGTGACAATATACGCTTTACCATGCGTTAGTTTTTTAGTCTCTTTATCATATGTATATTTTCCATTTTTGTGTATAGTAGGTGCACATGCGCCATCTTTACTTTCGTAATTCACAATATTCACTTCAGTTTCATTATACTCAACAGTATTTTGGGATTCACAACCGTTAGGGTAAAGAGTTTGTGTTTTATTATCATAAGTAGTATAAAAATCACCTTTATATTGATTCCAGGTTCCAATAATTAAAGAGGCTTCATCTTTTTTAGGACTATCATCATCCCTACTGCATGATACCATTGCTGAAAGTACAGCAGATGCTAGAAATAATTTTTTCATGATTAAAGTTTAAATTGTATTTAAAGCCCGAAGGTAATACAATTTTATTTACTTCCCTTCTGTTTGAAGTATGAGATTTCTCAGAATATGTTCCGTTGAAAGCTCACTGTAATGATGGATAGATTGCCCAACCCAGATCCCCACAAAATCGGTATTCTGTTTAGATTTTGCAGCTTTACGCAGCCCGTTTGTAAGTTTATTCTGATAAGGATAAGGCAAAATATATTCAGACCCTTCAATCAGCTCAATGAATTTATTTTTCAAACCCCTGGCATATCTCCCTGAAAAACTTTTCGTTAAAATAATTTCATTCTCCTGAACCTTTTTAAGTCTTTTCTTTTCAAAAGGCTCTAGAGCACTTTCCTGAGAAGCCAACAGAATATTTCCCACCTGAAACCCCTGCGCTCCCAATTCTTTTGCCGCCTGCAAAGTTTTACCATTATAAATTCCGCCCGCATAGATCAATGGAACCTTAACATGATCAGACACCTGTGATAATAATGATAATCCCCCGATCTGAGGAACATGATCAGGATCAAAAGTTCCTCTGTGGCCACCTGCTTCCGTTCCTTGCACACAAATAATATCGATTCCCGATTTTTCTAAAATCAATGCTTCATTCACAGAAGTACAGGTACCGATTAGTGTTACTCCTTTCTCTTTTAATTTCTCAATACTCTGATCATCCAGATTACCAAAAGTAAAACTTAAGATCTTACAGTTTTCCTCAATCACTACATCTACCAATTCATGATAGGAGCTCACTTTAAGGTCTTCCAAATAAGGAAGCTTTACATCAATATTATTTTCTTTGGCCAGCTGCTCCAAAAACTGTCTGGTTCTTAGAAATTGATCTTGTAAAGCATCTGTAATTTCCGGAATTTCGTGGGCAAAAATATTGACAGCAAAAGGTTTATCCGTTAATTTCCTAGTTTCTTTGATCAGAAAAATCGATTCGTCTGCTGAAAGATCAGCTACAGCCAAAGACCCAAGGCAGTCCGCACGAGTTGCTGCTGCAACCATCTCTACAGTACTCACTCCAAACATCGGAGCTTGAATGACAGGATATTTTATTCCTAATCTTTTACTAATGGTTTCCGGCCAATGCATAAGAATTATTTTTAATTAAAAAAGGTACAAAAAATAAGAACACCTCACTTGCAACAGGAGATGACATTCCTCATTATGGATACAATAGAAATCCCACAGATCTCGCAAATTTCACAGATCAAAAATCTGCATTATCTGTGAAATCCGCGGGAGCTATCTTAATATCTTATTTTTAAATATCTGCTACAGCATTCAGCATTTTCTGCTCCCATTCCGGATCTTTTGGATCAAAAAACAATCTTTTTCCGGTATCCAGAGAGCGAACGATATTCATCTCATCCCCTGTCAGTTCAAAATCAAAGACATTAAAATTTTCTTCAATTCTAGAAGGTGTTACAGACTTTGGAATCACTACAAATCCTTCCTGCAAATGCCACCTCAAAATTACCTGAGCTACCGTTTTACCATATTTTTCGGCAATTGCTTTCAGATCAGTATTATTCAATAGATTGGTATTTCCGTTCCCTAATGGACTCCACGGCTCAGTTACAATATTATTTTCTTTGTTATATACCTGCAATTCTTTTTGTTGAAACACCGGATGCAGTTCAATTTGGTTAATGACAGGTAAAATCGCAGAATTAGCTTTTAATTCTTCTAATTTTTCAATCGTAAAATTGCATACCCCGATAGCTTTAATCTTTCCTTCCTGATACAATTCTTCCAAAGCTTTCCAGGTCCCTAAGAAATCTCCATATGGCCAATGGATAAGATACATATCGAGATAATCCATCTGTAAGCGGTTCAATGTTCTTTGAAAGGCAGCCTTAGCTTTTTCATATCCATGATCCTGAACCCAAACTTTTGAAGTAATAAAGAGATCATTTCTATTGACTCCGCTATTTTTCACACCGGCTCCTACAGCAGTTTCATTTTGGTAAATAGCTGCTGTATCTATCATTCTGTATCCTGTTTGAATTGCTTTGATGACAGCATTCTCACATTCTTTCAAATTCTCCATTTGCCAAACTCCAAATCCCAACGCAGGAATATCTACTCCATTATTTAAAGTGACTACAGGTTGACCTGCATAGATTTTCTTTTGCATAAGTCTTTATTTTAATTATTAATATAAAGTGATTAAACAAATTTGCGATAAAAAATCGAAACTCTAGCTTACCAATTTTACTGTTTTCCCGTTAAAAAATTTCATTACACAATACAACAATTTTATCTCACATTGATTTTGCTGATTGTACTGATATTTATGGAAATCTGCTTAATCAGCCAGATTTGCGAGAGAATTATTCTTATTGCTATGAATTCACGAATGATTATTTTTACGCATACATGCCATCCCCCTATAGTTTGGAAAAAATATTAAAGGATTCTATACGTAGTTTTATGGATAATTTTATTCATGAATTTGTGGCAAAAAATAAGCATGATGAAAATAATTCCTTTGTACCTTCATCAATTCATACCTTCTTCACCCTAGCTTTAAGTCCCTATTTTCCTTACTTTTGTATAAATTTCAAATCATGTCACAACATATTAGACTTGCTACTCCTGAAGATTATCCAAGAATCATGGAAATTTGGGAATCGGCTGTAAAGGCTACCCATGATTTCCTTGCTAAAGAGGATTTTAACTATTTTAAAGAAGCTATTCCAAAAGATTATCTTCCTCATCTGGAAGTCTATCTGATCACGGAAAATAATGAAGCCCAAGGATTTGCTTCTGTCGCTGAAAGTAACCTGGAAATGCTTTTTATCCATAATGATATCCGTGGAAAAGGATATGGAAAGGCTCTTTATCAATTTATGAAAGAAAAAACAGGCCTCACCAAAGTAGATGTCAACGAACAAAATCCACAAGCGATCGGCTTTTATGAAAAAATGGGGTTCAAAAAAACAGGAAGATCAGAGAAAGATGGTTCCGGAAAAAATTATCCATTAATCCATATGAGTTTGTAATGCAAAATTTCACTTTCAAGAAAATGGAATCAGGTTCGGAGATTCCCTACAAACTACTTCTGTTGGCAGATGAAACTATTGAAGCCATTGATCAGTATATCTTCACATCCGAAATTTATCTTTTGCATGACCACCAACAAGAAATTGCTGTGATGGCTTTACACAAAAACTCTGAAACAGAATTGGAAATTAAAAATATTGCCGTTATTGAAAGCTACAGAAGTAAAGGTATTGGCAGTATTTTGATTCATAAAGCAAAAGAAATTGCACGGGAAAATCATTATAAAACACTGACTGTCGGAACCTCAGATACAGGATTCCAACAGATCAGATTTTATGAGAAAAACGATTTCATTACAACAGGAATTCGTAAGGATTTTTTTATTAAAAATTATCCGGATCCTATTTATGAAAACGGTTTACAGATGCGCGATATGATTTTACTTACCCATCATCTTACGGAATAGATCTTTGATATGGTCTATTTCCGTTTGATAATTGGTCTTTTTTCTACATCCGAAATACAGCGTATTTTCAAGCTTTTTCTTTCCTTCCCAGATCAGCTTTATTTCTCCACTTTCGATTTCATTTTTGCATAGAAAATCAGGAACAACAGCCAAACCTGCCCCTCCTTTTAGACAACGAATAATTGAATTAAGGTTGGGAACAATATAATTTGGACGGAAGTTTGGTTTATGTCCAAAATTGAGTGTCCAGAACTGAAAAAGATGCTCCATATCTCCGGTCGTTCCGTACCATTTTTCATTCTTCAGCCACTCCTCTATCTGCTCGGCATCTTTTGTTTTCAATACTCTATTGAAAGCTGCTGTATCAACGTCTTTTCCGCCAACCAGAATGATCTGTTCGGAAGAAAATGCTTCATGTTCAATATTAGGAGAAGATCCTTTTTTCGGAGTAATGATAAGATCCAGAATTCCTTTATCCAATTGATCCAGCATTTCAGGATATTCTCCAAAGCTGATAATCAGATTGAAAGGCAATGACGAAACATATTGCTCTAAAGTTGTCTGAAAAGTCTCAAAACACATTCCCACACTGATTGTCGGTGTAAGTTTTTCCGTTGATTTTTGAAAATTTTTCTCCACATCTTCCAATTTGGTAAGAGGCTCGGCAACCGCATTAAACAACACTTTTCCCCTCTCTGTCGGAATCATCTTTCTACCGGTTCTGTCGAACAGCTTATAACCGACATAAGCTTCCAGTGAACTTAAATGCAGACTCACTCCTGGCTGAGAAATGAATAAAGCATCAGCTGCGCCCGTCAATGTCCCGGTTTTATATATCGCCTTAAAAGTACGATACCATTCTAAATTAACCATGACTTAATTATTAATATTATAATGCAAATTTACAAAATTATTATTATAATAATATATTTTCATTTCTTAAAAACGATGCATAATAATCAGGAATCCCGCTTTCCTGTATCTGACGGGCGGTTTCTTCAATCGGATAATCTAATTGTATAATCTCAGGATTAATTTCTTCTTCGTGTAAAGTCAGTGTTAAATAAGAAGCTAATCTGTTTTCCTCTCTTGAACGACCTACAGAGCCGCAATTAACAGCCCATTTCTTATTATCAAATTGTTTTTTAAAAGATAAATGGGTATGTCCCATCACAATCAAATCAGATTTTGAATCTTCCAACATCTGTGTAAAAACCTCATCATTTTCCGATTCGTATAAATAAGTATCATTGCTTTCCAGGCTAGAGTGAACCAATTGAATATTCCAATGTTTCTTACCTATTTTATAATTGAGCTTCATATGAAAAGGAAGTTCGGAAAGAAACTTTTTGTTTTCTTTTGTAATATGTTTTTTAGAATGATCAATAGCAATAAGCCTGGCATTCGTTTCCTCTTCAGAATGTTTGGGTAAAGGAATGACAGGGATATTAAAAGCAATTCTTTCATCGTGATTTCCCATCAGACAGGGAATATTCAAGCTCTTTATCTTTTCTATTACTTCATTACCCCATGGAGCAAAATCAACCAAATCTCCCAAACAAAATTTATGTTCAATTCCCTTCTCTTCCATGTCCTTCAATACCGCTTCCAAAGCAGGAAGATTTCCATGTACGTCACTGAAAACTGCTATCTGTATCATTCACTGTCAATTTGTTAATCAAATTTACGAGGTGGAAAGGAATTTCAGAGGAAAGATGATATGACATTTTACCATGAAGAGGTGAATTTTTGCTTTGCAAAGCCAATCGTCAATTTTACTTCGCAAGTGAATAATAAAGTTGTTTAATCTTTATAAACCACAGAATCTTTAATTTTAAAACACTTTAGTTCACTTAAGTAAGTTTGTTTAAACGATTCCGTAGACCAGTCCACATAAGATGAAAATCAAAGATTTTCACAAAGCTTGAATGACTCCCAACTATAAAAATTGACAAGCGAAGCGAATTCACCATTCACTATATACAAATTTGAACAATATAAATATTCTGATACATTACTATAATTTATATTATTTTTATTATACAAAGTTCGATAGTAACTTTGCAGAGTAAAATTTAAACAATCATAAAAAAATGAAAAAAGTATTAATCATCAACGGAGGACAAAACTTCGGGCATTCCGGAGGAAAATATAATCAGACTATTGCAGAAAACACATTGGAAGTTCTTAAAGAATTCGATAATGTAGAAATAAAGGTTACGAATGTAAGTGAAAATTATGACAAACATGAAGAAGTTCAAAAATTTGTCTGGGCTGATTATATCATTTACCACACTCCCATCTGGTGGTTCCAGCTTCCTAACGGATTAAAAAAATATATTGATGAAGTATTCACCGCGGGTCATGCAAAAGGAATTTATATGAGTGACGGAAGAAAAGCCGAAAATCCTGAAATCAACTACGGTACAGGAGGAATGCTTGGAGGTAGAAAATATATGCTGACAACAAGCTGGAATGCTCCTGCAACAGCCTTTACACTTCCGGGAGAATTTTTTGATGAAAAAACCGTAGATGAAGGACCTCTATTTGGTTTCCATAGAATGAACGCCTTTGTTTCGTTAGAAAAAATGGAAAGTTTCCATTTCCATGATGTAGAAAAGAATGCCAATGTTGAGCGTGATATGAAAATCTACAGAGAACATGTAAGAAACGTATTTGAAAAAGAATTAAAATCTGAATTAGTATCATGAAAATTCACCTTACCGCAATTATAAAAGCCAAAGAAGAATATCAAACAGAAGTATTGGAAGTTCTTCAGAATATGGTAACAGAAACAAGAAAGGAAGAAGCTTCCGAATTGTATACCCTTCACCAGGGAATTGAAGACAAAAACCAATTTGTTTTTTACGAAATCTGGAAAAGTGAAGAAGGATTAGCACAGCATAATGAACAGCCTTACATTAAAGCCTTTGGAGATTTGGTAGATGAGAAACTTCAGGAAAAACCTCAGATTTACATTACTCATCTCATTTAAACATAAACCATAATTTTTAACCACAAAAGTCACAAAAGTTTTTAACACTTAAGTTATTTAAATGACAAACTTGACGGATAGAAAGCACACATAAGTCTTGAAAATCTTCGATTTTCTTCTATAATAAACTTACTTATTCAGTATCAATACAAACTTACTGAAGTGAACTAAAGTGTTATAAAAATCTGCATTAGTGGCTTTATTTACGAGAGAAAAAAGATTTGTATACATCTGTAAAATCTGTGGAAAATTAAGGCACAAAAGCTTTTAAACACTTAAGTAAACAGAAATTATAATGCAAACCGTGGAAAAGACACTTAAGTTTTGAAAAATCTCCAATTTCTCCGAATATCTCAACTGAAGGGCTGAAAATTCCCATCCTCTGGAGGGGTGGCAAAAATTCAAGGAATTTTTGACGGGATGGTTTACCAAGTATCTATAACACCTTTTACGACTTTCAAGGTTTAACACAATAACAAATTTAAAAACAAGAAAAATGGAATATAGAAAATTAGGAAATACAGATTTAGAATTATCAACCATCACACACGGAGCTTTTGCGATCGGTGGAAATATGTGGGGTGGTAATGAAAAACGGGATTCTATCAACTCTATCCACGCATCATTAGATCATGGAGTAACTTCTATCGACACGGCGCCATTCTATGGTTTCGGATTAAGTGAAGAAATGATTGGAGAAGCAATTAAAGGTAAAGACCGTTCAAAAATCCAGTTGCTGACCAAATTCGGACTGGTATGGGATGGTAGCAATAATGGAAAAGGAGAATTTTTCTTCGATGCTGAAGATGAAGGAAAGACCATTCCGGTATATAAATTAGCTTCTAAAGAAAACATCATCAAAGAAGTTGAGGAAAGCTTAAAAAGATTAGGCACCGATTATATTGACCTTTTACAACTTCACTGGCCGGACAGCACTACTGCGATCAGCGAAACGATGGAAGCTATGGAATTATTGATCCAGCAAGGAAAAGTACGTGCCGCCGGAGTAAGCAACTATAGTGTAGCTCAAATGGAGGAAGCTAACAGAACCTTGAAATTAGCCAGCAACCAAGTTTCTTATAGTATGCTGAACCGTGCTATTGAGACTGATCTTGTTCCTTATTCTTTGGAAAACGACTCAGGAATCATCGTATATAGTCCTATGGAAAGAGGTCTTTTAACCGGTAAATATTTCAAGGATAATAAATTAAAAGAAAACGACCACAGAAACGGATACTTCTCTCAGTTTGATGTAAATAAAGTAAAAACTTTCTTAGAAAAAATTGAGCCGATCGCTCAGGAAAAAGGAGCCAGCCTTTCTCAATTGGTATTAAGATGGACTACATTACAACCGGCAATTACAGTAGTATTGGCAGGAGCCAGAAATGCTGAACAGGCTATTGATAATGCAAAAGCAATGAACATCAACCTTTCCCAGGAAGAATTAATCTTCATCAACTCTGCTTTAAGCGAGATTTAATATATAGAGAGGCTGGAAGATGGAAGTATGAACATGGAGGTCCTATAAGTGACTTGATAACTTCCAGCCTTTTATTTCAAATAATAACAATCTGATAATGCAAAACTTCAATTGTTAACAGACCTCAACAACTTCTATCTTCCAGCTTCCTTTCTATTTATCAAAGGAATGTAAAACCGGAAGCCCCATGGTAAACTTCCCTATTTTTGAAGACTTACCCTTTTTCAAACAGTTAATAAATATAATCTACACTCTAAACTGGGAAATTTACCTATAAAAAAAACAATTTATTTAGAATTTTTTTTCTTCAACTGTATCAAAAAATATTTTCAATTTTTCTAATAAAACATTTTTATTCAATTGACTACCTAACAAATATTTCTTTCCATTTTTTAATACAATAAAAATACCTACGTTTCCTTTAATATTATAAGCTGTAGTTCCATTTTTCCCATATCGTAATCCCCATCCACCAAAATCAAAAAGAGGGCTATATTTGACAACGCTAATTTCTGTAATTTCATCTTTTTTAAAAGTTTTTTTTCTAAAAAAAGGGAAGTAGGAAATATCAATTTCATCCTCATGAATCGAGTATTTCAGAGTAATGAAAAAGAAAAATAAAATTAAGAGGCTTACTATTAATAATGATATTAAACTTGAAGTTGAAGTATTGTCGTAATATTTTTTTATAACAAAAATTAATAATCCAATTAATGGTAGCCAAATAAGTAATTGATTAAATTTTTGCTTTTCTTCTAATATAATTTTCATATTTTTTTAAATTTAAATTTTCGTTTTGGTATATAAATATTAAGACTACCAAACATGGCAAAAAATCAGAAATCCTTTGCGTGAAATTTTAAAATTAAACAGATCTACATATTCTAAGCCCCACAACTTCTACACTTGATCCGTCTTCACTAACGTCTATCCTTATTTTTTACTATTTTGCAATCGGAAGATGTGTACTTATTGCAATTCTGTTCCATGCATTGATGGTAATAATCGCCATAATGATTTGAGCAATCTGAGTCTCATCAAAAAATGTTCTGGCTTTTTGATAAGTTTCTTCCGTTAAACCTTTATGGCTGATTAAAGTAATTTCCTCAGTCATTGCTAAAAGCACCTGTTCTTCTTCTGTAAAGAATTCTTTAGCTTCCGTCCATCCATCCAGAATGAATATTCTTTGAGGAGTTTCACCGTATTTGATAGCATCTTTGGTATGCATATCAAGGCAGAAAGCACATTTATTAATCTGTGAAGCTCTGATTTTAATTAATTCTTTTTGGATAGGATTTAAAGAAATTGTCTGTAAATATCCCTCTAATCCAAACATTGCTTTATACGCTGCAGCATCCGTTGTTGCCATGTTAAATCGTGCACTCATTATTATATTATTTTTTGGTTAATTGATCTATACTTAAAGAATACTGTGACTGAACAGCCAATAATAGCGCCGCTGCACTTCCTACCCACACCGAGTAATTGAGTGGAGCCTTAACTCCCAATGCAATCGTCATGGATAAAGCGAAAACCAGGAGTAAGATGCTGCTTCCATAAGCTGCTATCTTAGTTTTAAAACCAACAATCAGCATCAGAGGAAAAAGTATCTCCAAAAATGTGGCAGCATATGCTGAAAAAATACTTAAAGCCTCAGGAAGAAAAAAGGTCAACTGCCTGGTATATTCCTCAAAACTGTCCATGTTCCCCCATGATGAATTTTCTTTGTTCCATAACCCAAACCGATCCGCCACCGCGGAAAGCATGGTTATACTAAGAGCAAATCTTAAAAATAATTGTGGGAATTGGTTCTTTACATCTGTCATTGCATTTACTTTTAATCACATGACAAATTTCCGGCTTCTGATCCGTAAAAAACTTAAACTGGTTTAAGAACGTAATTTCGCTTTAATTTCACTTAAATATTCCGGGGTAAAGCCAAGAAAAGAAGCTACTAAATATTGAGGAATTCTTTGAATAAACCAAGGGTACAGTGTACTGAAATGAACATATAATTCTTCTCTTGAATATTCATATAAATAACGAATTTTCCTTTCCGAAGCAGCATAAGCCCGCTGATAAATAATCCTGAAATATTTTTCCATCACAGGATGTTTTTCAAACAATAATTCCTGGCTTTTAGAATCAATCGTTAAAATGACAGACGGCTCTACAGCCTGGATATTAAAATCAGTTTGCAGCTGCCTTTCATAGGCGAATGTATCGGTAATCCACCAATTTTCAATAGCAAATTGAGTGGTATGTTCTACCCCTTTTTCATTAATAAAAAATTTCCTTAAACAACCCTCCACCACAAAATACATATGTCTGCAAATCTCCCCATCCTGCATCAGATTTTGTTTCTTTTTCACCTTCAATGTATCAAAGAATGAAAGGATTGAGATATATTCTTCTTCATTGACTGTGATAAATTTATTTAAATGTGCCTTGAAACTGTCCATTTTAAGAATTGTATATTCAAACTTAACTTTATTTTTTTAGTTTTACAATGTCAAAAACATAAAATTATGGAAGTCCTTGCCAAAATTCTGATCGCTATTGTAGCTATTGAACATCTTTATATTCTCTGGATGGAAATGTTTGCCTGGGAAACCAAAGGCAAAGAAGTATTCAAAGCAGCCCTGCCCCCCGAAATGTTCAAACCCACTAAGGGATTAGCAGCCAATCAAGGATTGTACAACGGCTTTTTATCCGCCGGACTGATATGGTCTTTTCTAATTAAAGATCAACAATGGCAAACCAATGTAGCTTTATTCTTTTTAGGATGTGTAGCTGTGGCTGGAATCTATGGAGCTATTTCTGCTACGAAAAAGATCTTTTTTGTTCAGGCATTGCCTGCAATATTGGCTATCATTGCTGTTTTACTGAAATAGATTTCTGGATATTTTATTGGAAAACGTTAGATGCATTTTTTTTCTTTTTGATACGTTTTAAGGCGCTAGATTTTATCTCCGATAAAATTGAATGCAGCTTAAAGCAGGATATTATTTTAAAATTCTTTACGCTTTGATTCTTTCCAGCAAAATTATGACTCTCGCAGATTACGCAGATTTGTAAAGATGGAAATTATATTTGTGATATTTGTGAAACAATTGGTGTTCTTTGTGTTAAAAAAAATCCCATAGATACAATAGAAAAATCTGCAAAATCAGCTTAATCTGCACATAAATAATCCCCTTAGATCTTTTTAATACAAGAGACTGGCATTGATAGCTGTTTTTATTAATACAATTCTATGTTAAAATAATCTCCCGCAGATTACGCAGATTTTTTCATCTGAGTGATCTATGGAAAGTAATTTTTAGTTTTAAAATATATCACCCCATTGAAGCTTTAATCTTCTCCCGATGAAGTATCCCCCAATTCACCAATGTTTCCGTAACCGGAAATACCGATTCTCCATATTCAGTAACAGCGTAGGTTACGGTAATTGGTTTTGTATCCTGAATAGTTCTTGTAATTAGAAGATTGGTTTCCAATTCTTTCAGTTCTTTACTTAGCATTTTAGCAGAAATTCCTTCAATACCTCTTTCCAACTTTTTAAAATGGATCTTCTGATCCGGTCTGTTGGTAAGATATCTCAGAATCATCAATTTCCATTTTCCTCCTAAAACATCCAGACTGTCTCGCATAGCGAATAGTTCTTCGGTGCAATTCGCTTCTCTTTCAATTCCGTTTTCAATAATTTTTGCCATAATAGTTTCATCAAGGTAACTAGTTACCATTTGTTAACTAGTAGCAAATATAAACTATTCCTGTTTTACATTTGTACATCAAATTAAGTTAAGAATATGAGATTGCAATGATAAAAACAGCGCTCGTATATAATCTTCCAAAAAATAAATATTTACCTATGAAAGCAATTATTTTAAATACAAACGGAATGCTTGAAGAAAGTCTCGTAGAAATACCTCAGCCTAAAAGCCATGAGATTTTAATTCAAATCAAAGCCAGTGGTTTCAATCCTATTGATTACCAAATGCTGGAAAATGAATTGGAACGAAAATTAATCAGTTCGCCAATATTAGGGCGTGAGTTATCCGGAGTTATTGTTGATAAAGGAGCAAATGTCACTCAATTTAACATTGGTGATGAAGTTTATTGTGGCAGTGGTTCCATGGGAAGCAATGGTACTTATGCAGAATATATTTCCGTTCCCGAGGCCATCGTCTCTCTTAAACCTAGAAATATCTCTTTTGAACAAGCAGCTTCCATTCCATCCGTGGGATTAACCTCTCTTCAAATCTTTAACCGTTTACAGTTAAAACCGGAAAACACCATTCTGGTCACAGGCGCTACCGGGGGTGTCGGTTCATTTCTGATCAAACTTTTATTGGCTAATAACATACGCCAAATTACCGCAACTGTTGGCAGTGAAGAAAACAAACAAATTCTTCTCAATATGGGGTTAAAAGATCATCAGATTATTAATTATAAAGAAGATCATCTCATTGAAAATATTCTAAAAGCAAACCATGATCAACTTTTTGATATCGGAATTGATTTAGTAGGAAACTATATGGCGGAAATTATCGCTGAAGTTTTAAAAATTAATGGAGCTTATGTAGATGTAACGGCCCTTGTCACTAAAGATGGCTATGAAAAACTTTTTAATAAGGGAACATTGATCATGAATATTTCGAACTACGCTTACAGTATGAGCAAAAAGTATGATTATTATCAAAACAGCCTGATTAAAATCAAAAACCTGATTGAAACAGAGATCATTGCCCCTCCGCAATATAAAACAATCGGCAATCTCTCCTTAGATACGGTTTTACAAGCACATTCTATATTAAAAAATAACCAAACCCAAGGCCATAAACTTATTATGAAACATTAATATATGAATAAAATACCAAGACGTGTCGTAACAGGCATCCAGGATGGAAAATCAGTCATTGTAGAAGATCAGCAGATTGAAAATGCAATCGAACATTTTCCGGGATTGATTATCTCGGATATTTGGAGTACTCAAAAAACACCTGCAAGCCTGGACTCTGAAATTAAAATCCTCAATACTGCATTTCCACAAACGCCTAAGAATGGTACTTATTTTCGATATGTAGTGATACCTCCTGATAAAAATTTAGGTATTGATTGGAAAGAAAATGAACCTCATCCCATGATGCATCAAACTTTAACGTTAGATTATATCATTATTCTTTCCGGTGAACTGTATCTGATCATGGAAGAAGGAGAAACCCTCCTGAAGCCGGGAGATATTGTCATTCAACGAGGAACCAATCATGCATGGAGCAATCGTTCTGATGAACCTTGTATACAATTGGCTGTTTTGATTGATGCAGAAGTTAAAGAGTAAAAGATTTCCCGCAGATCACACAAATTTCACAGATGAAAAAAAATCTGCGAAATTTGTGTGATCTGCGAGAGCTTTAAATAAACTGTTAATATTTTGCCACGAATGCACTAATAAAAAACGTTCACTTTCCATAAAATTTTATGTATCTATATGGTTAATTTTTTTTGGACCACATAGATAGATTGTATATGTAAAATTACACACATCATTTTATTAGTGCATTCGTGGCATTAAAATAAGCAGTATAAAATTTTATCGCAAATAAAATCCTTGCGCCTTAAAAGCTTCCACATAAAATAAAAACTTAGCGCCTTAGCGTTTTCCAACAATAATTTACAAAGCAGAAATTTCCAACAGTTTCTGCTTCATTTTTTCAGGAGTCATCTGCCCTTCCTGATAATAAATCAAATTTTGGTTTTTATCCAGGAAAACCCACAATGGGTAAACCGGTTGATTTTTATTTTTTGACAGAGCCAGGGCCAGCTCATGAATTCCCGAACTTCCATTGGATAAATAGTCAAAATCCTGTCCCTGAAAATGAATTTTCTCCTTCGTTTTTTCTGCTTCAAAATTAATAAAATAAAAACTCTCGTTGATCATGGCAACCAGATCCTTATCCCTATTCAACCGAAACGATTCAATCTTACAGATGGCGCACCAATCCGTATAAAGATGAATAATAACAGGTTTTGATCTTTGATTTTGCAGAACCTCTATTTCAGAAAAAGTGCCTGTCTTCATCTGAGACAGATAAAAACAGGGCACAAACATTAAAAATAAAATAAAAGTTCTCACTTCAAAGTATATTTTACCCCAAGAAACCCTCTAATGCGTTGCATAGGTGCATAACCGTAAGCCGTATCGAAAGTATAATGGTTGGGATTATTGATTGGATCATCAACATGTTTATCAAATGGATCAAATGGCCTCATCAAAGGATCTTTAGGCGTAAAATTGAATAGGTTTTTAACACCGCAATACACCTCAAATCCTGATTTAAAACTCTTTGAAACCTGAATATTAGCCAAAGAATAAAACGGCGAGTATTCAGGACGATAATCATTAGGTAATACAGGAAGTCTCATTGGACCATAGAATTGTCCGGTAAAATCTACCGTTAGGCTATTGGGAAATTTATACGTCAGATTATACGTTCCACTCCATTTTGGAGCATGTAGTTGCTGTGTTTTTTGATTTTCATCATCATATTTCTGGTACACATCAAGATAGGTTACTCCTAAATTAACACTCAAAGGAAACTGAAATGTAAAGTCTACATTTAAGGAAGCACCTCTGGAAATTCCATAACCATGAAGATTATCATAAATAATTTTATTAGGATCAGAATCAAAATCACCAACGATTTTATTACTGAAGTAGGTATAAAATGCCGACGCATCAAGATGCAGCATACGAGTACCTACCGGGATTTTCCAGATATAATTCAAGTTTCCGTTTACTGATCTTTCCGGCTGAAGATCCGACTTTACAACAACTTCCCGGGAACCCGTCAAAGCAGCATGATCTTCTGTGAATAAATTAACCACCCTAAATCCTGTTCCAAAATTGAAACGCAAAGTATGATAAGGATTCGGGGAAAACTTCCATGCTAGTCTGGGGGAATGAACCGAATGATGAACTTTATCATAATCATAACGGTAGCCTAGCAACAAAGTATTTTTTTCATTAATCTCCCATTGATCCTGGATAAACGCTCCCCAAATAGGAGATTTCATCGGAGCATTGGTTATCCCGTCTGACGCCAGAGTTCCCGGTGTGTTGTCATCGTAATATGTTCTTTTAAAAGTCAGCCCGGCTGTGATATCGTGTTTACCAAAACTTCTGTCCCAATACGTTTGTACAAAGGCTACTTTTTGTAATGCATTAAACGGATTAGCTCCATAAAAAGAATTCTGGTCATGATAATTATAAGAGAACTGAGTAACAATATGTTCTTTCATCGGCCATTCGTACAATCCGAAAACTTCAGCACGATTGGTATAAATACTTTCGCCATATACCTCATCACTTCCTCTGAAAGATTTATTCCACTGCATTTCACCTCCGAAACGGTCTTCATATAAATATCTCATGGCAAAACTTGCCTGTCTGTTATCTTTTCGTTGAAAATTCCATTTATTAAAAACAGAAATTCTGCTCTGTAAAGTGGTATCTGTAAAATTATCTTTGTTCTGATCAATCCTTTCCTGGAAACTGAAATAATTTAAGCTTAATAACGAAGCTGCTTTCTTCCCGACATTGAATTTGGTGGAAAGGTCAAGATTATTCTCTGCCCATGTGCTGGTCATCATATCTACGCTCAGCTTAGGAGCTGTCAATGCATTTTTGGTGATAATATTGATCACTCCTCCCATTGCTTCAGAACCGTAAATAGAAGAGGCTGGACCTTTTACCACTTCTATCCTGTCTACCAAACTATTTGGAATCCCGCTCAATCCATATACTGTAGAAAGAGAACTTACGATGGGCATCCCATCAATCAAAATCATCGTATAGGGACCTTCCAGCCCGTTGATATGGATATCTCCGGTGTTACAAACCGAACAATTCAGCTGAGGTTTCACCCCATTTACCATTGCTATAGCTTCAAAAATACTTGGCGTCGGATTCTTCTGAAAAAATTTTTGACTGTAAATTTCAACTGCTACAGGACTTTTCGATCTGCTGACCGGTTTTATGGTTCCGGTAACCACTACATCATCAATATTACTAGTCTTCATTTCTTTTTTGAAAACCCTGGCAGAATCTGTGTTTTTGTTTGCAGATAAACTCAAACTATCTGTTTCCTGGGCAAAACAATACGACGATAAAAAAGTAATAGAAAATAATATTCGCTTCATGAAATAAAAATTGTTAGACAAAACTAACAATTATTTTTTAACTACAAAACATTCATCGAAATATTGGTGATATCAATTCGTGAAAAATGATTAAATTTGAGAAACTACATATGAAAGTAAAATGAGATATCATCTAGCGGGAAACATCCCACCAAAAAGACATACAATCTTCAAGTCTCCGGAAGATAAATTTTACTATGAACAGCTTTTCGGAACTGAAGGCTTTCATGGCATATCTTCCCTATTATACCACATTCACCGTCCTACACAAATTAAATCTATTGGAGAACCTAAAGATGTAACGCCAAAAATTGCTGTTGAAAAAAACATCACTCCAAGAATGTTTAAAGGAATGAATGTCACTCCGGAAGACGACTTTATGGACAGCCGCAAGATTCTTTTGATGAATAATGACCTCAAAATGGGATTGGCCAAGCCAAGAAAATCGATGGATTATTTTTATAAAAATGCGGAGTGTGATGAACTTTTATATGTCCATCAGGGAAATGGAGTTCTAAAAACATTTGTAGGAGATCTTGAATTTGTAACCGGCGACTATCTTATCATTCCGAGAGGAACCATTTACCAAGTAGAATTAAAATCTGACGACACTGTATTTTTTGTGCTTGAAAGTCACTCTCCGATCTACACACCAAAGAGATATAGAAATGAATTCGGCCAGCTTTTAGAACATTCACCGTTCTGCGAAAGAGATATGATTGCTCCTACTTTCAAAGAGCCTGTTGATGAAAAAGGAGAATTTTTAATCAAAGTAAAAAAAGAAAATCAGATTACAGATTTCATCTATGCAACACATCCATTTGATGTCGTAGGATGGGATGGATATTTTTATCCTTATAAATTCAATATCAAAAATTTTGAACCGATTACCGGAAGAATTCACCAACCGCCACCAGTGCACCAGAACTTTGAAGGGCACAATTTCGTAGTCTGCTCGTTCTGTGCAAGAATGTATGATTACCATCCTCAGGCCATTCCGGCACCTTATAATCATTCCAATATTGACTCTGATGAAGTACTGTTCTATACAGAAGGAGACTTTATGAGCCGTAACCATATTGACCTGATGGATTTCACCCTTCATCCGGGAGGAATTGTACACGGACCTCATCCAGGTGCTATGGAAAGAAGTATTGGTAAAAAATTCACAGAAGAATATGCCGTAATG
>NZ_PIZV01000063.1 GCF_002835665.1 Chryseobacterium sp. PMSZPI
TAGACCCTTTCCGACCGTTAAAAATTACGGAAGAAGCTTTAAAAGTGGAAGATCCGTCCTACAAAACTTCATGGCTGGAATAAGATGTCCTTATAACAAAATATTCTTAACTGATTAGTTTCAACCACAAAAGTCACAAAAGATGTAAACACTTAAGTTTCATAAAGTAAATAATGCTTCTTAAAAAAGAACACTTAAGTTTTTTGAAAATCGAAGATTTTTTTCTAATGTGTACTTATATCCAGCATTTTTTGAACTTACTTAAGTGAACTAAAGTGGTTAAAAAATAGGATAGATTTATTTAATACTAAAGGGCTTACATAGTTTGGCACAAAACTATTACTGAATACATACAAAAGACGTTTTAAATCCTTTATTTAAAACGTCTTTTTTCGTAAATTTGTAAGGTATGGTTAACATCTACAACCATCATTATTTTTCATAACGCATCCTAAGTAATGGTGGTTTAATAAAAATCAAGATTACATGTTAGAAAGAATCAGATTAGAAAGTCTACACCAAAAAGTAACAACGGCAGAAAATGCTGTTAAAATGATTAAAGACGGGATGACCATTGGGTCCAGCGGCTTTACAAAAGCAGGAGACAGCAAAGCTATTTTACCTGCACTGGCAGAAAGAGGAAAAGCAGAAAACCTTAAAGTCACGTTAATGACCGGCGCCTCACTGGGACACGGTACCGATGGAAAATTAGCAGAAGCTGATGTAATCAGGAAAAGGATGCCCTTTCAGGTTGACCCTATTTTAAGAAATAAAATCAATAATGGTGAAATTCTATTCATAGATCAGCATTTAAGTGAAAGTGCAGAACTTCTACACACCAAAAATTTACAAAGCATCGACGTAGCAGTGATTGAAGCCGCTTATATTGAAAGAGACGGAAGTATCGTCCCTACTACTTCTGTCGGAAATTCCGTGACATTTGCAGCTTTGGCAAAAAAAGTAATCATCGAGATCAATACGGAAGTTCCGGAAGAAGTCTATGGTATCCACGATATTTATCAGGCTGAGGACTATCCCTATAGAAATGTTATTCCTATTGTAGCTCCATGGAATAAAATCGGAAGAAAAAGCATCCCTGTAGATCCCAATAAAATCGAAGCCATTGTTTTCACCAACCTTAAAGACAGCCCTGCCGATATTGCAGAACCGGATGAGAAAACAACAGCCATCGCAAAACACCTTCTTACCTTCTTTGAAAATGAAGTTCAGTTAGGTCGTCTTACAGACAGATTACTTCCTCTTCAGGCAGGAATCGGAAAAGTGGCTAATGCTGTACTTACAGGATTTAAAGACAGTAATTTCTATGACTTAACCATGTTTTCCGAGGTTCTTCAGGACAGCACCTTTGATCTGATAGATTCCGGTAAATTAAGTTTTGCCTCTGCCTCTTCTATCACTGTTTCTAAAGATTGCTATGAGAGAGTTTTAGGAAACCTTTCAAAATATAAAGATAAGTTCGTTTTAAGACCTCAGAATATTTCCAATACGCCGGGTCTGATCAGAAGACTAGGAGTAATAGCGATCAATACAGCCATTGAATTTGATATCTATGGAAATGTAAATTCCACTCATATCGGGGGAACCAAAATTATGAACGGAATCGGAGGTTCCGGGGACTTTGCAAGAAATGCCTACCTAAGTATTTTCGTTACTCAGGCCGCATCAAAAGGGAATAATATTTCCCATGTTCTCCCTATGGTTTCTCATACAGACCATACAGAACATGATGTCGATATTTTGGTAACAGATGTCGGATTAGCAGATTTGAGAGGGTTAGCCCCAAGAGAAAGAGCTCAGAAAATCATTGATAACTGTGTACATCCTGATTATAAAGCAGAACTGCAATCCTATTTTGACAGAGCTTGCCAAAGAGGCGGACATACTCCACACTTATTGGAAGAATCTTTCAGCTGGCATTTACGCTTTGCCGAAACCGGAAGTATGAAACAGAAAGTAGAAGCATAAATTTTCAATTAAGAAATTTTATTAGCTTAAAAAATCTATAAAAGGATCAGATGTTATGCATTTGATCCTTTATTTTTTATTAAATTTATGTAATTCATTAGCATGATAAAAGTCTTTTAATATCCTCTGTAATATTTGAAATAAATAGAGATATTAAAAGTATCTTTGAGAGAGGTTAGGCATTTATGAAATAAAAATTAGTCAGAAATCTTATAATAAAAAGATAAAATATGCATAATTACATCAGCGCAGAAGAGGCTATATATACGATTAAAAGCGGAAACCGTGTTTTCTTTCACGGCAGCGCATGTACTCCAAACTACCTGATTGATGAACTGGCAAGACAGTCTCACCGACTGGAAAAAGTAGAAATGGTTTCTATTACCCAACAAGGAAATATAGAAATCGCAAAACCGGAGTACAAAGACAAGTTCTTTATCAATTCTTTATTTGTATCTACACCGGTTCGTGATGCCGTCAACTCAGACCGAGGAGATTTTGTTCCTGTATTTTTAAGTGAAATTCCTATTTTATTCAGAAAGAATATACTTCCACTAGATGTAGCACTGGTAACGGTTTCTCCACCGGACAAACACGGCTTTTGTACATTAGGAACTTCGGTAGACATTGCAAGAGCTGCAGTAGATACGGCAAAAATTATTGTCGCCGTTGTTAATCCAAGAATGCCCAGAACTCATGGAGATGGTATGATCCATATCAGCAGAATCCACAAACTGGTTTGGCATGAAGAAGAGCTTCACACAGTAGATTACAGCTCAAAGGTCGGGCCGGAAGAAATGCTTGTAGGTAAAAATGTAGCAGAACTTATTGAAGACCGTTCTACCCTTCAAATGGGAATCGGAACTATTCCTGATGCCGTATTAAAATGTTTACACAACCACAAAGATCTCGGTATTCACACAGAAATGTTGAGTGACGGAGTTATTGATCTCATTCAGGATGATGTTATCAATAATAAATACAAGGGTTATAATGATAATAAGACCATCACAAGTTTCTGCTTCGGAACCAGAAAATTATATGATTATGTAGATGACAATACCGTTTTTGCCTTCAGAGATGTAAGCGAAGTTAATTTTCCTATTAACATCATGAAAAATAAGAAACTGGTAGCCATTAATTCCGCCATTGAAATTGACCTGACCGGGCAAGTCTGTGCAGATTCCATCGGAACACTACAATACAGCGGCATCGGTGGCCAAATGGATTTCATGAGAGGTGCTGCATTGAGTGAAGGCGGAAAACCAATTATTGCTATTACCTCCAGAACTAAAAAGGGGATCTCCAGAATTGTTCCTTATCTTAAACAAGGTGCCGGAGTCGTTACTACAAGAGGACATATCCACTATGTAGTTACAGAATATGGAACCGCCTATTTATATGGCAAAAATCTTCGCCAGAGGGCACAAGAGCTCATCAGTATTGCTCATCCTGATGACAGAGAAATGTTGGAAAGAGCAGCTTTTGAAAGATTTAAACACTGATAATCAACCATTAAAGTTGATAAAACCTGTTTTTTATCTGAAACTTGAAAACATATTTTTAATTAAGGCAGATAATTCATAAAAAAGCTTTAACATTTTGGCAGTATTTTTGATAAAACTCTTTGTAAAACGAGGAAATTGAAGACTATATATAATTCGATAAGAGAGGAAGTTGTAAAGCATTCCAAAGTAAAGAATTCTGTTTTGGGGAATGTGAATGAATGGAAAAGAAGCCATTATATTATTCTTTCCGAAATTATTAAAGAAGAACTATCTGAAGCAGAGGAATTAAAAGGCGGAAAAAAGTTTGAAATTGGAAATACCATTTCGCATGTTACTCTACAACGTTTTTTTGAAAATGATTATCAGGACAAAACTCATAGCGATCTAAGATTTTTAAAGACCCTGGATAAAATTTGTATTTTCCTGGGTTACAGAGACCTTAACGCTTATATCCTTTCTGTAAGAGATCAAAAAAAGAATTCTCCAGAAACTGATGAACAATCTCTTATAACGCAAATGGTATATGACTACTGTACAACGGCTTTTGAATTCTGTAAACAGTTTCCGAATCATAACACTGAACTTTTTACAGATCTGGTGTTCGATGATTCTCCGTTTTTAGAAAGAATTTCACAATTTAGTAAAGAGCTTTGTGACAAGGACTTTCATCTGGTTACCAAAAACAATCGTTCCAATTATGAAGTTTTTGACATTCGTATCGTCACAGATGAGCCGGAAAAAAAGATACTGGAATCTCAGGAGTTTTGGAATCTTTTATTCAAAGTCGGAGAAACAGAGCAAGAACATTTTGTCAATCAATTGAGTACTCAAATCTATTTTATCCGCAAAATAGATAATGCCTGGAAAATCTGGGACAATTATAATCCGGATGCCGGAAGCTTAAACCGAAAAATAGAAACCTTCTAAAAAATAAGAAAGCCGCAGGGAATCCCTGCGGCTTTCATGTTCGAAATATTTTTTTCACTTGTCTTTTGTGAACGCAAAGGTAAGCTGCCAATTTTAAACATAAGAAACTTAAATATACTTAAGTGTACTTTTCTTTAACTTTATGTTAAATATCTTCAAGGATTCCCCCATTATATTTTCGCCATGTCCAAGTTTTTTGTAATTTGCATACCAATAAAATAAAAGTAAAAGAGAAAATATGTCAACACTTACATTTGCCGAAAAAATTGCTCAAGCAGAGAATTTTTTACCGATCAACGGTACAGATTATATTGAGTTTTATGTAGGAAATGCAAAACAGGCTGCCCATTATTATAAAACCGCTTTCGGTTTTCAGTCTGTAGCCTATGCCGGTCCTGAAACAGGAGTAAGAGACCGTGCATCTTATGTGCTTCAACAAGGAAAAATCAGATTGGTATTAACAACAGGACTTAAATCTGATTCTCCTATCAGTGAGCATGTAAAAAAACATGGTGACGGAGTAAAGATCTTGGCACTTTGGGTAGATGACGCTTATAAAGCCTTTGAAGAAACAACCAAAAGAGGAGGAAAACCTTATTTAGAGCCAATAACTTTAAACGATGAGCATGGTGAAGTAAGAATGTCCGGGATCTACACTTATGGAGAAACCGTTCACATGTTTGTTGAAAGAAAAAATTATAACGGAGCTTTCATGCCGGGATACGAAAAGTGGGAAAGCAACTACCAACCTGAAGAAGCCGGTTTATTGTATGTAGACCACTGTGTAGGTAACGTAGATTGGAACAGAATGATTCCTACTGTAGAATGGTACGAAAAAGTGATGGGATTTGTGAATATCCTTTCTTTTGATGACAAGCAAATCAACACAGAATATTCTGCATTGATGTCTAAAGTAATGTCAAACGGAAACGGATATGCAAAATTCCCCATCAATGAGCCGGCAGAGGGTAAAAAGAAATCTCAGGTAGAAGAATATTTAGATTTCTACGAAGGAGAGGGAGTACAACACATCGCTGTCGCTACCAAAGATATCATCCACACTGTAACTGAATTAAAAAAACGTGGTGTAGAGTTCCTTTCTGCTCCGCCGGAAGCTTATTACGACATGGTTCCTGAAAGAGTTGGCCATATCGATGAAGATCTAAAAAAACTTCAAGAGTTAGGTATACTTATTGATCATGATGAGGAAGGATATCTATTACAGATTTTCACTAAGCCTGTAGAAGACCGTCCTACTCTATTCTTCGAAATTATTGAGAGACATGGCGCACAGAGTTTCGGTGCAGGGAATTTCAAAGCATTGTTCGAAGCATTGGAAAGAGAACAAGAAAGAAGAGGTAATCTTTAATTTTACAATAAAAAATAGTAAGTTTTGTCAGGATGCAAAGTCTTGGCAAAACTTTTTTATAAAACACAGCATATGAGAAAATTTTTAATTGGAATTTTATTCTTTGGAACATTAGGCTTAAAAGCCCAATATGGATCTCTGAATGCGATTCTTAAAAGGCTTGAAGAAAGACAAGGCATTAATCAACATCTTGAAAATGTAAATGTTGATAACAAAAAATTTGTTTTTATCAAGGATGAAGCAGATCATACAGAAAGAGATTTTATCGTTATCAAAGGAAATAACTCTACTTATGTAGAAGTCTTTGATGATAAGGCTACAGGTGAAAGTACTTCCAATGTATTCACCGGTGATATTGTCAGAAAAAAGAATATTATTTCTCTACGAGCCGATATGCTTGAAGGTAAAAAAATCCCAATCCCTGTCACTAAAACATTATTATTGACTAAACAGGATGATATCCTCTATCTTATTGATGTCAATACCAGAGATCGATGGATTGATGAAGAATCCTATTCCAAAACTAAAAAGGCAAAATAAATATCCTGAGGAGCTGAACTTCTCCGGATGATATTTTAATCTAACTTAAATTTAAACTTATGAAATCATTTGTAGACTATTCCTCAAATTCGGATTTTTCTATATATAACATCCCTTTCGGAGTCGCAGTTTTTAATAAAGAATATATCGGGTGCTGTACAAGAATCGGTGATCAGGTTATTGACCTTGCCACTTTGTATGACCTTGGTTATTTTGAAGACATTGAAGGGTTAGACGACAATGTGTTTGAGGCATATACCATCAACGAATTTATCGAACTTGGAAAACCTGTTACAAATGCTGTTCGTACAAAAATCCAAACACTATTACAGGAAGGATCAACTTTATCAAAGGATCAGAAGACTATTGAAGAAGCATTCTATGATTTGGATAAAGTAAAAATGATGATGCCTGTTCACATTCCAAATTATACGGATTTCTATAGCAGCATTGAACACGCTACCAATGTAGGAAAAATGTTCCGTGATCCGGCCAATGCCCTTTTACCCAACTGGAAACATTTACCTGTAGGTTACCATGGTAGAGCTTCTTCTATCGTTGTTTCAGGAACTGAAATCAATCGTCCAAAAGGACAAATGAAGCCTGCCGATGCAGATAAACCTGTTTTCGGACCATGTAAGCAATTGGATTTTGAACTGGAAATGGCCTTCATCATCAACAAAAATACTGAGATGGGAGAAAGCATTTCTACTAAAGATGCTGAAAATGCAATCTTCGGAATGGTTGTGTTCAACGATTGGTCTGCAAGAGATATTCAATCATGGGAATATGTTCCACTGGGACCTTTCCTTGCAAAGAACTTCGGTTCATCCATTTCTCCTTGGGTAGTTACTCTTGAAGCATTAGAGCCATTCAGAACGACTTCTCCTATACAAGATCCTGAAGTATTAGATTACTTAAAATTTGAAGGAGATAAAAATTACGATATCAATCTTGAAGTATATATCCAACCTGAAAACGGAGAACAAAACCTAATCTGCGAAAGCAACTACAAACACATGTACTGGAACATGACACAGCAGCTGGCTCATCACACTGTAAACGGATGTAACGTAGAGGTTGGTGATATGTATGCAAGCGGTACTATTTCAGGAAGTGATCCAAAATCTTTTGGTTCTATGCTTGAGCTAACCTGGAGAGGGCAAAATCCTTTATCGTTAAGCGACGGAACAGAAAGAAAATTCATTGAAGACAATGATACTGTTACCATGAAAGCCTGGGCTGAAAAGGATGGCATAAGAGTAGGTTTCGGTGAGGTTTCCGGTAAAATCATTCCAACACTTTAATAATTATTTAAACACTTAAGTTTTTTAAGTTACATGATAATGGTAAAATTAAGTTCACTTTAGTATTGAAAATCTACGATTTTCATATTCTTGCATTATGATTACTCAAAAGTTAATTAATGACTTGTCTTACAAAATCATTGGGGCTTGTATAGAAGTACATAAACTAGCAGGTCCTGGTTTATATGAAGAGGTTTATCATCAATGCTTAGAAAAAGAATTTGATCTTCTAGGATTACAATATCGAAGTGAACTTGAAATCCCGTTCTTATATAAAGGAAATCATATAAACTGTAAAGTAAAATGTGATTTTTTAATTGAGGAATTAATTGTTTTAGAATTAAAATCGGTTACCGAAATTCATCAGATTCATAAAGCCCAAACTATAAACTATATGAATTTACTAAAAACACCTCGTTCAATCTTAGTTAATTTCAATGTCACAAACCTTTATCATGAAGGCTGTGAATCGTTTGCCTCCAAGATATTTAAAGAACTTCCAAAAGAATGAAAATCGTAGATTTTCAAACTTAAGTGTTCTTCTATATGCAAAATCAGAAAAAACTAAAAAAACTTTAGTGTTACAATCAAAAATATGAAAACAGTAATCCCATCCGAAATAACTTCCGTACAACTACAAACAATCATGCAAACGGCCATTTCACCGCGTCCTATTGCATTGGCTTCTACGGTGGATGAAGACGGTAATAATAATTTATCTCCGTTCAGTTTTTTCAATATGTTCAGTACGGTTCCTCCGATTTTGATTTTTTCACCTTCGAGAAGAGTCCGTGATAATACGACAAAACATACATTGGAAAATGTTCTGGAAGTTCCGGAGGTTGTCATTGGAACCGTGAATTTTCCCATTGTACAACAGATTTCTTTAGCTTCTACGGAGTACGAAACCGGAGTCAACGAATTTATCAAGTCCGGTTTAACGATGAAAGATGCTGATCTGGTGAAACCAAAACTGATTGAAGAATGTCCCGTTAACTTTGAATGTAAGGTTTTAGAGGTAAAATCTTTAGGAGATCAGGGAGGTGCCGGGAATCTTGTGATCTGTGAAGTTCAGAAAATTCACATCAGAGAAGAATACCTGAATGAGGTCGGAAATCTAGATCAGCAAAAACTGGATATGGTAGCTCGTTTAGGCAGTAACTGGTACTCAAGAAGTAATGAAAACAGTCTTTTTGAAGTTCCCAAACCTTTGGTAACAAAAGGAATCGGTTTTGATCTATTACCTGATGCTATTAAATATAGTACCATCTTTACAGGTAATGATCTGGGAATGCTCGCTAATGTTGAAGTTTTGCCCTCAGGAGAGTTTCATTCAGACGAGAATATACATCAGAATGCTCAAAAATTGTTGTTGGATAGTAAAATTGAAGAAGCCTGGATACTATTGACAATAAAGTAATAATAAAAAGAGCCTGAAATTTCAAGCTCTTTTTATTTTCATTATGCAGGAGATTGAAGACCAGACACTGGTCTGCAATTCATCTATTGCTCTTATTCTGTAGAAAATGAATAAGACTATGACTCTTCAGCTTTAAGAACATCTCTTCCCGTTTCCCTTTTATTTGGATTTTAGCGATTCTGAGACACTAATCTTACCTTTTTCTGCAAAATCAGTAATCTTTTCATTCTTATCAATAGAAACATTCAGATTATCATTTTTAGAATCAAAATAAATCGATGTGGAATAACCTGGGCAATCATGTTGCTTACATCCATGTAATTTGTAAATTCCATCTTCTGATACAATAGGGCTCTCTACGTTGAAATTTTTTATCATTTCATCATATTGGTTCCCTACCAATTTTTTCAATCTGTCCGCAATTCCTTTATCTTCAAACAACTTGATCTCGTGCGGATATTTACCTACATTCTTCGTAATAACATTATCTGCAATTGGAGATTTAGAAGGTGTAGTTGTTGATGTTGAATCTACTTTCGACACTGTTGTAGAATCTTTAGGCATAGCTGTATTCAAAGAATCCGTACCCGCGGGAGTTTCCGTTTTTGTTTCTTTTTTACAAGATACAACCGTTACCGACAACGAAAGCGCCAATGCGCCAACAATAAGTTTTTTCATAATTAATTGATATGGTGATTAAGTATTATAACGTATTTTAAATCGCTTTATTTTAAAAATATTTTTCTTATTTCATCTTGTCAAGAATAAAATCAATAGATTTTTCTGTCACTGTATTCAGATCTTGAGGTAATGTTGTTTCTGTCCAGGGTTCTCTGCCCCCAAAGGTATGATTAGCATTTTCAACAAGAAACAATTCAGAATTGGGATGAAGGATATGAAGGTGCTCAGCTTGTTTTGCGTCTACTGCTTCATCCTCTGTTCCGTGAATAATCAACATGTGAACTTTGGCCATTTCAGCAGCCCGCTCAACATCGAAACGATGAATATTGTGTTCATAATCTTCATAAAATTGGTAATAATGTGGCATTTGCTGCTTAGTTCTGCCATTCAGAGCATAGTATACCCCTTTTTCTTTCCAATTTTCAAAAGCTTCACCTTTAGGAAAGCGATCTAGTGTATCTACACTTGCCAAGGTAATCAATCCATTAATTCTTTCATCTTCATAGGCTTTAATAATAGAAAGCCCTCCTCCTCTACTATGACCTATCAGGACAATCCTCTGATCATCCACATGAGAGTCTTTAGTAAAATGATCGATCACCACACCAAGATCAGAAAGTTCTTTAGAGTAGTTATTCTTTCCAAAAGCTTCCAGGTCTGCAAAATTATGGGGTTCATCTACAGTGGTACCGTTATGAGAAAAATTAAATTTCACAAAAAAGAAACCTGCTTTCGCCCATTTTTCTGCCATTAAGCTCCAAGCTCCCCAATCCTTATATCCTTTATATCCATGAACAAAAATTATCAATGGCTGCTTTTCTTTAGTATCAATATAGTAAGCGTCGGCAAGAAAACTTCTTGTCTCGGGGTTTTCCAAATGGATATCCTTTTTAATAATCAAGTTCATAAAATAAATGCAATTAATTGAAATCGAAATTTATGAAAAAAACTATCAAAAAATAACCTTAATTTTGTTGTATGCAGAATTTAAGAACTGTAACCGTGATGCGTTACATTCTGCCGTTAAGAGAGGGAGGTTCACTTCCTGCTTTGGCAGAAGCTGATGATGATTTCAAATATGTATTAAAGTTCCGTGGTGCAGGCCATGGAGTAAAAATGCTGATCTCTGAACTTTTAGGTGGCAAAATTGCTGAAGCTTTGGGACTAAAAATTCCTGAACTGGTTTTTGTAAACCTTGATGCCGATTTTGGAAGAACGGAAGCTGATGAAGAAATCCAGGATCTATTGAAATTTTCCGAAGGCTTAAATCTTGGATTACATTATCTTTCAGGATCAATCACCTATGATCCCGGAGTAAGCGTCGACCCTCTTCTGGCTTCAAAAATAGTGTGGTTGGATGCCTTTATTACCAATATCGACCGTACGTTTAAAAACACTAATATGTTGATGTGGCATAAAGAGCTTTGGATCATTGATAATGGTGCCTCTTTTTATTTTCATCATTCATGGCAAAATTTTGATGCTGCAGCAAAAACCCCTTTTAAATATGTAAAAGACCATGTCCTTCTTCCAAAAGCTAAAATGTTGGATGAAGCAGATCAGTTTGCTCAAAGTGTATTGAATGATCAGCTTTTCAGGGAAATAGTCAATTTAATTCCTGAAGACTGGTTACACTGGAATGATGCTGATGAGACTCCTGAAGAAATTCGCGAGATCTATTTTCAGTTTATGAAAACCCGATTAGAAAATTCCCAAATCTTTGTAAACGAAGCTAAAAATGCAAGAGGATAAAATATATGAATATGCGGTAATACGCTTAGTGCCAAAAGTTGAAAGAGAAGAGTTTTTCAATATTGGACTCGTAATGTTTTCTAAAAAAGAAAAATTTATCAGAGTGGAGTTTTATTTATGTCCGGACAAATTTCAACTAATGCATAGCAAACTGGATTATGAAGATATTATCCAGAACCTTGAAAGTTTTCAAAAAATCGCGAATGGCGAAAAAGACGGGGGACCGATTGCCCAACTGGACATTCCTGAGCGTTTTCGTTGGCTAACAGCTGTAAGAAGTGCTGTAGTGCAGACCTCCAGACCTCATCCCGGAAAATCCAAAGATCTGAATGTTACTTTTGGTAAGCTTTTTGAGGAATTAGTAAAGTAACACAGCTTTTAAAAAATTTATTATGGAATCATCCACAAACAACATATCAAACTACAGGTTTTTTACGAACCTGTTTTTTATTTTAATTTTAAGCGTTTCCAATTTATTTTATTCACAATCATTTTCACAGAATCCTACCAAGACTCCACCTATAAAAAGTACTCTGCTCCCTGAAATCGCAACTGTAACCGAAGATGTGGTATACAAAACCGGTAAAAAGGGAAATCCTTTAGCATTGGATCTTTATATGCCTAAAAATACATCTGCGGAAAAACTTCCGGTTTTAATTTACGTTCACGGGGGCGGATGGATAGAAGGAAACAAAACAGTACACTCAGATGACTATTTGGAAATGACCATTGTAAAACTGATGGCAAAACAATACGCTGTCATCAGCATCAATTATACCCTTGTAAATGATAGCACACACTTCCCTCTTCCATTGGAAGATACCAAAGATGCCATAAGATGGGTAAGAAAGAATGCTGAAAAATATAATTTTGATACAAATAACATTGGAATTTTTGGTGCCTCAGCAGGAGCTCATTTATCTCTAATGGCAGCTTATACTCCAGATAATACTTTTATAGGAAATCCTGATCTTTCTCCTTATTCGGCAAAAGTAAATTATGTAATTGATCATTATGGCCCTGTTGATCTTAACAAGCTTTTTCATACCGGATTAGGAACAATTCCTGTTTTCATGATTGGAACAATTTCAAAAAAAATCGTTCATTTACAACAAGGTCTGGTAAAGGGACTTTCAGGGTATGATATTAAAAAGGATCAACAAAGCGCAATAGATTATTTAAAAACCATTTCCCCAGCAACCTATACCGACAATGGTGTTCCTACCTTAATTGTTCAGGGAAATAAAGATAAGATAGTACCTTTGAGCCAATCTAAAAAATTATATCGAAGACTGAAAAGAGCAAAAGTCCAAACTTCTTTAATTGTGATTGATAAAGGAGTTCATGGTTTTTCTACTACTGATAAAAATGAGCTCGACCAGATGACTGATCAAATGGTTGATTTCATTGTTTCGCAGAAAAAGTAATCTACTTGAGTTGGGGTTAAGGAAAATTAAAATTTAGGTTATTGGAAGCTGGAAGAGGGAGGCCGGAAGTTACGGCCAGTCTCATCATCTATAGATGATTACCATAAATTTAATGATATCACTGTTTAAAAAAGATGAAAATACGGAAAAAACTGTTCTTTATAACCTGAATAACTTCCTTCTTCAGGCTCCCAGCTTCCATCCTGATTAAAATAGAAAGTTCTTATCCCGAATTTAGGTTACTTAAGAAAATCAATAATAAAAAAAGAGGCTATCTAAAAAGTCAAATAATTTTGGCTTTTGTCATTGACTACGTCGAATCTTCGATTTCTGACACAGGAAGAATCTCATTGATTATCATTTATTTGAGATTCTTCACTCTATTTCTGAACTACGTTCGTAAACTTTCAGTTTATGTTCAGAATGACACTTTTTTGACAACCTCTTTTCTATTGAAATATGGAGTATTAAAAATTAAAATTCAATCTTGTAAACACATACCTTCCATTCTGTCCGAATTGCGAAGTAGATCTTGAGTAGATAAACTGGTCATTATTGGTAGAGGCAGGTAAGTTTTTGGTAGGATAAATATCAAATAGATTGTTCACTCCTAACGTCAATCCTACATTTTTGGTGAATTGATAGGCAAGAGAAATATCCGTAATAATCTTATCCCCTATTGTCTGGTGTTCATTGAAACCAATAATACCGTCCCCATTAGCATCAATAATATCAGCTCCAGTCACTTTTCCGAAATAGGTATTTCTAAGATAAAAACTCGCATTTTTCCATGAAAGCGTATGAGAAAGACTTGCTTTTACTCTAGGTACGGCTTCCTCTAAATAGACTCTGGATTTTTCAGAAAAATAAACTTTTTCAAGTGCCGGAGATTGCAATAACCCTGAAGAATGTATAGCACCTACCTGTTTTGTCTGGTTCAGATTGATTGCAAAATTATTATCCAATTTAACTCCCGAAAATCTCGCATTATGGGAAATCACAACATCCACTCCTTTAGTTTCCGTATCGATAGCGTTGGTAAAGAATTGGGCACCATTCACTCCCAGTTGATCGTATACTTCCTGAGCTGTACCAGGAACATCTTTTCTTAAAAACTGGTCAGTAAGAATAATCCTGTTATCAATTTTTGTAAAATATCCGTCTGCTGTAAAGGTCAGACTTATTGATGGAATTTTATAGGTAAATCCTACACTGGCGGATTTTGATGTTTCCTGTTTTAATTTTGGTATTCCCAGCAATCCCGCTACCTGAGAATCATTACTAAAGGTCCCTACTTCCAAAAGCTGATTATTGGTAAATAATGTAGAAGTCACATTATAATAAATCTGATGAATAGACGGTGCTCTAAATCCTGTTGAACCCGCAAATCTTACATTAAAATTAGGAGCCACTTTAATTCTTGAAGCCAATTTATAGTTGAAGGTTGATCCGAAGTCCGAATAATTCTCATATCTCGCTGCTGCATCTACCAGTAACCAGTTCGTAAAATTAAACTCAACGTCTGCATATACCGCCACGGATTGTCTGTTTTTATTTACCGCATTTTCAGGTCTGAATCCGCTAAATACTTGTGATCCGCCAGGAAGAGCTGATCCGAAGAAATCGGTAGGTCTTAGTGAATTTCCATTCCATACATTTCCTGAAACATCATATGTTTGATAAGAGAGAGGCTCTCCTGATGTCATTTTAAAGTTTTCAAAACGATGTTCTCCTCCAAAAGCAATGTTCAACCCTTCCCATACATCATATTTTTTGGAAAAATCCAAATTGATTGTATTTTGCGTAAACCTTAAACCTCCGGCATCAAACTCACTTGGTGAGGCAAATCGCAATGAAGTATTTCCGGTGTTTTTTATGGTATAAGTAAATGAGTTTTGTCCGAAAGTATTGCTAAAATCGATATTCCATCCGTCCCATTTCCCTTTAATTCCTGCAGCAAGAGAGATATCCTGAATGTCAGCACCTATTTGAGGTAAGTATCCATTAGGATATAAACCCGTAAAAGTTCTGCTCTGGTTAGGCTTTCTGTAAAACCCTCCGGATGTACCGTGTCTTAAACTGTATCCTCCAAAAGTATATACTTTCCAATTATCACTTACAGGAATCTCAGCATTGATAAAAAGTTGATGATTGTTAAGCTTAGATTGCCCTACCTGCATATTGAAATCTTTTCTTGTCTGACCTCTGTAAGCCAGCTCCTGATCTGTCACGTCGGTACCTAAAATGCCTTGCAAAGCAGCAATCGTATTGGCTCCCTGAATTTGATTTTGAAAAGTTGGAGAGAAATAATTTACCCCTTGGGCATATTGATGAATATAATTAATAATCTGTTGGGAATTCGGAGTATTTCCAATATTATTAAAAAGTGAAGAAAGGTTCACTCCATCATTCAAAGCACGTTGTTCAATAGCATTATACGCATTATAGATAGTTCCACTCTCCGCACCGGCTCTGGAAGTAGGATTTCTGAATTGCGAAGACCATGTAATATTAAAGAAGCCTCCTTTTGTTCCGATTTTATTTCCATAATTTAAATCCAACTGGATATTCTGCCCATCGAAATTTCCGGTATGATCATTAGCTGCAGGAGTCAAGTTACCTCCATAGCTGATCTGGCCGGCCAATTTTCCTGTATCTTTTTTAAGCTCAAGATTCATTACCCCTGCAATGGCGTCAGATCCATATTGTGCTGCAGCACCGTCTCTCAATACTTCAATCCTATTCAGGGCAAAAGATGGAATTGCGTTCAGGTCCGTTCCTACTGTTCCTCTCCCCGGAGTTCCGTTAACATTCACCAATGCTGAAGTATGTCTTCTTTTTCCATTCACTAAAACCAATACCTGATCCGGTCCCAATCCTCTAAGCTGAGCAGGATCCAAATGGTCTGTACCATCAGCATTTGTCTGAATGGTTGAGGTAAAAGATGGAGCCACAGCATTTAGGATTTGTCCAATATTTGATTGGGGAAGAATTACTGAAGTTTCTTTAATATTGAATACGTCTACAGGAACCGGGCTATCAGTTTTTGATCTCGCTCCTGCTCTTGATCCCAATACAACAACTTCTTCTACATTATTGGTCTTTATGGTATCTTTATTTGCTTTTACGCTATCCTGTCCATAGGTATATACTCCCAGAAAAAATAAAACAGAAGCGGAAAAAAAAGTCTTTTTATTTCTCATATAGTTTAGAATTTGATTGACATTTATGTTTTTACAAGGTGCAAATGTAAAATATATTTATTAGTCCACAAAACCAATAGACTTTGTTTTTATCAAAAATAACTATCGTTTCTTTCTATCCCTTATTAAAATTACGGCTTTTAAAGCAACTTAAGTAATTTTTAATAAAAAATTCAAAATAGAAGGAATGAACCATGTCAAGGTTTAAAACCTTGACATGGTTTACAGTGAGAATAAAAAAACGGACCCAATGATGAATCCGTTTATATTTATTTTATTATTCAAATTTTAAATCTTGGTGAGCTTCGCATATTTTAAGATAAGATTTTTCTCACCTTCATGCATAAATACTACTTTAGCTTTGATATTCTGAGGATCTGTTCCGTCCAGAAAAGTAACTTCACCAATTCCAAAGCGGTCGTGTCTTACCTTATCTCCCACTTCAATATCTTGGGAAGAAGCTCCGCTTGGATTGATAATTTTAGCAGTACTTACCGGTTTTAATTTTCTTACCTCCGGTGCCGGTTTTGAGTTATCTCCTCTATCAATTGTTTTCTTTTCAACCTTTTTGAAAGACTTCATTTCGGAAGGATGTTCATCAAAAATATTGGATTTAACCCCTGCATTATTAATGAATCTCTTTTCCATAGCCGGATTAAGGAATTCAATATATTGCTCATCAATTTCACTTAAAAATCTTGATGGCTCCGCATCTGTAATTTTTCCCCATTGGAAACGTGATACTGCATAAGAGAAAAAGGCTTGTTTTTCGGCTCTGGTTAAAGCCACATAGAATAGCCTTCTTTCTTCTTCCAGATCTTCTCTGGTTGCAGAACTCATAAAACTTGGGAAAAGGTTTTCTTCAAGCCCAACCAAATGTACCACCGGGAACTCAAGACCTTTTGATAAGTGAATGGTCATCAATGAAACCATATCATCCTCAAGATCTTTATCCTGAGTATCTGCTGAAAGCGCGATATTCTCAAGAAAATTAGAAAGACTCGCATCACCATCTTCCAGCTGCATTTGTTCTTCAATAAATCCCTGCATAGAGTTCATCAATTCCTGCACGTTTTCTACTCTGGAAATTCCTTCCGGAGTTTGATCGTCTTTCAAGAATTTAATCAAACCACTTCGTTTAGCAACTTCCATTGCTACGCTGTAGGCTGTTTCTGTTTTCAACAATACCTGAAAGGCTTTAATCATCGACCAAAAATCGTTCAGCTTGTTTAAAACCCCATTATTTAAGCCCAATTGTGGTGCATACATTGGAAGGTTGTCCAGGACTTTTGAAACTGAAATATTCTGAGCATCTGCAAAAACAATCAGTTTATTCTGAGTCGTTTCTCCAATACCTCTCGCCGGATAGTTGATAATCCTCATCAACGCTTCGGAATCATTTTCATTGATTAAAAGTCGTAGGTAGCCAATTAAATCCTTTACTTCTTTCCTTTGATAAAAAGAAAGACCTCCATATACTTTATACGGAATATTTTTACGTCTCAAAGCATCTTCAAATGCTCTGGTCTGCGAGTTGGTCCTATATAAAATAGCAAAATCGCTATATTTTCTCTGATCACGGTTACGAAGTTCCCAGATATTTCCAGCTACGAAATTGGCTTCGTCAGCATCGGAAAGAGATCGATATATTTTAATCTTATCTCCTTCTTCATTGTCACTGAAAACATTTTTCTTAAACTGCTGTAGATTCTTTGCAATGACAACATTAGCTGCATTTACAATATTCTGAGTTGAGCGGTAATTTTGTTCCAGAGATACCGTAATAGCATCCGGATAATCTTTTTTAAAGTTTAAAATATTGTAAATATTAGCGCCACGGAAGGAATAAATGGACTGTGCATCATCCCCCACTACACAAATATTTTCAAATTTTGAAGCCAAAGCTTTTACAATAAGATACTGGGAATGGTTGGTATCCTGGTACTCATCCACCATAATGTATCTGAATCTATCCTGGTATTTAGCCAATACTTCAGGGAAACGAGTCAACAATTCATTAGTTTTCAACAATAAATCATCAAAATCCATAGAACCATTTCTAAAACATGCATCTACATATCGTTGGTAAATCTGACCAATGAATTTCATATTCGCTTTTTCATCAGCTTCCATCAACTCAGGATTATTAAAATAAGCTTTTACTGTGATCAGGTTATTTTTATAAGTAGAAATTCTGGCCTGAACTTTTTTAGGTTTATACAGATCTGCATCAATATTCATATCTTTTAAAACCTTTTTAATCACATTTAAAGCATCTTGTTGGTCATAGATGGTAAAATTGGAAGGATATCCCAGATAATGGGCTTCAATTCTCAGGATTCTTGCAAAAACAGAGTGAAAAGTTCCCATCCAAAGGCTTCTTGCATTACTGTCTCCCACAACCTTTGCAATACGTTCTTTCATTTCACGAGCTGCTTTATTGGTAAAGGTAAGTGCCAGAATATTGAAAGGATCTATTCCATTATGTATCAAGTGGGCGATACGCATCGTAAGTACACGTGTTTTGCCGGAACCTGCACCTGCAAGTACCATCAAAGGCCCTTGTAAAGAGGTAACGGCTTCATATTGTGATTCATTGAGTCCTTTCAAATAGTCCATGCTGCAAAAAAATTTTTGGAAACACAAAATTAAGGTATTCAAAGGAGAATTCAAATTATGAAATGTGAATAGTCAATTTTGCTTCACAAGTGAATCGTGAATTGTTGCTGTCCAAAAACTTGACAAGCGAATTGACCATTCACTATTCACTATTGACTTGTAATCCTCAACTTTTGCCCTTATTTCTGTAACATTTAGTTCATTTTTCCTACTAATTGATAAACAATTTCTAACTTTATGAAAAAGCGACTTCTTTCTGCTGCTGCCGTAGCTTTCTTTGGAATGGCACTAAATGCTCAGCAAATTAAATTCGAAGAATATGACCTCTCTAATGGTCTCCATGTAATTCTTCATCAGGATAATTCTGCTCCGGTGGTTACAACCAGTGTAATGTACCATGTAGGTGCAAAAGATGAGGTAAAAGGAAGAACGGGATTCGCACACTTTTTCGAACATCTTCTATTTGAAGGAACTCCTAATATCAAAAGGGGTACATGGATGAAGATTGTTGCAGCAAACGGAGGAGTAAACAATGCAAATACCACTAATGATAGAACCTATTATTATGAGACCTTCCCTTCCAACAATGAGCAACTTGGTCTTTGGATGGAAGCTGAAAGAATGCGCCATGCTGTGATTAACCAAGTTGGAGTAGATACTCAAAGAGAAGTAGTAAAAGAGGAGAAAAGATTAAGAATGGACAACCAACCTTACGGAAACCTTTTCACTACTATTCAAAAAAATCTATTTACTAATCACCCATACAACTGGCCTACTATTGGATCTATGGAAGATTTGAATGCAGCAAAACTGGAAGAGTTCCAAGCTTTTTATAAAAAATTCTATGTTCCAAATAATGCGACTTTAGTAGTTGCCGGAGATATCAAACCTGAACAAACTAAAAAATGGATTCAGGAATATTATGGTGGTATTCCGAAAGGAACAATCTATCCAAAAGACTATCCAAAAGATACCCCTATAACTCAGGAAAAAGAAGTTACCGCTACAGATCCGAACATTCAGCTTCCGGCATATGTTTTTGCTTATAGAACACCTGCGAATAAAGAAAAAGACGCATATATTCTGGACATGCTTTCTTCTTATTTAAGCAATGGTAAATCATCTATTTTATATAAAAAATTAGTAGATCAAGAAAAGAAAGCACTTCAAGTAGCTGCTTTCAATCAGGGGCTTGAAGATTACAGTATTTTTGCCTTCTTTGCAATTCCTATGGGGCAAACAACAAAACAAACTTTACAGGCTGATATCGACGGAGAGATTAAAAAACTGCAAACAACTTTGATTTCAGAAGAAGATTATCAAAAAATTCAAAATCAGTTTGAAAATCAATTCGTTAATCAAAATTCAAGCATCCAGGGCATTGCTGCATCTTTAGCAACCAACCATGTATTGATGGGAAATACAGACCTTATCAATAAAGAAATTGACATTTACAGATCCATCACAAGACAAGATCTGCAAAATGCAGCTAAAAAATATCTGAATCCTAACCAAAGAGTGATCATCAACTACGTTCCTGAGAAAAAATAATTGTACCCATGAAAAAGAAATTCACCTATATAGCAGTGGCATTTTTATTTGCAGGAATGCTTTCTGCACAGAAAATCGACCTTAACGCAATGCCAAAACCAGGATCTACTCCTGCCATCAACATTGCAAAACCAAAAACGTTTCAATTAAGTAACGGCCTTACCGTACTGGTTGTTGAAAACAATAAATTACCTAGAGTAAACACTACCCTTTCTATGGACCGACCTCCTTATTATGAAGGAAATATTACAGGGGTAAGTCAGATCATGGCAGAATTGCTCGACAACGGAACAACTAATCTAAGCAAAGATGAATTCAATAAAAAAATTGACTTCCTGGGGGCTAATCTAAATTTCTCTTCTAACGGTGCAGCATCCAATTCACTTTCAAAATATTTTCCGCAAGTATTAAGTCTAATGGCTGACGCTATCGTCAATCCAAAGTTTTCTGCTGAAGAACTTCAAAATGCAAAGGAAAGAACAATTGAAGGACTAAAAGCTGATGAAAAGAATGCATCTTCCATTGCTTCAAGAGTATCTAATGCCCTAACCTATGGAAAGAATACTTCGAGAGGAGAATTTGAAACCGTAGAATCTATTAATAAGATTCAATTGACGGACGTACAAAATATTTACAACAAATATTACGCTCCGGATAATGCTTATCTGGTTATCGTTGGAGATGTAAAATTTGATCAGATAAAACCATTGGTTGAAAAAGCTTTTGGAAACTGGAAAAAGTCGAACACAAAATTTAGTCCTTTAGAACCGGTTTCTAATGTTGCTAAAACAGAAATCAATGTAGTAGATGTTCCTTCTGCAGTACAGTCTGTACTATCAGTAAGCAATCTGAATACTCTTAAGATGAAAGACCCTAACTACTTCCCTGCTACTATTGCCAATTATATTCTGGGTGGCGGCGGTGAAGCCAGATTATTCATGAACCTTAGAGAGAAAAACGGATTTACATATGGAGCATATTCCAGCATGACTCCTAGCAAATATTCTCCTGAATTCTCAGCCGAAGCGAGTGTAAGAAATGAAGTTACAGATAAAGCTATAAAAGAATTCATGAATGAGCTTAATGCCATCTCTATGGTAAAACCGGAAGAACTGGACAATGCCAAGGCAAAATTAAAAGGTTCTTTTATCATGTCATTGGAAAAGCCTGAAACCATTGCAAGATTTGCACTAAATCAAAAGGTACAGGATCTTCCGTCAGACTTTTATACTAATTATTTAAAGTCTATTGACAAAGTAACTGCAGCCGACGTAACCAATGCTGTAAAAGCTACGATTTTCCCTAATCAAAGCAGAATTTTCGTTGCCGGTAAGGCATCAGAGATTTCTGAAGGGTTAGAAAAATTAGGATATCCTGTAAAATATTTTGATAAAGAAGCGAATCCTGTTGACAAACCTACTGCCCAAAAAGTGGATGCTAATGTCACTCTTGGTTCCGTAGCAGACAAATACATTAATGCTATCGGAGGTTTAGCGGCTGTTCAAAAGGTAACATCCATCACCGCTGATGCGACTACCAAAGTTCAGGGAATGGATATGAGCATGAAACTCATTCAGGCAAAAGGCGGAAAAATGTTTATGGAAATGAAAATGATGGGAAACACTGTTCAAAAAATCGCTTTTGATGGTAAAAACGGTTATATGGAAGGACAAGGACAAAAAATACAGTTAAATGATAAACAAAAAGCTGCTATGACTGAGCCTGAGTTATTCCCGGAACTTACTTTTGCAAAATCAACAGACTTCAAATTATCCGGTATTGAAAAATACAATAATGAAGATTCTTATGTCGTAAAAGGCCCTAAGAACACCTATTATTATAGTGTAAAAACCGGTTTAAAGACAGGTGAAATAAAAGCAGGAGAAGGGGGCTCTATTCCTACTAGCTTTGCCGATTACAAAGATGTTTCCGGAGTGAAATTACCATTCACAATTATTCAGAATATGGGTGGAATGGATATCAATCTGGCTGTACAATCCTATAAGCTTAATGAAGCTAAAGATTCCGATTTTAAATAGAATATATACTTAATAAAAAAAGTGCTGTCTCGTGTGAGACAGCACTTTTTTTAAACATTTATTGAACCATTAAATCAAACTTAATATTCTAAAAGTCTTAAAAATCTTTATGGTGAAACTTATTCGATTACAAAGTGGCAAATTGATTCTTAAAATTTAAACAGGCTCTTAGCATTTTCCAAACAATAAAATAATCATTGAGCCCTATCTCAACCTTATTTTTAGTCTAAAATCATTATCTGATTGGTAAACTTTTGCAGTTGATCCATATTTCTCAGCATCTTTTTTTGTTGTTCAGTAAAAAAAGATTAAATTTGCCCATTCAAAAAGATATCAGAATTAATGGATACTATATTTACACTATTGATGGTTCTTATTATGATTGCCAGTATTCTATTGGTAATTATTGTTATGGCTCAAAATCCAAAAGGAGGAGGCCTTTCCAGTACATTCGGAGGTGCATCATCTGCACAGTTTGGAGTACAGAGAACCAATGATTTCATGGAAAAAGCAACATGGACTCTAGGCGGAACTATCATCGTTCTTATCCTTTTAAGCGTTGTTATCACAGGTAAGCCATCCCAGGCAGCTCCTGCTCAACAACCCATAAAGAAAGAAGCGCCTGCAAAACAAACAGCACCTGCTTCTTCTACAACGACTACTCCGGCTAAAACTCCAGTTACACCGGCTAAATAAGAAATTATCATCAGATATAAAACAAAAGCAACTCAGTTTGAGTTGCTTTTTTATTTTAAACTTGGGACTAGGTAAAAAATTAGTTAATCTGAAATTATCTTTTTACTCCTCTAAGCTTTATAGTGAAATTTTATTTCAACGCAAAGACAAGATGCAATTGATTATTGATAAGGGAGCTAAGAAAGCAACAAAAGTCGCTGATGAAGCAATGTAGATGTGTGTACGCTTAGAAAGAATCAATTGTATTGATTCAGCCTTTGTTTCCTAAAATACAACGCCGGATAATAAAAATCCTTTGCGTTACATTTTAAAATTAAACAGATCTGAATACTCTAAGCCCCACAACTTTTGCTCTTCATCCATAATTATTTCAACTTTATTTTTTCGATTTGATGGCGAAGCTTTAATCCAGCTTTTAAAAAAGAATACTGCATTGGTTTTGTCTCCTTATAATATTTATCAATGAAGATCTGCATTGCTCCGTAAAACCTGTCCAGATATA
>NZ_PIZV01000064.1 GCF_002835665.1 Chryseobacterium sp. PMSZPI
GAAATGCCCAGGAATTTATTGAAGAAGCAACAATTCTTAAAAAAGAAATTTTAGAAGAGTTTGCATCAGTAGAACCAGGTTTTCAGATCAATATTGAAAACTCTACTTCTTCTGACAAAGCTATTTCAGAAGCAGATTCTAAAAAGGTAATCCTTACATTAAAAGCTCTTCACAACGGAGTTTACAGAATGAGTCCGGATGTAGCTGATCTTGTAGAAGCATCCAACAACGTGGCAAGAGTTGAATTGAAAGGAGGTGAGCTTAAAATCTTGAACCTTACAAGATCTTCTGTAGATTCATCAAAATATTCTACAGCAGAACAATTAAAATCTGTAGCAGAATTAGCTGGAATGAACGTAGTATTCAGTGGTTCTTACCCAGGATGGAAACCAAAACCAGGTTCTGAAATCGTACAGCTAATGGAGAAAATCTATACTGAGAAGTTCAATGAAAAACCTCATGTAGTAGCTTGTCATGCTGGTTTAGAATGTGGTATCATCGGTGCTAACTATCCTGAAATGGAAATGGTAAGTTTTGGACCAACCATCAGAGGAGCACACTCACCTGATGAAAAAGCCAACATTCCTTCTGCTCAAAAGTTCTGGAGCTTCTTAAAGGATATTTTGGCAAATATTCCTCAGAAATAGAACATTAAAATAAGTATATTAAATATCCAAAGTCTCATGATTTTGGATATTTTTAATTTAAACCATTAAGGTATTGTAAGCAGTTAAGGTTATTAAGAATCCGCAAGCGGATTGAAAAAGCATCCCGCTTAAGAATATCCCGGATATTTTCTTACCTTCACTTAATCACTTAAAATATCTTAATGGTTCCAAAAACATTTCAATATGAAAAGTATTACCGTATTCTGTGGCTCAAGTTTCGGGTCGGACAAAATTTATGAAGAACAAGCTTTCTTGCTTGGCCAAACATTAGCTAGACAAAACATACAATTAGTTTATGGAGGTTCACAAACAGGTTTAATGGGAACTATTGCCAACGGAGCTCTGAGTGAAAACGGAAAAGTAACCGGAGTACTTCCACAATTCTTACAAGCCAAAGAGATCGCTCACAAGAATCTGACAGAACTTATTCTGGTACAAACGATGCATGAAAGAAAAACAAAAATGAATGAGCTCTGTGAGGGTGTCATTGTTCTTCCGGGTGGCTATGGAACATTGGAAGAATTTTTTGAAATGATCACCTGGTCACAGTTGGGTCTTCATAAAAAGCCAATCGGTGTTCTCAATATTGATGGTTTTTATGATGACTTGATTAAACTTGTTCAAAATATGGTTGATAAAGGTTTTTTAAAACAAGTCAACAGAGATATGATGTTAATCAGTAATAATATTGATGAACTGCTTGAAAAGATGAAAAATTATCAGGCCCCTACAGTTGGAAAATGGATTTCTAAAGAGGAAGTTTAATCATAAAAACAAAGAATATTATAAAAGTATTCCCTGTTTTTATGAGTATATTAATATATGTGAAACTTAAGTTTTAGTACATTTGTAATGATTATTTTCTCACGATTAAAAGAAATAAAGCCATGAAAAACGTATTGCTAACAAGCTGTCTATTAATAAGCCAAATCACATTGGCTCAATATAATTATCCTAAAACACCTGAGAAACCTGTAACAGATGATTACTTTGGGACCAAAATCACTGATAATTACCAATGGTTGGAGGACCTTAAAAGCCCTGAGGTACAAATGTGGTTTAAAGCCCAGTCCGATTACAGCCATAGCATCATTGATAAAATCCCCAATCGTGATGCACTTTACAAACGTATGAAACAGGTTCAGGAAATGGGTGGTGATTCTTACGACTATGCAAGACAAAGAGGAAATCTTTATTTCTATACTAAAACAAAAAAGAACGAAAAACTCTCAAAACTTTATACAAGGGACATAACTACAGGAAAGGAAAGTTTACTTTTTGATCCTGAAACATATAAAAAAGATGCACAAATTACTAACTTCACTGTAGATTCAAAAGGAAATAAAATAGCTCTGCTATTCTCAAAATCCGGCGGTGAAATTTGTGAACTTAAGATTTTAGATGTCAAAACAGGGAAACTCCTTGAGGATATATTAAACCCTTTATGGAGTGAATTTGGATTTGAGTTCACTTCGGATAACAATTCCATCATATATACCCGAATGAGTACAGGAGATCCGAACAGCAATATGCTTCTAAAAGATATGAAAGCAATGCTCCATCATATTGGAACAAGTGCTGATAAAGATATAGTTCTGGCTTCAAAAGAAGGCAATCCCGAGCTCAACATGCTGATCGAGCAATTTCCTATGATTGAATTTTCTGATGATCTTAATTATATCCTGCTCAATCTTGGTTCCACCAAATCAGAAAGCCCTCAGTTCTATGCCCCTTATTCCGCATTAATGGATAAAAAAATCACCTGGAAACAAATCGTAAAAGCTTCACATGATATCACTCAGACATTTATTACAGGAGATCAGTTATTTTTCCTTACCCATAAAAATGCACCCAATTACAAAATAGGAGTAACAAGCCTATCCAACCCGGATTTTGATCATGCTAAAATTATTGTTCCCGAAAGCAATTCTGTAATTACATCTATTCATAGCTCTAAAAATTATTTATTCTATTCATTAAGCAATGGAATCAACCAGGATAAATATCAGATTGATCTTAAAACATTGGCCATAAAAAAGATATCTTTACCTGGTGGGATCAACAATACCAATGCTCTTAATGCCCGTGAAAATGATAATCTGCAAGGCTATAACAGCAATTGGCTCACTCCCGGCACCTTTTACGATTATCAACCTGAAAATGGTAAAGCTGTAAAAAGCAAATATTTCAATGGGGATAGTAAGTATCCTGATTATAATACATTGTACGAAGTAAAAGAAGTCGAAGTAAAAAGTCATGACGGAACCATGGTTCCTCTTTCTATTATTTATCCCAAAAACATAAAAATGGACGGCAGTACTCCAGCTTATATCACTGGATACGGCGGTTATGGAATATCTAACAAACCTCGTTTTTCCAATAGATTATCAGTATTGCTTGAGCAAGGAGTAATAGTCGCAGTAGCTCATGTAAGAGGAGGAGGCGAGAAAGGAGACAATTGGCACAAAGATGGAATGAAAGCTAAAAAACCGAATACCTGGAAAGATTTCATCGCATGCTCCGAATATCTTGTGAACCAAAAATACACTTCTCCTTCGAAACTCATTGGTAATGGAGCAAGTATGGGAGGTGTTCTGATCGGAAGAGCCATCACAGAAAGACCTGATTTATACGGAGTTGCCATCGCAGAAGTAGGAATGACCAATGTTCTTCGTTCTCAAAACTCAGCGAATGGTGCCAACCAGATTCCTGAAGTCGGAAATTTAAAAGATGCTGAAGATATCAAATCTCTTATTGAAATGGACACGCAAAGTAAAGTAAAAAAAGGTGTAAAATATCCGGCTGTTATTGTCAGTACCGGAATGAACGATTCCAGAATTACACCATGGGAGCCTGCGAAATTTGCAGCAACCTTACAAAATAGTACATCTTCCGGAAAACCTGTTTTATTATATGTTAATTATGAAAATGGGCATTTTACAAGTGACCTGGATGTAACTTTCCGTGAATACTCAGATGTATTTGCTTTTGCATTGTGGCAAGTGGGGCATCCGAAATTTCAACCTGTAAAGAAGTAAATAATATACTATAAAAAATTATTTTAAAAATACATGAACGACTATATTTATCATTATACTTCTATCGAAACACTTGCACTAATCTTAAAAAATAAAAAAATAAGATTTAATAGCTTAAAAAATGTTGATGATATAAATGAAACACAATTTTCTGATGAAAATGATGTAAATCTTTCTTCACATACCCTAATTTCTTGTTGGACAAATAACGAAGAAGAAAATCTTGCATTTTGGAATATGTATACACCTAATATGAAAGGGGTTAGGATTAAAATTTCTAAAAACATGTTTCAGGAATACAGCTTTAATACAGAATATGTCTCTAATATTCAAAATAGCTTAATCACAAACTCTTTAGTTCCAAAAAATGAATGCTTTAATTCTAATTACTGGATTGTCCCATTTAGTAAAAATTTCTTAGAAGTAATTTACACTGATCAAGAAGATCTTTTGAAGCCGCAAATCCTTAAAATAGAAAACGAGAATTTTACAGTAAAAATTGGAGAAATCGGAAAATATAAATCTAAAATTTGGGAATTTCAAAAAGAAGTCAGATTTACATTATTTATTTTGCCAACAAGTGACACAAATGGTAATAAAATTCATCCTCTAAATGATTTTCAAAAAATAATGTTCAATAAAATCCCTTGCCCAATTGAGAACTATTTTATTGACATAAAAAATGAAGCATTTAAAAACATGGAAGTTACTTTGGGTCCTAAATGTACCTTCTCAGAAGAAATAATTGTTGAAGCGTTATTAGAGAAATATAACCCTACAGCAAAAATATCCAAAAATAAATTCCAAGGTTTAATAAGATAAAAATAGTTTTAAAACAAAGCCCGTTCGAGAAAAACTCAAACGGGCTTTATATTAAGATTAAAAAATATTTTCTAAGGATAAGGAGCTATTTCCACTTCAAGTCCTTCCATTTCATCTGCAATATGCAACTGGCAACCCAATCTGCTGTTATCTTTCACATGGAAAGCTTCTGCCAACATCGCATCTTCTTCATCTCCCATTGGCTCTAAACCCGGATCATTGATTACATAAACCTGGCATGAAGCACACATTGCCATTCCTCCACATACACCAATAGTACCTTCTTCTGCTAATTCATAGGAGCGGATGATTTCCATTAAGTTCATGGACATATCCGTAGGTGCTATAACATCGTGCGTTACACCTTCTCTGTCGGTGATTTTAATATTAATATCTGACATAATTCTGCAAAATTAGTCAATTTTTTTCACAACAGCCTTCTCTGCTTCTTTACGGCTTCCGTCGAATCCGTCTACTCCACTTACTGTTGTATATTTTAATACGAATTTTTTACCAGGATTTAATCTGTTGTAAACACTTTGACACATCAAAGTAGCCTCGTGGAAACCACACAGAATTAATTTCAATTTTCCAGGGTATGTATTAATATCTCCGATTGCATAAACACCATCAATGTTCGTTTGGTAATCAAGAGCATTATTAACAACGATCGCATTTTTTTCAATATTCAATCCCCAGTTTCCGATATCACCCAATTTTGGAGTCAATCCGAATAAAGGAATAAAGTAATCTGTTTCAATATCGTAAGCCTCTTCTCCATCTTTTTCAACAGTGATCGCTTCTACTTTTCCATCACCTTTAATGGCAGTAACTTCAGCAGGCGTAATCAATTTGATTTTCCCTTGGTTTTTCAGATCCTGAACTTTTTCTACAGAATCCAAAGCACCTCTGAATTCATTTCTTCTGTGGATCAAAGTAACTTCACTGGCTACATTGGCAAGAAAAATACTCCAGTCTAATGCAGAGTCTCCTCCACCGGCAATTACTACTCTTTTATTTCTGAAATGCTCAGGTTCTTTTACAAAATATTCAAGACCTTTTTCTTCGTAGTCAGCTATATTTTCAATGGTGGGCTTTCTAGGCTCGAAAGTACCTAATCCCCCGGCAATGGCAATAGCTTTTGCTCTGTGAACTGTTCCTTTATTAGTAACCACTTCAAACCATTCGTCATCAACTTTATTTAAAGTAACTGCTGTTTCTCCTAAAGTGAAGCCAGGCTGGAATTGTTTGATTTGCTCCATTAAATTATCCACCAATTCTCCAGCATTTACTGAAGGATACCCCGGAATATCAAAAATAGGTTTCTTAGGATAAAGTTCTGCCAATTGCCCTCCCGGCTGTGGAAGTGCATCTATAATGTGGCACTTCATTTTTAAAAGACCAGCTTCAAAAACTGCAAAAAGTCCTGTAGGTCCTGCACCTATGATCAATATATCAGTGGTTATCATAATATTTTAGATAATTTAATTATACATGTAACTGCAAATTTACTAATTTTAATGCGAAGCATATTTAATTGATTCTAATTAAAAACCTGAGATTTGTCAAATACCTATCAATTAAGATTTTAAATTTGGCAATGTTTTTGTAAATGTCATATTATGAAGAAAATTTTAAACCTTATTGCAATATTTATTTTTGTACTAAGCTCTGCTCAGCTAAGCAATATTGCAGACGGTGAATCAATCACATTCAGAATCCATTATGGCTTCCTGAATGCCGGAACCGCTAATCTTACCACCCAAAAAACCAATTACAAAGGAGTCCCTCACTTGTATGCAAAAGGTACAGGAGAAACGACGGGTGCCGTAAAGGCGTTCTTTAAAGTGGAGGATGTATATGAAAGTTTCATCAATATGGAAACCGGGCTTCCAAGTTTTTACGTAAGAAATGTACGTGAAGGAAGTTACCGTCAGCATTTTGAAACGGTCTTCAACCATGATAGTACCTCGTTAATATTAACAGACAAAAAAACGCCTGCGAATGGCTCCAAAGTGATAAAATCAGTAAAAGGAGTTCAGGATATGCTTTCGTCTTTTTATTATTTAAGAAGCAAAAGTCCTGATGAATTGAAAGTGGGAACCATTATCAATATGAATGTATGGATTGACGATGAAATGTTTCCTTTTCAGCTCAAAGTAGTAGGAACGGAGGATCTGAAGACTAAATTTGGGACCATCAACTGTCTTAAAATTATCCCATCCGTAAAAAGCGGAAGGGTCTTTAAAGAAAAAGAAGGAGTAACGATGTGGGTTTCCAATGATGTGAATCACATTCCAATGTTGCTAAAAGCTGAATTGGCCGTAGGATCATTGAAAGCCAGTATAGATGATATTAAAAACGTGAAATATCCTTTAAAGTTTAACAAGTAACGATATAAATTTAAAATAAAAGAGACCATTAAAAAGGTCTCTTTTATTTTATCCAGACACCGTTAAAATCTATACGCTGCGCCTGCTTGTAAAATACCTTTCATCCCAACATTAGATTCTACAAAAATGCTTAATGCCCCTCCGTATTTCAATCCGATAGGCACTACATTAAAACCTAACCCCGAATCTGTATTTTTGTTCTCTTTTTTATCTTTATCTACATAAGTCGTATTCATAAAATTCATTCCAATACTACCTCCCGAATACAAGCCTAATTTTCCTTTATTTAACCAGAAATAATCAACTCTTGGAAGGATGGAGATCATATTTTGTTTTGAAATAGATTCTGTTTTATCATAGAATTCGCTGGTAAAGTCTACCCCATAACGCCATTTCATATCCTTGTTGTATATCATTACTCCTACTGCTGCAACACCATTACTTGAAGGTGTTTTTGTATCTGTTATAGCGCCCACAATTGAACTTGCAAAATCGTGAGCAACTCCATATACGGAAGGAATACCATAACTTGCTGAGACTTCTATTTTTTGAGCATTAAGAGCTACTCCTGCTCCCATTATTAAAATTGGAAATAATACCTTCTTCATTATAAAACCTGTTTTTTCTACAAATATAGATTTACTGCTAATATTCTACCCACACATTAAAGTTTTCTAATGCAAAACTAATTTAACATTAGAAAAGAAATTAAAATGATAAATAGCTGTAATAATTTTCAAATCTGAATTGTCTTATTTATAGAAGCGGCAATGAGGCTGCAATGTCAATACTAAGGTTCGGATACCTGGCGTACTGAACTAAAGTAGGAGCATAAGAAACAGACACGTGTAAATTTTCAATAAGATCAGTTTTTAGTTACGTTTTGTTTCTTAGGTCAGTAATTAAAAACAAAAACCTCCGGAATTCCGGAGGTTTGATTTTTTATAGTGTTTTAAATTGTTCTAATGTTCTGATATCATTTTCGAAGAACATTCTGATATCACTCATCTGGTAAAGAAGCATCGTAATTCTTTCAATACCCATTCCGAATGCATATCCTGAATATTTCTCCGAATCAATATTTACGTTTTTCAATACGGCAGGATCTACCATTCCACAGCCCATAATTTCCAACCAACCGGTTCCTTTTGTGATTCTGTAATCTGTTTCAGAGTTCAATCCCCAATATACATCAATCTCTGCACTTGGCTCAGTGAATGGGAAATAAGAGGGTCTCATTCTGATTTTAGACTTCCCGAAAAGTTCAGTTGTAAAGAATTGAATGGTTTGCTTTAAATCTGCGAAGCTTACATTCTCATCAATATATAATCCTTCAATCTGATGGAAAATACAGTGAGAACGTGAAGAAATTGCTTCATTTCTGAATACTCTTCCCGGAGATAAAATCCTGATTGGCGGCTGATTTTCTTCCATATAACGAGTTTGTACAGAAGAAGTATGTGTTCTTAAAAGAATATCCGGATTCTGCTCAATAAAGAAAGTATCCTGCATATCTCTTGCCGGGTGATATTCCGGAAGGTTCAATGCGGTAAAGTTATGCCAGTCGTCTTCAATCTCAGGACCGTCTGCTACTGCAAAACCAATAGATTTGAAGATTTCAATAATTCTGTTTTTTACCAGGTTGATCGGATGTCTTGATCCCAGTTCCAATGGAAACGCAGGTCTTGTAAGATCTTCTTTTTCTAAAACAATAGAAGATGCAGAAGCGTTTTTCAAATCTTCTAATTTCACAGCAACTGCCTGCTTCAAAGTATTGATTTTCTGTCCAAATTCTTTCTTCTGGTCATTAGGTACTTCTTTAAATTTTTCAAAAAAATCATTCAGAACTCCTTTTTTACCGTTATACTTAATTCGGAAGTTTTCGATATCTTCTTTAGAGGTAGCATTGAAGCCGTTTACTTCGATCAGTAATTCTTCTATCTTTTCTATCATTATTTTACCCTTTCAAAATGTTTTGCAAAAATACGACTTTTAAGTTTAATAATGAATCTGTCATAAAAAAATCTGCCTCTTTTTCGGGAGGCAGACTTCAATCACTTATTTCACTTAAATAAAAAAATTATTTCTTTTCTAAAGCTTTAACGTTGATCTGAAGAGTTACCTCATCTTTAATCACACCGTTTTCAGCAGGAGCCTGGAACTTTACTCCAAACTCTTCTCTCTTGATATCTTTCGGCTCAGTAGCTACACTTACTTCTCCTTCTTTCACAGAAACATTAGCTTTGAACTGAACTGGTTTTGTAATTCCTTTAATAGTTAAATTTCCATCTAAAAGCGTGTTGTAATCTCCTTCTGTAGCAGGAGTAACTTTTGTAATTTCGTAAGAAGCAGTCGGGAATTTTTCCACTTCAAAGAAATCACCACTCTTAAGGTGTCCATTTAATTTTCCTAAATCTTCCGGGCTGTCTTTCAAATCCACAGAAGTAAGAGAATTCATATCAGCAACGAATTTACCGCTTTCCAGTTTTCCATCTTTCACTGTAACATCTCCACTTTCAAATTTAATGGTTCCAAAGTGGCTCGTATTTTCAGATTTAAATACTTTGTATCCTTTCCATTCAACTTTACTGTTTAGCGTATCCAAAGTGTACTGGCTACCATCTTTAGTAGTTGTCACCTCATTACTTTCGCTCGTAAGTGGTTTGTCTTTTTTACAAGAAACCACTACTGCAGCAACGAATAACGCAGGAATAGCTAACGAAAACAGTTTTTTTCTCATTTTTGATTTATTTTTATTACTCCCGCTAATATAATAAAAAAAATTATGTTTTTATAAAAACCTTACATTTGTAATATGCTATTAGAAATAAACAATTTATTTTTCTCTCATACTAAAGATAAACCCTTGTTTCAGAACCTTAATTTAAGGTTTGAAGAAGGCCGAATCATTGCTCTTGCCGGAGAAAGCGGATGCGGAAAATCAACACTTCTAAGTTTGATATATGGACTTCTTGATTGGGAAAGTGGTGAAATTATCTTTAATGGGACCCGACTTTTAGGTCCTAAAGGAAATCTTGTACCAGGAGAGGCAGAAATGAAGTTCGTTGCACAGAATTTTGATCTGATGCCTTATGCAACCGTTGCTGAAAATGTTGGTAAATTTATTTCAAATATCAATTTAAGTCAGAAAAAAGAAACCGTGATGGAGCTTCTTGAAGTAGTAGGACTTCAGGAGTTCGCCAATGTGCTTCCTAAATATTTAAGCGGCGGACAACAACAAAGAGTTGCCATCGCCAGAGCTCTTTCCGTATTACCCAAACTGCTTATTTTAGATGAACCATTTAGCAATCTTGATTTTCCGAGAAAAATTGAACTTCGCGAAAGACTTTTCAGATATGTAAAACAGCATGGGATTTCCCTGATCATTTCTACCCACGAACTTCAGGATATTATGCCATGGCTGGATCAGATTGTGATTCTTCAGGATGGAAGATTAATTCAGAATGACAGTCCGGAACAGACTTATAAGCATCCTTATAATTCTTATGTTGCTAAACTTTTTGGAGAGGTAAATATTTTTAGTGAATCCGAAGCTACAAACTTTCAACTGCCTAAATTTTCTTATTACCCGAAAGAAATCAAAGTTACTGAAAATGGTCATCAAGCAGAAGTTCTGGAAAGCCGATTTGCAGGAAACTACTACTGGAATAAGATTAGAGTGAAAAATAAAGACCTGGTAGTCTATACCGACGAAAAACTTAATGGAATAATCTCAGTTTCATTTATTTAAATGTTTAAGCTAAATGGGCAATATGTAATTTGAAAATAAAAGCTGTTACCCTAAAGTTAATTTTTTTAATCTTATCAGTATCTAAAACCGTTCACCTAGGTTAGATTTCGAAGGGTTACAAGCTGCGTCCTTAGTTTCCTCAGCCTATTTTACAAAAACATAACTCAAACATTATCTTACACTTATCAACAATTTGTGGATAAAAAAAATACAAACATAAGAATCTGTCTTGAAACTTTTTCTTACATTTGTATTTCCACAGCATAAGGAAATTTTTGGTTAATTCTCTTTCTGCCTTCCAGACGGACATTAGCAATCTTGCAATTAAGTCTTTTGAAAGATTACACTGTCCAATTTTTTCCTTTTTTTATGCATTTAGGGCAAATAGAATTACTTTTATGCCTTCTTTACAAATTCTGATTTTAAAGCCATCGCTCCAAAACCATCAATTTTACAATCAATATTGTGATCACTTCCTGGTCTTAAACGGATGTTCTTCACTTTTGTTCCCGCCTTCACTGGTTTTGGTGCTCCTTTTACAGGAAGATCTTTAACGACAACTACAGAATCTCCATCCTGAAGTTCATTTCCGTTTGAATCAAAAATTTTTCCTTCGTTAGCAGCTTCAGAAGCGGCATCTTCAGGGTTCCATTCGTAGAAACACTGAGAACATACCATCATATTATCGCTCGGGTAAGTAAACTCAGAGCTACATTTCGGACAAAGTATTGTATCACTCATATTTTTAATTTTTGCAAAGGTAGGGCTTTTTGGAGGTTGAAGTCAAGAGATAAAGATCAGTATAGCAGATAATAAGCGGGTATTATTTTTACACCAATAAGTGAATTAAGCAAAATTAATTAAGCTATATGTAAAGAAAATAAAGGATATAGATAAACATGTACATTTTATTTGTAAAGATTTTTCATTTAAGTAAAAAAAGGAGTTCATTCATCTTTGAATTAAAATCCTTCATCATCGAATAAAAAAATGGGAATTTTAAGAAAATTCTTTACAAATCCACCCTTAATTTTTTTCTATTATTTAAAAAATTAACAATACAACGAATTATTCTATTACCAGTAATTTTACCTTAATCAATAACATTAAACTTTAAACGCTAATGCTTGCAATGCTTGTTGATTAACTTTATAATTTTGTTCGTAAAATATAAATGGTATAAAATTCATAAATGTTACGCCCCAGCTATTCACTCTAAAACACTCCTACTCTTCTACTCTACAACCCTCTCACCCTTCAACTCTCCAACTCAATTCTCAACTCTCAATTAAAAGTCGTACTTTTGCAGATTCAAAACAGCGAAGCAAATTTATGGAACTTATTCACAGAAACTTAGCGATCGGAATTCACGATGCTTTACAAGAAACATTTTTCGAGAAAAATAAATACGCTGATAAGGTAATCGAAAGACTTTTAAAAGCTAATAAAAAATGGGGAAGCCAGGACAGAGCCGTTGTTTCTGAGATTTTCTACAATATTATCCGTTGGAAGAAGCGTCTTGAGTATTATATGGGTGAAGGGGTAAAACCTAATAACATTTATAAACTTATCATCGCCTATCTTCTTTGGAGCAAAACCAATTATAAAAAGTTTGAGGAGTTTGACGGAATCAAAATCGCAGATATCCTTACCAAGCTTAAAAAGAACACTGTACCTACCAAAGCAATTGAACATTCTATCCCTGATTGGTTGGCAGAAACATTAGAAAAGGAATTAGGGGATAACTGGGAAAAAGAAATGACTGCTTTAAATGAGCAGGCACCTACAGTTTTAAGAACCAATTCTTTAAAAACGACAACAAAAGAGCTTATTTCTGATCTTTCTGACGAAGGTGTTGTTTCCTATCCTATCAAGAATTATCCTGATGCAGTGCAATTGGAAGAGAAGAAAAACGTTTTCCTTACAACAGCTTTTAAAGAAGGACTATTTGAAGTTCAGGATGCCTCTTCACAAAAGATCGGTTATTTCCTTGACGTAAAAGAAGGCCAAAGAGTTGTGGATGCCTGTGCTGGTGCAGGAGGAAAAACACTTCACTTAGCAGCATTAATGAAAAATAAAGGTCAGATTGTCGCTTTAGATATTTTTGAATGGAAACTGGCTGAATTAAAACGTCGTGCAAAAAGAGCCGGAGCTCACAATATTGAAACCCGTATGATCTCTGATAACAAAGTGATCAAACGTCTTCATGAAAAAGCAGACAGATTATTGATTGATGCGCCGTGTTCAGGTCTTGGAGTTTTGAAAAGAAATCCGGATAGTAAATGGAAAATTGACCAGGACTTTATCGACAGAATTAAAAAGGAACAACAACAGATCCTTCAGGACTATTCTAAAATGCTTAAAAAAGGTGGGAAAATGGTATACGCTACATGTTCTATCCTTCCCTCTGAAAACAATAAGCAGGTAGAAGAATTCTTAAAGAACAATCCTGGATACAAAATGATCAAAGATGAAAAAGTAATGCCTAGTGAAGGCTACGATGGATTCTATATGGCATTGATTGAGAGAATATCTTAATCACGACCTAATAAAAAAATAGGTGACTATATACAATTTTACACCACTGTCATTCTGACGAAGGAAGAATCTTATAATTGGGCTTAGATTCTTCATTTCACTTCGTTACATTCAGAATGACAAGTTCTTAATAATAAAATAACCGCATTAGTGTAAAATTGTATATAATTACCAAAAAATGTATACAACTACCCTTTTCTAAGGGTAGTTTTTTGTTTCTATATTCAAATCTTATGAATTGATTTGTAACATTTTTCACACATTGTCTACTTATTATATAGATTATAGCCGTTTTGAAACCATAGAAAGTTGGGATAACTTTGCGGCAAACTCATATATGACTATGCGCAAAAAATTTACATTTAGCTTTCTTAGTGTCTTTTTATTTTGTCTGGTTTCTGCCCAGACTTACGAAATCCAATACACCAGTTCTTCTAACGGAAAAGTGTTGTCTGATCAGCCTTCTACTATTGTGTGGGCCAATGAAAAAGAAACCTTCATTCTAAACAATACCATCAAAGAACAAAAAAGTAGATATCCTTTTGAGATTACAAAGGTTGAAAAACCTTCCAATACTATTGTTTCATATGCTTTTTTAAAATCCGGAGAAATCATTTCTACTGCTGATACAGAATCTGTAGGAAAACAGAATTTTGAGTTGACCAATGAAACCAAAAAAATTCTGGGATACAATTGCAAAAAAGCAATTACCAAAATCAATTCCAACACAATTGAAGTCTGGTACACAAATGATTTAAAATTTCAGGGCGGACCATCTGTCTTGGGCCAAAACCTAGGATTTGTATTGGAAGTAGAGAGGAATAAAAATTCGTTAATCACAGCCAATTCCATCAAGAAAATTAAAAATACAGGAATTGAAAACATCATAAAAGGTTCTATACAATCTACAGATCAATTAGGCTACAAAGACCTTCTTTGGAAAAGCCGTTTTACAACATTGAAAGTTTTTGAAAATGAAACTATCAATTTCTCGGATGCTGCAAAATCAGATGATCAGATAAAACGATATGCCAATGGAACCATCATTCTTAAAAAGATAAAATTTCCAGCTATTACGGAAGGAGAAAATATTTTTGTAGAATTGAAGCAACAATCAAATGGAGATGCCTATGACAGAACAGGAACCGTATTTTTTATTCCTCAAGATAAAGAGAAGTCTTTTTTTGACGGTTTAGAAAAAGGAGCCAAAACACTTCCTGTTTTTGAAAATGGAAACGGAAAACAATATTATGGAATAACTTCTACGGAAAATTATAACCCAGCAATGGAAATGATGAGATTCTTTACTCCTTTTGGAATCCAACAATTTAATCATATCCAGCTTAAAGGTAAAACCTGGCAAACTATCAATCCCTACCGACAAGATATTACGGAATTAAAACCCTCTTTATCGGGTAAAGAACTTTGGGTGGGAACTTTTATCGGCAACTATGATAAAGGCGGACACAAAGTAAGCCTTGAAATTACGATTCACAAAAGTGATCAGGCAGTTTATAAAAACAATACTGCAATTCCTCTATTCAACTCTTTGAATATTATGGAAATGGCAGGACAGGATTACTCAACCATGTTCAATCAGGACAAAGGGCTTCTTGTTGATTTCACTTTAAAGAAAGATTTGAAGAATGCTCAACTAAGATATACAACTACAGGACATGGAGGTTGGGAAAACGGCGATGAGTTTGTTCCTAAAGCCAACACTATTTTTATGGATGGAAAATCCGTATTCTCTTTCATACCATGGAGAACAGATTGCGGATCTTACCGTCTGTATAATCCTGCTTCTGGAAATTTTCAGGATGGCCTTTCTTCCTCTGACCTCAGCAGATCAAACTGGTGTCCGGGAACTGTGACGAATCCTAACTTCATTCCTCTTGGAGATTTAAAGGCAGGAAAACATACTATTCAAATCAAAATTCCACAAGGTCCTACCGAAGGTACAAGTTTCAGCTCATGGAATGTTTCAGGAACTTTACTAGGGGTAGAATAAAAACAAAACCTTCTTGCATGAGAATTGCAAGAAGGTAAAAACACAAATGATGAAAAAAAATTATTTCGAGCCACAAAGTAAGGGTTAAAATTCATATAATAAATTACCATATATTAATAAATATGTCATTTTTATTTTGTATAGAGGATACATTAAATGGAGCACAACGAAAAAAATTAATCAAAAACATAATAATCACTTTAAATAATTAATATTTTTCTTTTTTAAACACAAATTGATTAAAAAAATTCTATTTTAAATATTTTTCATTGTTATTTATAAACATCAACTCTACTTTTGTTTCATAAATAATAAAAATATGTGTGGAATTGTATGTCTATTTGACGCCAAACAAAAAACTGAAATATTAAGACCTCAGGTTTTGGAAATGTCAAAAAAAATCCGTCACAGAGGACCGGATTGGAGCGGGGTATTTCAGGACGAAAAAGTAGTTTTCTCCCACGAAAGACTCGCTATTGTTGATCCTACTTCAGGAAAACAACCCTTATTTACTAAAGATGGAAAAGTAGTACTTGCCGTGAATGGTGAGATCTACAACCATAGAGAACTAAAAGAAGAATTTCCGGATTATGAGTTCCAGACTCAATCAGATTGTGAGGTTATTCTGGCTCTTTATAGAAAATACGGAAAAAATTTCGTTGAAAAATTAAACGGAATTTTTGCCTTCGCATTATACGATACTGAAAACGAAGTTTACCTGATTGCCCGTGATCATATGGGAATATGCCCCCTTTATCAGGGATGGGATAAAAACGGAAACTATTATGTAGCGTCTGAATTAAAAGCATTAGAAGGCGTATGCAAGACCATTGAAACATTTTTACCGGGACATTTGCTATACAGTAAAGATGGCAGCGAACTTCAACAATGGTACACAAGAGACTGGGAAAGCTTTGAACATGTAGAAAACAACGATACAGATATTGCAAAATTAAGAAAAGGGCTTGAAGATGCCGTTCACAGACAATTGATGAGTGATGTTCCTTACGGAGTTCTTCTTTCGGGAGGTTTAGACTCTTCTGTCATCTCAGCAATTACTGCAAAGTTCGCAAGACAAAGAGTTGAAAGCGGTGACACTCAAGAAGCATGGTATCCGAGACTTCACAGTTTCGCTGTAGGGCTTGTAGGTTCTCCGGATCTTGTTGCAGCACAAAAAGCAGCGGAACATATTGGGTCCGTACATCATGAAGTTAACTTCACTGTTCAGGAAGGCCTTGATGCGATCCGTGATGTAATCTATCATTTGGAAACTTACGATGTGACTACGGTCAGAGCTTCTACCCCAATGTATCTTTTAGCAAGAGTTATCAAATCCATGGGTATCAAAATGGTACTTTCCGGAGAAGGCTCTGATGAGTTATTTGGTGGTTATTTATATTTCCATAAAGCACCCAATGCTAAGGAGTTCCATGATGAAACGGTAAGAAAATTAGGAAAACTTCACTTGTACGATTGTTTGAGAGCTAACAAAGCATTAATGAGCTGGGGAATAGAAGGCAGAGTTCCTTTCCTTGATAAGGAGTTTATGGATATCGCCATGACCCTTAACCCAAAAGATAAAATGATTAACGTTTCTGAAGGAAAAATTGAGAAATGGGTTTTAAGAAAAGCTTTTGAAGACATCCTTCCTGAATCTATTGCCTGGAGACAGAAAGAACAGTTCTCTGACGGTGTCGGCTATTCATGGATTGATACATTGAAAGATATCGCAGAGAAAGAAGTAACTGATGAAATGATGGTCAACGCCAGATTCAGATTCCCGTTGAATACACCTCAAAACAAAGAGGAATACCGATACAGAACCATTTTTGAAGAGCACTTCCCTAGCGAAACCTCTGCTGCTACGGTACCGTCTGTTCCGTCTGTTGCCTGTTCTACGCCTATTGCATTAGAATGGGATGAAGCTTTCAAAAAAATGAACGATCCAAGCGGACGAGCGGTTAAAGTGCATGAAACTTCATATTAATTGAGAGTGAGAGGGTTTTAGAATTGGAGTGAATCGTCAATTCTAGATGTTTAAGGTTCATGGTTTAAAGTTATCGGAATACTTAATTTATTCACGATTCACTTGTGAAGCAAAATTGACTATTGACAGTTATCACTTTGAATTATTCCCTTTCTTCCCTTTTTTCGTAATAATTTATCAATCCTGTAGCAATACAGGATTTTCTTTTGAATTAACGATACTAATATTGCATAATTTAACGCACAATTCAAAATAATATCTAATAAATAATTATATTTGGAATATATTTGAAAAACGAAAATATCAATTATAAAGAAATGAGAAGAAACCTTACTGTTTTATTTGCCTTATTATCCATTAGTATTGCCTTCGGACAGGGAAAATACGGTAAATACTTAAATTCAAAAAAGCTTGCTTTAGCTTATAAAAGCGTGAAAGACGCTGATAAGGATGACTATTATCAACAATTCTACTGGCTGGTAAAAGCAGAACAACTTAAGACATACCCTCATCTTAAAGACATCAAACCTATCGTTTTATACGAGTTTGTAAAATATGTAAACCCTCAGAATCCTACAAAAAAGTTGGATGACAGAGCTAAAGAACTTAGAGCAACCGCAGAATTGTCTTTAAATCAATATTTTAAAAATAAAAAATTCGAAAACAATTCGGTTTTAATGTACAACCTTGAAACCTATGTTGACCCTTCTAAAGGACAGTATTACACAACGGTAGACCCGGAAAAGATTAAAGAACTTGTTCCTAAAGAACTATTTGCTTTCAACTCTATCAATAGAAATATAGGGGAAGAAAAAACCTATTACCTGTGGATTGATAAGAAAAAAGATGATCTGAATATTGTAGATATCATTCCTAGCGAAAAAGAAGATAAAGCATTCTATACAAGGTTAAAACAATATCTTCCAAGCTATAAATTCTCTAAATATGTTCCGAGTGTGAAAAAAGGAAACAAATCGGATAAGACAGATCTTGAGTACTATTACATCATGCCTTTCGAACAGAATAACGACAACATTGAGTATAAAACCAAGGATTTCAAAAATTTCACTTTAAGCCAGTACAGAAAAGCCGGTGATGAATGGAAAGGAGTAGAAAAGCCTAGAAAATAAATCAAAAAGTCCTGTGATATTTCGCAGGACTTTTTTAATTTTATATGGATTTCTTTATCTAAAGATTGAAACAGCTTAAAGCAAGCGTTTTCTTCAAACAAAATAAGTCCGGAAGCAGTATATTCCGGCTTGTATATCATGACAGAAACCAATTCAACACAAACGTCCATAAAAAAAATACTTCCACTGATTCTGGCTACTGCTATTTTCATGCAAATGCTGGATTCCACTATTCTTAATACTTCCCTGCCTTCCATTGCTAAGGATCTTCATGAATCACCGTTGAACATGCAGAACGCTATTATCAGTTATGTTCTGACATTAGCCGTTTTCATGCCTGCCAGTGGCTTTTTGGCAGATCGGTTTGGAACAAAAAAGGTATTTATTTTCTCTTTGGTACTGTTCAGCTTGGGTTCTTTATTTTGTTCATTATCCCAAAACCTTACTCATCTTGTTATTTCAAGAGTCATTCAGGGAGTTGGAGGGAGCTTGATGACTCCTGTTGGAAAATTAGCTCTGATCAAAACTTTTGATAAGAATGAATTACTTAAAGCAATGAACTTTGCTATTATTCCTGCACTTATTGGTCCTGTATTGGGGCCATTAGTTGGTGGCTATATGGTGGATTATCTTTCCTGGCATTGGATATTCCTGATCAACATTCCAATTGGTCTTTTAGGGATTATTTTAGGTTTTAAATTTATGCCTGATTACAAATCTGATGATGTAGACTTCGATTTGAAAGGTTTTTTAATTTTTGCAGCAGCTTCTCTCCTGCTCTCAATTTCACTGGAGCTTTTTGGAAATATGCAGAATATCACACCTGTTCTCATCATATTTATTCTTGGATTCCTGTTCCTTTATTACTACTATAAGCATGCAAAAAAAGAAGGACATCCTATTTTTCCTTTAGATCTCTTCCAGGTAAGGACTTTCCGTGTGGGAATTGTAGGAAACCTGGCCACAAGATTAGGGATCAGTTCTGTTCCATTGCTCCTTCCCTTGATGATTCAAATTGCTTACAAACAATCAGCAGTTACCTCAGGATGGATTATCGCTCCAATGGCTATCACTGCCATATTTGGAAAATCATCCGTTATTAAAATTTTAGATAAATATGGGTATCGTCAAACTTTAATGATCAATACATTTATCATTGGAACATTGATCTGCCTTTTGGCCATTCCCGATATTCATACTTCATTGTATTGGTTTATTCCTATTATTGCCGTGTTAGGGTTTTTCAATTCCATTCAATTTACTTCTATGAATACTATTTCCATTGCCGACCTGCGTAATTTCCAGACCAGCAGTGGTAATTCTTTAATTTCGGTAAACCAGCAACTTGCCATTGGTTTCGGAATTGCGTTCGGATTGATTGTTTTAAAGTTATTTGAGAACACAGACCTCATCAAAGGAGAAATTCATAATGCTTTCCGTTATACGTTTCTTACTGTTGGCCTACTAACCATCTTATCAGGTTTGGTCTTCAGAAGACTACACATTTCGGATGGGAAAAATATGAAATCAAAAGAGGAGTAATTAAAAGTAAAGAAAGCTGAGAAAGCGAAAATGGCTAAAAAATTGAAATTAAAAACTGGAAGTTGCTAATCGTCTTATAATTGATAAAGGTTGCTGCAAAAGGTCATTTAAGAAAAATCTTCATCCTTTCCTTTATCAGCACTTTTCACTTCCTTTACTTTTTTCATTTCACCACCCTACGAACTTATCACAGATCAATGCTTTTGATGGATAAGTATGGTACTTTTGTTTACATAAAATCAACAATATTATGGCAACTAAAAAAGTAGAAATCGTAGTATCTCCAAGACCTGCACACTTTGTAGGTGATGGTTTTAGGGTTCATAATTTTATTCCAGGTGTACATGGATTAGACATGAAAAGAATGGACCCGTTCATTATGCTTGATTATAATTCAAAATTTCACTTCAATGGCTCTGACAGACCAAGGGGCGTGGGAGTTCATCCGCACAGAGGGTTTGAAACCGTAACGATAGCTTATAATGGAAAAGTAGAACACCATGACAGCGCAGGCGGTGGTGGCATTATCGGAGAAGGTGACGTACAGTGGATGACAGCAGCAAAAGGAGTTCTTCATAAAGAATATCACGAAACAGAATGGGCGAAAAACGGAGGAATCTTTCAAATGGTTCAGCTTTGGGTCAACCTTCCGGCAAAAGATAAAATGAGCCATCCAAAATATCAGGCTATTGAAAACTCTAAAATGGAAAGAGTGGATTTAGGTGAAAATGGATTCGTAGAGGTAATTGCCGGGGAGTATAACGGACATAAAGGTCCCGCTACCACTTTCACTCCTGTTCATATGATGAATGCAAAACTTAAAGCCGGAGGAAAGGCAGAATTTAACTTCCCTGCTCATTTCAATACCGCAGGATTGGTGATTGAAGGAAATATTATTGTAAACGGAGAAGAAAAAGTTCCCGCAGATCATTTTGTTTTATTTAATAATGAAGGCGAAACATTCTCTATTGAAGCAAAAGAAGATTCGGTTGTTTTAATTATCAGTGGGGAGCCAATTAATGAACCTATTTATCCTCACGGACCTTTTGTAATGAATACCAGAGAGGAAATTATGCAAGCTTTTGAGGATTTCAATACCGGAAAATTCGGATATCTTGAAGATTAAAAGGATAGAATTAAATTTCTCTTAATCTTAAATAAACTCTTTTTTTACTAACTTTATATATCATTATATCGGGTTGAAGTGTAAAGATTAATGTTAAGTTAAGTAATGTTTGGGGATATAAACCTTATAGGTCCTAAAAATCTATAAGGTTTGTTTTCTCAGCTGTATTTCTTTTATAACGCAAAGAATATTAACTTCTTTCAACCTAGATCTTAATAAACTTTTAATACAAAAAATTATGAAACCAGAATTTGAAAACATACCTCTTGTAAAGACCGATAAAAGATTCGAGATAGACGTTAATGGGCACTATGCATTCATAGATTACCGTGAAACCAAGCATCAAATTGCATTAATTCATACTGAAGCAGAACCGGAATTAGCAGGAACTGGTGCTGCTGCGGCAGTAGTGGAAAAAACATTGAACTATATTGAAGAAAGTGGGAAAAAACTACTCCCATTTTGCCCTTATGTTTTTGCATTTATCAAAAAGCATCCTGAGTGGAAACGTATTGTTGACGAAAAATTTGAAGGATACGACAAACTTTAAATTCTTTGCAAAAACCATTTCAATTATTTAAAATTTAAAAAAGATTACATCATCATGTCAAATATTGGACTTATCATTGAAGAAAAAGCAGCAGATATAGGAAATTTTCTCGTAGGAAGACTTCTTCCTTTCCGTGAAAAAAGAGCTGTGGGACCTTTTGTTTTTATCGATCATATGGGACCTTCCGAATTAAAGGATTATCAAAACCTTGATGTTCCTCCTCATCCTCATATCGGATTATCTACCTTAACTTATCTGCTTGAGGGATCTATTTTTCACAGAGACAGTATTGGAAGCGCTATTGAAATAAAGCCAGGAGCTGTTAACTGGATGACTGCCGGAAAAGGAGTGGTACATTCTGAAAGAACTCCTGAATATTTAAGACACAGCGATAAAAGACTTCACGGATTTCAGATTTGGGTAGGCTTGCCTAAACATCTTGAACAGTCTGAGCCAACTTTCAATCATATTGAAGCGGAGGACATTCCGGTTTGGGAAGAAGATGGAATTCAATATAAATTAATTGCCGGTGAAGCGTTTGGAACAACATCTCCGGTTCCCGTGCACAGCAAATTGTTTTTCCTTGAAATCAAAACAAAAGAGCCAAAGAAAATAAGCATCGGAAAAGACCTGTATGGTGAAGCAGCAATGTATGTTTTGGATGGAACAGTGACTACGGAAGGGAACTCTTATGGTTCAAAACAACTCATGATTGCAAAAGACACCAAACTTTGTGAATTTGATATGAGCGAAAACGGAACAGTCTATCTTTTCGGTGGTGAGCCTTTCGATGAAGAGCGTTTCATATTCTGGAACTTTGTAAATTCGGACAAAGAACTCATCGACCAGGCCAAGGTAAACTGGAATGATCAAAACCATGATGCATTTCCACTTGTTCCGGGTGATGAACAAGAATATGTCCCACTTCCTAAAGCTATTTTAAACAGAAAATAATTTTTGCCCAGACAGACCATTAAGCCATGAAAATATTAGCATTTGCAGGAAGTTCGTCTTCCACTTCAATCAACAGAGAATTGGTAAAATTTGTTTTGAAAGATTTTCAGAATGAAGAAATCAATTTGCTTGATCTCAACGATTTCACAATGCCTGTTTTTTCCGTAGATCTTGAAAAGAAAGGGTTTCCGGATGCAGCACATCAGTTTCTAAAAGTAATTGAAGAATGTGATGTTATCATTTGTTCCTTAGCAGAGCACAACAGATCTTATAGCGCAGCATTTAAAAATATTTTCGATTGGTCATCAAGGATTAATGTAAAGGTATTTCAAAATAAACCGATGTTTTTGATGAGTACATCTCCCGGCGGTTACGGTGGCGGCAATGTAATGAATACCGCAAAAACGTTCTTTCCACAATTTGCAGCAGATATTAAAGAAACGTTCTCTTTGCCTAAATTTTATGAAAATTTTGATCTTGAAAGTGGTGTCATTAATCCTGATATGCTGACGGATTTAAAAACCAAGATCAAAGACTTTAAAAACCAGATTAAAACCAATGACTAAAGGTAGACTGGAAGCTTTTAGCGATGGTGTTTTAGCCATCATTATCACCATTATGGTACTTGAGTTAAAAGTACCGGAAGGGAGCAATTGGACCAGTCTCAAACCTTTACTGCCTAAGTTTTTAGCTTATATTTTCAGTTTTATATATGTGGGAATTTATTGGAATAACCACCATCATTTATTCCAGGCAGTAAAAAAAGTAAACGGAGGTATTCTTTGGGCCAATCTCCATCTGTTATTCTGGCTTTCATTAATGCCTATTGCTACAGAATGGATAGGGACAACAGGTTTTGCAAAAAACCCGGTTGCAACCTATGGTATTGGACTGATTATGTCCGCTATTGCTTATACTATTCTGGAAAATGTCATTATCCGTTGTGAAGGTGAAAATTCAAGATTAAAAGAAGCCATCCATTCAAAATATAAAGAATATATATCCATCATATTTTATGTTTTAGGAATCGCTACTTCATTTTTTTATCCTTATATTGCCATAGGTTTTTATTATATCGTGGCTCTCATATGGCTGATTCCGGACAAAAGAATCGAAAAATCATTAAAAGAAAATTAATATGGAAACACACGAATATCCCAACGGCGACATTACTGTCATCTGGCAGCCTAAAAAGTGTATCCACTCAGCTGTCTGTGTAAAATTACTTCCCAAAGTCTATAATCCTAAGGACAGACCTTGGATAAAAGCAGAAAATGCAACCCCCGAAGAGCTTCAAAAGCAAATAGACCAATGCCCTTCCGGGGCTTTAAGTTATAAATTCAATACAAAATAATAATGGCGGTAACCGTAAAAGCAAGTTTAGGAAAAACAAAATATTATACAGAGGTAACAGCCGGTGAAAATACAATTATTACCGACGAACCCATAGATAAAGGTGGGCAAAATAAAGGTTTTAATCCTTTAGAAATTTTAGCGACCTCTCTGGCAAGTTGTACAGCTGCTACTTTAAGAATGTATATTGAAAGAAAGGAATGGGATGTAGAAAACATCAATGTAGAAGTGGAGTTGGAAAATTTCCCATTAACTAAAAGAGCCATTTTTAAAAGAGATATCAGTTTCGAAGGAGTTCTGGATGAAGAGCAGCTGAAAAGATTACACACCATTGCAGACGCCTGCCCTGTTCATAAAATATTAACCAACGAAATAGACATATTAACAAAATTCTCATAACATGATCGAAGTAAAACAAAACAACGACGAAAAACACGGAAGTTTTGAAGCTTTCATAGATGGAAGACGCGCAGGAATGATGACCTATACCTGGGCCGGAGAAGAAAGATTTATTATTGACCACACCGAAGTGGAGGAAGCCTATAATGGAAAAGGAGTAGGTAAAGAAATGCTTTTAGCTGCTGTAGATTATGCAAGAAAGAACGGAAAAAAGATTATTCCTCTCTGTCCTTTTGCTAAAGCCAGCTTTCAAAAGAATGTGGAACTTCAGGATGTTTTAGTGAATTAGTCACTGTTTTCACCCTACAATAAAACCCTTTCGTAGATATACTATGAAAGGGTTTTATTTTTACTCACAAATACTCATTTTGACAATGTTTGTTTTGTGTAACTGGTTCCTATTTATTGTTTCAAATAGTTGATAATGCCTATCACATCATCTTCCCCAAATCCTGCATCATGAGCAGCCTGGTAAGTTTCGCTTAAGGTTTTTGACAAAGGATAATCAGCTCCGGCTTTTTTGGCCAGAAGAATATCTTTCAACATTAGGTCCAGGGCAAATGAAGGCTCATAATGATTACTAATCAACAATGGCGTTTTTACCTTGGTGGCACCGCTTCCACTGGCACTCTCATTAATAATTTCCAGCATATCCTTTCGTTCGATCCCTAATTTGTCTGAAAATAGAATGGTTTCGGCAAGCCCCTGATATAATGCAGAAATAAAGTAATTCACAGATAATTTTGCGGCAATACCTTTTCCGTTTTCACCGAGATGTTTAATTGCTTTCCCCAGTTTTTGTAAATAAGGCTCGGCCCGTAAAACATCTCTTTCATCTCCTCCGGCCATAATAATTAATGTTCCTTCAGCTGCCGGTTTGGTACTCCCGGCTACAGGAGCGTCAATAAAGCCGGCTTCTTTTATTTTAACTGCTGAAGCGATATCTTTACTGATTTCAGGGGAAACGGTACTCATGTCTATTAACAATTTCCCACGAATATCTACAGAAAGAATTTCTTCGTATACTGCTCTTACTGCCGCGTCATTGGTTAACATCGTAAAAATAATATCAGAATTTTTCACCAATTCCTGAACACTTGTATACACCACAGACTGATTTTTAAATGCCTCTGCCTTTTCAGCAGTTCTGTTATAAACCCCAAGGGAAAAACCTGCCTTTTCTAAATTCTTAGCCATGGGATGTCCCATACTCCCCAATCCTATAAATCCTAATTTTTCTATCTCCATTTTTAAAATTTAATGTATTATTTATTAATGAAATAAGCCCTATAAACTTAGGGAAATAAATTGTCAAATTAAATTTTAATTGCATTGCTCTTTGTTTTACAATAGAAATAATCAATTTTCTAATACTTTCTGATGTTCATCGGTTTTTAAAAACCTAAAAACTAACCGAAATTTACGAACAGAAATGGATCAAGATCTATATAAAGCCGGCACACTATTCATAATTGCCCCTGAAATTAAGTGTATTTCAAATTCACTCTTCACAAGTGATCCTTTTTTATATATTTGCTAAAATTTAAAAATTAAGAATGAATTCAGGAACTATCCTTTTGCTATTTGTTTTTATCTATTTCATCGGTCTTTTGGTAATTTCTTATTTTACCAGCCGAAATTCGGATAACCAGTCTTTCTTTATCGGAAACAAGAAAAGTAAATGGTGGCTTGTAGCCTTTGGAATGATAGGAACCAGCTTAAGCGGTGTTACCTTTATTTCTGTTCCGGGAACAGTCGGAAAAATGACCGGTACGGAATATATTTATGGGGGCTTTGAATATTATATGATGGTGATAGGTTTCTTCATCGGATATTTTATTGTTGCAGCAATACTACTTCCACTGTATTATAAAATGAACCTTACTTCCATTTATACCTATTTAGGAAAAAGATTTAATGTAGAAGCCCATAAAATAGGTTCGATATTTTTTATTATTTCCAGGGCGATTGGCGCAACGGCAAGACTATATTTGGTTGTAAATGTATTGCAGATTTTTTTGCTTGAAGGATTAGGAGTTCCGTTTTGGCTAACGTCTCTGGTCCTATTACTGATGGTGCTTTTATATACCTTTGAAGGAGGTGTAAAAACAATTGTCATTACCGATACTTTACAGACTTCTTTTATGATTATCAGTTTAGTGGCATGTATCGTCTACATTTTATCCAACCTGAATTTATCTTTTGGTGAAGCTTATACTATTCTGGAACAAAAAAATTATACCCACTTCATTAATTTTGATCCTAATTCCAAGACGTTCTTCCTTAAAACGATTTTAGGAGGAATATTTATTACGATCGCCATGACAGGATTGGACCAGGAGATGATGCAGAAAAACATTTCTGTTGATAATCTTAAAAATTCTAAGAAAAACATGTTGACTTTTGCCGGAACCCTTCTTTTTGTAAATCTTGCTTTCTTATTTTTAGGAGGATTACTTTATCTTTTTGCTTTGCAAAATGGAGCAGAATATGGAACTATAAATGGCGAAACGGTTACCAATATTTTCGGATTTAAAGACGCTTCAGGAAATATCAAGAATATCATGGGAGACGATCTTTTCCCTGCTCTTTCCCTTCAGGGGCACTTCCCAATGGTTATTTCTATTATTTTCATTATTGGGTTAATTTCTGCACTATTTCCTTCGGCTGACGGAGCATTAACTGCAGTGACAAGCTCATACTGTGTAGATTTATTAAACCTTAACGAAGATAAATCCAAAACAGAAAAAGAAAAAAAACGTCTTCGTATGAAAGTACACCTGACCTTTACAGTGGTTTTCTTTATTTTGATTATGGTTTTCAAAGCCTTGAATGATAAATCAATTGTGTATCTTATTATGGAAATCGCCGGATATACGTATGGTCCGCTTTTAGGTCTTTTCGCTTTCGGAATTTTCACCAAGTTTAAGATTTCAAAAAAATATTCAATTCTTGCAGTTACTATTTTAGCACCTGTTATGACTTATCTGATCAATTTATCTGTTACCACCTATACAGACTACCGAATTGGAGTGGAATTGATAGCCTTGAACGGACTTCTTACCTTTATCGGTTTATGGATGGTAAAGGATAAGCAATATTTAAAAGTCGTTTAGAGTTTCAGAGTTTTTAATTATCAGTTTACTTTATAAATATACAAAGGCTGTTTTCAATTGATGAAAACAGCCTTTTTTATTAATTAACCTGAATTCGGGATAAGAATTTTCTATTTT
>NZ_PIZV01000065.1 GCF_002835665.1 Chryseobacterium sp. PMSZPI
TGATGCCCTACTTCATGAGCTACATAATCAATATCGTAAGGATCTCCAACAGGATTAGATCTACCCGTAACTCCTTTTCCCTTATAAGTGGCATTACATATACCATAGTAAGCTTGTCCACCGGCTCCTGTACTAAATGTATGTCCCACATCATAATTTGCAATTCCAATAATAGCATTAATCTGGGTCTGACTTTCATTAATTAATACATCGGAATTATTATTTCCAGTAAAAGGATCTGTAGCTGGATTTGTAAAGATAATACTCGTTTCATTAGGAATTAGCACCAGCCTTACAGCTACCTCCTGCTCAAACACACCATTTACTCTGTTTACAGTGGTTACAATAGCTGATAAAGCTTGGGCAACGGTGGGTGAGGTCAGCCCTGTGGCAGCTTTTGCATATTGATTTGTACATGCTACTGCAAAACGAAAAACTCTAATTTGAGTTCCTACGCTTGGAGTAACGGTTTTTTGAACGCTTTTTTTTTCTATTTGAAATCCTTCCTCTTTAGTTCCGCAACTCATGGGATTTTTGTTAATCAAATCACCTTTTTTGTATACGATATAATTCCCAATATCATTTTTGGTATAAGGATCAATATAAGTATCTCCTGCCACTACAGATTTTATTTGAGCATGAAATCCTAACTCTGTAAAATCCAGTTTTATAGTAGCATATTGATCATCTACTCCCTGACCTGTTAAGGTTACAATTTGTGGAAACTGACTTGCCAATTCCGGAGCCATTACTGAAGATTTCCAAATTCTGAATTTAGCTTTTGTCCCATCTGGCATAGGGAGAACAATAATCGGTGCATTATCTTTACGTTCATTATCTCTCAGTTCCGGAATTGAAGCGAAATAATTTCTCATTCCGACTACATCCAGTTTGTAGGTAAGAAATTTTTCAGGTTCTATCGTTCTGTTTTTAGATTCAGCTTTAATAGTTCTCTCATTAATTGGTGTAAAGAAATCCTGTGCTTTTACAAAGGAAATCGATACAAAAAAAATTCCCAAATAAAACAATTGTTTAATTCCCATATTTATGATTTTTTTAAGAATAAAGATATAAAAAATTTAAAAAAATAACAATCTGATTAATAAATGATTTCAATCTATCAAAATCATTATTAATATTAAAAATAGCAACAAAACAACATCATCATTAGAATAATTATCTTTGAAACCAACAATAATTCATTAAATAAAAACAGAATTAAAAACTATGAAAAAAATTATTTCAATTTTCATTTTCGTTTTGGCGTTTAGTCTTATGAATGCTCAGGAAAATTTTGAAATCTCTACTTTGAGAATCGGTCCTTATAAAATCTTTATGGAAAAAAGTGAGGTGGAAAAAATTTCAGGTACTGTACTGCAGATTTCTGACGGAGAAAAGAAGAATGGGGTGAAATACAATGGAGAGATTATTAATATTGAAGTTTTTCAGGGATATGGCGGTGAAGCCAAACCTAATGCTATTACCGTTACAGGAATGACAACAACCAGTAAAAAATTCAGAACAAAAAGCGGAATGGGTGTTGGAAGTAGCAGAGATGAACTCATCAATGCCTACAAGAATTATCCTGCGTTCAGTGTTCGGCCAGAATCTGATGATAATGGAAAACGTATTAAAGATGCAGGATATTTCAATATTGAAGATTACGATGCCGGAACTCAGCTAACATTTAAATTTGTTAATAATATTGTTACAGAAATTACAGTTTATATCAATGAAGGCTGCTAAATGCAGGTAAACATTCAAATCAATTAAAATCCGGGTTTTTACATCCGGATTTTTGCATTTCCATAAGCCATTAAAAAATTGTAAATTCGCGTGCAAATAAATCAGATATAATGAGTAAAAGTATTGAAGAGTTAAAATCTCTTACTACGCAGATCAGAAGAGACATTTTAAGAATGGTTCACGCTGTAAATTCAGGGCACCCTGGTGGAAGCTTAGGTTGTACGGAATACTTCACCGCACTTTACGGAAAAGTAATGAACTATCATCTTCCTTTTACGATGGAAGGTAAAAATGAAGATCATTTTTATTTGTCAAACGGGCACATTTCACCTGTTTTCTATTCTACGCTGGCAAGGTTTGGTTTCTTCCCGGTAGATGAATTGAGAACTTTCAGAAAACTTGATTCAAGATTACAAGGCCACCCTACTACTCACGAAGGGCTTCCTGGAATCAGAATCGCTTCAGGTTCTCTTGGACAAGGACTTTCTGTAGCACTTGGTGTAGCTGAAGGCAAAAAACTAGATGGAGATCAATCTTTCGTTTACTCTCTTCACGGAGATGGTGAGCTTCAGGAAGGTCAGATCTGGGAAGCTTTGATGTATGCTGCAGCCAAAAAAGTAGATAATATTATCTCTACAATCGATTATAACGGACGTCAGATTGATGGTGATACCGATGATGTATTAAGCTTGGGAAATCTTCATGCTAAATTGGAAGCATTTGGATGGATTGTTTTAGAAGAAAAGAACGGAAACGATCTTGAAGCTGTTATTGCTATTCTGGAAAGAGCAAAAGCTGAAACAGGAAAGGGCAAACCGGTGGCAATTATTCTTCACACTGAAATGGGTTATGGTGTAGATTATATGATGGGAACTCACGCTTGGCATGGAAAAGCTCCAAACGATGAGCAATTGGAAACAGCATTCAAACAATTATATTTAGAAGCTCCGGCAGACTACTAATTACTTTAGTACAATATTAAATATCTAGTAAAAAATGAAATATACATATACAGAAAAAAAGGATACACGTTCAGGATTCGGAGCCGGATTAGCAGAACTTGCAGATAAAAACCCTAATGTAGTAGCACTTTGTGCTGACCTTATCGGTTCTTTGAAAATGGAAAAATTCATTGAAAAAGCTCCGGAAAGATTCTTTCAGGTTGGTATTGCAGAGGCAAACATGATGGGCCTTGCTGCAGGACTTAGCATTACAGGAAAAATTCCTTTCACAGGAACTTTCGCTAACTTCTCTACTTCAAGAGTTTACGATCAGATCCGTCAGTCTATTGCTTATTCTGGAAAAAATGTAAAAATATGTGCTTCTCACGCAGGTCTTACATTAGGTGAAGATGGAGCTACCCACCAGGTATTGGAAGATATCGGTATGATGAAAATGCTTCCCGGAATGACGGTTATCAACCCATGTGACTATAACCAAACAAAGGCGGCTACTATTGCTATTGCAGAACACGAAGGTCCTGTATATTTAAGATTTGGTAGACCGACAGTTCCTGTATTTATTCCTGAAGACATGCCTTTCGAAATCGGAAAAGGAATTATGTTGCAGGAAGGTACTGATGTAACAATCGTTGCAACAGGACACCTTGTATGGGAATCTCTTGTAGCTGCAGATGAGCTTGAAAAAGAAGGTATTTCTTGTGAAGTGATCAACATCCACACCATTAAACCTTTGGACGAAGAAATCATCTTAAAATCTGTTGAAAAAACAGGTAAGATTGTTACTGCAGAAGAACATAACTACCTTGGTGGTTTAGGAGAATCTGTAGCGGGAATGCTTGCAAGAAAAAGACCTACAAGACAGGAATTTGTAGCAGTAAACGATACTTTCGGAGAATCTGCAACCCCTGCAGAGTTGATGAAGAAATATAAAATTGATGCAGCAGCTGTAAAAGAAGCTGTAAAAAGAATTTTAGCCAACTAATTATTAGTTGTCATCATATAAAATCGGCTGTTTCTTCGAAACAGCCGATTTTGTTTTTATATCAAAGCTTAATTCGAGTTTAAGCTAAAGTATAGATTGACTATTTAAAAAACTTCCATTTCGGAATAATAGCCAACATTCCAAATCCTGTAAACAGGAAAAGATTGGTAACATCAGTATACAAAAATGTAGAAAGATAATAGTTATGCATAAAGAAATGCAAAACCAAAAGTGCCGGGAACATGAAAATTCCTACTTTCTTGTAGAAAAACATCAATACCAGACTTATCATCATTAATAGGTCAATAGAAAAAATAATGTAAAAATACCATCTGGGGATGTCAAGAAACTCATGTTGCAGATATTCATCTACATCAATTCCCAGTCCCATTACGGTAAATAACATTAAAGCAGCGAATGCTAATACAAAACCCCATCCTTTTTTCGGATCTTCGTCAAAATAGCTGTATTCTTCCATAGGTACAAAAATAAAGAACTTATGAGAGATTTCATAAGTTCTTTTATAATTATTCGTTTAAAATTCGAATTATACAGAGATCGCGTTGATCAGTCTGTTTTTGTCACTTAAGTATTCTTCCATAGAAATCATACTTTCAGTTCTCATTACATCCTGAATGTCATCGATCTGATAAATAATTCTTTTAGCATCATCTGTATTTTTAGCTCTTACTTTACAGAAAATATTATATTTTCCAGAAATAACGCTAGCTTCGATTACGTTAGGAATAGTTGACAATTCTTTCAATACTTCCTGAGTACGGTTTGATTTTGTCAAAAGGATCCCGATGAAAGCTGTAAAGTGATAGTCCAGCTTACCATAATCGATGTTAAGAGATGATCCCAAAATAATACCTGCATCTTCCATCTTTTTCACTCTTACGTGAATTGTCCCAGCAGAAACATCCATCTGCTTAGCAATTTCTGTAAAAGGCATTCTTGTGTTTTCTACTAAGAAATCAAGAATCTTCTTGTCTATTTCGTCCAGTTGATAGTTCATATTAGTTAAATTACAATTTCTTTAAAAAATCTATGTATTTTTTGCAAATTTACAAAAAATAATTTAACTAAAAAAAATATATCAAACATTAACAATAATTAACACAGATGATAAAAATCATTAAAATATTCCGATTATTTAGCTTTTGATTTTATAGAATCTGTTTTTATTTCAGTTTTATCGTCTGATGGTTTTTTATCTTTTTTCTTCTTTTTAAACAAAGAATTAAAGCTTTTACTCCATACAATTCCCCCTCCATAAGCTTGATTAGCAGAACCGTTTGTACTCACCATACCCATACCAATATTGGTAGGTTTAGAATAACCTCTTATGATTAAGCTACCGTCATTCTTTTTAGAAAGATCATATTCTACAGATCCTTCACCCGAAAGGTAATTATTTTGTGTATTATCTGTTTTCGACAAAGGAATCCCAAGACCTGTTTTAATATTAACCCTAGGGGAAACCGCTACACTCACCCCTGCGTTAGCTCTATCACCAACCGTCGAGTTTTGATCACCTTTTACATAATTAAGGTCAATTTGGAATTCGTTACTCATGGTATTAAGAACCGATCCTAATTGTTTAAGAAGCATATTATACCCTTGTGATTCTGCCACATTACCCATGTTCACATCTACTCCACCGCTATTCGATACGTTAAAGGTACTTAACAAAAGAACTGAACCAAACTGAAGGACCTTCTCCCCTTCCTGGCTCATTTTTGCGGCCAACGTCTCTCGTACCTGACTCGAAACATCCAACGCTGTAACATTAAGATCAATTTTAGGATCTACCAGAGATTGAGTGATATGAGCCTGTAACAAGACACTGATTGGCTGTAATTTTCCCATACTCAGATATTCCCCAACATTGGCCACCATTCTTACATAATTAGCATTAATATCCAATGCCGGTTTCATCGCATCACCATCCCATCTGATACTACTGTTCTTTTCAATCTGGAATGTTTTATTAAGAATGGCTTTAGAAACAAATGTTCCGTTATCTACTTTATATGTTCCGCTCATGGCAATATTTCCCTGTCGGCTCATATGGAACTTCAATGGATCTGCAGCTCCTTTCACGGTTATATTTCCTACATCATCCCCAACAAGTACATTCACCGTGGTTCCTTTATCGACAGCAAGATTAAAATCGACGTTCATATTGGCCCCTGTTTTCTTTTTATCCTCCAACGTTATCAAACCATCTTTTCCTTCTTTCAGGAACCTCAGCATTTTGAATTCTTCAACATTAGAAGTCGAGCTTGAGTTAAAAGTAAATGTACTTCCGTTAAGCGCTTTCATATTGGGTGTCGTGATGCTCAATCCGGAAACTGGTCCGGCAACATAGAGATCACCCTGTCCGTAAACTCTTCCCCAGAATAAATCAAAATCTTTCTGTGTGGTATTCAACATTAAAAGATTATCTGCTCTCATTACCAGATCTACCCCCATTGAAGATAATGTTTCAAACTGAATCGCCCCGGAAACATTTCCTTTAGAATTTGATCTGCCATCATGTACCTCAATATTGTTGAGGATGGCAAGTCCTTTCGTCAATTGAATCACTGTATCATCAAATGAATAATCTACTCCTGTGAACAATAATTTTAATCCAAAATCTTTTAGAGCAATATCTCCATTATAATCAAGGTTTTTCAGTTTACCATTAATTTTGAGATCTCCGGTTGCTTTTCCTCTCAGATTTCCAAAAATGGACTGTACAAATTGTTGTGCAAACGACAAGTCAAAATCACGCATTTGTGCGGTAAGGTCAATATCCGGTGAAGAGGAATTGTTATTTACAGTACCTGTTACGTCCAATGTATTACCTCCAAGTGCTTTTGCAGAATGCACTTTTATATCGATATCATATACATTCAATGAGAATCCGTTCGTGGCAGAAATGGTAATATCTCCCATGTCGTTGCCATTCATTTTAATATCATCAACAGTAAGATCAACCAATGGCTGTAAGGTATTTTTATCCATTTTGATCTTAACACTTCCATTCGCAAGACCTTTAATATCCATACCATTCCCGCCGGATTGCATTTCCAGAAGTTTTTCAATAGAAAAATCATTGATATCAGCGTCAACATAAAAGTCTTTTGCTGATTTAAATTGTGCTTCTTTGATAAACAAAGCACTCTTATCGGAATACACTCTGAGATTTCTAATATCAAAATCTCCGGTTTTCTTTCTATAAGTAATGGAATGATTCAACTCCGGGCTCGTATCTATAGCCCAGGTAACCTCATTAAATTTAACTTCGGTAGGTTCAAATTTAAAGACATAATCTCCTGCTGCATCAGTAGTTTGATCTACATTGATTGCATAATCTTTAAGCTTATCTTCAGTCTCATCTACCGGACTTCCATGTTTAAATACTGTTGCAAGATGAAGTGTATTTCCATTTTCATTATTTCCCTTAAGTTCAAAGTCTTTAATGATATTTTTATTATACTCCAACCGACTGATCTTGGCATACAATTGCTGACCTAAATTGGCTGTATTAATTCTGACTTTAACACTGTCCACCATTGCACTGTCTCTGCTGATATTCTTCCTATTATTAATCTGATAATCAGGATTGGCTGAAGCCAAAGCTTTATCAGCATCTGTAATTTCCTCTTCTTTGGACATGATGTATTTTAAGGAAACAGCATCAAGATTAAGAATCATATTATTGGAGTCTCCATTATATTCTCCTTCAACTTTAGCTCCGTGAGGAAGTCTCAGATCCGGTAAAAAATAATTGACTAAACCTTGCTGTACATCAAAATTCAAAGCAAAATTCTGTCCGCGATATAATTTTCTTGGTGGTGGGCCTACTAATATTTTTCCTACTCCATTTTCTACCATTCCTGCAAGATCTGCAAGATTGTATCTCCCTGAAATCTTTCCTGTAGCAGCACCCGGAGCGTCTACATCTATCACACGTCCACCTGCATCTACAAAAGTTTTTAACTTGGCATTCGGGATGTTATATTTTTGAGTAGTTGTTGCAAAATTCAGATTATTAGCATTAACATCAAGGGTCAGATCATTCATTGATGACATAGACATTTTACCTTCAACCTGCCCACTGACAATCTGATTTCCAGGTTTGTTGGTAAAATAATTCATATTCAAATAGCTGACATCTGCATTCACATCCATTGCTATTTTAGAAGTACTGAAGTCAATAAGCCCTTTAATAGTTGCTTTTGCCTGCTCATCATTGACAGTAATGAGTCCGTTATATTTTTTATGATCTAATAATCCGTCCAAATACAGATTATTAATCACTTTATCCATAATTTCAATGCTCGCAATCTGAGATTTGGTTGTCAAACGCATTGTATTAACGTCAAAACTTTGCCCGTTAAGATCAAATTTACCTGAAATTAAACCAACCGTTTTATTTTTAGTAATGACGGAAGTATTAAGGTCTTTTACTTCAAGATATCCGGTATATTTAGGCATAGCAGTGCTATATCCTGTAAGGGAAAGTTTAGAGATTTTAGCCTGCCCGATTCCGGTCAACAAATTACCACTCTCAACATACACCTGATCTGGATTTACTCTTGCCGTACCATTATATTTTAACTTTCCAAAATCATCCGCAAAATTTTTCATTTTGCTGGAGATAAAGGAAGGCATCATCGCTTTCAAATCTTTATATGTAAAGTCTGTAGAAAGATCTTTCGTTTCAATAGAAAAATGTCCGTTCAACAGATTATCCACCTTCATGGTTTTTGTGGCAATATTTACATCAGGATTTCTGATCAGGAAGTTTTCCAGATGGAACTTATTTAAAGGCCCCGTCATTTTACCGGACAGATTAAATGGTTTGATATTATCCCAATTTGTCACAAAATAGCTGATATCATAGCCACTCACCTGACTTCCCTGTTCAATATTCATATCCCAACGAACTTTATCTGCAAAATCTGCCCATTTGCCATCGTGAAGATTGAATTTTACATTTCCTTGCAGTAAAGTATGATCAGTGTTAAGAGTAAGGTCTTTTAATGATAAGAATTCATGGGTTAAAGAAAGTTCTGTTGAAAAGGTGTCTACGGTATGAGATTTCCCCCATCTTGACGTAACGAAAGACATGTTATTGATCAATGCTGAAACATTAGGGCCATTCACTCTTACATTAGGAGCTTTTAGATTAAATTTTGTGGCTGTTAACCATTTTCCATGCTCTCCTTCAGAATTTTGATTGACAATAGAAACTTTAGAGTCTATAATCTGTACTCTGGAATTCAATTGAAAGGGAGGTTTCCTCGGGTCTCTTTTTTTACCATTATCAAAGAGTTCGGTAAACCTGATAAAATTGGCAATGCTATCCCCTTTATAGGTAATCACCTTTATATCTGCATTAACAAGCGTCAATGAATTAAAACTTAAAGAATTGCTATTGCCGGAAATGGCATTCACAGCTAGGGAAATCCAGTCCGAGTCAGCACGAAACTCACGGGCTGTAATAAAATCAAAACCTTTGTAATCTTTTACTTTCAGTCCTTTTATCGTTACATCTCCAAAATAATTGACATCTACACTTTCTGTAGAAAAACCGGCTTTAAAATCCTGGTTAACAATTTTGAGTGCCTGATCTGCTGCCCACTGTTTCGTCACCGGAAGGTTAATAATAATAAGTACACTTCCTACGAGGAAAATTCCCAGCCAAAAAAGAATCAAAAGAAGTTTTGCCCACCAGGAATAACTGACAACGTCTTTCATTGCCTGTTTTCCAAATTCTTCAGCTGTTTCTACAGGATGATGAATAGCATCTGAAGCCAGTTCAGACGCTTCTTTTACTGTTTCCTTCACCTTTCCTTCCACATTTTCAACAGTCTTTTGTACCTGATCCCCTAAGTTTTCAGCTACTGATTTTTTATTCTCATTCTCGTTATTATTCTCTAACTTTGCCATTATTATGAGCGACTCTATAATTTTAGGTATTGAATCGTCTTGCGACGACACCTCAGCAGCTATCATCAAGGGAAATTCTATTCTTTCGAATATCGCCGCGAATCAGGCCATCCACAAAGAATATGGTGGTGTAGTGCCTGAATTAGCCTCGCGAGCCCATCAACAAAATATTATCCCCGTTGTTGAAAAATCTTTTACTAAAGCAAATATACAACAAAATGCAATTTCAGCTATAGGATTTACACGTGGTCCCGGACTTTTAGGATCGCTTCTTGTAGGAACATCATTTGCTAAGTCTTTGGCAATGAGCCTCAATGTTCCATTAATTGAAGTAAATCACCTTCAAGCCCATATTTTGGCCCATTTTATCGAAGATGCAAATCCTATGCCGCCCAAATTTCCATTTTTATGCCTTACGGTAAGTGGTGGCCACACTATGATTGTACTGGTAAAAGATTATTTCGATATGGAAATTATCGGAAAAACAATTGATGATGCCGCAGGAGAAGCATTTGATAAAATCGGAAAAATCTTTGATCTCGATTATCCTGCCGGACCTATCATCGACAGGCTGGCTAAAGAAGGAAACCCTGATGCTTTTAAATTTAATAAGCCTAAACTGGATCATTACGATTATTCTTTCAGTGGTATCAAAACATCAGTGCTGTATTTTATCCAGAAAGAAATCAGAAAAAATCCGGATTTTATCAAAGAAAATCTCAATGACCTTTGTGCTTCCGTGCAAAAATCCATCATTGAAATCTTAATGAACAAGCTTGAAAAAGCAGCCAAGGATCTCAACGTTCATGAAGTTGCTATTGCGGGTGGAGTTTCTGCCAACTCAGCATTAAGAAAAGCAATGGAAGACAATAAGGAAAAATTAGGATGGAATATCTACATTCCAAAATTTGAATACACGACGGATAATGCTGCTATGATTGCCATGGTAGCCCAGTTGAAGTTTGAAAGAGGAGAATTTACTGATCTGAGAACTACTGCAACGGCGAAATATGATTTATAAAAAGTAAAGAAAGCTAAAAAGGCTAATGAAGCTTAGTAAGCTTTTAGTTGAAATGTATAACTATTTGTTTTTAAATTATTGTTTTTCATTAATTTGCAGTATAAAAACAAATGATAAAATGTACAAATTCTATTTTGAAAAATTAGATGTATGGAATAATGCAAGGGTTTTAGTAAAAGAAATTTATCTTGTTACGTCCACATTTCCAGATCACGAACTGTTTGGAATTACCAATCAAATCAGACGAGCCAGCACTAGCATTACTGCAAACATTGCAGAAGGAATGTCAAGGCAAACAGAAAAAGAAAAATCAAGATTTATAAATATTTCATTTAGTAGCTGCGTAGAGGTAATTAACTTTTTGATTATTTCCAATGATCTTGGTTTCTTGAGTAATAAAAATTATGAGCAATTAAGAGTTAAAGCTGAAGGTATTACTTATCAACTTAATTCTTTAAATAAATCTTTAAATAAAAATCAAAGAGGACAAGACAATTAGTGCTTCAGCATTTGCTTTCTCAGCCTTCTTTGCTTTTTTACCAATAATCAACAATTATGAAATTATTTTACGGAGAAATAATTGGCGACAAAGCCATCATCAACGACGAAGAACAACAGCACATCGTAAAAGTTCTTCGTATGAAGAATGGTGAAGACATCCATGTAACTGATGGAAAAGGACGTCTTGCTTCAGGGAAATTAATTATTGAGGGCAAAAAAGCAGGTATTGAAGTTGCAGAAATTAAAGAGAATTTACCCGAGTTCAATCCGAAACTTCATATTGCTATTGCTCCTACCAAAAATATTGACAGGATTGAATTTTTTGTGGAAAAAGCGGTGGAAATGGGAATTTCCGAAATCAGTATTATTACAACAGAAAAAACTGAACGTAAAAATATCAATATTGATAAAATCAGGAAACAAGCCATTGCCGCTTCAAAACAAAGCCTAAGATTTCATTTTCCGACGATCAATGATGTTGTAAAATTATCCGATTTATTAAAAAATATTAAGCCTGAAAATACTTTTGTAGCTCATTGTAATGAAAATTTAGAGAGAATTGATCTTAAAAATATTCCACAATTGGAACAGCTTACTTTTCTAATTGGCCCTGAAGGCGATTTTTCTGATAAAGAAATTTCTTTTTTAGCAGATCATAAAATAAAGGCTGTATCGCTCGGAAATCAGCGACTGAGAACCGAAACTGCAGGAGTTTTTGTGGCAGCATGGAATTATTTCAATATGATAAACCAATAGCAATCAAAAGCTATTTTACGATAAAAAAAAGGCTATCTTCTGTGTTGTATTGTCAAATGTAGGAAACAGCCTTTTTTTATTCTTTCTTGATTATTTCCAATCGATCTCGTTCTCTCTCAAATATTTTTCAAAAATCTGCTGTCCGCTTCTTATTGAATTTACGGTCCAAAGGATTTTCATTCTTAAAAGTTTTTCCTGATCCAATTTATAGTCAATATCAGACTTTATCAGTTTTTGCTTCAGCTCATACATACAAATGGAAGCCGCTACAGAAACGTTAAAACTTCTTGTAAAACCATACATTGGAATGGCGAGTGTTTCATCCGCAAAATCCAGAATTTCCTGAGAGACCCCTTCCATCTCAGTTCCAAAAACTAAAGCGATAGGTTCTGTAATTTCATATTCAGGCAGCATCTTAGCATTATTTTCCAATGAAACTGCTACAATTTTATATCCTCTATCTTTAATATTTTGGAAGGATTCCATATTTCGGGGAAGTTTTTCAACTTCAACCCATGTATCTGCTCCTTTTGTCACACGAAGATTAGGTTCAAAACTATATTCTTCCTGCAATGCCACAACCTTATGAAAACCACAAGCTTCCACAGAGCGTACAATCGCTGCTGCATTTCGAAACTGATAAACATCTTCTACAACCGGAAGCACAAAATCAGAACTTTCCTGAGAAAAATGTTCAATTTTTGCTAATCTTTCTTCCGTTAAAAACTGTTTTAAATATTCATACGTTTGTGCTAAATCTTTCATCTGCATCTCGTTATTTTTTTCAATAGCCAAAATGTAATACCTACAATTATCATCTTATTTTTATAAAATTTCACTGTAAGTGTTTCATTCATTTTCAAATCTTTGCAAATTAACGTAATTTTGAGCTATCAACCTGAATAAGGCCCAAATTCTTATTAAAAAGTAATTCATGAAACGAAAAGTCCTACTCATTTATACCGGAGGAACCATCGGTATGGAAAAAGATTATGAAACCGGAAGCCTCCGCGCATTTGACTTCGGAAATATATTCGAAAAAATGCCGGAAATGAAATTGATGGAATGTGAAGTTTTTGTACATCCTTTTGCCAAGCCACTGGACTCTTCGGATATGGGCCCGGAAGAATGGAGAGTCATTGCGAATTATATTTATAAAAACTACAATGATTATGATGGATTTCTGATTCTTCACGGAACGGATACGATGTCTTACACTGCATCAGCATTAAGTTTTATGCTAAAAGGTCTAAGAAAACCGGTCATCATGACAGGATCCCAGCTTCCGATTGGTGATTTAAGAACGGATGCTAAAGAAAACCTTTTGACGAGTCTTTACTATGCCAGCCTTTATGAGAATGATGAAGCCGTTATTCAGGAGGTTGCCATTTATTTTGAATATAAATTATTAAGAGGAAACAGAACGTTGAAATATTCTGCGGAGTATTTTGATGCTTACGCAAGTCCAAACTACCCTATTTTGGGACAGTCCGGAGTTCATTTAAATATTATCAAGGAAAACCTGTTCCGTTGTGATCCTTCCATAGAATTTCATGTTGATGAACATATTTCCGAGGATATTTTATTCTGGAGAATCTTCCCGGGGATGCATCTGAGTCATTTTAAAGAGATCCCAAAAATGAAAGTTCTTATTCTTCAGGTTTTCGGCTCCGGAACGATTTTCAGTAGTGAAAAAACACAGGAAACATTACAAGAAATCAGAAACAATGGAACTGAAATAGTGGTCGTAAGCCAGTGTATTTCAGGTGGTATTTCATTTGGAAAATATGAAAACAGTAATATTTTTTCCAGAATCGGAGCGATCAGTGGAAGAGATATGACTGCAGAAACAGCAATTACCAAGGCAATGCACTTAATAGATAACCCTAGCTACCCTGGAAGCTTTGCTGATCATTTCACCAAAAGTCTTTGTGGAGAAATTACTGATTAAATTGTAAGAAATATTTGGATATTCGAGAAAATACCCTATTTTTGCAATCTCAAAAAGAAAGGTGTCCGAGTGGTTGAAGGAGCTACCCTGGAAAGGTAGTATACGGGTAACTGTATCGAGGGTTCGAATCCCTTCCTTTCTGCAAAGAAAAGTCTTAGGTTTTATACTTAAGACTTTTTTGTTTTTTATACATCCAGCCAGCAGATTCTACTAAATTTTAAGACATTTTGAATCAAGCGCAAAAGTTGGGGAATTTGATATTTACACCTTATCCATCTTACATTTTACGCAAAGAACTTTCAATATCTAACAGGTTATTTTTAGGGAGCAAAGATGGAATCAATTTCATTGATTCTTTCCAAGCGTACATATGTCCATACAGCTTATTCAGCGACTTTGTCGCCTTTTCTTTACCTACTTATATAAGAGAATCCGAATAGGGTCTTTGCGTTTTATAAATCGGACGCATTTAGATCTATTACATCATTAGAATGGCACAATACTTAATCCAAAATCTGAGATGGTCCTAATTATATCCCTCAGATTTTGAGACTCACCCGACATTTTCAAGTTTGGTTCTTCTGAAATAAAATTATCTCGCAGATCTAGCAAATTAAGCAGATCTTTTGTCGTGCACTTCTGTATATTCCGGGGTCTATAGGAGATTATTTACATTCTAATTTTTTGAGAAATGAAAATATTTTCCACAAATTATCCACATGTTTTCCACAAAAAAAACACGTCATTGTATTCAATACTAATCCGGTTTATAATTTCTATGTTGACTATCAGGATATTTAATCGTATGAATGAAGCTATCTCTGATTCTTTCTTTACATTTGCATACCATATCCAAATGAAATAACTTCATTTAAAATGTATAAACGTTTATTACACTTTAACCTTGGGCTATTTTTTCTAGCAATATTTTTATTTCCACAACTTACAAAAGCCAGTGCTTATTGGATGGAGATTCATGGAACGGGAAAATTAAATAGTCCGGTAACGGTCCAGGTTTGCTATGGTTTTGTTGATGAGTTAAGCCAGCGACATCGTACTACAGGTCCGGAATTTCAGGAAATCAAAAATTTTCAGTTTTTTATTCTTAATAGCAAAGGTGAAAAATCAAAAATGCAACTACAACTCAGAGGAGATCATTGGGAGGGCAACTTTATGCCTAATACTGAAGGAACTTATAGGATTTTAGGCATGAATGATCAACTACCTGTTCTTATGCGATCAAAAAATCCACAGGAAAACGTTCGCCCTATCGACTTTATGTGTAGCGAATATCATATTGGAAAAAAAACCGACACATTCAGCCCTGCCCAATTTATGGATATTATTCTTCAAGAAAAGGAAGGAGTTTATACGGTTTTACCTTATCGTAATATGAAGCCTTCTGACAAAGGAAGTCTTGTCAGAATATTTAACCCTGAAAATTGGGAGAAAAATATTCCGGTCGATGAAAATCATCATGTTGTTTTCAAGCCTACCATGCCTGGTCTTTATGTCATTCGGGAAGACTGGTACGATAATACATCAGGGACTTTTCAAGGAAACACCTATGGGAAAATACGTTATAGAAATAACTATTGCTTATGGATTAACTAAAATATTCGCCAATAATACAAAAGCCCGAACATTGTAGTTCAGGCTTTTTCAATATTAAAAATCTATTTAAAATTTCAAGGAAACACTTCCTAAGAAACGAGATGGTGCTTGTGGCGTTAAACGTACAGACCAAGCTTTTTCATTCGTAATATTGTCAAATTTTAATCCTATTCTATATTTTGGCTGATCATAGAAAATCCCTAAATCAAGCATGGTATAAGACGGTATAATGACTTTAGCAGTCTGTGTATTGGTTTGATAAGATGAAGATCCCATATTTCCACCCCCTCCTATTCCAAGGCCTTTTAATTTACCTTGTGGGATTCTATAACTGATCCAGAAATTGAACATGTTAGCAGGTCCTGATAGTGCAGGTCTCAATCCATTAACAGAAGGATTCGCATTGGTATATTTACTGTCATTATAAGCATAGCCCGCCACAATATTCAACCCATCAAAAGGATTGGCTGTCAACTCAGCTTCAAACCCTTTACTCAACTGTGTTCCATCCTGAATGGAGTAATTGATATCATCAGGATTGGTTCTCAATATATTATCTACACGAATATTATAATAACTTAATGTTCCTACTAATTTATGGTTGAAAACATCGGCTTTCATCCCGAATTCAAGCTGATTAGCATATTCGGGTCTGAAAGAATTTCCGTTAATATCAACTCCGCTCACATTATTGAAACCATTCATATAGTTTCCAAATAGGGAAAGTTTATTTTTTACCACTTCATACACTAAGCCTAATTTGGGAGAAAATGCTGTTTGACCATACGGTCCGGATTGTACTCCACTATTACTTAATCCCCCTTTTATTTCACCTGTTGTAATATCATACACCCCTTTAAACTGAAACCTGTCTACTCGCAAACTTGCCATTACCATCAACTGATCGGAAACATTAAAAACGTTGGATACATAAGCAGCATATGTATTATCTCCATTATTTTCTTTTCTCATCGCTGAAGTTGCCGTAAGGGCATCAATAGTGTTGCGGTTTACTCTAAAATCAGCAGAAGGATGAACAAAATTAAAAACTTTGGTGTTAGTATGATAACGGTCAAAATGATTGGAATTGTTATAATAATCCAATCCTACAACCATTCTGTTTCTAAAACGTCCGATATGAAAATCTCCGATAAAGTTTTGTTGAATATTCGTTGCAATAAATGATGTGGTTCCCACCATAACCTGAGCACTTGCGGTAGAATCCGTTTTTCCGTTGATGGCAGAGATATACCCATTAATAGTCGATCTTGCCCGGGAAACTATAGTTTGGGAAGTCCAGTTTTCTGAAACCTTATAATTCAACTGAGCGAAAATATTCATCATCTGCGTTTCATAAGCCAAATCATCTCCTAAAAAGTTTTTATAATAAGGAAACTTCATATCTGCAATAGATTGTGTCTTGTTGCTTCCCGTATAAGGATTAAAACGTACCACAGATGTTCCTTTTGCCTGATTAAATTCTACATCCAGCAAAAGTGACATACGATCATTGATCTGATATGAAAAGCTTGGTGCTATTGCCAAAGAATTCGTAAACCCTAAGTCCTGGAAACTTTTCTCAAAAGTTCCTGCAGCATTAAGACGGAAAAGAGCTGTTTTGTCTTTGTTAACCGGAGTATTTACATCTACTGTCAAACGGTTGTAATCCCAACTACCTCCCACATAACCAACTTCTCCCCCAAAACCATTATAAGGTTTTTTGGTAACACGGTTATATACTCCTCCGTAACTGCTGGCAACACTTTTCCCAAACAGAGTTGCAGAAGGCCCTTTAATTGCCTCAATACGCTCCAAATTTACCGGATCAATCACTGAAAATGCTGCTCCTGCAACACCATTTCTGGCATTCGGTTCCGTTTCAAATCCTCGTGAACGAAATGTTACTCTTCCCTGATTAGCAATCATCGGAACTCCGGCTCCCGGTACATTTTTAGAAATACTTCCAAGATCAACTGCAACTTGTTCTTGAAATAATTCTTTGGTAACTGTATTATAAACCTGAGGATTTTCCAAGTTTTTTAAGGGTAATCTAGCAACGAATCCGCTTTCTTTTTTAGAAAATCTATTAACGTTTTTCATGATCACCACTTCTTGTATGGCTTGAATATTTTCTTTGGTTAATTGATAATCAAGCGTAGTGTTTTCTCCTGCTTTCACTTCCACCGGAAGACGAACTTCTTTGCTTCCCAGAATTTGTAATTTGATTGTATATTGTCCTGCTGGCAGGTTCACAAATTTGTAGTTTCCTTCATCATCAGTAAGCGTTTGGTGATTGGTATCTAACAACGAAACCGATATTGCTCTTAAAGGCTGTCCATCTATCATGGTTACTTTTCCGGTTATCCCGTTTTGTATATCCTGGGCATTAGCATGGATTGAGCTTAATAAAGAAAAGAAGATAAATAAGAATGGCTTAAACCATTGGATCATTTTGTGTTTTAAAACATCAGTAGTCTGTACTATTTCCACAGAACTACGGCTGGCTACCTGCTTGATCAGGAAGTCATTTTCGGTACATTCAGTCATTTTTTCAGCCTTATTTAAAATAATTATAAATAATAGTGCAAAATAACGGAATACTAATTTCACCCACAATATTAATTTGAATTATTCTAAATAAACATATCAAAAATCATATAAAAATATCTTTATATCCGTTGTGCATTACTTTCACTTATAATGACTGATAGCCTATGATATCATTAATTTTTGCCTTAAGATTAACAAAAAAGATGAATAGTTATTCTTTATAGCCTTCATCACTTTTAGCTTCCAGCTCCCGGCCTCAAGGCTGTTTTATTCCGAACTGACATTAAAATATCAAAATGCACAACGGGTATATTTGTTCCTAAAACTTTTCAAAACCAACTCTTTATTTTGTCATGTTTTTAAACAGTATTAAAAGATTTTGAATAATCATTGAATAAAATAAAGTATTTAAATTTGTTATGATAAAATATTTTCACTGCGAAACGTCAACATCTTTATTCTTTAAGATTTCGCAGATAGTAAAATTTAAATTGAAGCCGTTATTCATGATGTTTAGTGTAAAGAAAATTTTTACAGGGTTATTTTTATTAAGTTGTATCGGAACTGTTGTAAAAGCACAGATCAGTCCTCCTGGATTGGGAGACGCCAACACTGCTTTTTGGTCTGCTTTTGGAGTAAAGTGTCAATTAGATTCTTTAGGAAAAAAACAGACATTGAGCTATATCGCCATAGGACGTAAAAGCAATCTTGATGATGATAATTTATTTTCAAAACAGGCTATTTTTGTTTTAAACCACGAGGTTTACAATTCCTTTGCCCCTCATCAGCAATACAGTTATGCTATCAGCTATAGACGTCAGCCTCAATATGACAGCTCTGCACCTTACGAAAAAGAAGATACGGAACAGGAATTCAGAATCTACGGAAGATATGCCTATACTTTCGATCTTGGGAAAAAACTAAAATTAAAGAACACAATCCGACAAGAGTTCAGAAAATTTTTCGATCCAGATTTTCATCAAGTTGAAGAAGACTTTCAGCTAAGAACCCGGATTAAAAGTCAATTAACTTATAATTTATCTCCTAAAAACAATCAAAAACTGGCGCTCAGTGCAGAAGCTCTGTTTTCCATCAGTCATCTTAATGAGCCTGATTCACAATGGACTTCTTTTGGATATAGAGAAATGCGTATCGCAGCTTATTATATGTTCAATATCCCTCATACTCCTTTTACGGTAGATATAGGATATATGGACGACCTAATCAGGGGTAGCAAAAGTATTCACCATGGTGGTGTACATTATCTGGCAGCCGACCTGATCTGGAATATTCCTTATAAAAAAACTGATTTATAGATCTTACTACATTATTTTTAAAAAAATCCCAATCATTTCTGAATGGGATTTTAATTTGGAAAACTTTGGGTAATCCAACAATATAATTGAGTTATGAATGTTTGGTGCACATTTTAATTACAAAGCGTCAAAAACTGGCGGCTCATTTGTACTTTAAACTTCGCCTCTGATCTTGACTGCGCATAGATGGTATACTCAAAAGCTCGAATATTTTTTAGCTTCTGATCAATAAACTCTGCAATCTCCACAATGGAAAAAACGAAATCTCTGTATAAAGCCATGTTTACTGTTTGCCCATAGTAGGGTAAATAAGCTTTCAAAAATGGAATTACTTTTTGGTGGCGGTTATAACTAATGCAATATCCAACTCCTTCTACGGAAGTAATGATATCATAATTATTAATATAGTCCAGGATATTTTTACTTCCATCTAGGGCACTGCTGTTTTTTGAACAATACTTATTGATCTTATCCAAAATGTGTTGGGCATACTCCATCATTGAAATATTTTTAAACTCAAAGACCTGATGTAAGTTTTTTTTAGATGTTTCTTTGTTACAATCAATGCAGAAAGAGATTCCTATTTTTTCGTGGTAAGGGAAAAAACAGTCTTTAACTTCAATAGAAGCATCAGCCTGTACTCTGTCTTCTGCAAAATTATAATACAGGTAGGGAGAATATAAATCTGCAAGAGCTTTCAGATAATCTATTTCACTTGCATTATGATATGCTTCAAACCATTTTTCAAGGTTGTTATAATAGTAACTTTCAAAGTCTTTAAAGTTTAAGTAAAATGGTAATTCCATAGCTCTGTAATTTTGATGAGACAAAGCTATTACCGTAATGCGACAAAACTTGACGCAATATATTTTTTGTTGATTTTTTTAGAAAAAGAATCTGAAAATATGAGATAGCTAGTTATAAGTCTACAACCTGCAAATCATTATTTATCATAATTTCTCATCATATATTCAAAGTAATGAATCATCTTCAGATAGTTTTCAATACTAAGGTATTCATTAGTACTGTGAAGACTTTGTTGCTCAAAACGGTTGATTTTGATTGGCATAAACCTATACACATTTTTGCTTACAATCTCATATCGAGCCGCATCCGTTCCTGCCATAGTAAGATACGGTGTTACAATAGCAGCAGGATATATTTCTTTAACTCCGGCTTCTATAAGTTTAAATGCCTTAGTATTTGTAGGAGAAATTGCTGAAGCTTCTCTGGTATTATCAATTTCTTCAACCTCAACATCGAAGCCTTTGGTTGCTTTTGCGATATGTTCCCTGACATCTTTTACCGTATTCCCGGGAAGGAGCCTGAAATTAACGACAAATTCTACTTCGGGGGCAAGCACATTGGTCCCGTCACTTCCTTTCATCATCGTTAGGGCTGTTGTGGTTCTTACCAATGCATTGGTTGTATTGGTTTTGGTAAGCTTTGATAATAACATAGGTTTCAAAAGCCATTGATTAGCTATCGCCAACCTGCTTGTAAAGGGCATTGTACCTCCAATATTATCAAAGAATTCTTTAATCAAAGGGGTTATGGTAGGTTTCATCTGATGATCTTCCAAACGTTGCATAATGACTGCTGCTTTCCCGATAGCACTTTCCATAGGTGGCATAGAAGAATGCCCTCCAAGTCCCTTCACCTTAATTTTGGCAGAAAGAAATCCTTTTTCGGCACATCCAACAACAGCAATATCAGAATCTATTCCGGCTACATTTCCTTTTCGCATAATCAATCCTCCTTCGTCATAAACTGCATCAAACTTCAATCCTTTTTTCTTAAAATAATCTGCAATCTGCGTCGCTCCCTTCTTTCCTCCAACTTCTTCATCAAAACCAAAGGCAAGATAAATATCACGTTGAGGAATTTGTTTGTTTTTAATCAAATTATTCATTGATTCCATTAATGAAAAAAGCATCCCTTTCATATCAATCGCTCCTCTACCATAAATTCTTCCATTGGCAACAGCTCCTGAAAAAGGAGCAAAATCCCAATCTTCCGCCACTTTTGTAACAGGCTCTAGCGGTTGATCTTCCGGCCGGAAAATATTTTCTTCTTTATTTTTGATATCAGCATCTCCCGGAGGTACTACATCCATATGAGAAAGAAATAAAACAGGCTCTAATGAGGGATTATTTCCTTTAAGCCTGAATACCAAACCATATTGATTCACTTCAACATTTTCGGTATGTTGAAATACCAATGGATAAGTTGTTTTCAAATATTCTTTAAACCTAGCAAATGGTTCATAGTTAAATTCTCCCAAACTTCCTGTAGATACTGTAGGGATCTTGATTCCTCCTGATAAATGCATTACTGCAGAATCATTTTTAACAGGCTTCCATCCTTCACCTGTTCCCATATTATTTTTCTTAAAAGGATAGGTATACGTCTTAATGAGTAATACGGCAACGAGAATAATAAGAATACCCAGAATGATTAAAAGGACTTTCTTCATGGCGGATCAATTTTGTGAAATGGTTTAGTTTGATAAATATAGCAAAGTATTTTTTCTTTAACAATTTTAAAATCCGGATTTCCAATGTACTTCGACTGTTTTATGAAATGAGAAAACCGAAAGACCTGCGCTTTTAAATAAAAATTAAAGCTTTAATTGTTGGTCAGGAGTAATCATCAAAGAATAGCTATAAAGCTGAAATTACTTTTTGTCTTTATACAATTTTGTCCCCTTTTGAATATTTCAATCGTCATCACAGTAAAAGATTATAGTATGAAAAATATTTTGCACATTATTTCCAGCCCAAGAGCTGATCAATCTTATAGTAAAGGACTTAGCTCAGCCATTATAGATCGACTGTCCCAGTCTAACAACATTCATAAAATCGTAGTACGAGATTTAATCAAAGAAGTACCACCTCTTGCGGATGAAGTTTCAATCCATGAGTTTTATAAACATCCTGGAATGTATGACGAACGCAGCAATCAATTGCTTTCTTATGCCAATATGATTGTCGAAGAGGTGAAAGAAGCAGATGTTATTGTAATTGGGACTCCTATGTACAACTTTGGAATTTCCGCTTCTTTAAAAACATGGCTAGACCAATTGATTCGGGCAGGCATTACTTACACTTTTGATGAACAGGGAAATCGTATAGGACAATTTAAAAACAAGAAAGTTTATCTCGCTATTGCTTCCGGTGGGCGAAAAACAGAAGGAAATCCCGATTACCTGGCTGCTTATCTCAAAGATGTTTTGAAAACTTATGCCGGAATTACAAATGTAAAAGCTTATTGGGTTGAAGGGACTGTTGAAAATGGCTTTAAAGCAAACTATGATCAGGTTTTAAATGATTTTACATCAGACAACGAAAGCTAAATGCAAAAAAAATAGAGGCTGCTCCTATAAGAAGTCAGCCTCTGCTATATTGTATATATGAAAAACAAGATTTTCGGGAAACCTTGTTTCATGTATTACATTTTTTATTGTGCTCTGATCTGTTCAATTTTTAAGAAAGCTTTTGCTGCAGCACAAACTCCCCCCGGACAGTTAGCGACCGTTGCAGGAATACCAAAGTTCGAAGAAGATGAGGAGAATGTAAGAATATAGAAAGTTTTATCAATAGGAGTTTCTCCATTTAGAGACCACATATATAGACGGTTTTCAGGGATTCCACCTGCATATACCCCATCATTACCCCAAGCCGTAAATCTACATTTTGCGGCAGTGGCAGCAGGAGTTGTACATGTTGATCCAGCTGCTGCAGTACCGTCTAATCCTCCAGCGATCATTGGTGTTGTATTGGCAGCATTCCACTGTCTATCCCCAGACCATACTCCTGGCATATAAGTAACCAGATTATTTCCATTTCCACCAGCTCCTGCAAATAAATACTCATACTGACCGGAAATTGTAACCGGAGTCGCCTGATTATTTCTTAGTTGTAAATTAATACCTGTTACCGCATCTGTTCCGAAAGTAGCTGCTGCTGGATCATAATCTTTGGAAACGATAAACGCTCTTACAGAAAACTTACCATCCGGAGAAGTTACCATTACCTGATACCCTGTTACTCCGTTATCACTGTTAATTCTAAAGTTATCCATTACAGAGTTATTAGATACTTCAGCTGTTGCTGATGCACCAACTGTAGCAGTACAGCTTTGTCCAAATATATTGATTGCAAAACTTGCCGTTTGAGGACTTGACGCGGAAGGAGTTCCTGTTACCGTGTATACAAGTTCTCCATTTCCTGAAGACAATGTTCCTGGTTGCAATGTAGCGGTAAGCCCTGTTACCCCGGTAGAATTAACAGTATTCCCTCCAGGATATGCTCCTCCGTTTCCTCCAGTATATGGAACATACAGAACCCCGGAATAAGGTTGTCCTTGTGTATAGGTTGAAGGACTTAATCTTGCACTATTACAATTAATTCCGGTAATAACAGGTTGATCTATTGAAGAATACATTAGTCTCACCCACTTTGTACCATCAAAATAGTAATATCCATTGGCAGTTACATTAATGGTTTGGCCTGCTGGTGCTGTATCTGCAGCTGTGGCATATACTATTGCTCCGATTTGTGCACTAGTGTAAGTTTTAGCTCTTAATTGATTTCCTGTAATTCTTGGAGCTATAACTCCGTCGTATTTGGAGATATCCGTCGGGCTACCAACTACATCTAATGTTGCCTGAGGGAGCGAAGTGTTCAAGCCTACCTGCGCAAAACTAAGTACTCCAATAAACATGGAAGTAAGTAAAAATTTTTTTTTCATAAAATTTAAAATTTAGTGAATAACTATAAAGAGTGAGTCTTATTAATTTTAAGACAAATGTTTATTTGTATTTTTAAGTAAAATTGTAGAGATATTACAATGAAAATGGGAACATTTCCATGGGAACTGTGAGAACAATATTTTTTTATATTTCATGTGTTTCTGTTTCAATATTTCTCTCATTCTATTCGAATAAAAAAAACGTAGTCTAAAATAATAATTAATTCTTAATATTCAACTAATTTTTAACAAACATTAATTCACATTTTTCTTAAAACCCGAAACAACCTGTAAACGTAGATGTTTACATTATTTTTAAATCCTAAATATGTGATATTTCCATTGAAATAATCGAAAAAAAATTGATATTTATATCATTTTTTTTCCCAAACATTCAATATCTCTTCTAGTTTTTTTTAAAATCTCTGTTTTTTCGTCTTACCAGCATAATTTTAATCTTAAGCTAGGAATAGAATAAATTATCTTTTGTCATGAAAAATACAGTGATTCTTTCATCTAAAAAATTCTGTACAATAAAAAGAGGCAACTCTATAAGAATTGCCCCCAAACATTAACTGTTTATTGATTGAATTATGATGTTTTTTATTTCCAGCCCCCACCTAAACCTTTATAGATATCCACTACTGTGCTTAGCTGTTGCTGTTTGGCTTCTATCAGTTCCATTTTAGCATCCAGGGCATCTCTTTGATTCAAAAGAACCTCAAGATAATCGGCTCTTGAATTTCGGAACAATTGATTGGCAATATCAATAGATTGGTCTAAAGCTTTTGTTTCTTCAGATTTTAATTGATAATAATGATCTATATTTTTAACCTTTGACATTAAATTGGCCACATCCAGGTAAGCATTTAAAATCGTTTTATCATATTCATATAACGCCTGAATCTGCTTGGCATCGGCTGTTTGAAAATTAGCTTTAATCGCACTTTTATTAATAAGCGGTCCGGCTAGCTCTCCTACCAGATTATAAGCAATCGATTCCGGCATTTTAACCAAATACGATGGTTTAAAGGCTTCCAGCCCTAATGTTGCAGAGATTTCAAGAGACGGATAAAATTCTTTTCTTGCTGCCTGCACATCCAATTTTGCTGCTTTTAATTCCAATTCTGCTTGTTTGATATCCGGACGATTCGCCAGCAGTTGTGACGGAATTCCTGTATATACCGTCTGTGGAATTATAGTCATAAAGTTTTCCTTTGTTCTGATGATTGGCTGTGGATATCTTCCTAATAATGCATTGATTTCATTCTCTTTTTCAACAATTTGTTGACGAATTGTATATTCTGATGCTTTTGATTTGGCCAATTCTGCTTCAAACTTCTTCACTGCCAGTTCCGTTGCCGCAGCAGCTTCTTTTTGAATCTTAGATATTTCCAAAGCCTTTTGTTGAAGCTTAATATATTGTTGTATAATATCAAGTTGATTATCCAGAGACAACAGCTCATAATAATCGTCAGCGACTTCTTCAATAAGATTAGACAGTACAAAGTTTTTCCCTTCAACTGTAGAAAGATAATGAGCTACTGCAGATTCTTTTTCAGTTCTCAGTTTTTTCCAGATATCAATTTCCCAATTCGCCATCAAGCCTCCTTCAAAATTACCCAAAGGATCCGGCATCGATTTCCCGGGTTCCATTTCTGTACTGGCATCTCCCGCTCCTTCGCTGGTATAGCGGCCTGCTTTTTTAAGTCCTGCTCCTATTCCTGCAGAAACGGTAGGGCTCAACCTTCCTTTTTTAGCCAAAACACCACTTTTGGCAATTTCAATTTCCTGAAGGGTGATAAGCAGATCCTGATTATTTTTTAAAGCTGTTTCAATCAGACTTACAAGATTAGGATCCGTAAAAAACTGTCGCCATGGAGTAGTTCCACTGTTATTATTGGCATCCTGTTGTTCTTCCTGATTGAAATTTTGAGGTATACTTTCCTTTACCTCGTCTTTTATAACAGTCGCCATGGGTGCTTTACAACTTGCCAAAACAAGTGATAAAGCAATGGCTGTGAATATATTTTTAATCTTCGAATTTTCCATCATGTTCATAAGGTTCAGTTTGTTCTGTTAAAGGATTTTCTTCTTCATATCTTGCCAATTTCGATTTCTCAGCAATAGTTCCGAATATGTAATACAATCCCGGAATAATCATCAACCCGAAGATCGTTCCTATCAGCATTCCTCCAGCTGCGGCGGTACCAATGGTTCGGTTTCCTACGGCACCCGGCCCTGTCGCCATTACCAAAGGGATCAATCCGGCAATAAACGCAAATGAAGTCATCAAAATCGGACGGAAACGAATAGCTGCTCCTTCAATAGCGGCCTGTACCACCGGTATTCCTTCTTCTGCTTTTTTCTGTACTGCAAACTCTACAATCAATACGGCATTTTTACCCAAAAGCCCGATCAACATTACCATGGCCACCTGTGCATAAATATTGTTTTCCAATCCTAATAGTTTCAAACATAAAAATGCTCCGAAAATACCTACAGGTAACGATAGAATGACAGGTAACGGAAGAATAAAGCTTTCATATTGTGCAGAAAGGATCAGGTATACAAAACCCAGACACACCAGAAAGACAAATACCGCTTCATTTCCACGACTTACTTCATCTTTTGAAATACCCGCCCAGTCTATACCAAAGCCTCTCGGAAGGGTTTTATCGGCAACTTCCTGAATCGCCTGAATCGCTTGTCCACTACTATATCCCGGTGCCGGAGTACCACTTACCTGTGCAGAGTTATACATATTATGCCTTGTCATCTCAGATAAACCATACACTTTTTCCAGTCTCATGAAATCAGAATAAGGTACCATCTGGTCTTTATCATTTTTAACATATAGTTTTAAAAGATCAGTCGGTAATGCACGATATTGAGGTCCGGCTTGTACAATTACCTTATAAGGTCTGTCAAAACGGATAAAACTCGTTTCATAATTGGAACCGATAAGCGTAGATAAATTATCCATTGCTTTTTCAATGGTAACTCCTTTCTGTTCTGCAAGATCATTATCAATTCGAAGCATATATTGAGGGAAACTCGCAGAATAGAAGGTAAATGCAGATCCCAATTCCGGACGTTTCTTCAACTCCTTTACAAAATCATTACTCACTTGCTCCATTTTATGATAATCTCCACTTCCCGCTTTATCCAGTAAACGAAGCTCAAAACCTCCCGCGGCACCATATCCTGGAACAGAAGGTGGTTGGAAAAATTCAATATTTGCTCCCGGAATATTCTTGGCTTTCTCTTCTAGTTTTTCAATAATTTCAGCTGCAGATTCTTTACGTTCATCCCAGCTTTTAAGATTGATCAGACAAGTCCCCGAGTTGGATCCGGTTCCTTCTGTAAGAATCTCATATCCAGCCAATGAAGAAACAGACTGCACTCCATCAATCCCTTCAGATTCTTTTAACAATTCTCGTGCAATCTGGTTGGTTCTTTCCAGTGTAGATCCCGGAGGTGTCTGAATAATAGCATAAATCATCCCTTGGTCCTCACTTGGAATAAACCCTGAAGGAAGTGAATTGCTCAGGAAATAGGTACAGGCACAGAACGCCAATAGTAACGGTAATGTGAACATTTTCTTAGTCACCGTTTTATTCAGCATTTTCTCGTATTTTCCTGCTCCTTTTGTAAATAGGTTATTGAATTTATCAAGGAAAATGGTAATCGGAGTTCTCTTTTTAACCTTTCCATGGTGATTCTTTAAAATTAAAGCACATAATGCAGGTGTTAATGTAAGGGCTACAACTCCCGATAAAATAATCGAAGAGGCCATCGTAATGGAAAACTGACGATAGAATACACCAACCGGACCGGACATAAATGCAATCGGAATAAATACGGAAGCCATTACCAATGTGATAGCGATAATTGCTCCACTGATTTCATGCATTGCTTCTTCCGTAGCTTTCAACGGTGAAAGATTTTTCTCTTCCATCTTAGCGTGCACCGCTTCAATAACTACAATCGCATCATCTACAACAACCCCGATCGCCATTACCAATGCAAAGAGTGAAATCATATTCAATGTAATTCCAAACGCTGACATAACCGCAAAAGTTCCTACCAATGAAACGGGAACTGCCAATGCAGGAATCAACGTAGAACGCCAGTCTCCTAAGAAAAGAAATACAACAATAGCTACCAGGATAAAAGCTTCAAACAAGGTATGCACCACTTTTTCCATAGATGCATCAAGGAATCTGGAAACGTCATAACTAATCTCATAATGCATTCCTTTAGGGAAACTGTTTTTTTCGAGATTTGACATTAATTCTTTTACGTTTTTGATAACATCACTTGCATTGGATCCATAAGATTGTTTTACTGTGATTGCCGCGGAAGGTTTTCCATTCAAAGTAGAATAAATATCATACATAGAACTTCCAAATTCAATATCGGCAACATCTTTTAATCGTACAGATTCACCATTTGGTTTTGCTTTTAAAATAATGTTTCCATAGTCCTTCTCGTTATTGTAACGTCCCGGATATTTTAAAACATATTCAAAAGACTGAGCTCTCTTTCCTGAACTCTCCCCTGTTTTCCCGGGAGAAGCCTCCAAACTCTGCTCATTCAAAGCTTCCATTACTTCGTCCGCAGAAATACTATATGCAGTAAGTCTATCCGGTTTAAGCCAGATACGCATCGCATATTCACGGGTTCCAAGGATGTCAGCAAATCCTACCCCACTTACTCTTCTCAATTCAGACATTACGTTAATATCTGCATAATTGAAAAGGAATTTCTGATCGGCTTTAGGATCATCACTATACAAGTTGATATACATCAACATGTTAGGTTCTTCACGGGTAATCTTCACCCCTTCACGTACCACAAGAGGTGGTAGCTTGTTCACTACTGAAGATACACGGTTCTGAACATTTACCGCTGCAACATTGGGATCCGTACCCAGATCAAATACAACCTGAATTGCAGCTTCCCCGTCGTTACCTGCGTTGGATGACATGTATTTCATTCCCGGAACACCATTCAAACCTCTTTCCAGAGGAATAATTACTGATTTAATCAACAATTCGTTGTTGGCACCGGGATACTCTGCTGTAATATTTACTTTAGGAGGTGAAATTGACGGGAACTGGGTCACAGGTAATTTTACCAGAGACAAAATTCCCAAAAACACAATAATCAATGAGATTACAATAGACAGAACTGGTCTGCGAATGAATTTCTTAAACATACTACTTCATTTTAGAGTACACTACTCTGCTTTTAATTTCAATGATTGAAGGACTTTTTTAGGGTCCTGGAATTTTATTTTTAATTTCTGATCATCCTTCACTTTCTGAACCCCTTCTAAAAGAATCTGATCTCCTCTTGAAAGTCCCGATCCTACTACATACAGGTCCGGTAATTCATAAGCAATTTTGATATTTCTGGATCTCGCTTTTCCATTTTTATCTACAACGAAAACATATTTTTGATCCTGGATTTCATAAGTAGCTTTTTGTGGGATAATCAATGCGTTGTGTACCGGCATTGTCATCTGCACTTTTCCGGTTTCACCATTTCTCAATAGGTTACTCGGGTTGGGAAACTTTGCACGAAAAGCAATATTTCCTGTTTCATTATTAAATTCACCTTCTATGGTTTGGATCAATCCTTTTTCCGGATACACTTCTCCATTCGCAGTAATCAGAGATACCTGATCACTGCCTCTGTCTGCAGCATGGGTCTGATAACTTAGATATTCAGGTTCAGAAACATTAAAATAAGTATAGATATTGGTATTATCTGATAACGAAGTCAACAAGTCTCCTTCATCCACCAAGCTTCCCAGTTTAAGAGGAAGTCTATTGATAATTCCTGAAAATGGTGCTTTAATATCAGTAAAGGATAAATGAATCTGAGCCAGTTTCATTTCCGCATTGGCAGCGTCTAATTTAGCTTTCGCCATTGCTTTTTCATTTTTAGACACAATATTGTTACCGGCCAGCGTGCTAGCATTTTTCAACTCAATAGAAGCTTGTTCTACTTCAGCTTTTGCCTTTAACAATTCGGCCTGATAAAGTTTAGGCATAATTCGGAACAAGGTTTGGCCCGCATGTACATATTGTCCTTCGTCTACGAAAATCTTTTCTAGAAAACCTTTTTCCTGTGCCCTCACTTCAATGTTTTTCACAGATTGAATCTGAGCTACATATTCTTTATTGATTACAGTGTCCATCTCAACCGGAGTGGTCACCGGATAAACTGCGGCTTCTTCTTTTTCTTCTTTTTTCTTGTTGCAGCCCACAACCAATAGGATGCTTAGTGCAATGCCTGAGGCAACTCTTTTCATCATAATTCTAGAGTTTGATAAACGTTAATGTTTTGTTTTGAATAAAAATAATAAGGTAATAAAGGATATAACGATGTGAAGATTACCGGCTAACACAACGTAAAATGATCCCATCTTAAAAAGACAGAACATTAATTGAAAATGTAAAATTTTAAATTCTTATGGAACGAATCAGGATAAATCGTCTGGTAGTAAGACCGAGAACAAATCCATGGAGATCAGGCTTAAATTGTTTATAACTTTTTAAACCAAAAATATAAGCCAGACTGAAAATAACCGCAAAAACAACAACCTGCAATACATCCGACAATTGAAAGTCGTTTTCAGCAAGCTCTAAAGTGGAATTATCGATATTATTGTCTGCCATCTGTTGAATCGAAAGTTTTTCAAATGTTTGATTCAAACGATTGGCTCTTTTGATATGATGAGAAGCATGTCCGGAATAATCATTACGAAGTGTTTTAACATCAAGCTTACTTTCCACTACAAAGAGCAGAAAGAGACTGGTTAAAAAATATACAATACAAGTTCTCATTTTGAAGTTGCAAATGTACATCTAGATTATAATACTATCATAATAGATTAACAAAATTTAACGATTTATTAAATAAACAGAGTGTATCCATTGAAAATACAGTAAAACCAATTTTGTTCCTATTCGGAATCCGATATATTCAACCCGTTTTTCTATATTTTATTTTAATATAATATGAGATTTTAGAAAAATATAAATAAGAAAATATAAATATTATCATGTTTTCAAATTATTAACGTCCTCCTATTGGTAATAGTTATTATTTGAATTAATTTTGCCGAAAATTTACACAACAAATGAGCAATGAAAAAGCACAACTCTACCCTTCTGAAAATAAGCAAGATAACCCCTCAACTCCTTATACTTAACATCTAATTTTTTTATTATTTTATCAACAAATTTTGTTTCAATGCATATGCATTAGTAGGGATTGAATTTCTTACTAATTTTAAAATTATGTTACTTTATGTAAAATTAACATATATTTATTAAAAATATTTGTAAATTTATAAAGCATTAACATCATAATTCATGAAACACTTTAAAATCACTTATCACTATGAAAAATTTATTTACCACCATCCTTATGGGATTGGCAGTCCTTTCAACAACAGCATGTAAACATCCCGGAAAAGATGCAGAAGTAATTACAAATGCAGCTCCTGAAAATGCAGATCAAATTTCTAAGAACATTTATGTCGATAGTTATGGAGAAAAAATTGAAGTAATTATCAATAACACTAAAAATACGGCAACTGTCCACCTGAGCGGGAAAACATATGACCTGAAAAAAAGTGATGCCTTACCGGAATATACTGCTTCCAATGAAGAATATCAATATTCAGACATTAAGGGCAATATTACTTTTTTAAAGAAAAACGTAGATATGGTTCTTTTCCATCTTAAAAAGGATAAAAAAGAATCAGGTCCTGCAAAAATGGCATCGTATTAGCATAGTGAATAATATTCATATTAAAATCAAACTATGAAAAATTTATTTTATTATTTATCGGCGCTTATTCTTATGATATCTTTAGTAGCATGTAAAACAACTACGGCACAAAAAACTACAGATATCACTGGAAAAACATGGAAGCTTACAGAGCTTAACGGAAAACCTATCCAATTGAAAAACCCTAAAAACAATCCTTATTTCAAGCTAGACATGAACGGCATGAGATATGAAGGACACGCAGGGTGTAACGGATTAGGTGGGACATTTGAAATTAAACCTGATGCTATGAGAATTAAATTCAACCAGGGAATGTCTACCATGATAGCTTGCGAAGATTTAGATATTGAAAATCAATTTACCAAAGCTATTCTTGCAGCAGATAATTATTCTGTTAACGGAAATACTTTAACTTTGAATAAAGCTAGAATGGCACCTTTAGCCAAGTTTGTTCTTCAATAATTTAGAAATAATTTTCACTTAAAATAAAAATGCTTTTGCCGATTACGGTAAAAGCATTTTTTATGAATAATTTTTAAGATTTTTTACGGTATAATATATAACAGCCCAAAAGAATCATATTAACCAAAATGGCAAATACATTTGATAAAATAATTGGCAGCTCATCTTTTACGAATCCGTACCAAACCCAGAAAGCAAGTCCGGAAATAAGAACAAGAAGCATCAATAAAGAAATATCTTCCACATTTTTTTCTTTAACAACCTTTATCAGCTGAGGAAGCATGGAAACAGAAGTGAGAGCTCCGGCAATTATTCCTAATACACTTTCATTTATCATATGTCTTTTTTTGAATTATAAATTTCATCCGCAACATCATAGATATAAATTATTTACTAAATCTATCCAGAGAAACCTCTGTATGTAATGGAATATTATTTTCGCTAAAATCGAAAAGTTCCTTTGAAAAATAGCATCCATTCAAAATTCCTCTTGCTCCCAATCCATTAAAAACATATAGGTTATTAAATTCATGATGTCTTCCAATGATAGGTCTTCTGTCCTTTACTGTAGGTCGAAAACCAAAATGCACTTCAGCTACTTCGAAATCATAAGGATAAAATTCGGATAATCCCTTAACCAATTGGTCTACGGCAGAATCGTCTATATGGTGATGTAGTTGTTCCCTATCATAAGTTCCACCGTAAAAATATAATCCGTTTCCGGTTGGGAACAGGAAGTGTTTCTTTTTAATCGTTATATTTTCCGGAATGGGTTCGGAAAGTTTCACTTTGATATGATGTCCTTTATTAGGATTTACAGTGATATCTGAAAAAAACGGATTTTCTTTTACTCCCATCCCTTCACAAAAAATAATATTTTTGAAATTAAAATCTTTATAAACAGATTCGGAGGGCTTCAGTTGTGTATAATCGAACTTTTCTTTTACTAAATGATCATTTTTTTCAAAATAATTAAATAAACCCGCAAAAAATCCACTTACATTAAGTCTGGCAGATTGGTTGACCTTTCCCGTCTGATAATCGTTTTTTACTACGTTTAAATGGTCAAAATTTTTATCAAGAAAGTTTGTTAATTCGTCATTTGCAGATTTTTTTAACCAGAGATTTTGCTCATTAGCATCATGAAAAATTCTATGGATAGGAGCATCAATCAAAAAGTTCTCATGAATATATGATTTTATCTCTTCAAGAGTAGCTTTAAGAAAGTCAATTTGCTCCTGAACTTTCCAGAATGTCGTAAACTTTTTAAGAACAACAGGATTAATAATCCCGGCAGAAACCTGAGAGGCACTCTTTCTCCCCTCAGAATAGATCACAAATGACTTATTATTCTTAATTAACTGGTGAGCAAAGAACAATCCGGCATATCCGTCTCCTACAATAATATAATCTACATTTTTCATATGTGAAATTTCATTTATTTTAAGTTATATACAATCGCAACATTATTGATTAACAATAAACAAAGAGCGATTTAATAATAAAAAAAACCTGAGTAAAAATACTCAGGTTTTGTATAAATATCAAATGAAATTTAGTAATTCCACATATCATTTTCCATTTCTAGAATCTGCGCCTTGATTCTATCACTTTCATCTATTTGATCATCAGCGTCTTTTGGAATATAATCCTTAATAGTACCATCTCCTAAGCCACTTGAAGATTTATAGATTACAGATGAGAATCTTCTTGCATTGATGATGTCATCGAATGATAAATCAGCTGAAGAATTCTTTCTATTGAAAACATAATTATTCGCTAAAATATCTCTTGCATTTGGATAGAAAATCCAAAATAAGTCGATAAGCTCATCGTTTCCTGCTAAAGGTTTCCCATCTGGTCCAATAACTCCTTGTACTGCCGGATCAGGTCCCATAGCTGCAATACCAAGAGGTCTGTACTTCATTTGCCCATCTCTCTTATCAATGAACCACATCCCCATTATTTTAAGAACTTTTACTTTATCTGTAGTTGTTTTAAAAACATCGGTATATTCTTTTTTCTCTTGCGCAGTTAATTGTCTTCCGGAGTTTAAGATATCGATAGCAGCATCGTTGATTCTAACATTCTCCAATCTTTTCTGAATTCCTTCCGGAGAAAGTTTTACAGTAAAGTTTTCGTCATCATATACCTGCTCAATTTTACCTGTTAAGGCAGCATCTAACAACAATTGGTATAAAGATCTTGTAGGGGTAGAAAGAAGTCCATCCGGATTATCGTAATAGAATGGTTGGTTGATCTTATCATTCATATCGATGATTTCCCAAACAAACATACTCTTAAGAATATCTTTATCTTCAACAAAACCATATTCAAGAGGCTTTACTGTTTTATCTATAATAGTATCACCAACTTTTTGTTTATTCTCCTCTCTCATCTTTCTGAACTCTTCTGGAGAAGAAGCATTCAGAATAGTCTGGGAAAAAGCAAATCCCGAAACTAATACTAAAAGGGTGCTAATATATTTTTTCATAATAAATTACAATTTTAGTCCTATTGAACATTAATTAATATAGGAGTGATGTTTTTAATCTGTTGTCCTTCCAAGCCTTGAGCCGTAGCTTTAATATCAAAGATTGAAACTACATCTCCTGTTCTTAGGTTTTTCATTAATCCTGCTGCATCATTTAATGAATTTCCATGAATTAATAATGCTGCTCTACCAGGTACTCTAACCATAAATTGAGTTACAGTGAACGAAACCGGGAAGTCGAAGTCAGGAATAGCTGCCTGTACTGACTGATTTGGAATCGAAGTTGCCGGCATAGATAAAGTATTCAATCCTCTCATTTGTCCTTGAGGTGGTGGAACATTTTTAATTCTATATTCAAATACTTGTGATACTGTTTTACCATAAGGATCTGTACCGGATAATGTCAACTTAACAGTAGTTCCTGTTGTAGGTTTCACAACCCATTTACCTGGTCCTGTACTTCTTACAGAAGCTCCCGGAGCAGACAATGAAAGTTTAGAGTTATCAGCACCTAAGATAGATCCTGATACAGGGTTCTCCAATCCTCTATACATTACATTCATCTTATCTGCAGAAAGCAATAGACCTTTTTCAAGTTTAACTTCTCTTGGTCCTGCAATAACGTTATAAGTATGTGTCCAAGGGAAACTTTGTGGTTTACCTGAAGCATCTGTTAATGTAATAGTACCTCCTAATTTATGTTCTCCAATTCCAGCACCTGAAATTGAAATAGTACCTTTTCCGTTTTCTTGTCTGCTAACACCAGAGATGTTGATCTTATTGCTATTAGAATAAGTACCTAACATTACCTTCACTTCAGCTTGTTTTCCTGCCTGAATATCTACAGGACCTGAAACAATCGGCTCATAGCTTGTAAATTTGATACTAGCATCTACTTTTTCTTGTAGTAATAAAGCCAATGCATCAGACTGCACATTTCTGGCATCATTTTGGATAATTTCCAAATTAGAAATCGCTGCAATAAGCGGTTGGTGATAGAATTTATTCTGAAACCAAGTCTTATCATTTGGAGATTTACCTTTAGGATATTCTGCAATAAGCGACTTATTAGCTCTATCCACTAAATCTTTAAGCTGTGCGTTATTTCCAAAAGTTTTATTGATATAATCTCTTACATCGTCAATTTTACGTTTTAGATCTAATGCATTAGGGGAAGGGGTATTTTCATCTCCTTCTTTAAAGAAATATTCAGTAGTAGCTTCATTATTGTTCAAAGCAGCAAAATTCTCACTTACATCAAGATCTTTTCCGTTTTTGTCTTTATCATGAAACTCAGATTGTTTCTTTAACAAAATCTTGATATCCTGAGCAGATTTTACCAATACATCAATTTTGGTCTTCAATACTTTGTAGTCTTCCCAAGGTTTTGCATAGGTATCCGGAACCTGTTGAGCTTTAGCTTCAAGCGTTCTTTCAAAAATCTTTTCGTTCTTCTTCTCTGTTAAAGTTCTCGTTTCATTTAATGCTCTGGTAGAGTCATAGTATGACCTGATGATTTCTGCATCAATATTGAGGGCCATCATCGCGATGAAAACCAGATACATCAGGTTGATCATCTTCTGACGAGGGGTCTGTTTTCCTTGTGCCATTCTCTAGTTTTTTGTTTTTAATTAAGTAGTTAAATTTAGAAATGGTTAGGAATTAAGACTTCATAGCAGTTAACATACCGCCATACACTCTGTTTAAATTATTCAGATTAGAAGTTAGACCTTGTAGTTCTTGGTTAAATTTTTCAGACTGCTCTGCAGATTTTTGCATATCTGCTACATACTTGTTTGCATATTCAGATTGCTTTTTACCGTTTTCAAGTTGTAAAGCATATAAAGCATTCATACTTTCCATATGCTGAGCAGCTTTACTTAGTTGCTCATTATATTTGTGTGTAGAAGCAGATACGTCAACAGTTTGATTGATTTGATCTACAGAACTTGAAAATTTATCGATTCCTGTTCTTAATCTTTCAAATAATTGAACATCTAATTTAGCATCTTCAAGCATTTTATCTAATTTGTTTGAAAGAGAATTTTCTAATTCAGCAAATTGAGCGCCTGTATTTCTAGTTGTTACGTTAGAATGTAAAGGATTCGGGTTAGCATGTTTATCTAATAATTCAGGATAAACATTTTCCCAAGCATAAGACTCTTCAGTTTTTGGAGGGTCAAATGCGAAAATAATAAAGATAATAGCCTCTGTAATAAGCCCTACAGTAAGAGCCATATTACCGTTAATGGGTCCCAGGGTAATGTGAGTAATTTTAAGCCAAGCTCCAAGAATTACAATTGCAGCACCGAATGAATAAAAGAAATTCATCCAAGCATCTTTAGTCTTAAACATATTGAGTTAGTTTTTTTAATGTTAAATAAAATTGTTATTGAAAAATAATTGTAGTTAATTATCTGTTAACTCTTCTTGGCTTAACCGCTGCTTCAGGAATATCCTGAACAGTTCTAAATCCGATATAGCTTCTTGCTGAATCTTTTCTTTCCCAATCTCTCGCCCCTGTCATTAATGCATATCCTATATCTTTCCAAGATCCACCTCTTACAGATTTTCTAGTATCCTTTTTATCTTTTGTAGAAGGATTTAATGTAGAAGAGAACCCGTATGAAGAATTATTGTACGCAGATTCTGTCCATTCAGAAACGTTTCCAGCCATATCAAATAACCCAAACCCATTTTTCTTAAATTTCTTAACTGGAGCTGTATATGTATAAGTACCTTTTTTCTCGTCTTCCATGTAATTACCTCGCTTAGGCTTAAAGTTTGCCAAATAGCAACCTCTGTCATCCATTAAATATGGACCTCCCCAAGGGTAAGTAGCATTTTGCATTCCGCCTTTTGCCGCGTATTCCCATTCGATTTCAGTAGGAAGTCTGAAAATCATTGGTTTTTGTTTTTTCCTTTTTAAACTTTCGTTATAATCGGATTTTAATTTAGTTCTGAAGTTACAGTAAGCTCTCGCCTGATCCCAGGTAACCCCTACTACCGGATAGTTTTTATAAGCCTTGTGCCAGAAATACTGTTCAAACAATGGCTCATTATAAGCAAAGTGGAAATCTTTTACCCAAACGGTAGTATCAGGATACACTGCAATACTTTCATTCTTCAGGTAATTAGCACCTCTTTCGTTATCTGCAAGGGCAGCATCCATATCTCCCCAACGGTAAGTATATTTAAGCTTACTTACATCTAAAATTCTTTCGTTTCCTAATCTGGAAGAAGCAGGCAAATACATAGATTCCAGAACTTCAGCATATTCCACATCCGGATATTTTGAAGTACTCCAATGTAAAGGAATTTTCCAGTCTAATCTTTTGCTTGCGTCATATCCTCCATCTTCTCGGCCGCCCTGGCCTTCCATATATTCTTGATAAGGTGTTAAATTTTCTTCTTTTTTAGCAAGGTATGCATAGTCTCCTATTGCAGCTCCTTTACGCCCGCCTTCATCACCACCTTCTCCGGCAGCTTCAGCTAGTAAAGTTCTTGCGATAGAATCTCTTACATAGTTGATGAATACCCTGTATTCTGCATTAGTAGTTTCTGCTTCATCCATGAAGAAAGATGAAACAGTAACTGTTTTCAATGATGCTTTTTCAGGTGTATTTGTTGGATCCTGATCTGCGAGACCAGCAACAAATGAACCTGCAGGAATTGCAACCATTCCGTATGGTCTTTCCGCAACAAATGATTTCGTTTTTTCTCTTGGTATCAATTCTCCTTTTGTTCCTGGCTTCCCTACAGAAGAGCTGCCACCACCTGAACAAGATACCGATGCTACTGACGCAGACAATAATAAAAGAAATATCCTTTTCATGTTAATTTTTATAATTAAGCCGTAAATATATAATTTTTTTAAGAAACTTTTAAGATTTTTTTTGAAATAACGGAAGAAATCTAAATTTATTTTATTTACAACATTTTTTTTATTCCACGGTTACAGATTTTGCAAGATTTCTTGGCTGATCTACGTTTGCTCCTCTATATACAGCAATGTAATAAGCAAGCAATTGTAGAGGCACTGAAGCTACAATTGGTGAGAAACATTCTGAAGTTTCAGGGATTTCAATTACATAATCTGCCATTTCACTTACCTGACGATCTCCTTTGTTAACAACAGCGATCACTTTACCTTTTCTTGCTTTAATTTCCTGAACGTTACTTACAATTTTATCATAGTGTCCTTTTTTAGGTGCTATAATAACAATCGGCATATTTTCATCGATCAAAGCAATAGGTCCGTGCTTCATTTCTGCTGCAGGATATCCTTCTGCATGGATATAAGAAATTTCTTTTAATTTTAAAGCTCCCTCTAATGCCGCAGGATAATTATAACCTCTTCCTAAATAAAGGAAGTTTGTAGTATTCACAAAATCTCTTGAAATTTGTTGAATCTGCTCATGAGTAGAAGCTAAAACCTCTTCAATTCTCTTTGGAATAGCATCCAATTCAGCAATTAAGCTCATAAATTCAGCATTTCCTAAATTTCCATTATGCTTTCCTAATTTGAATGCAATCAGAGTAAGAATTGTAAGTTGAGCCGTAAATGCCTTTGTAGAAGCCACTCCAATTTCAGGACCGGCATGGGTATAAGAACCAGCATCAGTAATTCTTGCAATTGAAGAATCCACTACGTTACATATACCATATATAAATGCTCCTTTTTCTTTTGCTAATTTTAAAGCGGCCATTGTATCAGCTGTTTCTCCTGATTGAGAAATTGCAATAACAACGTCTTTGTCTGTAATAATAGGATTTCTGTATCTGAATTCTGAAGCGTATTCTACTTCCACAGGAATTCTTGCGTATTCTTCAATCAGATATTCACCAATAAGGCCTGCATGCCAAGAAGTTCCACAAGCAATAATAATAATTCTGTTGGCATTTTTGAACTTTTCAACATGATCCCAAATTCCAGCCATTTTAATAACTCCTTCACCTACAAGCAGTCTACCTCTCATAGTATCATGGATAGATTTTGGCTGTTCGAAAATTTCTTTAAGCATAAAGTGCTCATATCCCCCTTTTTCAATCTGCTCCAGACTTAACTTAAGCTTTTGAATTTCAGGTTCTATTTTAGAATTTTCATTAATTGTTCTTATGTCTACTCCATTTTCTAAAGAAATGGTTGCCATATGTCCTTCTTCAAGATAGATCGCTTCTTTTGTAAATTCTACAAAAGGAGATGCGTCAGAAGCAATAAAATATTCTTTTTCACCAATTCCAATAGCCAGAGGAGAACCTAATCTTCCAACTACTAAAACTCCCGGATAGTCTTCGTGAAGTACCGTAATAGCATAAGCTCCGTATACTTCATTCAATGCATATCTTACTGCTGTCGGGAAATCCGTTTCAGAATTAAGATCCATAAAATACTGAATAAGGTTTACCAATACTTCAGTATCTGTTTCAGATTTAAAAGTAAATCCTTTTTCAATAAGCATTGTTTTAATTGTATCATAATTTTCAATGATACCATTATGTACAATTGCTATTTTTCCATTATTTGACACATGGGGGTGAGAGTTTCTATCGCTTGGAACTCCATGGGTTGCCCAACGTGTATGTCCCATTCCTATTTTGGCTGTTCCTCTCAGCTGTTCCGAAATATTCACCAAATCATCGACCTTACCTTTTGTTTTTTCTACTGAAAATTTTTTATCCGAATTTTCCAAAACAATTCCGGCACTGTCATATCCTCTGTATTCTAATCTTCTAAGACCATTAATTACAATATCGTAAGCGTCTTGAAAACCTGTATATCCTACTATTCCGCACATATTTATTTTGTCTAGTGTTGTTTATTTATTGTGTTTTATTTTTTTGTAGCGTATGTAACTCTTAATTGGACTCTGTTGGCATTAGTTTTATCCGATCCAATTAAAACAGCTCTGTTCATATCAAATGCTCGTGATGTATATTTAGCCCCCCAAGTACCTCCTGAAGTTGTTTTCACAAATGATCCAATATTGATAAGCAACGGTTTATTTGTTGCCGCAGTCTCAACAATATCCTTAAGCGTTTTTGTTACCACGAAGTCATAATACTCAGGATCCTTGTTATAAACATACATATTAAATCCAGCCAATACATCTGATGTAAAGTCTGAGAAAGTAAGTTCACCTTCTTTTCCTTTACCATCTACCGGAAGAATCGTAAACTTACGATCTCCATCCACTGAATGTTTATTAGGCCATGTTAGAGATTTATCTACATACATTCTGATTTTAGCTCCTACGATTCCTGCCTTATCATTTTTATATAAAGTTTTCAGTGAGTCAATAGTAGTATCAGGAATTTTTACTCCAATAGAAGGACCACCCATTCCCTGAACAAAAAGCCTACGATCACCATTTTGGTCACTACTTGCAGCCAGTGCATCTGAAACACCAGATCCAATTCTGTTATACTCATATTGTCCAATATGAGCATTTCCGGCCCCTAAGTTAAACTTAAGTGTTGTTTGTGGCCTTGTTACGGTACCATTAGTATCTGTTTTATCATATTTATAATACATGATAAGTTCCATATCATTAGCTGAAAATTGGAAAAGATATTTATCTGTTTCATCCACAGAGATTCTTAATCCCTTAAAATATCTAATGAAGTTAGACGCATCCTGAAGTTCAGGTTGTCCTTTTTTATCAACAATACGGGTTTGGAAGAAATCTTTATCCAATTTCATTCTAAATCCAAGATTACCGGTAAATACATTGGAATTATCAGATTTTTTGGTAACAGTTACCGTACTTACTTTTCCGTCAAATACTGCAGAACCTAGCAATGCACCTGTACCCACATTTACATTTGAGCGTGTGAACGCTTTATCACTAGGATCGATAAATGTAGTAATCTCATTTACATTTATTTTCATTGATCCACCTATTTTACCATACTTACGTACCGGGTAAGTTTTTTTCTCAATAGAAACTGCCACTTTTTCATCTCCTACAGGAAAATCATTCACGTCGTATGCACCAGGGGCTTTAATAGAATCAGAGATATAATAAGTATCATCTGATGTATTTGCTGGTGTTCTTAGTACTAAGACTACAGAATCTACTTTTGCTTTAGGACCATTAAAGTCAAAATTGTCCACAGGCATTCTCATTTGCGTAATATAAGACGCCTTCTGCATTCCGAACTGCTTTTCGGTGAAAGCACCCAAAACTCCGATACTTGTAGAACCCCCTTGAGTATTCAACACACTGATCAGTCTTGAAGCATCACTTCTGATGGAATCATTATTATTGATGTTATAAGCAATAAGGTTATATAACTTTTCATTACCTTGTGCTGCATCTTTATTAAAGAGTTGCTCACCAAGAGAATCCGGATCAGGTTCGCAGTTATAAAGTATTGCACTTCCGAAAATCGCCAGCATTAAAACGGCGAATGTCCTTTTAAGAGTATGAGTCATTAAAAATGTGTTTTTTAATAAAGTTTGTTGATAGAATCTATGTCAAGATACTCTGATTTCTGAGTAGTTGTTTCGTTGAAAGCCTTATCCAGATCTTCATCTAAAAATTCATCTCCTTTTACTACATTATCTACATAGTTCATACTTTCGATAACAAAACTTTTAATTGTTGGGTTATCTAACGCTTTTAATCCTGAAATATTATCGAACTTCAATTTTTCATCGATTTTTTTATCCAGGTCAGCATCTTTCTCATTGTATAGAGAAAGAACAATTTTGGCATCCTTGAAGTAAGTATCGGATTCGTAGTATGTTTTAAGATAAATTGGAACAAAAGAAGACATCCAACCATTTAAATGGATAACATCCGGTACCCAGTTTAATTTCTTAATGGTTTCAATCACACCTCTGGCAAAGAATATAGCTCTTTCGTCGTTATCGTCGAAAGGTGTACCTTCATCGTCGAAATAGTACTGTTTTCTTTTGAAGTATTCTTCATTGTCAATAAAGTAAACCTGAAGTCTTTCCCCCGGAAGAGACGCTACTTTAATGATTAAAGGCTGATCCAAATCGTTGATAATAATATTCATCCCTGAAAGACGAATTACCTCATGAAGCTGGAATTTCCTCTCACTTATTTGTCCAAATCTTGGCATAAAAACTCTTACATCATTGCCTTCATTGTGCATCTTAAGCGCCATTTTGTTTACCACAGCAGCCATATTTGTGTCTTCCTGATAAGGATACATCTCTGTAGTAATGTACAGTATTTTTTGATTCGGCATAAACTTTCTATCTAATTTTTGTAAAAATGCTTTAATGTGCAAAATTACAAAAAAACATCCAACATTATTTTAATTAACATTTTTTTACGAAATTTCCCTTTCTAAAGTAGTGAAAACCGATATTATTATGTGATATTTTTAGTATTTTTGAATAAGTATTAAAATAAACTATGGAAGTTATAAAAAATAAAAAAGTTCTTCAGGATTTCATTGAAAGACAGAAAGAAATGGGAAAAAAAATCGGCTTCGCTCCCACTATGGGAGCTCTACACAAAGGTCATCTTTCTCTCTATGAAGAAGCAGCAAAGGAGAATGACCTTGTTATTTCTTCAATTTTTGTAAATCCAACCCAATTTAACAATGCAGAAGATCTTGAAAAATATCCAAGAGATATCAAGAGAGATATTTTAATTCTGGAAAACTCAGGTCTCGTAGATGCAGTTTACATTCCTGAAGTAATAGATATTTACCCTGAAAAAGCAGAAAGTAAGAATTATGACTTTGACGGATTAGAAAATGAAATGGAAGGAAAGTCGAGACCGGGACATTTTGACGGTGTTGGCACTGTAGTAGAAGAGCTTTTCAGGCAGGTGCAACCCGACAATGCTTATTTTGGAGAAAAAGATTTCCAACAACTAGCTATCATCAGGAAAATGGTAGAGAAAAAACAACTTCCTGTAAAAATAAAAGGGGTACCTATTTACAGAGCTGAAAACGGATTGGCATTAAGCTCAAGAAATCAAAGATTACATGAAGACCGTAAAGAAGCATCTAAAATCATTTACGAAACATTAAACAAAGTCAATGATTGGTTCAGAACCGTTACAATACCGGAAATAAAGGAAAGAGTAGCCGACATTTTTGATCAACAGAAAGGAATGCAGCTAGAATATTTCCTGATTGCTGATGAGAAAACACTACAGGAAACTGACTTTTTCTACAAAGACAGAAATTTCAGAGCCTTTATTGTAGTCGTGGTAGATGGTGTCCGATTAATTGACAATATGCATCTGGACTAATCTTCACGGTATACTTTTTTTATAAAATACAAACTCTGGTGGCTATTGTTATCAGAGTTTTTTTGGAACAAGAGCAAAAGTTGTGGGACTTAGAATATTTAGATCAGTTTAATTTTAAAATTTCACGCAAAGGATTTCTATTATCTGGTGTTGTATTTTAGGAAGCAAAGGCTGAATCAATTGTATTGATTCTTTCTAAGCACACGCATATCTACATCGCTTCATCAGAGACTTTTGTCGCTTTCTTAGCTCTCTTATCAATAATGAATTGAATCTTGTCTTTGCGTTGAAATAAAATTTCAATATAAAGCTTAGAGGATTAAAAAGATAATTCATTTTTTTCTTCAGATTAACTATTTTTTTACCCAGCCCACAAGTTTTGCACCTAATTCCATTTTTTCCTCTTTAGATTAACCAAAGTTTTTGCCTAGTCCACAACTTTTGAGATTGATCCCTATTGTTGTCAGAGTTTTTAATTTATTATAACAATGGTTTTAATACAAAAAATCAAAGGCCTCCGGAAGGAAGCCTTTGAAACACCAAATCACAAAATATTAATATGAAAAAAATTTACTTTTCAGTAAACTTGTGACCCGGCTGGGATTCGAACCCAGGACCCATACATTAAAAGTGTATTGCTCTACCAGCTGAGCTACCGAGTCGGCCAC
>NZ_PIZV01000066.1 GCF_002835665.1 Chryseobacterium sp. PMSZPI
AGTGACGATGTGTTATAAATTTCTCCGTCAGGTCCAGTTGTGTTTGTTCCGTTGGGATCATAGGTTTTAAATATAACTTTATCTCCCTTCCATTGATCCACAGGGATTAGCATCTCTGCCCAGGCATTGTGTAAACGATTGAAACACACAGCTGCTTTTTGACTGCAAGAAAGGGTATTCCACTGATCTTTTGGGATAGCAGCTAATGTTTTGGACACTGCAGGGTCCAACGGACTGCTTACTTCATAGGTAAAAGTACTTGTATTCCAATCCCCTGCGTTTGGCTTTGCTTTTAGGTAATAATATACTTTGCCGCTAGATGTAATCTTAGGCAGCGACGATGTGTTATAAGTTTCTCCGTCCGGCCCAGTTGTGTTTGTTCCATTAGAATTATAGGTTTTAAATACAACTTTATCACCTTGCCATTGGTCTACAGGAATCAGCATTTCTGCCCAGGCATTGTGCAAGCGACTAAAGCAAACATCCGCCAAAACTTTCGATGGATGAGTAGGATCATTTACATTCTTATGGTTAGTAGCATGAGCTTGAATGAAAATAAAACAAAAGAAGCTCAATAAAAAAGTAATAAATAAATTTCTTTTCATAATTATTCATGGTATTAGTGTTTTTCTAGATTCTCAATTCGGTTGAGCAAGCTTTCTATTAAAGCCTGTTGTTTTTTATTTTTTTCTTCTTCCTCTTTGATCTTTTTATTTTGTTCGATGGAATAAAGGGTTAATTCCTCTATTTTTTCTAATAATTTAGCATCCATAGCTCCAAGGTCTACTCCATTTTTTATAACTTCGTCTGCAGAAGGAATATTAGGCAAATGACCTCTATCCTGAATGTGCTTTTCTACCTCAGATAATGGCATCAATGGATAATCTTTTTTGAATACATAGTCTGCCCAACCATTCGCAGAAGCAACCTCCACTTTTACTCTTTCTGCTTTAATACCGTCTTTTACATAAAGTCTATACTTAGAATCATTATCATATTGATCTGTCCCAATGGCCACCTTTCCCGTGTTGAAAAGTACCAGCAGGTTTTTATGTACCGCATCTGAAAAACGTATTCTGGTTATCCCTGGGGAGTTAGGAGTACTGGTATCAGAATTAGGATCTGTTGCATTATCATTATCCATATGGATATTCAGATTACGGCCACTTAAAAGTCTCATAACCGCATCATTGGGCTGTGCCCATTGTGAGAAACAAGAATTGCATGGAGAAAGTGCCAGTTGTAAATTTCCGGTTCCTGAAACTCCGCTTCCGATATTGATACTCTGCCCCTCAAGTTTGAAGATCTGTTGGTTATTCTGTTTAAAAATGATTGGATTATCATCCGTTGTACCGATAAAATTGGTTGAAGGATTGGTTCCTGCATTACCGGTAAGATTCCAACCATTACCTCCTCCACTACCTGTTCCCTCTGCCAACACAACCTTACCTTGGGCGTCTACTCCGAGAAGTTTGGCATTGGGAGTCGTAGGAGAATTAGATGTAAGATTAGTAAACCTTACTCCACTATCATTTTGGATACCACTGGAAACTTCAAGCCTGGCCGTTGGCTTTTCTATTCCTATTCCTATATTACCATTTTTTAAAACAGAAAATAAATTATTCCAAATAGCTCTTGTACCTTTCTCCCAAATTTGCCAGGCATCATCATAGGGCCTTACTCCATAAGCAAAGCTTCCGGTTTGAATATCATCATTACCATTATATGTAGAATAAAAATCAAGATTATATGAATTATCATTTCTTATAATCGCGACGTGATCCCCCAAAGAAGTTTTGTTGTATAATTCAAGATAGGACTGAGGAAAGTTAGTACCAATTCCGACTCTTCCTCCTAAAAGAGCATTCCCTCCTACATACATTTGCCCATCATGTCTTAATGAAAATGTAACATCCTCATTTCCGGCCCCAAAGACAATATTTTTCATAAAATACCTGTCAGGATTTCTCAAATGTGCTGTTCTTAGTTCAAATTGATTGCTCCCAACTCCTCCATCATGAAGTACAGTAAGCTTTGCTTGGGGGGTAGTAGTTCCTATTCCAATATAACCTGTAGAAGGATTTGTAGTCGCACTTATATCGCCGCCTGGAGAATATATTTGCGCCTGAATAAAAATGCTTCCTAAGAAACTTAAGGAAACAATAGTAAATAATTGTTTTCTCATGATTATAATTTTTTAAGTGTTATTCTTTTCCCATCGTATCTTTTAATCTTCTATTTTCTTCTTTTAACTCTTTAATATCTTTACTCATCTGAATCTGATATAATGTCAGTTCTTCTATTTTCTGCAACAATTTGGAGTTCATTTCGCCCAGATCTACTCCATTTTTTACGACTTCATCTGCAGATGGAATATTAGGCAGATGACCTTTATCCTGAATGTGTTTTTCCACCTCAGATAATGGCATCAATGGATAATCTTTTTTGAATACATAATCTGCCCAACCATTAGCAGAAGCAACCTCTACCTTTACCCTTTCTGCTTTAATACCATCTTTTACATAAAGTCTATACTTAGAATCATTATCATATTGATCTGTTCCAATGGCTACCTTTCCTGTGTTGAAAAGTACCAACAGATTTTTATGGACTGCGTCTGAAAAACGTATTCTGGTTATCCCTGGCGAGTTGGGAGTACTGGTATCTGAATTAGGATCTGTTGCATTATCATTATCCATGTGGATATTCAGGTTACGACCACTTAAAAGTCTCATAACGGCATCATTAGGTTGTGCCCATTGTGAGAAACAAGAATTACATGGAGAAAGTGCCAATTGTAAATTTCCGGTTCCTGAAACTCCGCTTCCGATATTGATACTCTGCCCCTCAAGTTTGAAGACCTGTTGGTTATTCTGTTTAAAAATGATTGGATTATCATCTGTTGTACCGATAAAATTGGTTGAAGGATTGGTTCCTGCATTACCGGTAAGCCCCCAACTATTCCCCGAACCATCTCCTGAGTTTTCAGCCAATACAACCTTACCTTGGGCATCTACCCCAAGAAGTTTTGTATGAGGAGTTGTGGGTGAATTAGAATTGAGTTTTGTAAAACGTAATCCACTATCGTTATCAGACTTTCCGGAAATTTCAAATCTTTCTTGCGGATTATTGGTTCCTATTCCGATATCTCCACTTCGCCCAAAGATCCAGTTTCCAATATTGAGCTCGTCACTCACATAATAACTGGAAGCTTTTACCTTATTTCCAATAAAAATATTATTATTTCCTTCCCATAAACCCTGACCTGCATAGTAGCCTATACCGATATTGGAGGAATATTTACTGGTATCTGTACTCGAACCATTATTGCTGGATAAATCATATAATGAATAACTCCCTATAGCAACATTATAATTTCCAATCAATAAACGGCTTAGTGAAGAACTTCCTACGGCAACATTTTCTACGATATCAATTCCCCGTGGAGGGTTGCGCGTGGAGCTTAGAGCAGAAGCTCCAATGACGGTATTTCTAACAAATCTTTCATATCCCGACATTGTTCCTATACCTATGGCAACATTCGAACTTGGTGATTTTGAATTTTTTAATACCCCGAGTCCCATTACTGTATTTCCTATCCCATCAGTAGAAGCTACCAAACTGGATGTTCCGAATACCGTGTTACTCCACCCTTCCGTATTTGAAATAAAGCTGTTTATCCCAAATATAGCATTGCCACTGGTTCTGTCTAATGAAGCGTCATTACCACCTCCAAAAAAGAGGCTTCCATAACTCACTCCGGGAAAATTCGGATCCAGTTCTGACCTTGGAACAATAAATCTACCACTAGGAGTAATTCTTAGTTTTTCTGTATTGGCTGTTTTGAGAATCAACGGTTGATTATCCGTAGTCCCTATAAAATCGGTAGCTGAATTCGTACCTGAATTACCTGTAGTATTCCATGGTTGGGTTTGAGAATAACCAAAAGAAATGGTAAGAGTAGATAAAACGAGTATAATTTTTTTCATGGATAAGGTTTTAATAAATCTCCTCTATAAGTAAAATAAAAAGCCTTACTCATTTTTCTTTTATGGAAATAATGAGCAAGACAACACTCACTTATAGATATATATTTCTTTCATAGAGGAGACTCGTGTTTTTTTCTATATAAATCTATAATAAGCTCCACTTTCAATGCAAACGTATAGAGAAAGAAGCTATTTAAATTGATAAATTTGATGAGTAAAAACAGAAAATATTTACGTAAAAAAACAATATGAAAAAGATTTAAAAATTTGATAATCAAAAAATTAAAAAAGTCAATTCATTTTCGTACTTTTGATTATATTAATTCCTCCCTATGAGAATTTTTCTATGGATTGTATTTTTCTTTATAGGCTACTATCAGGCTTTTATAAAAAGTCCGCTTAATGATTTACGCCTTATTTTTGAAAATAAAAACAAAAATTTTACCACAAATTCTTCTCAAGTAGAAAATATCCCGGACCTATCCAATTTTTTGAATGGGGATGACGAATTAAAAAGGGTGAATAAGGAAAATTTTATTTTAAAGGAATCGCACGCATATGAAAGAAACCTTCGCAACAGTATTGCCCTGATTTCTCTGTTGACATTTTCTATACTTTTATGGCTTACCTTCACCTATTATCGAAAGCAGGAATATTATAAAACACTATATCTTCAAACAATTACAAAACAAGAACCAAAAGAAGAATTCCTGTATGAACATATACAGCTTGAAAGGGATGAGCCAATCTATGAACAATTGGACATTAATCCTTTAATCGTAGAAAACATACTCTCTTATCTCAATACTTTTGAACAGAAAAAAAAATATTTAGTAAAAGATATTTCTCTTTTACATATGGCCAGAGAATGTGGTACCAATACTGCTTATCTCTCGAAAGTAATCAACCATTATAAAAAAAACAATTTTGCATCCTACCTTAACGATTTAAGGCTAAATCATGCTGTTGAGCTATGGAAAAATACGCCCAAACTCCGTTATAAAAGTATTCAGGGAATGGCAGATATGGTAGGCTTTAATACCGCTCAGAGTTTCTCCAAAAAATTCAACGAAAAATATAAAATATCTCCTACTCATTTTCTAAAAGATCTTAATCAGGATATTCAAAAACAGGTATTATAAATAATAAGATCAGGTAGCTTCTGATGATATTATCTGGCTTAAATTACAAGTATTTTTCAATTTTATTTATATTAATTCCAAATAATTTCAATTCTTTTTATTCATTGTCATAAATATTTAATACTTTAGCCTGATAATTTAAAGAAATGGGGATAGTCCTTAAACCAATTGATATTGTAGATGACATTTCACAAGAAGAATTTCGTGAAAAGTATCTAAAGCCATGTAAGCCAGTGGTAATCAAAAATATGGCAAAAAAGTGGCCTGCATATCAAAAATGGACAATGGAGTACATGAAGGAAGTGGTTGGCGACGTTGAAGTTCCTTTATATGACAGTTCTAAAGCAGATCCGGCAGCTCCTATTAATACACCGACAACAAAAATGCCTTTTGCAGATTATGTTGACCTTATTCAGAAAGAACCTACCGATCTTAGAATCTTCTTTTTTGATCCTATTAAGTTTGCACCTAAATTACTTGAAGATTATATTCCGCCGAAGAATCTAATGGGGGGATTTTTAGATAAATATCCCAGTATGTTTTTTGGTGGTAAAGGCTCTGTGACCTTTCTTCATTATGATATTGATATGCCTCACATTTTCCATACTCATTTCAACGGAAGAAAACATGTTCTTCTTTTTGAGTATAAATGGAAAACCCGATTGTATAAACTTCCTTATGCAACTTATGCTTTAGAAGATTATGATATTGCTAACCCGGATTTCGAGAAGTTTCCCGCACTAGATGGCATTGAAGGAATTGAGTGCTATCTGGAACATGGAGACACCTTATTTATGCCAACCGGCTGGTGGCATTGGATGAAATATCTGGATGGCTCTTTTTCCATCTCTTTGCGGGCATGGGATAAAAGTTGGGCTGTAAAAGCACATTCACTTTGGAATTTGGCTGTTCAGCGTAATTTCGATAATTTTATGAAAGGCCGCTACAAAAAAAGGTATATGGATTGGAAAGAAAGAAAAGCCATTGAAAGAGCTCATGATGCTTTAAAAAAAGGATTACCTAAATAAAAATATAAAACAGGTCGGAAGAAACTTCTTCCGACCTGTTTATTTAATGATCCATTTTCTGTTTAATCAGTTGCAATACGTTTAAAATTCATATGTTATATCTAAGCTATTTAATTTTTTTTTAAATTGCTTACTAAACTCCCTCATCTCTTAACACAGATCCATATGTTTGAAAAACTGATTGATAGCTTCGAAAAACTCTGTCTACAAATCATTATTGAAATTCTATTGGTTCCGGTAACCATTTTCAAATTGTTTCAAAAGCCGAGTCGGTGCTATGATTTTTCGGTACATGAGATGGAAAAAGATGAAACAGAACGTTTTCAAGATTATTTATCTCCCATCAAGTTATCCGTATATACGTCCGTTATTATTTCTGTATTATTAATGGATTATAGTGGAGAACAAAATTTTGTTTCAAAAATCAAGGGACTAAGTATGATGGAAAAAGCTTTATTCATATTTCTCATCAATAATTTTACGGCAGTCGTATTCAGTGTTATATTATTATGGTATAAGAAAGAAAAAGTAAATACAATAACCTTCCGTACTCTTTTGTTCTCCTTCATCTATACCACCGTATATACCTCTACTCCATTTTTCATATTAATTATTTCGGCAATGTTTTTAGGCCAGACCGTTGATGTACAAACATATTTATCAAATCTTGAAAAACTGGAAACTTATGGTATAAGAGATTATATCTTTTTTGTTGTATTCTTATTATTTGCTATTATAGGCATTATCGGTTTATTTAAGTTATTGAAAGCTTTACATTATATCCTCAAAGAAAACTTTCGATATCATCCTTATATAGTATGGATTTTTACCTTATTATTTTTTTGTATTCAGCTTTATTATGCCAGAGGCTTTGTATAAAAGCACAATCTACCCCGGCTAGGTAATTCAGTCTTATTTTTCAACCCGATTCTTTTGTTGTTGCAATAATGATTTAAGATTTTTCACTAAATGTACAAGTCTGTTCATTTTTGTTTAAATTTGTTGCAAACCTATATTTATTATGTCCAAACCCCGCGAAAGAATCTTAAACACTTCGATGACTCTTTTTCATCAACAGGGCTATAACAGCACCGGAATCAATCAGATCATTGAAGAAGCTGATGTTTCAAAGGCCAGTTTTTATCAGCATTTTAAATCTAAGGACGATCTATGCATTGAGTTTTTTAATAGAAGGTTTGATTACTGGGTATCTGAATTTCAAAATTTTATATCTGATGCGCAAACTATCGAAGAAAAGTTTTTAAAAGCATTTGACTTTCTGATCTATATGAATAAAAAGGAAGATTTCAGAGGATGTAGCTTTTTGAATATTATGTCTGAAATACCGATTGATAAAGTAGAAGTTCATAAGGTAATCCGCAATCACAAAGGCAAATTGAGAGATTCATTTTATGAAGATCTTAAAGATGAAGTTCTATCGGCTCATATCTATCTTCTTTTTGAAAGCTCAATACTAACAAGTCAGCTCTATAGATCCAATGAATTAATCGAAAAATCTAAACTCATTGTAAAAAAACTCTTACAACCCTCCTCTTCACACTAAGGGAATCAGATATACTTAAAAATAAGTAATTAATAAACTATGAAAAACTCTACTTTCTTGCAGAAGCATAATTCTGCAATATTCAAACTATGTCTTATCGGAAGCATTAGCATCGGCTCATTCATGTATTCTCAAGCCGGTAAAATGGGTATCAATACAATAAATCCCAAAGCAACGCTGGATATCAATGCCAAAACAGATGGAGCTTTACAAACAGAAGGGTTGATGATTCCTCGCCTTACAGGGGATCAAATTCAAACCATGACTACTAACATACAGCCAGGAACCGAATCTCTTATGATCTATGCTACCACAATTCCTATCTCTCCTACTTCAAAAGTATCCAAGATTACTCAACCCGGATATTATTTCTGGAATGGAAATAACTCGGAAAGTTATAAAAACGTGATTAATCACAAACCGCATTAGAGATTCCAATGCGGTTTTTTTATTCTTAAATTATCCTGTTAGTATTTTATGATTAACTTCAAACCATAGATAATGTATAAATCAATTCAACTTTTAGGTAATTGTTCCATGAGAATCTAATAATAACATTTTCTTAATTATAAAAAATACTTTTTATCTTTGTTTATTATCTCCTATGCAAGTTCCGAACATTGATTTTATTATAAAAACTGCTCTTCAGGCAGAATCTGAAGTTAAATATCCTGCCAAAAAAATTCTTCTGGATGAAGGAGAAATATCTACCAAGATGTTTTTTGTAAAAAGTGGAGCCCTGAGAGAATATTTTTATCAGGATGGCCGTGAGCTTACCCTGGAATTTATTACAGAAGGACAGGCTGTAGCTTCTTTTGAGAGTTTTCTTAACGGAACCAAAAGCCAATTTATCATTGAAACATTGGAGCCTACTATTGTATATGAACTGGAAGCAGAAAGTTTCCGAGAATTGATCAATAATCAGAGTTTTCAGCAGACTTTTAATCCACTCTTTTATCAACGTTTCGGCGAGATTACCCAACGATTGATGTCTTTTATAAAAGATTCTCCTCAAAAAAGATATGAAGACCTTTTAAAAGACAGACCAGAACTTTTATTACGGTTTCCACAACATTATATTGCATCCTATCTTGGGATCACCAGTGTGTCTTTGAGCAGAATCAGAAACCGCAGGTAATTTCTTTACAATTGTTATCGTCCGAAGGCTGATCCTGGATATAATTTTGCTTCATATTTAATATTAAGCTATGAAAAATTTTATCCAAGACGTTTTTGCTCATGTTTTAGAAAATCCTGTATTTGATGAAATATTAATTGAAACGTATTTCTCAAAAGACTATGTGCAATTCGTTGATCATCTACAATTGGATTATGAAGACTTTGTTCTACATATCAAAAAATTGAAAGAAAAGATTTCCAAACAAAGCATTGAAATTCTTCATTATGCAGAAAACGGAAATATCATTTTCACCAATCATCATGTAGAATCTTTGTTAAAAGATGGAAGCATGGTCAAGCATAAAGTATTGGCAGAATTTACCATTCAAAATGGGAAAATTATTCAATGTGATGAATTGACTTTACTACTGGAAGGTTCCCAAACAGAAAAGAATCTGGGTTCTGAAATGTAAATTTAAATCTAACAATTCATTTATGGTTTTCCGTAAATATTCCATGCTTACAATCCTTAATTTTGATTAGTATATTAATTTCTTAAAATAATAACCATGGCATGGAGCTACAGAAAGAGAATCAAGGTGATTCCCGGAATACATCTTAATTTCAGTAAAAGAGGGATTTCAACATCAATTGGTATAAAGGGGGCAAGCATTAATTTTAGCAAGTCAGGAACCACAGTGTCAACCAGTGTTCTTGGATTTTCGAATCGTTATAAGTTATCAGATTCCGGATCAAGATCTCGTCCAATCTTATCAAATCCTGAACCCAATATTGACTATTCTTTTCTAATTGATGACAATATTTTCAGTGCTGAAATTCATGAAATTACCAGTCAGAATATGCAGGGTATTAAAGAAGCTATTATCCTAGCTCATCAACAGAAAAAAGAGCTCATATCAGATCTTCGGAAAATCAGGCTAACCCTTTCTATAACAAAAACAAAGAAAATACTGAGTTATGTATTTCTATTTGGGTTGATTAATAAAAAAATTTCTAAAAATACAAACCGCGATATAAAAATACAACAAGAAGCCATCAATCAGACAAAAAAAATGATAGAGAGTTGCTATGTAAATCTCGAAATTGATTTTGATTGTGAAATTAAAAGAAAATTTGAAAAGGTTTATGAGAGCTTTCAAAAACTTACAACATCACATAAAATATGGGATATTACAAGTGCTTATATTCAGGACAGAGTAGCTATGCGTTCCTCTGCAAGTACTCTTGTCAATAGGCGGGAAGTTCATTTTTCACTAAAATCAATTCCTTATATAAAATCAGACTTTCAGGCACTCTATATGAAAAATGCCAACGGAGCAGATCTTTATATTTATCCAACATTTATAGTGATGTATAACAATGAAAACAGCTTTGCCATCATCGGAATCAAAGAGTTAAATTTATTGCATACTTATACTCGCTTTACTGAAACATCAGCAGTCCCAAAAGATTCAAAAATAATTGGGCAAACATGGGCAAAAGTTAACAAAAATGGAACTCGCGACAAAAGATTTAAAAATAACTATCAAATTCCGGTTGTCCGCTACGGACATCTTAAGCTTTCTACTCATACAGGTGTTTGTGAAGAATATGAATTAAGTAATTATGAACTGACAGAAGAATTTGGTCAAGCTTTCAAAGACTTTCAGTCTGAATTCAAATAAGTCTATAAAATTAAAAAAAGATTGTTTTCATTTTGTTAGGCTATATTTTTTCCCAGCTTGTACATTAACGATTATGATATTTTTAATTTTTAACTTATAAGCCATTAAGAAAGTTCGATTCTTAAAGGGATTAAGAGATTGCTTTATCTTTGGCTCGCAATGCCAGTACGGCAAACTTTATTTTTTCTTAATGGTTTATTTCTCCTTTTCAATTATTCTAGTAAATATGCTTCCGTAGAAATTCAGCGGTATAGGACGTTTTATTTTTTAATAAATCTTCCGGAGTTCCTTCAAAAACGATCTTTCCGCCATATTTTCCTGCACCGATGCCAATATCAATAATCCAGTCGGCCTGTGCTATAATATCCAGATTATGTTCAATCACAATTAATGTATTCCCCAGATCTACAAGACGATTAAAAAATATAAGCAGCTTCTGAGTATCACTTGGATGTAAACCTGTACTCGGTTCATCTAAAATAATGGTTTGATTGCTATTTTTCAATTCTTTCGTCAGTTTAAGACGCTGCCTTTCTCCTCCGGAAAAACTGTCTAACCTTTGCCCTAATGTCAGGTAATCCAATCCCAATTGTAACAATAAATCAAAATTTTTGAGAATAGATTCTTCTGTAAAGAAATGAACAGCTTCAGAAACCGTCAGATCCATTACCTCTGCAATGGTTTTCCCGTTGTATGCATACTGCAATACATCAGGATTAAAGCCTGAACCACCACAAACTTCACAAGGCTGTTCAATATCATCCATAAAAGCAAGGTCTATTCTTTCCACTCCCAGCCCTTTACAATTGAGACAAGCTCCTTCACTGTTTCTGCTGAACAGTTTGTCTGAAATATGATTAACCTGGGCAAAAAGTTTTCGCACAGTATCTGATATACCCAGATAGGTAAGCAAATTGGATCGGGCACTGGCCGCAAACAAAGACTGATCTATAATAGTCACTTCCGGATAAAAATCCGGCAACACACGATTAATCAATGTACTTTTTCCTGATCCTGCCACTCCGGTAACGACGGTCATTACTCTGGTGGGAATGTTAACACTTACATTTTTAAGATTGTATAAATTGGCATTTTTAATTTCAAGATATCCTCTCGGCTTTCTGAATTCCTTCCTCAAAGCAGGTTTCCTGGCAAAGTATGCCCCTGTCTTCCCTTTTGAAGTTTTTAAATGTTCAAATGTTCCTTCGTATACTACTTTTCCTCCGTTCTTTCCGGAGCCGGGACCTATATCTATAACATGATCTGCCATTGTAATCAGATCGGGATCATGTTCTACGATTAAAACAGAATTCCCTTTATCCCTGATTTGCATGATGATCGATATGATATTTTGCAGGTCTTTGGGATGAAGGCCAATACTTGGTTCATCAAAAATATATAACAGATCAACCAAACTGTTTCCCAGACTTCGTACCATTTTTATCCGTTGGGATTCTCCACCTGAAAGGGAATTGGTATTTCTATCTAATGTAAGATATTGCAGGCCAATCGTTATTATATTTTGTAACTTTGTTGAAAGTTCATTGATAATCACTTCATACGTTTGGGTATCCAACGAAGTAATGAATTCCAGTAATTCATCAACAGAAAGGGCACTACAATCTGCTATATTTTTTCCTTTGATTTTGCAGGACAAGATTTTTTCGTTCAGGCGTTGTCCCTCACATACCGGGCATGTTTTTGTAATGACAACATGATTCAAGGCATCTTTTCTTGTTATATTTTCTTTAGAATCTTTTTTCAGAAACGCTTTTTCAATCCGGGGAATTATCCCTTCATATTTTACTGTTTTTCCCCAATCTTTATGTGGATGCCTGGGTTTATGTTCCGGTGCATATAAAAGCATTTCCCATTCCTCTTCGGAAAAGTCCTTCAGCTTTTTATCATTATCAAAATAACCGGATAAAGTATATCTTGTTAAACGCCATCCTCCCGGTTGGAATGTAGGAAACTGAATTGCTCCTTCATGTAAAGACTTATTCTTATCAATTAAAGTATTTATATTCAATGTCTGAACAAAGCCTAAGCCTTCACACTCAGGGCACATGCCCTGGGGATTATTAAATGAAAAAACATTGGAATACCCTACAAATGGCTCTCCTAATCTGGAAAATAGCAATCGTAAAGAAGCAGAAATATCAGCTGCTGTTCCCACAGTAGATCTTGCATTCCCTCCCAATCGCTTCTGATTGATGATAATTGGAACGTTAAGGTTTTCAATTTTATCAACATCCGGTACTCCGTAATGTTGCAGACGATTTCTGACAAAGCTGTTCTGAGTCTCATTAATTTGTCGTTGGGCTTCTGCTCCGATAGTTTCAAAAACCAGCGATGATTTTCCCGATCCCGATACCCCGGTAAAGACCACAACCTTATGCTTTGGAATTTTTATGGAAATATTTTTGAGATTATTTTGCCTTGCATTGGTAATTTCTATATTTTCCATGGTAAAAATGATTAACTTTGTTAATAGTTAACTAAATTAAGTATATTTTTCATGAAAACCATTGAAAAAGAGTTTTTTAACACCTTTACTGACTTTCAATGTCTTATTCTGGCTCACATGAATCGGGGAGATATTAATGGTGTTACAGCCACACACTATAATATCATTGAATTTATCCTGAGAAAAGAAAATGCAACAGGAAAAGGAATCGCAATAGCATTTAATATCAGTCAGGCAGCTATTTCAAAGCAGTTAAAATTTTTAATTAACCATGATTTCATCATCCAGAAACAAGATGAAAACGATCGCAGAAAATTCAACCTTTCTGTGACGGAAAAAGGGAAGTTTATTATACAAAATTCGGAGACTTTCCGTAAAAATATTACTCAACAGACCGCTTCCATACTGACTTCAAGAGAATTGGAAGATTTTAATTATTTGTTAAGCAAAGTATTACATCAAATCAAGCTTTAATTTTTATAGGTACCAAACAGCCTGTCCCAAATAGAAGTATAAAAACCAAAATTCTTTGTTTCATTTAAATGATGCAGATTATGAAATCTGGTTGTTCCTACAAAAAAACGGTCAAATTGAGCCGGAAAAAATTCTCTGTTGAGATGTCCTATAGTTCCCCAGATAAGATTAATCAACAAATAGATTGAAATTGAAACAACAGAAAAATCATAACACATCAATAAAATCAACATCATCAATCCGAATCCTATTGTTTCGAAAGGGTGCAACACAAACAGGCTTAAAAAATTCGTACTCGTATGCTCATGATGCTTACCGTGCAGCATTTTATACACCAGTGGTACATGAGCTGCATAATGAAAGAAATACATCAAAAGATCCATTAAAAGAAGCAATGCAAGAACCTCCAGACATAAAGTCCCTACAGATAACTTCTGCCCTAATTCAATCCATCCGTTTTTCCACAAAAAAACACCTATCAATAGAACAGAACTATTACAAACAACGGTAAAAAGACTAAGATAAATGTCTGAGACCGTAATAGGATGGTTTTTCTCTTGTAATGGACTTTTATGACAAGTTTTATCAATAAAAATATAAAGTCCGATGGAGAATGAATACAAAAATATATTGATGATAAGACTGAAGGTCATCCACTGTGACCAGGAAAATTGCCAAAACATTTCTAAATAACCGGAAAGTTCAGTCTCATTAAAACTCATCATCTGCTAACTTAATGGTATAAATGTATGAAATTCACAATAAACAATTGTATTTACATATGAAGTTTATCGGAATCATTTACATAGAATTTTTAAACTTTTATATTGATTATTTTTAACCACAAAAGATTTAACCACTTAAGTTTTTTTTAGAGCCAGGCCTTATGCATAATAAGGACACCTAAGCTTTGTGAAAATCTTTGATTTTCATCTTATGTGGACTTTTCTACGGAATTGTTTTAAATAAACTTACTTAAGTGAACTAAAGTGTTTTAAAATGAAAGCTTCTGTGGTTTATAAAGTTTAAACAACTTTACAATAAAATCCTGCACTTGCAGGACTTTTATCTATCAATTCTGTTAATTATGGAAATAGAATATCTGCTACACAAGCAGAATCTTCAGATTGTGATTGAATACATTCTTTTACCTCATCCATATGCTGTTCAAACAAATTCATAATCAGATCTACAGTCACCCCTTCAAATTGCTTTTCTACCCATGGTTTAATACATTGTAAGATCTCTTCATCTGACTTATTCACTGTTATACAAGAACGAATATCCGGTACTGCTGTCACGATTGATTGTCGAAATGTCTTCTGAATCAGGCTTTGTACATCCATATTTTTTTCATTAGACAAAATTGCGATATCAATTTTTCCTATTCGCCCATTCTGATTGGTAAACATAAATATTTCATAGGTAACTCCGTCTGAAAGCTTACTTACTGTACTACGCACTATGGTAGCATTCATTACACTGGAGTTTTCATACATTTTGATCTTTACAACAGGAGAAGCATAAACTTTTCCAAAAGAAAAAATAAACAGACATACTGTAAAGAAAAAACATAGTCTGGAAATTATATTTGTTTTCATAGTATAGCATTTTATGGTACACAAATCACCAAAAGCATAATAGTCTTTATATCAATGATTTGCGCATGATAAAATTAAAAACATTTTTTTAAATCCGCTAATATTTTTTTTACTTTTTAAAAAACATTTAATTTTCATTGGTATAATCAATGATTTTTGATTGTAACATTGAATTGCCTGCAATTTTTTTCTTTCAATATGTAAGCATTAAAAATCCCTTTCTTTATGGATAAGAAGGGAATAATTTATGGTAATTATATACAATTTTACACTAATGCAGTTATTTTATTATTATGAACTTGTCATTCTGAATGTAACGAAGTGAAATGAAGAATCTAAGCCGGATTATGAGATTCTTTTGAACTGCGTTCGCAGACCTTCAGTCTGTGTCAGAAATCGAAGATTTGACGTAGTCAATGACAATGGTGTAAAATTGTATATAGTCACCTAATTTATATATACTCAGTCAGATCTTTTTATTCCAGTACAGCTAAAGAAACTTCTTGAAAATTTGATAGCGTGTAATCCGCAATATCAAATTTTATATTGTGATCATTATTGGTAAAAACAATTGTCTTCATTCCTGCATCTTTGGCAGCCCTCAATCCTGAACGACTATCTTCAATGGCAATACAATATTCAGGGGAAATACCCAAATCTTTGGCAGAAGTTAAATATACTGCAGGATGAGGTTTTCCATAAAGTTCAAACTCCGATGAGTGAACGGTATCAAACAGATTCCGAATCTGAAGTTTTTCAAGGACAGCATCGGCAACCTGTAATGGAGCATTGGTAGCCAGTCCGATTTTATAATTTTTCGTTTTAAGGTTTTTAATAAATTCCTGAACCCCGGACATGGTACAATCCTCCGACTGGATATATTCAATCACTTTGGAAATCACTTTCTGTTCTACTGACACAACATCCAAATTTTCCCACGGAAACCTTTCATACCAAAATTCGGTTACTTCTTTAGTTGTCATATATTTGGTTTGTGCGGCCAACTCTTCCGTTACCTCTACCCCGTAAGAAGAAAATACATCGAGTTCAGCTTTTGCCCAAAAGCCTTCCGAATCCACAAGAACACCATCCATGTCAAATATTACTGCTTGTAAAGTCACGTTTTTGAGTTATGAGTTATTATAGGTACAAAGTTATTGAGTAATCTTATAAACACAGCGTTGACCGCCTGAAATAATGTGGTCTACCCTTTCCACATGATAATCTTTCCCTATTAAAGATTGAAAATTCGATAATTCGGCACGACAAAACCCTTGACATTCGGTGGCCGCGGCACATATCGGACAATGATTTTCAATCAGAAAATAATCATTCCCTTCTTTCTTCCATTCTGCCATGTATCCTTCCTTACTTCGTACTTCAGCTAATGCTTCCAAACGCTGTTCCAGAGATTTTGTTTTGGAGAGTACTTTCTCATATCTGTCATGAGTATTTTTTTCCCGATCAGTAATTAATAAGTTCAATGCATTTTCTCCTAAAAGATTTTTCACGGACTTCAATAGTTGTACGGTAACCTCTGCATGTGTATCCGGAAACTGAGACAAGCCTTTTTCGGTAAGGGCATAATAAGTAGATGGACGCCCCACCCCTTCACTTTTCACAGAGGATTCAATCAACCCTTCATTGGCCAGATTCAGCAAATGCTTTCTCGCCCCTTCTTTCGTGATGGATAATTCTTCAGAGATGACCAGAGAAGTTACCTCTCCTCTCATCTTGATAAACATCAGAATACGATCTGCAGCCGGCTTCTTCATTTGACAATATTTAGGTTGTTTTATTTTTCAACAACAAATATAGTCATTTTCTATAATCTTCATTAAAAAACAACAACAAACTCATTTAAAGCATATTAGTATTTTAAAATCAAAAACACATAAAACAACCAAAAAGTTGTTTTATTTAAATATATTATTACCTTTGCTTTACATTAATCAAAAAAATAAATAGAATGAAACCGTTTACATTACCTCAATTACCATATGCTTATGATGCCTTGGAACCATTTATAGATAAAAATACAATGACCATTCATCATCAACGACACCATCAAACTTATGTTGATAATTTGAATGCTGCTTTAGAACAAACCAACGAAGCAAATCCTGATCTGGATTCATTACTACAAAGGATAAGTGAGTATAGCCCGGCCGTAAGAAATAACGGAGGAGGTCATTATAACCATTCATTATTCTGGGAAATTCTTTCTCCACAGCCTAAATTGATTCCCGAAGGCCCATTGAATGATGCGATCAATACAACTTTTGGAAGCCTTGAAAATCTTAAAGCAGAAATGAAAAAAGCAGGACTAGGTCAATTTGGTTCCGGATGGGTTTGGCTGTTTGTAAAATTCAATGGTTCGCTTGCTATAAGCTCTACTCCTAATCAGGATAACCCAATGATGGATGTTCTTACCATGAACAGAGGGTTTCCTATTCTTGGAATCGATGTATGGGAACATGCATATTATCTGGCTTATCAAAACAAAAGAGCTGATTATTTAGATTCTTTCTGGTCTGTTCTTAACTGGTCTGCTGTAGAAAAAAAATATGAAGAAAGTCTTTTAAAAATCAGATAACCTTATTAATTATACATCGTTATGAACCAGGAAATTTTCATTAATAAAGCAAAAGCTTCAGGTATTATTGCTCTTGATCTTTTAGACTATAAACCCACTACAGAGATTGTGGAATTGGATATCAAGGACCACCTTTTCATGGGAATGATTGTCAAGGAAAAAGACTTTAAAGAATCTATTGCTGCTGTGGATTTTTCCGTGTACAATGATAAAGCCGTTGGAATTATTTGCTCCACTGATGCTATTATTCCACCATGGGCTTATATGTTACTCATGGAAAAATTATCACCTTATGCCGTTCATGTTGACTTAAACAATGCTGAAGCCATTCTGTTGGATTTATGGAAACGCCGCCTTACTTATGCAGATCTGAAGTGTTATAAAAATCAGAAAGTGGTGGTCAGAGCACAGGCTGGTCACGATCCTGCTTTGTATTTATTAGCAGCCGGACTTCTGAAACCATTGGTTAAAAGTTTAATGTATGGTGAAATAGGTTTACCAAAAGTAATTTTCAAACAATAAACAAAAATGAAAGCAATCATATTCAACGGATCATTGGAAAGAAGGACTGAGTCTACGTCAGGTTTTATTTCCAAATATTTTGCAGACCGCCTTACAATAGCAGGTATACAAACAGATATTTTTAGTCTTGCCGATTCCGGGATTCCGTTATTCGATATCAGTCTTACCAAAACTCCTTTGGCAGTGGAACGTATGGCCCAAATGTTTACAGATGCCGATCTGCATATTTGGCTGGCTCCGCTCTATCACGGAAGTATTCCGGGGGTTATGAAAAACTGTCTGGATTGGCTTGAAGTAACGGCCGACAGGTATGAACCGTACCTTACCGACAAAACTGTGGGACTCGTGTGTTGGGCAGATGGGTTGCAGGCCATGCAGGGTATCAATGCGATGGACGCCATTGCCAAATCATTGCGGGCATGGCCACTTCCCTTCAGTGTCCCTATCGTCAGATCTTCATTATTTAATAATAATTCAACAGAGATTTCTGATCTTTATTCAACAAAATTTGATCAGCTTATCAGCATTGCTACTACGAAAAGAATTCAAAAAACAACTATTAATCAATCATAATGATTATAAAAAAGACTGATATTAATATTGTTGTTATTGATCAAACTTCCAGATTTATTTTAAAGTTGTTGAAAATGTTGATTTAAAATAAAAATTTGCACAGTTTATGATGCATAATATTATGAAACTGTTTTAATTAAGTTTAGCAGGGATTTCCAAAAACAATGTTGAGGAAATCCCTTTTGAAATCATTTAAAAACTAAAACGTATGGCCATAAAAATAACTGATGCTTGCATCAACTGTGGGGCCTGTGAACCGGAATGCCCCAATTCTGCTATTTATGAAGGTGCCATCGACTGGCGTTGGCAGGATAAAACAAAACTTTCAGGAAAGGTCACTTTTTCGGATGGCACAGAAGTAGATGCTAATGCTTATCATGAAGCCTACTCGGATGAGGTCTATTATATTGTATCAGGAAAATGCACCGAATGTAAGGGTTTTCATGAAGAACCTCAATGTAAAGCAGTATGTCCTGTAGATTGTTGTATTGATGCTCCTGATCATCGTGAAACCGAAGAAGCTTTATTAAATCGACAGAAATTCATGCATGGCGTTTAAGAATTTTCACCCATATACTTTTTACCATTCATTTTTGTAACAGGAACAAAAGATTTTATACTAATCAGGGAAACACAATATCACCAATAATTTAAACACAATATTATAAATTATGAAACCGATATTATTTTTCCTCACTTTTCTATCTGCTTTATTGTCAGCACAAACTGATATTCAAAAGCTCAAAAAAGATTATATCCAACTTTTGGAAAAATCCAGTTATGGTAATAATCCGAAAGCAGGTAAATATTATGATGTCAACGGAATCAAAATGTATTGTGAGACATATGGCCAAGGGCAACCTTTACTGCTCATTCATGGAAACGGAGGATCCATTGTTGATTTTTCCAAGCAGATTCCATTTTTTTCCAAAAATTATAAAGTCATTGTTGCCGATAGCAGATCTCATGGAAAATCGATTGATAAAGGAGATCAGCTTACCTACGAAATGATGGCTGATGATTATGCCGAATTGCTTCAGAAAATGAAAATCGATTCTGCTTTTGTAATCGGCTGGAGCGATGGTGGAATTAACGGACTTCTTCTCACCATGAGACATCCCGAAAAGGTAAAAAAACTCATTATAACAGGGGCCAATTTACGTCCTGACTCTACTGCAGTACAGGCTGATGTATTCAAGAGGGTAAGTTCAAATTATACTAAGTTTAAAGAACAATTTATCAACAAAAAAGATAAAACAGATCTGGATTATATGGTTCTTAAATATAAAAGATTATTGAGTGAACAGCCCAATATCAATCCGAAAACTTTACACAAAATTACAGTACCTGTTCTTGTAGTCGGAGGAGATTATGATGTCATAAAACCGGAACATACGATGGAAATTTTCAGAAATATTCCTAAAGCCTACCTTTGGATTTTACCTGATTCCGGACATAGTACTGTAGTTGTGTATACAGATGAATTTAATGCTAAAGCCGATACTTTTTTTAAAACTCAATTCAGAGTCATCAAAGACAGAGATCGTGAATTTTAATGATAGACAATCAGTAAGATTCTTTGAAATCCGCGTAATATGGATAATCTGTGAGAATATAATATATTTAAATTTCTGATACATCAAATCAACTAAGAGGCTGTATCAAAAGTATCATTCTGAACATAAACTGAAAGTTTACGAACGTAGTTCAGAAATGGAGTGAAGAATCTCAAGCAATTAATTGCCAATGAGATTCTTTTGAACTGCGTTCGCAGACCTTCAGTCTGTGTCAGAAATCGAAGATTATCTCCTTCCAGTCGATGAATGTTATTTCGACGTAGTCAATGACAAAAGTCAAATTATTTGACTTTTGATACAGCCTTCTTTATTCATCTAATTTGGTTTCCCGTGGAGCCAAGCGTTTTCTTTATGAATTAATTTGCTATTTTTTATTACGAATAAGTTTAACCATTAAGGTTCTTAAGATTTTTAGAATATTAAGTTTGAACCTCGCTTTAAGGCACTTTGCTTATAAAAAAATCTTGGATTTTTTCTTAATTAACCTTAACAACTTAATTGATCTTAATGGTTCAAATAAATTTTTAATAAACCTGAAGCCCCCCCTTAATCTCTTGAAAAACCTTTTGAGTAAAAGGAGTTTCAATATTTAATTCTTTTCCGTATTTCGGAATTGCACCGGCAAACAATTCCAGTTCATTCTCTTTTTTCCCGGAATGAACATCCAATTGCAAAGAAGTTGGAGTTTCAAAAGGAAAAGTCAACGCTTTTTCAAATGTTTTTTCAATAATATCTTCCGAAAGTTCGATGCCCTTTTGATCTGTAATCTGTTTCATTTCTTTCATGATTTCGGTGGCTTCATTTTTCTGTTCAGCATCACTGCAAACGGTACCTATTGAAGAATTATGTTTGGCTGTTACCAATCCAAAGCTGGCAATAAAGAAGAACTTGGTCCAGATATCCACTAAAGAATCGTCTTTAAAATCAAAATCCACTTTACTGTCTTCAAACAAATCAATGATCCATTTTACGTCAGTGAAAAAATGTTGAGGATCACGTCCAATGATCATTTTACCGGCTTTTCCTTTGTGTTCCACAGTTCCTCTTTCTTTAATATGAGAAGCTACATAAATGCAGGTCGGTAATACAGCATGATCAGGAATTATTTTTCTAATTCTGTCATAAATATCTGCTCCATTCATCATGGGAATGAGTACAGTGTTTTTATTAATTACAGGAAGCAACTGTTTACAAACATTTTCCAGATCATATTCCTTCACTGCAATGAAAACCAAATCAGGATTTTTGATATCATTGATGTGTTCTTCAATCACATTAGGATAAGTTTGGTTATTGGGATGCTCAGGAGATAATAAAACCAATCCATCTTTTTTTACTTTTTCATAGGTTTCTCCCCTTGCTACAAAAGTAATACGATATTTTTCTGAAGTTTCATTAGCCTGGTTTATTTTAAAACCAAAATATCCGCCTACTCCTCCAAGTCCTATAACAACAATATGTTTTTTATTCATGAAAATTATTTTTAGCAAAGATCAGCGACAAAATTGAATCTATCGCTTGACAAATGAAAAGAAATGCTATTTCTAAACTGGAAGCCTGAGGCCGGAGACTGGAGTTATGGAGATTTCCCGTTTTTAGTTTTTCTTAAATGTAAAGAACTCAAAGATGTATTTTTGGAGCGCTTTATTTTTGATCTAAAGAATTACACTCAAAACCTTTGCAAACGTTGCGTTAAAAAACTTTCAGCCTCCATCTTCTGACTCCCAACCTTTTATTTATTAATTTCTCTTCGGATTCGGCTTAATGAACTGTCCTTAATTCCCAGATAAGAAGCAAGGATTTTCAAAGGAACATGTTGAAAAATATCAGGATCTTTTTTCATAAGATTAGAATATCTCGTCGAAGCTTTCTGACTGGCCATTTCTATCAGCCTGTCATGAATATTGTAATAATTAAGCACAAAAAGAAGTCTGCTAAATTCTCTGAACTCAGGAATATTATGAAAATTATCCTGTACATTTTCCAACCCAGTTTCCCAAAAAACACAATTAGTTACAGTCTGATATATTTCTTTCGTCGGTTGCTGCCTGAAAAACGACAAAAAATCATTCACAAAACAAGGAGCTGAATAGATATTGGTGGTAATTTCTTCATTATCTTCATTCAAAATATAAGAACGAACATAGCCTTTCTCCAGAAAATAAGTCTTTGTGCTGATAACATTCTGATCCAGTAACACATCATTTGCTTTCAATTCAAAAGAAGTGAATGTTTTTGTAATCTTTTCCACTACCTCATCTTTAATAGTGAATAAAGAGTGAAAATAATTGTTGATTGACGATTTATCCATGTAAATAAAGTCCCAATACGGGATCTCTGTTGCCAAAGATAAAAATAATGCAGAGGAATCATCTACTTTTAATACATCATTTAGCTTGTATTCATTATTATCTGCTCTATTTTTGTAATTTCCTTATTCAAAAAACAATGGATCACTATGGACAAGGACTTTCATTATAATTTCATCGAACCTGATAAGACTATTGCTGACTTTGTAGAGAATTTGGGTACTTTTTACAATAGCTCCGATGAGCCCAAAGAGGTTGTCATTATTCCTGACGGAAGAATTGATCTGTTTTTTTCCCAATCTTCCATCGAAGCTTTTCATGTCACTCTTATCGGATTGGAAATCTATCCCGAGCAAAGACAAATTTTGCCAAAAACCACAGTTTTTGTCATCAGCTTTAAACCTATTGCTGTTGAATATATTTTACAGACGTCCATTGCTGATCTGCTCAATACCGGAAAAAAACTTTCAAATGATTTTTGGGGCTTTAAGGCAAGTGATATTCAAGATTTTGAGCATTGTTGTAAAAAAGCAACCGAAAAGATTAAAGAGCTATTTCCGAAAAAGACTGATGAAAGAAAGCTTAAACTTTTTGAATTAATTTATTCATCAAAAGGCGAAATGAGTGTACAGGAACTCTCAGAAAAAGTGGGTTGGAGCAGCCGCCAAATCAACCGGTATTTTACCAAGCAACTGGGATTATCTTTAAAAGCCTACTGTACAATTTTACGTTTCAGAACATCATTGGAACATATTGCACAAGGAAAACTCTTTCCCGAACTCAATTATACGGATCAAAATCATTTCATTAAAGAAGTGAAAAAATTTTCCGGAGTCGCTCCAAAAGAATTATCAAAAAATAAAAACGACCGATTTGTACTATTATCAGTGTTGAAAGGAAAATAAATTTGCATTGTAATATTTAAATAAAAATGCTGATCAATAATACATCAATAGCAATCGTTGGTGGTGGTCCTGCGGGACTCACACTGGCCAGACTTTTACAATTGAAAAATGCCCATGTAAAAGTATATGAAAGAGATATTAATCGATATGCTCGCATACAGGGCTCCCCTCTTGATATGCATGAAGATTCGGGATTAGCAGCTTTAAGGAAAGCAGATCTGCTGGAAGAGTTTAAAAAGACATTCCGTCCAGGAGCTGATAAAATACTCATCCTCAACAAACACGCTCAAATACTCTACAGTGATCATGAAGCCAAACCTGAGGAAAATTTTGGACATGAACATTTCCGCCCTGAAATTGACCGTGGTCCTTTAAGAAATATGCTACTAGAGTCCTTACAACCTGATACAGTAATATGGAACAGCCACTTTATTTCAATGGAACCTCACAATGAAGGTTGGATGCTTTATTTTAAAAATGGAACATCCGCTTATGCAGACCTTGTTATTGCCTCAGATGGAGCCAATTCAAAAATCCGCCCTTATCTTACTGACATTAAGCCTGTTTATTCCGGTATACTCATGCTTGAAGGAAATGTTTCAAAAGCAGCAGCCCCGAAAATTGACGCATTAATCAATAATGGTAAAATAATGGCCTTTGGGAATACTCAAAACATATTGATGGGACAAAAAGGCAATGGTGATCTGGGGTTCTATGCCAGCTTCAAAGCAGATGAAAATTGGGCAGTAAACAGCAATCTCGATTTTTCAGACAACCAACAAATGCTGAAATGGTTTAGAGAAGAATACTCAGGATGGAGTAATATCTGGAATGAATTATTTGAGAATGCCTATATTCCATTTATTCCTCGTCCTATTTATTATATGCCTTTAGATCAGGCTTGGGAAACTCAATCTAATCTAACGTTAATAGGTGATGCCGCTCACGTAATGCCTCCATTTGCAGGAGAAGGAGCTAATATGGCTATGTGGGATGCTTTAGAATTAAGTGCATGTCTTACCGATAATCAGTATAATACTCTGGCTGAAGCCATTTCTGCTTATGAAACTAATATGCGTCAACGCGCTGCTTCGGCAATTCAGGAATCTCTTGAAAATGGGGAACGAATGCATTCTGAAAACGCTTTAACAATGATGCTTGCGTTTTTTAGTGAACATTTAAATTCATAATCTATCAAAAATAGCTGTCTCAAAATTGAGACAGCTGATTTCCCCTCTAAAAAATAATTTTTTTTCTCTCCGTTAGATTCTGATTTTGGAGATTCATTTGTGTTTTCTTTATTAATAAACTAGCATTGTAAATTTTTTATATAGCAGTACTGTATTTTTATTATTGATGAAATATGCACCAGGCTAAGCAAAGTAATAATTTCAGTGATTTATAGGACAATTCAGCCAATGCTAAAACCTTCTTTTGATAGCATAATGAAAGCCGAATCATATTCACTATAAAAAATTGCATTTTATCACTTATCTCGTCAGAATATATGCTATATACTCTATAGAAATAAACCGGATAATATATATTTTCTTGTCTCATCATTGCAAACAGCTAAGATTATATTGTCTTTAATCATGGGGATTAAAATAGCTGCATCAAAAAATAAGAAACAGCTATTTCCCCAACTTAAAAACAAATACTTATGTGCCTCTTTTAGAGGGCTTAGTTTATGTGTGTTATTTCTTAATTAACTTAATATTATAGGTATCTTTCTCACCTTTTATCGTAACCATATACATTCCTTTAACCAAAGAAGACACATTGATTCTTTGGCCATCAGTTTTACCTTCCTGAACTAATCTTCCATCAGCACTGTAGATTTTATAATCTGCTTTTCCTTTCAGGTTTTTCACTTCTACGAATGTATCTGCAGGATTAGGATAGATGGATACTTCTGAGGTTGTGTTTTTCACTTCATTTACGGCAAGAGCTGAATTATCTGTAATTCTTACAGAAAAGTCTTTAAATGAACCTAATGACAGTCCTTCTATATCTTGATTTGAAGAAGCTACCGGGCTTCCACATGGCCCACTGGCAGCATTATCAAAAGTACTAGCCACTCTCATTCTCAACAATTTATCTCCGGCATATGCCTCAGCTGGCACTGTAAAATTTGCATTTCCTCTATGAAGTCTAAATCCTGGTAAAGCCGGGTCAGCAGCAGGAACAGCATTTCTGGAAACAATCTTCTCTGTATTTTCAAAAATGCCATTTCTATTAAAATCTATCCAAGCTTCGAACCAATCATTTACACCTGAACGATTACCAACATTTATATAGTTTAAAGTGTATTGGCTTCCTCTGTTTAAGTTAATTATTTTGCTTTGATCCTCACTAAAATCCAAATATGTTTTTACAGCATTTCCAACATTCCCAGAATAAGCTAAATTAGATAGTGACATCACCATAAGTCCACTCATTAATTGATCTGATACTATACCCAAGGCTCCACCCGTAGTCATTAAACAATAATCAACACCTGTTCTCAACCCCTTAGTTTTAAATGTACTATTATTAGAAAATGCTCCAGGAATATTGTTTACTACAGCCGCAACCTGTACTTCATAATTCATTTCATCCTCAAGATTATTTAATAATACGGAATTGGTCTGGCTTGTTGTATTAGACCAATTTGTAGTTCCTACTTTTCTATAATTGATTGAATAATTTGCACCGGGTACACTATTCCAAGATATAATTGCTGTTGTCTTAGTAATGTCTTTATCTATTGTAGAAAGCCCTGTTGGAGCAGATGTAACAGATGTGGGAGCAGAGCCAACATTAACTGCAGGAGAGATGGCATAAAAAATATTGTTAATGCCAGACACTCTCAGTTTAACGCTTCCATTTAAATTAGCAGGCATTTGCACACTGTAAGTTCCGGTATTCGGTGTAGAAGTTACCAAATCTGTCCATGTACCCCCATTATCTGCTGTATAATCTATTTTAACATTTGCAACATTGTAAGGAGCGGTATTAGTATTAGCTACTTCCCACTTGATTATATTGGATGCATTATTATACAAAGCAGATGATGTAGTAAGCCCATTAAACTTAAATGGACCATCATTTCCTACTGTTACGGTTGTCTCGGAAGTGGAAAGCATAGGTCGTTGTGCATTTTGATCCCTTGCTACTACGGCATAATTCAATATTCTTGGTACATAAGAAACAGTTTCCCAGCCTGGTTTATCTGTAAGTGTACCATTCATTACTGTTTCCAACTTAGGAAAATATCTTCTTCCACTCACAGTACCTACATACGTTCTCGCTAACGCTCCTTCTGGATTATATCCTGCTCCACTATCCCCACATATTGAATTAGTATAACCAACACTATCATATTGCTCCCAGCTATAATTAACAGGATCATTTTGAGCGTCTACAGCAGTTGCTTCCAAGTAATAAGCTGTTCCTTTAGGAATTGTATATGCAGTAAGTGCACTTATTACAGGAGCAGTATTTACAGCAATATTCGTTTGAGTACCACAATTTGGCTTGCTTTCTAAATTATTAAGCACCTGGCTTATAGATTTATAATGAAATTTAGCATCAAAATCATTTTGTACAGGAGCAATCGTTCTTCCTCCAGGGTAACTCATTAATGTAGAACCTCCACCAGGCTCTACATTGGCTCCTGAGTACTCAGTCCAGGTGGATAATGTATGATTAGCCCCCAATTGATGTCCCATCTCATGGCATACTACCAAATCAAAGATATCCCCTGCCGGTATCTCGCTTTTAGAGTAAGCTGACCCTTTTGCCAAAGAATTATTATTTGTAGGATTAGTACAAATAATTCCTATACCTCCAGCATTTCCACTATTTAGCCCCACATGGAACACATGCCCAATGTCATAATTAGCATTGCCCACATTAGCAGTTAATGTTTGCTGCAACTGCAAATTAAGATTATTAGTATAAGGATCTGTTACAGGATCCAGAAAAATAATTCCTGGAAGATTTTGAACTGTAAAATGAGCTCCAAATTCTTTTTCAAAAATACCATTTACCCTTGTCATTGTGTTATTCATTGCCGTTAAAACAACACCTCTCTTTACATCGTCAGTAGCTGTTGCAGGTGTTCCTGCCGCCGTTAAAAAGGATTGACTATATTCTCCCGTTACCGATAATGCTAGTCTGAAATCCCTGTATCTTGTATTGGTAGGTCTGTTGGTAATCCCCACTCCTGAAAGCTTATTTTTACCATTTTCAATCAATTTGCTGATATCTTTTAGATTACGTTCTTCCGTTCCGCATTTAAATCCGTGCTCCCCTACTTCTTCTTTTGATTTATAGAAAACACCATAAGTTTGTTTATCAGTAGTAATAGGTTCTATAAACTGAAATACTCCATCCTTTATAATCATCGATTGCATGTCTGTAGGCGATGTACTGAACCTCAAATACTTGGAAGGATCATCTATTCCAACTCCCACATAAGAACCCAATTGATACTGATCCGCTAAAGATTTCTCCATAACAGGATTGCTGTATACAGCAAATTTTTCAATTTTTCCTTCTACTGTTGGAAGAAAAATAACAACAGATTTTGCTCCATTGCCAGTTTCTACTGTGTTTTTTAAAAGATTTCGGAGAGATTGAAGATCAATCCTGTAAGAATACTGTACTTCAACATTTTTGTTGATTTGAGAATTTTTTTGCGCCGCAGGCTCCCACCTTTGTCCATAAGTTGCGGTCATTCCGGCAACCAATGCAATAATAAGTAATTTTCTTTTTCTCATATGATTCGTTTTTTTAGTGTCAGATCATAGAATGATTAAAGAAAATATTGAATCGTATTTTAATACTTAAACATCCTAAAGAATCTTCTTTAATCTCTATTTAAACAAATCTATATTTTAAACTTAAAAAAAAGCAAAAAAACAGCTACTACACGTATACTTCAATAAACAAAAACACTGAAAAACAGATGATTACAACATTCCGCCAAAAAAAAAGAAATATCATTAAATTTTCTTTATTCCGGAATAAAAAGCAAATACGATACAAACAAAATTCTGGAATTGGAAATCAACAAAAGACAATGCACTGCCACCTTTACATTAGAAAAAATAACAGCTTATATTTTGCAAAAAAAAATAAAGCAACAGCAACAATACAAATAACGACATACCAATTCATTACTATTCTCATTTATCATAAAATAAATATTTAAAACAACAGATAAATGAAAATTAATCATAAAAAAACCAATGTAGTACACGAGTAGTAGTTAGTTTTTTCCAAGTTTTCCAAAAAATATTCAAATTTGACAACGGAACCACAAAAAATAGCAAGTGGTGAAAAGAGAATATTTCGAATAACTGCCTGAGTATAAAATCAGGCAGTTTTTTATTTTAAATCAAATCATCAAAAAAATGATAGGTATCTATCTCTTTAGGAATATTGAGTCGCTTCCTGATTCGATATTTTTTTTGTTGAACAGATCTGTGCTGAACAAGAGTATATAATGCTATTTCTTTTGAAGTAAAATGTAGTTTAAGCATCGCACAAAAAATAAGCTCAGAATTTTCAAGATCAGGATTAATTACCAAGAGAGTATTGATGAAGTTCGGATATATTTCCTTAAAACGATTCAAAAATTCGGGATCATTGTTTTTTGCAAGCTCCATAATCTCTTCCTGCTTGTTATCGTTTATACGATTCTTTAATTCTTCAGCTTCTTTTTTAAGAATTTTTCTTTTTTCCCGCAAAAGTTTAATACTCCTCCATGCGTACACACCGAGAACAAGAAATGTGGTTAATGATACAAAAACTACCCACCTCATATGGTTTTCATGCTTTTCTGAAGCTTCTTTAGTCTCTTTAATAAAAGACTCCATATCTTGATTAATAGTTTTTTGTATAGACGTATTCATTTGATTTTTAGCTTCCGTATACGCTTTTAAATAAAAATATGCTTTTTCTGTTTCACCTTTTTGTTCATAAACAACTCTAAGGTCATTATAAATATACTTTGTGTAACCGGCAAAAATACGGCTCGTTTTCTTATTGATTTCTAAAGCTTGTTGAAGTACTTCACCTGCTTTATCATATTGCTGGTTAGCAATATAATACTCACCCATTATTGTATTGATATAAAGAGTAATGATGTCTCTTCTTTTTTGCCGATTCATCTTTTCATAGGCTTTGGATAAATATGCACGAGTAGAATCCAGATTCCTGTAAACATAAATGTAGTTATCAGCTGTAGCACAATCTGCACGTCCTGACTCATCCAATTTTCCGGCTTTATGTAAGTTTTCTAGTGCTTTATCATATTGCTTTTTTCCAATCAGATAATCCGCTTGTTGTAGATAAATATTAATCAGAATACTATTTTTAAGCTTTGAATTCCCACTGTTTTTGATAAAGTTCATTGCTTCTTCATTGTATTCAAAGGCTTTATCATTTTTTTTTAATTCAGAAATAAAACGGCTATAAGAATTATAAAATTTTGCTTTATGGATATTATTATCGGATTGCTCTAGAATTTGTTTAGCATCGTCAAAAAAAAACTGTGCCTTAGGAAAGTTCCCTAAAGATACGTTAACCTCAGCCAGATTGATATAACATAAAGCTTTACCATCTTCAAAATTTATTTTATCTGCCTTTTTATAATATTCTTTATTAAGATTGACAAGAGAATCATATTCTCCCGCAAACCGAAATCTTTCATTCTGAGTGATTAAAGGCAGATCAAAGGTATCTTCAAGCTTCGTCGGATTTGGACCGCACGAAACCAATATAATAAGTATAATAGAGAGAAAAAAACGCATCATACGTCTACTTTATGCTAGATATTTTGTTATAATTTATTCTTTTAACAATGGTTATTCTTTATAAAACTATATTATATTTTTTCATATTTCATTCTTAATAAACATAATTACTATTTATTTTAATTATTTAACCTGTCAAAAAAATCATAAATATCCTCTTCTACCGGAATATTTAATCTTTTTCTGATCCTGTATTTTTTCTGTTGAATAGATTTATGCTGTACAAAAGTATAGCTGGCAATTTCCTTAGATGAAAAATGCAATTTTAACATTGCGCAGAAGGCCAGTTCAGAGTTTTCAAGCTCAGGATTGATTTTCAAGAGTGCAGTGATAAAATCAGGATACAGTTCTTTGAATTTTAATAAAAATGAGGAATCATTCTTCTGAGCAAGCTCCATAACTTCCTGTGACATTTTAGCATGAATCTGATTTTTCAATTCATCCGTTTCTTTCTTTAAGGTTTTCTTTTTAGAACTCAACAACTTGATAATTCTTCGAATATATATTCCGAAAATGGTAACAGCTGCAATAGATAAAGCAATGAGCAACGGCAGATCACTTTTATGCCAGTCCGAATCTTTCTTTGATTCTGAAATAAAGTCTTCTGTAGCTTTATTCAGGGTCTCTAATCTTGCATTATTAAGCCTGTCTTCTTCCTGATTATATTTACTTAAATAGAAATAGGCTTTTTCCTTATCATTCTTTTTTTTATACAACTGTGACAAAGCCTGATAAACTTCTCTTATGTGGGAAGAATAGATAAGTTTTGTTTTGATATTAAATTCCAAGGCTTTATTAAGATTTTTCTCGGCGGCATCATAATCATTAATTTCATTATAATAATAGCCAATTGTATAATATGCCCATAGGCTTTCAACATCATACATTTTTTCGTTTTTTGCTTTTTCAGCAACACGTGATACGTATATTGCTGCAGAATCCATTTTATGGGTAAATAAATAATACTGAGCAAGCATAGAATTGGTATATGCAGAATTATTCATATTCAGCGCTTTACGAAAACTTTTTAAAGAAGAACCCAGCCATCCTTTCCACGCAAAAGCTACTCCTCTGCTTATATAAATTTTTTCTAAAAGCCATTTTTTTAATTCCGGATTTTCAATCTTATTGCCATAGAATAATCCTTTATCGGTACAGTCTATAGCTTTACTGTATAATTTTAGGTGTGAGTAATATTGGCTATAATCGTTATACAGCTTTCCTTTATGAAAATTACTATTCGAATGTTTCAGAATTTTATCTGCTTTATTCAGCAAAACCTGGGCTTTTTTATAATTTCCCTCAGTGATATTAATATAAGCTACATTGAGGTAACATTCGGCCTTACCTTCTGTATATCTCAGAGAATCTGCTTTTTTAAAATACTCCGCATTAAGTTTGATCAGCGCTTCATAATCTCCTGAATATTTCAGACTGTCATTTTGTCGAACTAAAGGCAAGTCGAAACTTGTTATATATTTATTGACAGGGACTTCTTGGCATGAAAATACAATACACAATACAATCATCTGAATTGTACGGAATATATTCTTTTCCATGACTTAGTATCTTTTATTCTTAGTTAAACATTAATTGGACAAATCTCTGCGCTAACATAGGCAATATTACCTATGCCAACCTGATCATTTTTAAGCTAAAACCCATAGCAATAGAACGTATCCTACAACTTCATTTTTTTAACGACTCAACAATGATATCATAAATATACATAAATTTTAATGTCGAATGAGAAAAATTGAATGGTAATGTGTATTAATTATTTTGAAAATCGAGAAATTTGAAATAGAAAAATGATATTGAATATCAAACCGCAAAAAAGATTACTGAAGATAGGCGGCAAAGGCATTGATTTTAATAGGAACAAGAGCAAAAATTGGAGTTTAGAATATTTAGATCTGTTTAATTTTTAAATTTCATGCAAAGGATTTCTATTATCCGGTGTTGTATTTTAGGAAGCAAAGCCTGAATCAATTGTATTGATTCTTTCTAAGCGTACGCCTATCTACATCGCTTCATCAGCGACTTTTGTCGCTTTCTTAGCTTCCTATCAATAATGAATTGAATCTTGTTTTTGCGTTGAAATAAAATTTCAATATAAAGCTTAGAGGAGTAAAAAGATAATTCATTTTTTTTCTTCAGATTAACTAATCTTTTACCTAGCCCCCAAGTTTTTCACCTGATCCTTTTAATATGCTCATCAGTACTCAAAGAATAGTTAAAACAAAAAGAACTACCGGAAAGTAGTTCTTTTTTATTTGTGACCCGGCTGGGATTCGAACCCAGGACCCATACATTAAAAGTGTATTGCTCTACCAGCTGAGCTACCGAGTCGGCCACAATTAAAAATAAATATAAAAATTTAATTTTTAATTATAAAATTTTCTTTGCAGTGCCTGCGACTGGACTCGAACCAGCACATCCTTAGGAAACCACCCCCTCAAGATGGCGTGTCTACCAATTTCACCACGCAGGCAATAAAATTACAAAATCCAGTAATTTTCTTGCTTGTGACCCGGCTGGGATTCGAACCCAGGACCCATACATTAAAAGTGTATTGCTCTACCAGCTGAGCTACCGAGTCGGCCACTTACTTTTTCAAGTAAATCCCTTTGTTTAAGGGACTGCAAAGATAGGAAAAACGTTTTAAAATCCAAGTTTCCGAAGACTTTTTTATCATAAAATTTCAACCAAAATCAGCAAACAGCTGTTTATAAATTAATTACATTTTATTATTTTTAAATGAAAATTCAGCTCATTGTATTTTCCTTTTATTATCATCCCTCATAAAGGTACCCAATCAGTAATTATGGAGCCTTATTTCATCTTTTATATCTTCTGATCATTGTATTTCTTAGAAAGATGTTCTATTTTTGAAAATAATGGGCCAGAAAAGCCTTTTGTTGATTGAAACTTTCGAGAGTTTAAATCACTTCAAATCATTATTTTTCTATTGTAATAACGACTTATATTTATGAAATTAATAGCTCCTAAAAAGTTGTCACCCGGTGATAAAGTTGCAACTATTTCGATGTCATGGGGTGCTGCAGGCGATTTACCACACCGATATTTAAAAGGAAAGGAACGACTAAATACAATCTTTAATTTAGAAGTGACTGAGACAAAAAATGCGTTACAATCTGCTCAATGGATTTATAATAACCCTGAAGCCAGAGCTAACGATCTTATGGAAGCGTTTTCTGATTCTTCTGTAAAAGCTATTATTTCAAATATAGGCGGTGACGACAGTATTCGAATGTTAAAGTACATTGATGTAAATATTATTAAAAGTAATCCTAAAATATTTCTTGGATTTTCCGATAGCACCATCACTCATTTTATGTGTTTGAAAGCAGGCTTAAGCTCTTTTTATGGAACTTCCCTTTTGGTTGGATTTGCTGAAAATTCGGCCATGCACAATTATCAAATTGATGATATAAAAAAAACTTTGTTTTCATCTACCACCATCGGGCAAATTCATCCTAATCCTGAAGGCTGGACTACTGAATTTCTAGACTGGTTTGATCCTTCCTTACAAGATATCAAAAGAAAACTCAATCCATCTTCAGGATGGCAGTTCATCAGAGGAAATTCAGTAGTACAAGGTCCATTGATCGGGGGATGTATGGAAGTTCTGGAAATGTTGAAAGGAACCGATTATTGGCCGGATCCTGAATCTTGGAAAGATTGTATCTTATTTTTTGAAACATCAGAAGGGAAACCTCAACCTGACTATATCAGATATTGGTTGCGAAATTATGCAGCCACCGGAATACTGAAAAATGCAAAAGGAATCATTTTCGGAAGACCATACGATAATCTTTATGCCCAGGAATACGAAACAGAACTATTGAAAGTATTGGATGAGGAAGGACTTTATGATCTTCCTGTAGTTACCCAAATGGACTTTGGACACACCTGCCCTACTTTTACACTGCCTTATGGAAGACTAGCAGAGATCAATTGTATTGACCAAACATTTTCTATTCTTGAAAGTGGTGTAATTTGATTTTCTTATTAAAAATACAGGTAATTAAACATAACGAATTATAGAGCAAAAAAGAGACTGCCGTAAAAGACAGTCTCAAAGCACTCTAACTATAAAATTAGCTGAACCAGCTATACTATTTAATATAAGTAAGGATATAATCTATTATTCTCTAAAGATCAAAAATTATGCAGGAGATAACCTGCGGGATTTTAAATAAAGGGCAGTACGATTCAAATAAGGGAAAAGGATAATCAATAACAATACTGCAGAAAGAAGCCAGACCATCATTTCATAATAATCCATTGCAAAGCGGACATGATCCTGCACATTCATCCTTGCTATCAAAAGTTTGTTGGCTGCTTTCAAGGCATGATCTTCAGACATTCCTTTTGCCATAAGCTTTGCTGTTTGCTGATGAAGAAAGCTCTTTACAGCCGGATCTACTGCTGTAAGGTGATCCTGAAAAGCATTATAATGACGGCTTTTTTCAAAAAGTTCATAAAAATTGATCAAAGCTATACTGATACAAAATCCCAGATATCGTACGGCTAATGCAGTAGCCGCCGCTGAAGGACCAATTGATGCAGGAACCGATGAAATAATAAAAATAATCGTAGGGACCATAATCAATCCTACTCCTAAACCTTGAATCAATAAAGGAATATAATAATTGAACTCATCAGCTTGAACATCAAAAGAATAGTACATTAATGCATGAAATGCCAACAACATTAAGAACCCCGGAACCCAGATGTATTGTATTTTTTTCTTTTGCAGCACCATACAGCAGGCTATAATTACACCAAGAACTAGCCCGGAAAGATTAAAAACATTGATATATGAAATATGGTAAGGATCCAGATGCAGCTCTGTTGCAAAATAGTTGTTGGTAATTCCTGAAGCGAAACGACAGATATACATAATGAAAAGAATCAGTAATCCTACTTTAAAATTCCGGTATCTGAAAACACGTAAATCGATATAAGGCCTTTTATTCGCGTTCTGGCGAAAGATTGAAATCAATCCCAGCACTATAATGGCCATTACACTTCCCAGAATCCTATTATCTTCCAACCAATAGTATTCCTGACCAAAAATCGTGATATATCCTATCAAAACAAGTATTATACTAAAGAGCACAAAGCTTTCCCAATCTAATTTATAAAGTGGAAACCTTGCATGAGGTCTATAATTACTCATGGTAAGCGTCAGGAAGATAAGTCCCGGTAAATAAGAAAAGATGGCCGTTTTATATACAATATTAAAATTATAAGAATCAATGAAATCCGCCGTAATCAAATTGTTAAATGGCAAAGCACAGATCAAGATTCCGAAGAACACTGAAAAACTAATTTCCCGTCCCCTTTCACTGCTTAACCTGGTAAACATTAAGGTAAGCGAAAGGTTTACATTCCCTGCAAACAATATTCCCTGTATAAAACGTATGGGAAAGAGAATGTAAATTTCATGGGTGTAATAACAAATCAGACATGCTAAAATCTGAAGTGTTGTGAAAATCAGAAAATATTCCTTGGCTGCAAGAAAACTAAAAAACCTCCTTTCCAAACTATAAAACCCTACATATCCGGCATAGAACAAGGCAACGGCAAACTGAATATCAGCAGGCTCACTTCCGTAATATCCTGCAGCTGCATTAATATTAGTCAATGGCAAGAAGAAAATAATGATTCCGGGCAATGTCATGGAAAAAAGAATGATCTTAATAAGCCATTCCGGAACCTTTCGTTTAAAGATCGGAATTTTTCTAGCCATTGAAATGCTTTTTGTTCGCATATACATTCACATTCATACCCACTTTCAGGACGTCAATCTCTTTTCTTTTACCATCTAATCTTATTCTGACAGGGATACGTTGTACAATTTTCACATAATTCCCGGTGGAATTATCAGGAGGCAGTAAAGAAAAACTTGATCCCGTTGCCGGCGAAAGTGAAATAATAGTTCCCTGAAACTCTCTATCAGGATAAGAATCGGCTACGATTTTTACATGATCTCCGATATTCATATCCTTAATCTGTGTTTCTTTATAATTCGCCACTACCCATTTATCCGTTTCATTATTCACAATAAATGCCAGGGTCTCTCCTGCGTCTATCATTTGTCCTACTTCAACAGTTCTTCGTCCCATTCTTCCGTCATATGCTGCTGTAACAGCTGTATAACTTACATCCAGCTTATGGCGATCCAGTAATGCTTCCAATCTTGCAATTTCTGCAATAACCACTGTTTTTTCTGCCTGAATATCATGTATTTTAGATACAGAGGCTGCATAAGTATCCTGTGAAGATTTGTAATCACTCTCATTCACATCCAGTGTAGCTTTCACATCTTCAAGTCTTTGTCTTGTTGCAGATTCTTCATTGTAAAGCTTTTCATATCGGTTATAGTCTAATTGTTGTTTCCACACTTTTGCTTTGTTTGCAGCAACCTGGGCTTGTGCAGATGCTGCCTGTTTTTCCGTAGTACCGGTAGTACTTTCCAATACTTTTAATTCTGCACGGGCTTTCTGCAATGCAGCCTGGGTTTGCTTCTGTTGAAGAACATATTCACGATTATCGATAAGTAAAAGAGTATCTCCTTTTTTCACTTCCTGATTTTCTTCAAACTTAACGGCTACAATGAACCCTCCGGCTCTTGAAATGATCGGGTTTACGTATTCTTGAACCTGAGCGTCATTGGTTTGTTCATATTTTGAATAATTTTTAAGGGTGAAACCTCCCCAAACAGCCAATGCTGCTACGATAAAAATTGAAATCCATCCTGTAATTTTGGTAATCAATCGGTCGGTTGGAGTATATTTTTTTTTCATTGTTTTATAAAGTGCCTGTTATATTTTGTAATAAATAATAGTTGTTTTGTGCCGTTATTTTTGCGGCTTCCAGTTCAAACCTGGTCTGAAGAAGTTGTATATCCGCATCCAGCAGATCGGTAATTAAAGAGGTTTGACTGAAATATGTATTTTTAGTAATTCTTGCATTTTCTTTAGCCTGAGTTACGTTGATTTCAGCCACTTTAATCTGTTCAAGGGCTTCCTGATAGCGTAGATAAGCTTCTTTTACCTGCTGTCTTACTTTATCTTCTGTATCCTTATGAGTTTCTTCTTCTTTTTCAAATTCCAGAGCTGCTGCTTTTACCTTTTGTGTATTATGGTAAAGAGAAGAAATGGAAAATGAAGCTTTTAATCCTACAATTCCCAATGAATACCAGTAAGGATTGTAAGGGTAAAGGAAAATCTGTGGATTGGCATAATAAAATTCCCCATATAAACCTATTTTAGGGCTTACATTTGCTTTTACCAGTTTCAATTTGATCTTGCTTAGTTCTGTCTGCTGCTCAGAAACATGATAATCGAAAGAATGATCCAGAGCCTGTTTCAAATATTCGCCATATGTTGTATTTTCATTCCACTGGTTGAAAGGAGCTTCGGGATAAACAATTTGTTCATCAGGAATTCCTAAAATAATATTCAATTTTTGCATAGCGATAAGAATATCATTTTCAATGGTCGTTAATGCCATTTTACGTTTAGACAGCTCAAGTTCTACCCTCAAAACATCAGTTTTCAAAACTACCCCATTTTTGTAAAGTGCCTGGATTTCTTTAAGCTGTGTTTTCTGATCAGCAATATCTTGTTTAATAAGATCTCTGAAAATTAAAGTTTTCTGCAATTCAAGGTAAAGTGCTGCTGTTTTATAATGAATATCGGAAACCGATTGATCTTTTTGGATATTTTTAATTTTCTCAAGCGTCTGATTCTCTTTAATCTTAAGATTTAATTTGTTTCCCTCATAAATAT
>NZ_PIZV01000067.1 GCF_002835665.1 Chryseobacterium sp. PMSZPI
TTGTGACCCGGCTGGGATTCGAACCCAGGACCCATACATTAAAAGTGTATTGCTCTACCAGCTGAGCTACCGAGTCGGTCACTTATATTATCAAGTTTTCATTTAAGTAATGTCCCTTGTTTTAAGTGGTGCAAAGATAGGACTTTTTTCGTTATCTCAAAACTTTTTTGCAAATTTGTTTAAAAAAAATTCATGGTAATTTCACTAATCGGATACATGGGATGTGGCAAATCTCACATTTCCAAAATATTAAGCGAGAAAATAGATTTTAAACTCATAGATCTTGACAAAGAGATTTCCAAAAGAAATAAATTAACTATTCCGGAAATCTTTGAAAAGAAGGGAGAAATTTATTTTAGAAAGCTGGAAAGAGAGACGTTGGAAGAGATCCTTGCATCTGAGGAAAATGTAGTTTTAAGCCTTGGCGGTGGAACTCCTGTCTACTATAATAATATGGAGATCATTAATCACAACTCTAAAAGTATTTTTTTGAGGGCTTCCGTAAGTACATTAGTGGAAAGGCTTTCCAAACAAAAAGAAAAGAGACCATTAATTGCTAATATTTCGGACGAAGATCTTCCGGAATTTATTGCCAAACACTTATTTGAGAGAAATCAGTTTTACAGTAAAGCACAATTTACTGTCGGTACTGATGCCAGAGAGCCTGAGGATATTGTTAATGAAATAATAGAAAAGCTCTAGATTTAGAGCTTTTCTATTGTTATTTTAATCTTCTTCTTCCGTTTCATCACCTGTTTCACCAAAGAAATCATCCCAGTCTGTAAAGTCGGAGGCAATATCATTACCTACATATTCATCCATTTCTCTTCTGTCTTTTTTAGTTGGTCTTCCCTCTCCTTTGTTTCTGTAATAGTCCTGAGACATTTTACGAAGCTTCAATAATTCATATTGCTCTTTATCTGTTACATCTTGTATGTGAAGCGGAACAAGTTTGGCTCCAATCCTGCTTTTAGGAATCTGAATCACTTTTATTTTATAGTCAATTTGATTTTTACGGATTTTAATAACATCTCCTTCTTTTACCTCTTTTGATGACTTTACGGCAGATGTTCCAATAGAAACTCTATTCTTTTTAATTTCCTCTGCTGCAATACTTCTCGTCTTATAAAAACGAATGCTCCATAAAAATTTATCTATTCTCATAATTTTTTATACTTTTGCCGTTATATATTATCTGTAAAGTAATTAAAGTTTTTTGAAATGAAAAAAATATTTTTATATATCCTTGCAGGATCTGTGTGTTTTTCTGCTTGTAAGAAAAGTGATGATGATGTGAATACATATGTAGAACCTGCAGACATTAATGTCCAAAACAATTATGATGATCAGGCGATTAAGAAGTTTATGGATGAAAATTATCTGGACGTGCAAGGAAATATAAAACCTTTTAGTGCAACGGATACTGCTGATGATAAAGAGAAAAAATTATCACAACTGGCTTATAAAACATTACCTTCCGGAACAATTTACATTGTAAGAGATGGCGCTCAACCACCAGCAGCAAGTGCTCAGACTATCAAACCAAGTGATAGTATGAGAATTATGTTAAGAGCTAACTCTTATTTGGCAACCCTTACCGATGGACAGGGAGCTTTTAATGCGGGAGCTACTTTTATCAATACAATTAATGGAAATGGAGTTCCTGCTGTTGATCCTATTTTCTATTACATTTCTCCAAAGAATCCGTTAATCAAAAAGGCAACTACTGACGCTGCAAAACAGTCCAGTTATTATGTAATTAATGGTTTCAGTGAAGCTTTACAACAATTTAAGGCATACGATAATCTGCCTAATGCTGCCCCTTATAATTTACAGGGTGTCATTATTGTTCCTTCAAGAGCTGCTTTTGCAAGAAATCCTTTTTATCCTTACAATTATGCAGGATATTCTAACACAATATCATTAAGAAACAGATCTCTTGTTTTCAACTTCCAGGTTTACGGAAGAGTAGATAGACCATAAAAAAACTACTATAAAAATAAAGACCGCCTGAATTCAGGCGGTCTTTATTTTTATATTTTATTGAGATTAAGATCTTGCTTTTTGTTTTACATTTCCCAAGATATCAGGGAAGTATAAATCTGCCAGATGATCAAATTCATCTCCTCTCATAAACATTGTAGCATCTACTTCTTCATAAGAACTTCTTCCTGCTGCTGCAATCAACTCATTACAAGTATGCAGTGTATTTTTATGGAAATGATAAACTCTTTCACTCTTATCTGTCACATCTAACCCTTTGATCAACATTTTATCCTGAGTAGCAACTCCTGTAGGGCAATTGTTAGAATTACATCTTAGAGCCTGAATACATCCTAAAGAGAACATAAATCCTCTCGCATTGTTACACATGTCTGCGCCCATTGCGATAGCTCTTAAGATATCCAGACTGGTAAGTACTTTACCACTGGCAATAACTCTTAATTTATTTCTTAAGTTATAATTATTCAGCGTTCTATTGACAAAGATTAAAGCCGGTTCCAATGGCATCCCTACTCCATCTGAGAATTCCGGTGGTGCGGCTCCTGTTCCTCCTTCTGCCCCATCAATCGTAATAAAATCAGGATAAATTTTTAGAACATTCATTTGCACACAAACATCTTCAAATTCTTTAGTATCTCCGATACAAAGTTTAAAACCAACCGGTTTCCCTCCTGAAAGTTCTCTTAATTGTTGTACAAACCTCAACAATCCTGCTGCGTCTGAGAATGACGTATGAGATGGTGGTGAAATAACGGTCATCCCGGGTGTGACGTGACGGATTGCTGCAATTTCCGGAGTATTTTTCACTCCCGGAAGTACTCCTCCGTGTCCTGGTTTTGCTCCTTGTGATAATTTAATTTCGATCATCTTTACGTTAGGAAGCGTTGAATATTTCGTAAATAAATCAGGATTAAATTTTCCTTCTTCATCTCTACACCCAAAATAACCTGTTCCAATTTGCCAACATAAATCTCCACCCTCTAAATGATAAGGGGAAATACCTCCTTCTCCTGTATTATGATAGAAATTTCCTTTTTTTGCTCCTCTGTTTAAAGAAATCTGAGCCCTGTCACTTAATGCACCAAAACTCATTGCTGAAATATTAAATAAAGAAGCATGGTAAGGTTGCGTACATTGCTCTCCTCCTACCCAAACTCTCGGAAGTTCTTCTGATGGTGGTTTTGCATAGATAGAATGCTTAATTCCCTCATATTTTCTATGATTAACCTCTAATTGTGTTCCAAAAGCAACCGTATCACTTAAATTTTTAGCACGTCTATATACTGCAGAGCGCTGATTTCTTGGAAACGGCTTTCCATCGGTCTCCCTTTCGATAAAATATTGTTGCATTTCGGGTGAAATACTCTCGAAAAAGTACCTGAAGTACCCCAACACCGGGAAGTTCCTCAAAATAGCGTGTTTCGATTGATAAGCATTGTAAACACCCAATGCATAGATTGCGGATAGCAGCGTCGGTATCCAATAATGCGCTCTGATTAGTATTGCTACAATCCAGGTAGCAAGTACTAATACAATTCCCCAAGATAAAAACTTATCTCTCATGAATGTAGTATTTAAAAGTTTAAAAATAAATTTAGTGGAAATTTTGCAAAGAGCCTATGCTTTTGCTAAAAAATTTTGGTAGGAAGATTGCACTGAAACCGTGCCATCTGACAGGATTTTTTCTAAATTTAGAAATTCGATTTGATTAACTGATGCCGGATCAAAGTCTTTTTGGACTCTCACATAGTTTTCAGTGAAGCCAAACATTTTTCCGTCTTTATTTTCGTGCTCCCAAAGTACAGGAAGGGTTTTACCAAGTTGAGTCTGATAAAATGCCATTTTTTTCTTTTCAGAAAGGATTCTAAGCATTTTATTACGTTTTTTTCTTTCGGCTATTGGTACAATTCCCTCCATTGTTGTAGCTTCTGTATTTTCTCTTTCAGAATAAGTAAATACATGAAGATAAGTAATCGGAAGTTCGTTAAGAAAGTTATAGGTTTCCATAAATTTCTCTTCAGTTTCTCCAGGGAAGCCTACAATAACATCTACACCAATAGCTGCATCAGGCATTACCTCACGGATTTTGCTTACTCTATCTTTATACAGCCTGGTCAGATAACGACGTTTCATTTTTTTCAATAAATCATCGCATCCGGACTGTAATGGAATATGAAAATGCGGAACAAAGCTTCTGCTTTTAGAAACAAGTTCAATACTTTCATCCTTCAAAAGATTGGGTTCAATGGAGGAGATACGAATTCTTTCTATACCTTCTACTTTATCCAATTCCGAAATAAGATCAAGGAAAGTATGTTCATGTCTTTTATTTCCGAACTCTCCTTTACCGTAATCACCGATATTCACACCTGTAAGAACAATTTCTTTGATGTCTTTTGCAGCAATTTCTGTAGCATTTTTGAGTACGTTTTCAATAGTATCTGAACGTGAAATTCCTCTTGCTAATGGGATTGTACAGTAAGTACATTTATAGTCACAACCATCTTGTACTTTTAAAAAAGCTCTGGTTCTGTCTCCGATTGAGTAACTTCCGATAAAGAAGTCGGTTTCTTCAATCTCACATGAATGAACAATTCCTTCATTTTCGGATTTTTCCAGATCATCCAGGTAGCTTAGAATATTAAATTTTTCTTTAGCTCCCAACACTAGATCAACTCCTTCAATTTGTGAGATTTCTTCAGGTTTTAACTGCGCATAGCAGCCTACAATAACAACCAAACCTTCAGGATTGGCTTTCATTGCTCTTTTAACATGCAGTTTACACTCACGGTCTGCATTTTCAGTTACAGAACATGTATTGATAACATACACATTCGCTTTTTCATCAAAACTCACCTTATCATATCCTGCATCTGTTAATTGACGGGCAATAGTAGATGTTTCTGCAAAGTTCAATTTGCAGCCAAGTGTATGAAACGCGGCAGTTCTGTGAAAAGTGGACATTTGTACTCCTGATTTTTATGGGTGCAAAGATAGTAATTTTAATGCGAATCCAAGATTGATTCAATCTATTGTTTATATTCATCCCTTACTTCAGGGCTATTTTGAAAACAAACAGATGAGGAATTGTCATCCTGATCCTCATTTGAAAATTTATTTTTCATTTTATTATTAAACTCCTGTGACTTGTTTCTGGCAATAGAGAGGGTTTTCCAATCTTCATTCTTTAGCATTTTTGCAATGTACACCATCTGGCCTATATGATAAGGATAGTGAGCCAGTTGGCGGAAGACAGCATCAATAACAGAATGCGCTTCTCCCCTGATATAAATTGTAGCATACAAGTTTTCATCAGTAATTTGATGTAAGGCGTTAAAGAAACACGTCCATCCTTTCTCCCAAAAATCAATAATTTCTTCTTTTGTTTTAAAAGTATTCACAAATTCTTCATCACGATGACGCCAGCTTTTCTCTCCGTCTGTCGTTAAAAAATCGGTCCATCTTGAAAGCATATTTCCGGTAACATGTTTCACAATTATGGCTATAGAATTACTTTCTTCATTATACTGCCAAAAAATCTGGTCATCGGATAATTGACTAAAGGTTTTATCTCCAAGGGATTTATAATATTCAAAACGTTTAATAAAGAGCTCTTTCATTGTTGTAATTTTTGATAACGAATGTAAAACTTTAAAAAGATAAAACCACTTGATGAGAAGTGGTTTTATCTATGTACTATATTTACAGAATATGATTATTCTCTATTTTTAACCAATACCCATCCTGTGTATTTGAAAAGCGTATTCATTTTATCATTTTCATTCCATGTTACAGAATACCAATATGTACCTGTAGGCACTTTTTTTCCAGCCAGAGTACCATCCCATTTATATCCGTTGAACCGGTTTGCCTGGTGGATTTTATTTCCGTATCTGTCAAAAACATTGAAGACCAGATTTTGTTTCCCACCCAATGCAGCATAATTAATCACATCATTAATTCCATCATTATTCGGAGTAATTACATTGATTAAATTAGGAACGACAATGTCAACTTTTATAGGGTCACAATTATAGGCATCTTTTACAAATACCTTATGATCTCCTCTTACCAGATTGTTGAAAACATTAGAATCCTGCCAGATAAGATTATCTATCGCATATTTATAAGGTGGAGTTCCTCCTTTTACAGATATTGTAACTGTATTATTAGAAATATCAATACCAGAAACTACAGGTTGCTCTGAAGGATATACTCTAACCGTCTGTGTGGTAAAACAAGCTCCGGTTTTAAGTTTTACCCAATAAGCTCCTACACCAACATTACTGATAGATTGAGTTGTGGCTCCTGTACTCCATTCATAAGCATTGAATCCGGGTCCCGCATCCAGCGTCGTTTTTGCTTCTGCACAGATGGTTTTATCTTTAAGAATATCGGAATATACAGGAGGCATAACTATTAATGTAATTTTAGCTATTGTGTAGCAGCCTGCATTAGACACTCTTACATATACCGCCCCATTAGAAGATGTATAGTTCGTAACGGAAGTTATTTCATTGGTCTGGTTAATAGCATCATTCATTGAAGGATAGTATTTTTTCACGGTACCTGCTTGTGTTGTTACACTTACCGACGTGAGGTCAAAAGAAGCTTTAGATGGATCAGATTCGATAAAGCATGATCGTAAAGTAGCATCATTAACGACAACTACGGGGGAAAACATCAAAGTAATCTGTGCAATAGCACTACATCCAAATGCAGATATTACTTTTACATATACAATCCCACCCGAAGACACAAACGCTGAAGGATTGGTAATTTCATTAATGCCTGCATTCAAATCCGCCAGGCTGTTGTAATACTTTTTGATCACATTCGGATCAGTAATAATAACAGCAGAAGTCAAATCAAATACCGCCGATCCTGCATTATTATTGTTACATTGTGTTAATGTTGCATTTTGAACGCTTATAGATGCATTTCTGAATTTAAATGTTCCGATCTGTTTACATTTATTCAAAGGACTATTCGGATTTTTCGGATCCGTATAACTGATACTATAGTAATAAACCGTAGTAGTATTTACCGTTATAGGTCCTGTAATAGGATTTTGGGCTGTTAAAGCTTCATTTTGGCTTAGATGATAGCTTACGCTAAAGTTTTGATTCCCATTAATAATACCGGCAGTCAATGAAGCAAAATCAAATACGGTTGTACCTGAACATATCACAATTTCTTTTGGATCATTTGGGTTAGCTGCTGAAATTCCCGGTGGTACGAAAGGATTAGGAGTAATTACAGGGTCGGTAAACGGAGAAGCTAACGTAGCTGTTCCGCCCCATGTTAAAGAAAAAGGAGCTGTTGTACTGCTGGTACTGCTCACCCAGTTATCAATAAATAAATAATATGTTTGTCCCGGCAAAACATCCAAATATTGACAATATGGTGTTGTAGAGCCTCCGGCCGCACTGGTAATTGTACTGGTCATATTTAATCCTGTCGCTGCTCCGACTCCAATTACGGTTGCCGCATTACAACGAATAGGTGAGCCTAAATTTCCACAGTTTACATTAGGTCCGAAAATTGCCCAGTCATAGTCCGCATTAGGGTTATTAGGTACCAAGTCAAAAGTAAGTGTTCCTCCCGTTGCAATCGTAATTTTATACCAAATTGAATTATGTTCTCCGGTAACATCCAAGCAACTTCCCGAATTTACTAATTCTTTAACATTACCATATCCTGTCGGACTATAAGTAATACTAGAATTACCACAAACGGATAAGGCTGTTGCACAATCTTGCTGGGAATAAAAAATTTGAGATATACTCAAAAGAATAAAAAGTAAAAATCTCCTCATAGATATACAGTTTTATGGTTAAATCGTTTTGAATCAAGTTGATACTAACTCATACCAAATATACCTATATTTTCAATAAAAACAATAAAAGTTAAATAATTTTGAATTATTTTAAATTAAAATGCAAAATCATTCAACATGCAACAATCTAAGAAATACAAAACTACTATTTTATGCTTGTAATGTTTCCACAAAGATTCTCAAGATGAAAAATTTTATGAAAAGGACTTTTCACTTCTTTCAAATGTTCTTTATCCTGGATAAAAGTATATCTCGAGGCAATAGAATTCATATCGGAAACAATAACCAACCAACATTCATCTACAGATGTATCATAGTAAGGGAATTTTTCGTTTTTCTTTTCAATAAGCTCAAGTATTTTTTCTGAACAAAGCTCATCAAAAAGATTCATACTGTATTCATGGGTAATAAATACATTTCTACGGTGAAAAGACTTCCTTATACTTTTTACACATCCAATTGGTTTATTCTTTTTTATACTTTTATAAATATTGATAATATTTTCCTCTTGGGTTTCCAGATTATCAAATTTTATATTGGGGTAGAATTCTAAAAAATAAACACCACGATATTTCGTAGTGTCTTCTTGTTCTAATAATATTTCTGCCTGACGGAACATCTTATTTAAAGTACTTTCCACTTTTTTCATTTCAAGATGATTGATCACTTCGGTCAATTCAATTCCGATTTTTTTGTCGTTTAATTTGGCGATAAAGTCAGGACTTTCACAGGTAAGATTTTCAAATTTCACTTCGGGAAAATGATGCATGAAAGAGTTGAGCAATAGAATTTCAGACTTCTTTCTGTACTTTTCACGGTCATGAAGCGGTGATTCATCTATTGTACGGTGATACTTTTCTATGGGCTTTTTTTTCAAATGCCTGTTCAGGTAATATAAACTTAGATTCTTAATTAAATCTTCATCAGAAAACGTCTTTTTCATGTGTGGTTTTTTATTTAATTAAAGAACACATGCAGCCATTGGCTTTCATCATTAAAAGTTTTTGATAATCAAAAATTTACACACTTAAAGATAAGTAAAAAAAACATTCAATATTGATTTTTTAAGTTAATTTATTAAATAATTAATGTAAGGTTTATTTTCATAATTAATACCTTTGTCTCTAACACAAACCTGTACCTATGGATTTTAGGAATTTTAAAATACCTTACAATATCAATCCCCAATATTCTAAAAAAACTGTTTATTTTTCAATGGAATTTGCGCTTGAGCAAGTATTAAAAATATATTCCGGAGGGCTTGGCTTTTTGGCAGGCTCTCACATGAGAAGTGCCTATAACCTGAAACAAAACCTCATAGGAATTGGTATTCTATGGAAATTCGGATATTATGATCAGGCAAGAAACCATGATCAGACGTTGCAACCGGTATGGACTAGAAAAATGTATAGTTTTCTTGAAGATACGGGAATTAAATTCCAGATTGAAATCCACAGTGCACCGGTTTGGGTTAAAGTATGGTACCTGGATCCTGAAATTTTCAACACCGCACCTATGTTTTTCCTTTCTACAGATGTTCCGGAAAACGATCATGTTTCAAAAACCATCTGTCATAAATTGTATGATGCCAACGAATCTACAAAGCTTGCACAGTATATTCTACTAGGAAAAGGTGGTGCAAAATTATTGGATGAGATGAATATTGAAAGAGAAGTCTATCACCTGAATGAAGCTCACGGATTGCCGGCAGCATTTTATTTATTAAAAAAATACAACGGAGACCTAAGTAAAGTAAGGGAAAAATTAGTTTTCACAACTCATACGCCAGAAGAGGCCGGAAATGAAAAACACAACTTAAAATTATGCTATGATATGTCATATTTTTCCGGTTATAGCATGGAAGATATTAAAAGCATTGAAGGAGCCGATGATGACCGATTCAACCATTCCCTTTGCGCTTTAAAAATGGCAAGAATTGCGAATGGAGTGTCTCAACTTCATGGTGTTGTTTCCAGAGCAATGTGGAACAAATACCCGGGAATCTGTGAAATTACTTCTATTACTAACGCTCAGGAATTCAAATATTGGGCAGACAAACCTCTTTACAATGCTAAGGATGAAAATGATGAAACTGTTTTCGACTACAGAAAAAAACATTTAAAGAAAAAGTTATTCAGTATTGTTGCAGATCAAACGGGAAATTTATTCAACCCCAATATTTTCACTATCGTATGGGCCAGAAGATTTGCAGGTTATAAGCGTGCAGAGCTTCTTCTGCATGACAAAGACAGATTTTACAGACTACTGAATCACTCCAAATACCCGGTACAAATCATCTGGGCGGGAAAACCCTACCCAATGGATTATTCGGCTATTTCGACTTTCAACACTTTGGTTGAGGAAAGTAAAAACCATAAAAACATGGCTGTTTTGACAGGGTATGAATTGTCTTTAAGTAAATCTTTAAAGCAAGGCTCAGACCTATGGC
>NZ_PIZV01000068.1 GCF_002835665.1 Chryseobacterium sp. PMSZPI
AACCACAGTATCTATGGTGGGCAGACAAGGCCTCAGCTATATCAAAAGATGACTGATTTTATCCTCAACAACTTATAATTCTACAAAGTAAAATACAAATCCCTTTCAGAAGTTCTGAAAGGGATTTTCAATAAACATTCATACATATTTACTAAGGATATTTTACAGCTTTATCCAGTTCAATAGGATTATTAAAAGACTTTAGCTTTTTCCTCTCATTAGCTTCGGCCGGTTTCAGTTGTTCTTTGGATAAAACCGTTCCGTCATCCAAAAGTAGTTTTTTCCCTTCGGGAATCGTTAACGTCCCATTCAATGCATACTTAAAAGGGTTGGAATAAAGGTCTAATTTCAGCTTATTCAATTCTTTTTGGGTCACAGGAATTGCCCTGGATATAGAGGCATTTAATGAATTACGTTTATAATCTTCAGAAATTTTTTCACTTTTAATGACATGAAAATAATAATCCTTTTTGGTGTCGTATAATTCCATAATTAATCCCGGCAATCCGTTAAATTTATAAGGTCCGTAAGGCATTGGAATATCTTTAGTAAACCAGGCAATCCAGTTTCTTCCTCCAAATTGAGCAATAGCTTTTTGAAGTCGAAAATTATTAGAAACTTTTATACTGTCTGTAATATTCCAATGTTGTTTGGATTCTTCGGATAATTTATAATAGTTTGCATCTCCGATATATTCGTAGTTTTGATAGATATTGTTATTATTCTTTTTGATGAGGAAAGAAGTTAGCCTACCCGGTATATATTGCCCGGTAGCACTAAATATTGAGTCATTAATATAATTCAGTCTGTTATAATAGGCTACATCCTCTTTTGTAACATCCAGATAATAATTTTCCCTGGTAATTTCTTTTGATGTAGAATCTTTCTTGTATTTCACCTCATAGATGAACCTGTTGTTCTGGGAAAAAAACGTTACCGTTCCCAGCAATATAAATAATAAGCTTTTCATAATTGATTTTAATTTTCAGATAAAAACTCAGGAATAAAGTATTCCAAATCTGCTCTTTCATACTGGAGTGGGTATTCCGTATCATTGATAAAAATATTGGGTGTAAAATGCACTCCATTGTTATTTACCCACTTTTCATGGCTTTTCAATAAACTTAATGCAGCATCTGAACTTCCGAAGTATTTAGAATATTTTTGATACCATATATTTTTGTTTTCACTATACCCTTGAACGTTATACCAATTGCTAAGAGCTTCTAAAAACTCTATCTTATTTTCACTATTGATATAAATATTGGTAAGATTGACATGAACTGCCCGATTATCCTGATCATCCCTGCTAAGATCTATATCAAAGAAAATATTGATTCTCAACTCGTCAGAGTATTTCTTCACCAACTTCATAAAAACGGGATAAAAATCCTTACAATGTTTACAGAAAGGATTGGTAACGAAGGTTAAACTTTGCTCCGCATGTTCATTCCCAAATACAAAAGCACTCGAAAAATCGGTATTCATCAGTTTCTTTTGAAAGGATAGATTATTCTTGAAAAACATATAGTTTCTCCTGAATTTCAAATTTTTCTTAATGGTATATTCATTTTTCTGTACTATTTCTTCATTTGCCCTTAGGTTCAGTAAAACAATTATTGTCCCTAAAGTTCCGATTAAAAACAATAGTATGGAACCGGTATTGATGATTTTATGATTAAAAAAGATAAGATTAGCAGCTATCAATTGAATCAATACACAAGCGATGATAGCCATACATACCGGACAATATTTTTTAACCACAAATATTTGATAGTACAAAGACAAGCAAGCGATGGGTATAAACCCTAATAAACCATACTGATAGACTTCAAGAAAAAATTCAACATTTCCTATCAATGAAAATAGAATAAAACACGTGATTTGACTGGTAAAAAACAGCAATGAAATTTCAGACAAATCTATTTTCGTAAAGAGCTTCCATTTTTTGGAATTAAAAACCAGGTCACAATCTGTATTCAAATAATTACTTCTGCATACGCCAACCGGAATAAACGTTCCTTTTCCATGCGTTTTTTTATATGCTTCATATGCCATTATGAACCCCACTAAAGAGGTGGAGGCAAATATTAATTTTAAAAACCAATTAGAAAAATCATAGCTTAGCAGAAATATAAACAAGAGTATAACGATTCCCCAATTGATATAGGAATAATCGAATTTGGATTTGCTATTGGCAGCCTCTTCTTTATCTACAATAAGGATTATATTTTCCCATTTTGTAAAAAAGTCATGTGCCGGAGAACCATCGATGGTAAGTTGATTATTCTTATTTTTTACAATAGTAAGTTCTCCTTCTACCAAAGCTAAAAAATCTTCAGGTAAAATATCTTTTTCATCATTATCTATTCTATAACTGTAATTTTCAATATTGAAAAAACTCAAAGCATCGGAATATGCTAAAAGACTCGGAAAATCCGGATGCCCTTCCAACTGAAGCTCAAATTCATCCCGATCAATAGGTATCTTGTTATAATCCAAATAATCGATAACAGCAGTGTAACTTTTGCGTGTCATTTTAATACATCTTTTTTTACATTTCAAAAAAATAGCAACAGTTTCCTGTTGCCACTTTAAAGAATTCGTCTTGATTATCCACAACAAAAAGTACCATTGCAATACGAGTCTCCATTACCATTATGGGTATTTGCACATGCTGCATTAGTACATGCACAACCCAAATCAAACGGAGCTTCAGGCTGCCCTCCTCCCTTAATGGTTTTAAGTTCATTTCTGGATAAATGTCCTTTCATTTTTTTTAGTTCATTTTTTTTCATAATGTTTTTTTTAGGATTTTATGTCACTATTGACACCTTCGAAACTAAAAAACAAATATCACGTATGAGAGAAATACATTTGCATATTTTGTGTAATTTTTGTGTACAATTTGTATGCATATTGTACACATTCTATATATAGTTGTTTAAATAAGGAAAAGTCTCACAGAGAACTTCCATTTTATATTTATTTCATTAATCATTTGGGAAATGATTATTTATTTTATCAATTGAAATTAAAAACCTAATTTTGGGAAATTTGAAATTTGAATATATGAAGACTAAACATCCTAAAGGGCTTCCTTTCCTTTTCTTTACGGAAATGTGGGAGCGTTTCGGGTACTACCTGATTCTTGGAATCTTTGTTTTGTATGTCATTGAACCTGCCGGCATAAAAGGAGGTTTAGGGCTACCAGACAAAACTGCTGATGATATTTTCGGAACTTATATCGCGCTAACGTATTTAACTCCCTTTATTGGAGGATTCCTGGCGGATAGAGTTTTAGGGTATATTAAGTCCATTTATCTCGGAGGTTTTTTAATGGCTGCCGGATATATTGGAATGGGAGTTTTTAAAGATTTACCTTTATTTTATTCTTCTCTGGCACTTATTATCATAGGAAATGGTTTCTTCAAACCAACCATTTCAACCTTATTAGGAAATCTTTATTCTGAAGAGCCATATAAGGCCAACAAAGATTCCGGATATAATATTTTCTATATGGGAATCAATATTGGAGCATTTATTTGTAACATCATTGCTGCTTTCATGCGTAACAAATTCGGGTGGGGGGAAGCCTTCATCACTGCCGGTGTTGGAATGTTGATCGGGATGGTTATTTTCACCATCGGAAGAAAGCACTACATCCATGCAGCACAAATGAAACCTGTACAGGAGGGAGATACCAAACTTTCTGAAATTTTAATAAAAGTATTCGTTCCTGCTATTATTGCCGGAGCAATTGGTTGGTTTATTCCCAATAATATTTTCGGAAGTGACAGTACGGACGCCTTTATTTTTGCCTGCATCCCTGTTATTTACTTCTATGCCTCTCTTTATTTTAAAGCTAAACCTGACGAAAAAGCCTCCATTGGTGCATTGCTTTCTGTATTCCTGATCAGTATGTTTTTCTGGGCAGTTTTCAAACAAAATGGTACGGCATTAACGAGATGGGCTAATTATTATACGGACAGAAGTGTTCCTGCATCTTTAGAAAAACCATTAGAAGGGATTTATATGGTGGACGGAAAAAGCTATGAGGATAAAGAAACTCCGGTTTATGACAACCAGTTCCGTTCCCAGAAAGATGACAATGGAGACACTAAAAAAGAAATGGGAAAAGATGTTTATTTTAAGAATATCTCACCTGAGCAACGTGCTAGTCTGGAGAAAAACCCTCAAAACAAAGTATACCTTTACAATACGGAATTATTCCAGTCTATTAATCCATTCTGGGTTATCGCTTTAACACCGGTGATTGTCGGATTCTGGGCTCTCCTGAGAAGAAAAGGAAAAGAACCTCTAACTCCTACGAAAATTGTATTAGGATTATTTATTTCAGGTTTGTCTTGTCTGGTGATGGTCTTAGCTGTAATGGCCGGAGATAATGGTTCTGTAAAAGTATCTCCCTTATGGCTTGTTGCAAGTTATGGGGTAATCACTATCGGGGAGTTATGTCTTTCTCCAATGGGACTTTCTTATGTTTCCAAGCTTTCTCCTGCGAGAATTACGGCATTGATGATGGGAGGATTTTTCCTGGCAAACTCTGTAGGAAACAAACTTTCGGGAATTCTGGCAAGTACGTGGTATAACTACGAAAATAAAACAAATTATTTCCTTGTTAATTTCGGATTGTTAATATTTGCTACACTATTGGGACTTTCTATGTTAAAAAGATTAAATAAAATCATGAAGGAAAAAGGACACTAATCCTTAATATTATAAAGAATAAAAAGCTGTGGAATGGTTCCGCAGCTTTTTTATTTAAAAATAAAATTAAAACCTTGCCAAAAACTCAAAATAAACTATATTTGTCAGTCTTAACAAAAATTAACAATAGAATGGATAATATTGAAGCAATAAATCCGAAACCGGATGAATTGGTAGAGAATAAGAATTCCAGACATCCAAAAGGGTTATGGGTTCTTTTCGGAACGGAAATGTGGGAGCGTTTCAACTTTTACGGAATGAGAGCACTTTTAACGCTCTTTATGGTAAATTCCTTATTAATAAAAGAAGCGGATGCAGCTATCATCTATGGTGGATTTTTGGCTTTATGTTATTTAACTCCGCTTTTGGGAGGATTTATTGCTGATAAATATATTGGAAACAGATACGCTATCGTCATAGGTGGATCGCTTATGGCCATTGGTCAGTTTTTACTTTTTATTAGTGCCTCTACCTTCTCTGCGGATATAGGAAGTGCTAAACTTGTTATGTGGTTGGCATTATTTGTTATCATTTTTGGTAACGGATTTTTCAAACCGAATATTTCCTCAATGGTGGGAAGTCTTTATCCTAAGCAGGAAAAATCAAAACTAGACTCGGCATTCACCATTTTCTATATGGGAATCAATATTGGAGCATTCTTAGGACAGTTTATTTGTCCATACGTAGGAGATGTAAAAGATGCGACAACAGGAGTAAGAGATATTTTTGCTTTCAAATGGGGATTCCTTGCGGCTTCTATCGCTATGGTAATCGGAACGGTAACATTCTTTATCCTTAAAAATAAATATGTAGTAACTCCGGAAGGACGTCCTATTGGTGGTTTACCTAAAAACAATACCACTGCAGACTTTGAGGAAGGAGAATCTCAAACAGCAAAGTTCTCAGGAGTATTCTTAGGCGTTACTGTAGCTATCTTTGTTGCTTTATTCTTTGCATTCAGATATTTACTTGTAGGAGAAATCGGATTCAACTCAATGGAAATGGGGCAACTGATCAAAGGGATTATCTATCCATTCATTTATGCTGCAGGTATTTCCTTAGCTTTCCTGATTATGACATCAGCTGAAAATAAAGTTGAAAGACAAAGAATTTGGGTAATCTATATTGTATCATTCTTCATCATCTTCTTCTGGGCTGCCTTTGAACAAGCAGGTTCTTCGTTAACGTTTATTGCGGATAACCAAACAGACAGAAATATTTTCGGATGGAACATGCCTCCTTCAATGGTGCAGATTTTCAATGGAATTTTCGTTGTTTTATTAGCGGTTCCATTCAGTTTAATCTGGGATAAATTAAGAGCAAAAGGAAAAGAACCCGTATCTCCATTTAAACAAGCTATGGGTCTTGCATTGATCGCTCTTTCTTACTTCATCATTGCACACAATGTAAAAGATTTAGGAAATTCAGGATTATTGGCCATCAAATGGTTAATGCTTTTATATTTCATCCAAACTTGTGGTGAGCTTTGTTTATCTCCAATCGGATTATCATTGGTTGGTAAATTAGCTCCAAAGAGATTTGCATCACTATTATATGGGGTTTTCTTTATTTCTAATGCCGCAGGATATGCCTTGGCAGGTTCATTAGGAGCACTTATCCCTGCTACAGGTGATAAATTTAAAAAAGCACAGGAAATAGGAGTGAATCTACAGGATGTATTAGATAAAAAAGTAACGTTAACAGCAGAACAGACTGCAGCATTTGAAAAAGCTCAGTTACCATTACACAACCCTACTTTTGCCGGATTTGAAATTCACAATTTATTTGAATTCTTCATGGTATTTGTTGTACTTTGTGGTATTGCCTCAGTTATCTTAGGGATCTTATCTCCTATTTTGAAGAAAATGATGCATGGTGTAAAATAATTACATTTACAAAATATGAATAAAACCTCTGCCAAGTCAGAGGTTTTTTTTATTTTCGTACGATGGAAATTTCCGAAGATTCTTTATTCCAATCCGTAAAGGAAATTATTAAGCAATCGCGCGAAAAAGTTTTTCGAATCGCGAATTCTACCCTACTGCTCACCTATTGGCAGATCGGAAAACTTATTGTTGAAAATGAGCAGCAGGGAAAAGAACGTGCAGAATATGGAAAATATACACTAAAGAATCTTTCTCAAAAACTTACCTTAGAATTCGGAAAGGGTTTTGATTACACTAATCTCTCCAATATGCGTAAGTTTTACATTGCCTTCCCAATTGTTGACACATTGTCTCAACAATTGAGCTGGTCCCATTACAGGCTTCTTTCAAGTCAGGATAATAAACATAAAAGAAGCTATTACCTTAATGAAGCAGTACAAAATAACTGGAATGTAAGAGATTTGAAAAGACAAATCAATTCTCTGGCCTATGAAAGAGTTTTGGAACACAAAAAATCTTCAACCGAGAGTATCCATAGTGTTTTAAAAGATCCTTATATCTTTGAATTCTTAGGTTTAACAGCTAACGAACAGATCTCAGAACGAGAAATTGAGACTGCCATTATTGACCATATTCAAAAATTTCTGCTGGAATTTGGAAAAGGCTTTGCCTTTGTAGCCAGACAACAACATATTGCTACTGATACCTCAGACTTTTATATCGATCTCGTTTTTTACAATTATATCCTAAAATGCTTTGTCATCATAGACTTGAAGACAGGTGAACTTTCCCATCAGGACATTGGTCAAATCGACATGTATGTAAGAATGTACGACGATATGAAACGAGGTGAAGGTGACAATCCTACTATTGGTATTTTATTATGTTCTGAAAAGGACGAAACTATTGTAAAATACTCTGTACTCAATGATAAAAACAATTTATTCGCCAGCAAATACCTGCTGTATCTTCCAAAAGAAGAAGAATTAAAACAAATCATCGACCAGGACAGAATTCGCTTTGAACTGGATCAGGAAAATAAAAACCCTTAATTAAAACTTAATCATATAGCGTTATGAGCTTAACTTTAGATGAAATACAAAATTTCAAAGGAAAATACCCTAGACAAATCTGGAGTCTGTTTTTCTCTGAAATGTGGGAACGCTTCTGTTTTTACGGAATGCGTGGAATGCTGGTTTTCTTTATGATTTCACAGCTTAATTTCCATGAAAAAGAAGCTAACCTTCAATATGGGGCCACTCAGGCCTTTGTATATGCCTTTACCTTTGTAGGTGGTCTTTTTGCAGACAAAATTTTAGGATTCAGGAAATCTCTTTTTTGGGGTGGACTTCTGATGATTGTTGGAAGTTTGATTCTGGCGACGGACCCACATAAATTCTTTTTCCTGGGTATTGCTTTCACTGTGGTAGGAACTGGTTTCTTTAAACCTAATATTTCATCAATGGTTGGCCAACTTTATAAACCTAATGATTCAAGGGCTGATGCCGGATTTTCTCTTTTCTATGCGGGAATTAATCTTGGGGCTTTACTTGGGGGCTATTTATGTATTGCCATTGGTAAAGGAGAATTTTTAAGCAACATCATTGCGGAAGAAATGAGATGGCATATTGCTTTCGGATTAGCAGCAATAGTAATGGTCGTAAGCTTAATCAACTTTATTTTTACGCAAAGAAGACTCGGAACAATCGGACTACAGCCAGGCCATCCTTTGGCAGAGACAAAATCAGCTCCGATTCCTAAATGGAAAGAATACGGAGTATATATTCTTTCTTTAATTTTTGTACCCATTATCATGACTATGGTTGCTAAAACGGAATATACGGATTATTTCATGTGGACCATCGGACCTTTGACATTGATTTATTTATTCTATGAGATGACTAAAGTAACCCCATCGGAACGTAAAAAACTTTGGGCTGCATTAGTTTTCATTCTATTCTCTATATTGTTCTGGGGAATTTATGAGCAGAGTGGAGGCTCACTGAGTATTTTTGCCGCCAAAAACCTAAATAAAGATTTATTCGGTTTAGATCCGAATGGAGTGAACAACTCAGGCGGTGCATTCTTTATTATCTTCCTTGCTCCGCTGATCGGACTTCTTTGGATTTGGCTGAATAAAAGAAAAATTGAACCGAATACCATCATTAAATTCGGATTAGGATTTATCTTTTTAGGATTAGGATATTACGTTTTATTTGCAACACGTCTTTTTGCTAACCTTCAGGGAATTACTTCACTAAACTTCTTTACACTCGCATTATTGATCATCACCCTTGGTGAATTATGCCTTTCTCCAATCGGATTATCGATTATGACAAAGCTTTCCACAAAGAATCTTCAGGGAATGATGATGGGAATGTGGTTCCTTGCATCAGCTTATGGACAATATGTTGCAGGAATTATCGGAGCCGGTCTTGCCACAGCAAAAGAAGGTTCTACCAATTATGATGAATTAATCACTTACACTGATGGATATAAACAATTGGGATTGTATGCGATAATTGCCGGAGTGGTATTAATTTTGATATCTCCGTACGTGAAAAAATTAATGCAAGATGTAAAATAAAAAATAAGTAATTATGCTTATTTTTACATAAATACCAAGTTATGAAGAAAATTTTAAGCATAATTCTCTTATTATTGTTAAATTTTAGTTTTGGACAAGTAAAATGGATGACAATTGAAGAAGCTTTAAAAGCTCAAAAAGAACATCCAAAAAAAATACTTATCGATTTCTATGCAGACTGGTGTGGGCCCTGCAAAATCATGGATAAAAAAACTTACGGTCATCCTGTTATTGCCCAAATTTTAAATGAAAATTATTATCCGGTAAAATTCAATGCAGAAGAACAAAACAGTATTGAAATCTTTGGAAGAAAATTTTCCAATTCGAATACAGAACATAAAAAAGGAAAGAATTCTTTACATGAATTTACTCAATATATGAACGTAGGTGCTGTACCCAGTACTGTATTTCTGGATGAACATGGTGGTCCTATCACAATCTTGCAAGGGGAATTGTCCGCTAAAGAGCTGGAGCCTTATTTAGAATTGATTTCAAAGGATTTGTTTAAAAAAATCCGATCAAGAGAACAATGGGAAGATTATCAGAAAAAATTCAAATCTAAAATTAAAAACTAAAATAAATAAAAAGGCTTTCAGAATCTGGAAGCCTTTGTTATACTTTAAACTCACAATTTTTTGAAGGAAAAATTTTAATTTCCAGCTATTTTACCGAAATTAGGGCTCGTTTTTTAAAATGACTTTAGATACTTCCATAGAATACGTAAAGGGAATCGGTCCTGAAAGAGCCAAACTCATTAAAAATGTGTTGGGATTGTCCACTGTAGAAGATATGTTGAACTTCTACCCTATCCGCTACCTGGATAAAAGTAAAGTATATACGATTTCTCAGCTTGAGGAAACGAGTGTTGAAATACAGCTAAAAGGAAAGATTACCCAAATACAGGAAATCCAAACCGGAAAAACAAAAAGACTTTCTGCCAAATTTAATGACAGCACCGGAAGTATGGATTTAGTCTGGTTTCAATATTCAAAATGGTTGAAAGAACAGATTCCCATTAATCGTGAGGTATATATATTTGGTAAAATCAATGTTTTCAATCGTCAGTTTTCTATGCCACATCCTGAAATCGAAGCTGAGGAAAATAAAGAAGGAGACACTCGTTTGAAGCCCATTTATCCTAGTTCGGAAAAATTGACTAAACGAGGATTGAGCCAGCGATTTTTCCAGAATGTATTAAGAAATATCTGCAAGGAAATTCCGAATCTTATTGAAGAAAATTTTCCGGTATATCTGATGAAAACCTTCAAATTCATGTCCAGGCAACATGCATTTCTGAATGTACATTTTCCCAAGAATGCTGAACATTTTGAAAAAGCCGATTATAGATTAAAATTTGAAGAATCATTCTTTTTCCAGTTAGGATATGGTTTAAAGAAACTTCATCATAAAACACAATCATATGGTAATCCATTTCCAATCATAGGAGACTATTTCAATAATTTTTATGAAAATCATCTTCCGTTTGAATTAACTAATGCACAAAAAAGGGTTCTAAAGGAAATTCGTCTGGATATGAAAAAGCCTATCCAAATGAACAGGCTTCTGCAGGGAGATGTTGGCTCAGGAAAAACAATGGTAGCCTTATTAACCATGCTTATTGCTATGGATAACGGATACCAGAGTTGTTTGATGGCTCCCACTGAGATCCTTGCCCAACAGCATTATAATGGAATCAAGGAATTATTGCATGAAACAGGTATCAATGTCCGACTACTGACAGGTTCCATCAAAGCTTCGGAACGAAGAATTATTCACGAAGAGCTTGAAAACGGAACGCTTTCTATTTTGGTAGGAACTCACGCTGTTTTAGAAGACAAGGTTAAATTTAAAAATCTTGGACTGGCTATCATTGATGAGCAGCATAGATTTGGTGTGGCACAAAGAGCTAAGCTTTGGGCTAAAAATAAAATTCCACCCCATATTCTGGTTATGACTGCTACTCCTATTCCGAGAACCTTAGCAATGAGCTTTTATTCAGATCTTGATGTATCGGTAATTGATGAAATGCCGGTGGGCAGAAAACCTATCATCACTGCGCATAGACGTGAAAAAGACAGACTTTATGTTTATAATTTTTGTAAAGATGAAATAAAAAAAGGTAGGCAGGTTTATTTTGTGTACCCGCTCATTGAAGAATCCGAAACATTAGACTATAAAAATCTGATGGAGGGGCTTGAACATGTCATGGAGTACTTTTCAGACTACAATGTTACCATGCTTCATGGCAAAATGAAACCGGATGAAAAAGATGCAGCGATGGCTTATTTCGCTTCCGGAAAAGCTGAAATTATGGTTGCTACTACCGTTATTGAAGTTGGAGTAAATGTCCCTAATGCTTCTGTAATGGTCATAGAAAGTTCTGAAAGATTTGGACTCTCACAGCTTCATCAGCTTAGAGGTCGTGTAGGAAGAGGTGCTGAGCAAAGCTATTGTATTCTAATGACATCGGATAAATTGTCAAAAGAAAGCAGAACCCGTATCCGGACAATGACAGAAACCAATGATGGATTTAAAATTTCTGAAGTAGATATGCAGCTTCGTGGTCCCGGAGATATTTTAGGCACCCAACAAAGCGGTGTTGTAGATTTTAAAAGACTGGACCTGGTAAAGGATTCTGCAATTATTAAAACTACAAAAAATACAGTAGAAAAAATCATGGAAGCTGATCCGTTATTATCAAGACCAGATAATTTGATCATCAAAAATTACTACCTTAAATACTACAAAGGAAAGAATAAGTGGAGTAAAATTTCATAAAAAAACCGCAGAAAATACTTTCCTGCGGTCCCCTTATAAAACTGTTATTTAGAAGAAATTACTTTGTATTGCTTAAAAAATTTATTTTAATAGTTTAGGCTTAATATTTTGTGATGTGGTGTTGTGTAAATATGGTGTGAAAATATTTTATATACTTTTGAATATATTGTTAAACCATAACTATTAAAATAAATTATAAAAACAAAATGAATTATTTTTCCAACTTGCTTATTATAAAAACTAACTGTGTTTATGATTGGAGATGAGGGAATGAAACGAATAAAAATATCTCCAACCATTCTAGAGTTTTCATGATTGTACCGTTTTATTAAAGATCTTCTATGCTTTTTAATTGGAAATTAATATAATTCATTTTGTTATAAACTCGTGATTATATAATTTTTAAGTGGTAGAAATAACTGCTTTTCATTCATTTTTTGTTTTTTATTATATATAAATTTGTGTCTATAGTTTACGTTTACAAAAGTCAGGATATTTCTTGGAATTTTTTTTATATTATTTTAACATTTAGTTATAAAATTTTCACATAATAGTGAATAGTATGCATGAAATATCAATCCTTTTAAAAAAAAGGATAAATCTCAAAATAATCTATTCATCATGCTTTCATTATAAAATTTTCTTTGTTCAATCCTGAGGTATGGTATTGCCAATTGATTGTAATAACGTCCGTTAATACTTTCTTGAGTTTCTCATAATCCTCAGGTTTCTTCATACAAATATTAGCTCCTTTTACAAAAATATCTTCTATTTCATTATCAGGAATCTGCTCAGAATATACAGCAGTTACCATATTCATGAACTTTAAGTTTGATTTAATTTCTTCAATACATTCCAAACAATTTTTTCCTGATATATGATATTCAATAAAAACAATTTCCGGGATAACCGCATCTGCATTATTCAAATACTTCATTAAGTTATCTGCATTATTGAAGCATTGTATTTTTATACAGATCTTCAGCTCTTTGAATATATTTTTAAAAAAAATTAAGGTGTTTTCATTACTATCTGCTACGATTACGTTCAGAAATTCTTTATTCATACTGCATTTTAGGGTTTATCGCCGTATTTTGGGCTTTTCTTCTTTTACCAACAATCTTTTGAAATTGAGATGGGGTAATTCCTGTTGTATTTTTAAACTGAGTACTTAAATGGGCCACACTGGAATAGTTTAATTTGTGGGCAATTTCGGTAAGGCTTTGTTTATTTCTTATAATTAAAACCTTGGCATGTTCAATTTTCTGTAGAATAATAAAATTCTCTATTGACGTATAGGCCACTTCTGAAAATAAGTTGGAAAGATATCCATAACTGTGGTTTAATTTTTCAGAAATATAAATAGAGGCCTTTACCGGAATAATTTCTTCAGAAAAAACAAGTTCTACAATAGCATCTTTTATTTTCTGTATTAAAGCCGTTTTCTGGCTTTCTATAATTTCAATGCCATACTCTCCAAGGTTCTTCTTAAAAAGATGGTGCTGTTCTTGCGTAAAGGGTTCATAGAACTCTACTTCACCAAAATTCAGCAAACGGTATTTCAAGCCATATTCTTTAAGCTTGTCATCCAACACCTTCTTACAGAGGGCATTGAAATCAAATTTTACATACATTTTCATCCTAATATAAGTAAATCAATTTTTTAGTAAATATAATAATTTATTTCAATTGAAAGTGAAATAGGAAAATAATTTTTAACATAATATTAATAAAAAAAAACTCCTGCATTCTAAAATACAGGAATTTAAACACTAAGGATGAAAAAAATATACTGATAAAAAGCTGATTCAGCTCAAAACCAAGCATATGAATGTATTATTTAATAAGTGATTTGGTTCTGAAGCAAAGATGAGTCAAAAAAAGAAATCACCTGTTATAGAATTACAGGATAAAGTTACAAAATTTTAAGTCAATTAATTGTGAATTAGATACTCCATCAGATAATCATCCATCACGAATCCATTACCTATATCAAATACTCCTTCATCATAAACCCTGTATCCCTGGGACTCGTAGAATTTTTTGGCAACATTATTTTTATTAACGGTCAGGATAATCCTATCATTTCCATAATCTGTTACTTTCTGATTCAGAAATTGAAGAGCTTCCTTTCCAAATCCTTTTCCTTTGCTTTCAGGAACCAGATAGATACGATGCAATTTGGTTGTTTTTCCTTCATAATTATATTCATAACCGATGAATCCTTCATATAACTCATTTTCTTCATCTTGAATCAAATAATATTGGTAGTTGGGGTTTTGAAGATGGTTCATTAATTCTGTTTCAGAATACATTTCTGAAAGCATATACTCCAATTGTTCTTTAGACAGGATATCTGCATAGGCATTTTCCCAGGATCTTCTTGCTAGATCCTGAATCAGCGGTATATTGTTCTCCGTTGCTTTTATTAATTTCATGATGTATGGATTTTGATTAAAAAAAGTGAAAAGCCGAAACTTTTCACTTTACTTTATTTTTCAATAATTATTTATCTATTTTTTGTGTATAAGTGGATGTTTGAAAATACAATAAATCCACTTCCGAAACTCATTAAATATTTGCCATTTCAGCTTTAATTTTTGCATAAAGTCCTTCTGATGCAGCGACTAAAGGAAGCCTTAAATAGTTTTTAATAATTCCTTTTTCAGCTAATACTACTTTAATACCACAAGGATTTCCTTCAGCAAAAATCAGACGTGTAATCTCTACTAATTTATTGTGAATTTCATAAGCTTCTTTTACTTTTCCCTCAAAAGCAAGCTGTACCATAGTAGAGAACTCTTTTGGATATCCTTGTCCTATGACAGAGATTACCCCATCTCCTCCGGCTAATGTTACAGGAAGTGTATATTCATCATCTCCGGAAACCAGAGAAAATCCTTCAGGCTTTTTTCTCAAAATATCAAAATATTGCAAAATATTAGGTGCCGCTTCTTTGATCATGAATAAATTCGGAAACTCTTTTGCAAGACGAATAGTTGTATCTGCCTCAATATTTTGTCCTGTTCTTGAAGGAACATTATATATAATAATATTTTTTCCTGTAGAAGCTAACACTTTATAATGTTGGTAAAGCCCTTCCTGATTAGGCTTATTATAATATGGAGACACAGACAATACTGCTTCAAATGCTGAAAGATCAGCTTCTTCTATCTGTTTCTTGACTTCAAAAGTATTATTACCGCCTATTCCCAAAACTAATGGAAGACGTTTATTATTTACCTTAATGATATGCTCAATTACCTGTTTCTTCTCTTCAGCAGAAAGCGTTGCGGCTTCTGCCGTTGTTCCCAATACTACCAAATAATTGGTTCCGTTATCGATATTATATTCAACAAGTTTTGTTAAACTGTCAAAATCAACGGATAAATCTTCATTAAAGGGTGTCACCAATGCAACACCTACTCCTTTTAAAATGCTCATCTGTTCGAATTATTTTTTTCAAATTTAGTCATTTACGCTAAGAATTTATAATAAATAATAATGTTTTATTATACATATAGTTATATTTGCATATACTAAAAGATATTATGAAATCGCTATAGCCAAAATTGTTTACAAAAAAACCAAGAAAACTGGTGATTGCATATAACCTTATAAAACATAACTTGCAACATATGAAAAATAAATTCTTGTTATTAGGAATTGCTCTGGCATCTCTTACTGCATGCAAAACCGCTTCTACAGCGCAGCTTGTAAATGTAAAGACCCAGAAGAATATTTCTATTAATAATGAGCTAAAAAATGATGAGGAAATTGCAAAATTCATAGAACCTTATAAACAGAAACTGGATAAAGAAATGAACCAGAAGATATCACATACCAATGTGGATCTTACCAAGCAAGGTGACAACAGCAATCTGGGGAATCTTTTAGCTGACTATACGCTTGAAGGGGGTGATGAATGGACTAAAACACATCTTAAACAAAATGTAGATGCGGCGTTGATCAATATCGGAGGAATCCGTACTACCATTGGGAAAGGTGATATTATG
>NZ_PIZV01000069.1 GCF_002835665.1 Chryseobacterium sp. PMSZPI
AAATAAACCGACAACTATCTTATAATTTATTAATAATTTTATCCTATTAATCTGTAACGCTTATTTAGGACTAGTCATTTATTATAATCCTGAATATGGGTTACATTAAAGCCCAGATGAGGCTCATGCCAATACACCATAAAGACATTTTTTGCCACTTCTACTGCTGTATATTCTACAGTATCTGTGCTATTCTTTGAACTTCCGGCCGTTCCGATAAATGTCATTGTTTTGTTATCTTTAAAATCTAAACGGAATTTCACCGCTCCGAAATCGACTTCCACTTTTCTACCAATTGCAGGGTAAGGTGATTTTAAATCCCATTCCATTTCTCCGCGAAAAACTTTTACTCCCATCTCAAGTTCATCTTTCCCCGGAAGGTTAGGATATTTTTTGACCATGAAATCTACAATAGCAGGTGTTGTTGAATTTTCAGTCACTGCTTTTTTATAGTTTTCAAGATAATTTTTAACAAAATCAAGAGATTGAGGGGACAAAGATTGTTCTGCAAAGTGAGAAGAAATCACTGTTGTTGGTTGTAAAGCCTTCATAGCATCAATTTGCCCGATCCATTGATCAATAGCTTTTACATTTTGCGTATCTGCCAGCCAAAGGTGAGAACCTATTGAGACAGAAATTCCTCCGGTTATGGTTTTTAAAGACGGAATCCAAAGAAAGCTGTGCGCAGGATCTTCAGGATTCTGATTGATCTCAATTTTATTTCCTTCAAGATCAGGAATTGCTGTAACCGCATCCGGAACAATAATTTCTGAAGGAGCATCTGTTTTCAATTGAGGCTTCCATACAGCCAGCTTATCGTCTTTCGAAACAGATATAAGATAAGCAGTTTGAGCTGTTGAAATAATTTTCACATTGGGGAATGCCTTTTTGATCACATCCAATCCAAAATAAAAATCAGGATCACTATGGGAAATAAAAACTGTTTTCAGGTTTTTCCCGGTTGCTTTTATTTCTTTGACCAATTGTTCTGCATACTGTTTTTGAAATTGAGAATCCACAAGCATCGCGTCCTTATCTCCATAAATAATGGTAGAAGTAATAGGAAAAATAGCCTTAGTTCCGGGATTATATACTTTTACTTTCAGGTTTCCTGCCCATACTATGTTCAAAAAACCCAATAGTGTCATCAATAATAATATTTTCTTTTTTACCATTTTTGTTCTTTTAAATTTAATATGCTGCTGTAAAACGTTCACGGATATGATTATTCTGTTCTAGTTCGTCCACCAAAACTACCGCTACATCCTCTACTGAAAGACGGCTTCTTCCATTTTCATCAAATACAGGCGTTTCTAGTGAAGTTCTGTATTTTCCTGTTCTTTCTCCTACGTTTGCCTGATTCATTTCTATAGCAGGACTAAAGAAAGTCCAATCTAACGTATTATTTTCTTTGATTTTGTTTAAATAATCTCTTGCTGCTGTTGCCCCCGGTTTATAGGCATCCGGAAAATCAGGAGTATCTACGATTTGTACATTATCCGGGGTATAAAGACTTCCTGCCCCACCGACAACAATCAGTCTTTTTACCCCTGCTTCTTCTACAGCTTTCTGAATGTTTTCTGAACCATTCAAAAAGTCATGGTAAAGATTAGGGTTCGTCCAACCGGCATTGAAAGCACTGATTACTGCATCACTTCCTTTTAAAGCATCTGCCAGTTCGTTTACATTGTTCACATCAACGCTTTTTGCTGTTACATTCTCTTGTGTTTTTACCTTCGATGCATCTCTTACTAATGCCTCTACAGCATAGCCTCTGTCTGCTAATTCAGTTACAATATGTGCACCTACAAATCCGGTTGCACCGATTACTGCTACTTTTTTCATAATGTTTTATTTTTAAACTGTAATAACTTTTGTTACATTTATAATTAAAAAATTTTAGTCAAACTGGTCAGTAAATTCCTGTAATGACTTATCTCCTAAAAAGTTAACAACCAATTGATCCGTTTCTTCAAATAATGTATTTAAATGATTATTAATTTCCTTTCCTACACTACAATCCGGGTTTGGATTTTGATTTTTCTTTCCCAATACTTCTGTATTTTTTACGGCTTTATAAATCTCAGATATTGTGATTGTTTCCGCATTTTTTGCAAGCTGGCTTCCTCCTTCTTTACCTTGTCTGCTGGCAATAAGTCCTGCAGCTCTCAATACGCCAATTTCTTTTCGGACAATCACCGGATTTACATTAATGCTACCTGCAATCCATTCAGAAGTGAGCCACTCCTGAGGACTTTTTGCTAATAATGTCATTATATGTATTGCCGTAGCAAATCTTGTATTGTTCATGATAATTACATGGCAAAGATAGACAAATTTTAAAATGTAACAAATTTTATTACAGTTAAATTTTTCTTAAAGTATTAATTTATCCAAATCCAAAAGCAAATAATTAATATTTTGATTGATGGTACGGGTTGCAGATTGCATCTGATTAAGCATTGCCGCGCGATTATGAAGATCATCTGCCCTATAATATCCTCCATCACTAAAAATAACCGATTGATCTGCTGCAGTTTTATTATCATCAAACTGATAATGCAGCCATCTTAATTTCATATTTCCGATAATAGAACGTTCTTCTCTGTTTGAAAACTTTTTCTCCGTATACATATACCAAATAAATGGTGGAAAATTAGGAGACTCAAGTTTTTCTCTCCAGATATCTCTTAAAAGATTTCTCTGATGGATAAACTCTACTTTTTTTCCTTTCGGGTTGAGAGTTGCCAATCCTAATCCGGCTCCTAAAACTCCTCCCGTAATCCCAATGGCGTTGTCCCAACCGTCACTTTTCACAATACCCCCTGCAATAGAAGATGCGGCACCTGCAATAATTGAATATAAAATAAGTTTATTGTTTCTGGATGAATTAAGGTTATCCACATAGTTTCCAATTTGCGCTACCCTCTCTCCTTCACAATCAAATTCTGCAGCTACGGCATCCAACTCCGTTAAAGCAATCGTAATTCTACTGTTGATCTTCGTTTTAAGTTGCAAAACCTTTACCTGAGATTGTAATGAAGAATCTTTTTTAAGTTCAATAATTTTATGAACATCATCAAGATTATTCAAAGCATTTAAAATCAAAATACTTTGATCTGTAAACATTCCTTTAATGTCTTTATTCGCCGTTAAAATAGAATCTGAATTATAAGACGGAAGCTTATTGTTGTAATTATATTTGAAGGGAGCTTTACAATAACTGTCTTTAAGGGTTAATATATTCTGTTGAATGACCTGATTCTTCTTAGAAACACAGGATGTCATTAAACTCAAAACAGTGAAAAGATAAAAGAATTTTTTCATTCAGTCATATTTTGTGCAAGGGCCGGAGTATTGTAAATTATTAATAATCGGAGACACCAATTATCTTTACAATTCATCCATACGAATATAATACAAATAAAAAAATTTACCTGAATTCAGGTAAATTTTTAATCTATTTTTAAGTTGATATTATTTTATATCCAACAATTCTACTTCAAAAACAAGGGTACTGTTTGGTCCTATTTCTTTGCTTATCTGTTGATCTCCATATGCTAAATGTGGAGGAATAATTAATCTCCATTTGCTTCCTACAGGCATTAGCTGAAGAGCTTCCGTCCATCCTGCAATCACTCTGTTTAACGGAAAAGATGCCGGTGTACCTCTTTTTACAGAGCTATCGAAAACTTTTCCGGAAATGGTAGTTCCGTGATAATGGCATTTTACAGTAGATTTAGGTCCTGGTTTTGCCCCATCTCCTTCTGTAATAATTTCATATTGCAAGCCGCTTGGTAATTGTACAACACTTTCTCTCTTACCATATTCTTCCATATATTCTTTACCATCTTTCAGGTTCTTTTCTGCCAATTCTTTTTTACGTTTAAATAACATATCTGCTACTCCCATAATTTTATTTTTTTACAAAGATAATGCTTTTTGGATTGAGGCTAAGACATATGATTTTGAAAGTTAATGTGTCTATTTCTCTCACATAAAACGCTGATTTTGCAGATGATAATGATTTTAAATATAAAAAATTCGCGTACATTAGAGTCATTCGTGGCAAAACAAAACACTATTTGAAATTAGAAAGCAAAGTAATGATTAGGAAGCCAATGTGTTTATTTCGAAGATTATAATGAAGTTTACAAAATCATTTGTGGTGCAAAAAGCAAAACAATTTAAACAGTCTTTATAATAAAATTATAGATTTTCTTTAAATACTAGATTTCAGCTAAATTAAAATTCAAACAATTGTAATACTCCGTTAACACAGATTTCAAAACTTGGCGTTATAATTGAATTTAAAAACTGAATGCCAAATCCATTAAAATATAATAAGAAGTTCGACGAACTTAATGAAGAGGAGAAAAAGCTATTAGAAATCAATAAAAAGTCTATAGCAGATTTCGTTGAACAATCTTCTTCTATAAGCGATGTCAATTATGCTACACGGAATGCTCATGCTACAACTTATGCTATTGCAAAAGGTGTATTTTGGGTTAATCACAGTATTCCGGAGTCATTGCAACCATTTTTTGATCAGGAAAAATTTGATCTTATTATTAGGCTTTCCAATGCCCAATTAAAAATTAAAAATACTCGAAAAGATATTCCTGCTTATGGTTTTGCCGTGCAAATCAAAGATGAAAAGGGAGGATTGTTAGCTAATTTTCCACTTGCCAATTTCCCTTTGTTTCCAATTAATTCCGTATCCACGTTTCTGAAATTATTTACAGCAGTTAATCGATCTTACCTCAAAAAAGGGAGTGGTTTATTTTCTATCATTGTTCAGCTGATTAAAACAATTCCTTCGGTTTTATCGGGCTCTTTTCTAAAAAACATTTTACAATTGATTCGTAAAAAGAATGATTTTATCCTTTCATTTGATTATTATTCTGTGGGAGCTTATCGTCTTGGAGATCATATGATCAAAATTAAATTAGGGCCTAAATTCGTAGATAAAAATATCGGTAAAAAGCAGAATATAAAAAAGACGTTGAAAAATTATTTTCAGACAAACGATTTTTCTGCCGATGTTTTCATTCAATTCTGTTATGACTTGAAGGATCAGCCCATCAACAAACTTAATGTGGAATGGAAAAATTCACCTTACATTAAAATTGGTGAAGTAAGAATCGATAAAGACTCGTTATTAGACCCGCGCAGCTGTAGTAATGAAACGCTTTCTTTTAATCCTTTTGAAAGTAAACTGATTTTTCAACCTGTAGGAAAAATACAAAAATTGCGCGATGAAGCTTATAAAGTATCAATACAGACGAGAAGAAAGATCAATAAACTTTTGCATGGAAAAGGAAGTTAATAAAAATAATAACCCCTAAGATTAGAGTCTTAAGGGCCATTCAAATATTTTCAAAACTTTTATTTTTCTTTTATATTTTCTTTCTCTTCCGGAAACATGATAGAGACAAGGACAGAGATGATCAGTACTCCTCCAACAATTCCTAATGAAACCGGAGACGGGATATGATACCAAGGGGCAATAAGCATTTTAATTCCAATAAAAGTCAGGATTACAGCCAATCCGTACGGAAGTTTGCTGAACATATAAATAAAATTAGCCAATAGAAAATACAATGATCTTAATCCTAAAATAGCAAAAATATTCGATGTATAAAGGATAAACGGATCATCAGAAATCGCAAAGATCGCAGGAATGGAATCTACAGCAAAAAGAACATCTGTAAATTCTATGACCCCTACTACCACTAAAAGCGGAGTGGCCATTTTAATTCCATTCTGAATGGTGAAAAACTTATCTCCATCATATTTATCCGAAACCTTCCAGAAACTCTTAATAAGTCTGGCCCCTGCTGTATTGCTATAATCTTCATCTTCATCATCATTACCACCACCCCAAGATTTAATTCCTGCATATACAAGGAATAAACCGAACAATGTCATCACAACATTAATTTTAACAGGTGTTCCAAAAACATTCATTTCAGGAAGATAGGTTAGATTGATAAGTCCTACTCCTGCAAAAATAAAGATTGCCCTAAAGATCAATGCTCCAATAATTCCCCAGAAAAGAACTTTATGATGAAGAACTTTCGGTACTTTAAAGAAACCGAAAACCAGGATAAACACAAATAAATTATCTACAGAAAGTGCTTTTTCAATCCAATACGCAGCTTGGTATTGTGTAAATTTTTCTATAGCTACAGCATGACTTTCGGGTGTCCCATCTGTATTGAAGGCCCAATACACTACTCCTGAAAAGATCATAGACAGGGAGATCCAAACAATGCTCCAGATGGTGGCCTCTTTGGATGAAACTTCATGACTTTTTTTATTAAAAACCCCTAGATCCAAAAGCAACATGATAACAACTGTTATCCCAAATCCCCAGACCAGACCGGGATGCATGTCTAAAATATTATGTTTTTCCACGTGAAGTTGTGTAAATTGTGTTATTATATGATCAAAGAAATAATTGTACAAGATACAAATATTTACCGGTGAAGCAAAATTCATTCTGAGTGCTTACACTCCCCATTTCCCTTATTTTTCAGGCATTACTTTATAGGTTGGATCTTCCTGAATATTCACTTCTACTATGGCTTCTGCATTTTTTAACATTTTGCGACAATCTTCGCTCAAATGACGAAGGTATACGATCTTATTTTGTTGTTTGTATTTCTTTGATAATTTATCTAAAGCATCAATAGCACTCATATCAACAATTCGGCTTTCTTTAAAATCTATAATCACTTCGTCCGGATCATTTATTGAATCGAATTTTTCTGTAAATGTTGCTACAGAACCGAAGAATAGAGGTCCATATATCTGATAATGTTTTACCCCGTTTTCATCAATATGCTTTTTTGCACGGATTCTTTTTGCATTATCCCATGCAAAAACCAGAGCAGAAATAATCACTCCGATCAAAACTGCCAATGCCAGATTATGAAGTACCACAGTTATTAAAGCAACGGTAATGCCTACAAATATATCGGACTTAGGCATTTTATTCACAATTCTTATAGAAACCCATTGAAATGTGCTTATAGCCACCATCATCATAACTCCTACCAGTGCCGCCATCGGAATTTTTTCTATCACAGGAGCGCCAAACAAAATAATCATCAAAATCATCATGGCAGCAATAATCCCTGATAATCTGGCTCTTGATCCTGCATTAAGATTCACCAATGTTTGGGCAACCATCGCACAACCTCCCATTCCTCCAAAGAATCCATTAGTAATGTTAGCAACTCCTTGAGCTACTGATTCTCTATTTGCATTTCCCTTAGAATTAGTGATTTCATCTACCATAGAAAGGGTTAAAAGAGACTCAATCAAACCAACTCCTGCCATAATTAAAGCATATGGAAAGATAATTTGTAAAGTTTCCAATGAAAAAGGAATACCCGGAATATGAAAACTTGGCAGACTCCCACTAATATGGGCAATATCCGCTACGGTCTTTGTATGAATATTAAATCCCATTACCACAGCAAACACTACAATGATAGCAGCCAACGATGCAGGGATTGTTTTCGTAATTTTTGGGAAGAAATAAACAATGGCAATTGTCAGAGCAGTTAAACCTCCCATGATGTATAAAGGAACTCCCTGAAGCCAACTTACAACCCCATTGGTATCTGTAATCTTAAACTGTTCAATCTGTGCCATAAAAATAATAATGGCTAACCCATTCAAAAAACCGTACATAACCGGCTGTGGAATAAGTCTGACAAATTTCCCAAGCTTAAAAGCACCTACCAATATTTGAAGAATTCCGGCCAATGCTACAGTAGCAAAAAGATATTCAATTCCATGAGATTTGATCAATGCAATTAATACAACGATGGTAGCTCCTGCTCCCCCGGAAACCATACCGGGACGGCCTCCTAAAATAGCTGTCACCAATCCCATTAAACAGGCTGCATAAAGCCCTGTAAGCGGCGAAAGCCCTGCAAGAATAGCAAATGAAAGAGATTCAGGAATCATGGTCATGGCAACGGTAAAGCCAGCCAATAACTCATTTTTATAATTTATTTTCTTCGAAAAATCGAATAAGCTAATGGAATTTTTCATTGAACAGCAAAGTTATATACTTACTCGATGGTATACAATTTTTCTTTCTTATCTTTTTTCATGAAATTACGGGTTATAATAATTCACACATCTGTTTACATATTATGTTAATTCTATTTAAAATTTGTTCATTATGCAACTTTTTTATGATTATTCACACTACAACTTATAATTTTTTGTTTAAATTTGAAACTCATAAAGCGGATTATTTATTGCTTATTGGAAGCCAAAACCCATAAAATACTGACTGTCAATAAGCCTACTCAGTAAAGCAATATATAAAAGCTTAGAATAAAGAGATCGCATGAAAGAACTTTAATAGGTTATATATTATTTACACAAATGGTAGAAAAAAAGAAGTTTGAAATAGATGAAGAATTGGTAAACCAAATGGAAATAAGGAATATATCAATAAATTAAAGCGACAATAAATACATCCTTTTAACATTATACATTCTTTTAATCATTTTTGATTGTTCATAAATGACCTGAGATTTCAGCTTATATTTCCTCAAGCAACAATATATATTACCTATTTTTCTTTTGAATGCATAAGCAGTTTAACAAAAGATAATATTCAACAAAAATGTTATATAAAGAGATTCATATTGGAAAATTTATTAAGGAGAGGGTTGATGAAAATGAAATAACCATCGAAAGAATATGCAAATTTCTGGGCAGAGATGAAGAAGCTGTCGAAAGGATGTATAACAGTAAATCAATAGATGCTGATCTTCTTCTGAGATGGAGTAAGTTATTAGAATATGACTTTTTCAGACTTTATAGTTCACATTTAATTTTATATGCTCCGCCGGCGGCAGTTAATAAAAATCAACAGAAATCTGAAAAAATTCCTTATTTCAGAAAAAACATTTACACTCAGGAAATTAAAGAGTTTATCATGAAAAGAGTTCTGTCTGGTGAAATGACGCAAAGTGAAGTCATCAAAGAATACTCTATTCCTAAAAGCACGCTCCACAGGTGGCTTCAAAAAAGTGATACTACTAACGGATAAAAGATACGACATGCGTCCCAATTATAAAAAGATTTACCTGGATATGCTTAGGATGGAACACCCTGAGAAATTAAAAGATCCCAAAATCAAGGAGTTTCTGGAAAAGCTTCATACCAGCGAAGATGTATTGAAGTTTAATGAAAAGCTTTTTAAACAATCCAAGGAAAACCAAAAACTCAAAACATATGATAAAAAAACAATGCTTAAACTTCTTGAATATCAAAAGAAGCATGGGCATTCTACCAGTTATATGTCTAGAAAATACAAAATAAGCAGAACTACTCTTGCAAAATGGAAAAGCATTTTTGAAGAAGAACTTGAAGATACAATAAAAAAAACCGGTAAATAGTCTACCAACCTTCTTCATAAAAAAGGAAATGATGACAAAAAAACGATGGGATTGCTTCACTTTGCCTGATAAAATCCTTCTATTATTCATTTTCAATAAAGAAATTGATATTTTCAGAATTTCAGGTTACTGTTTTATAGCTTTGTTTTCAATAAAATCAGAGCTATGATTAAAGGATTATATGAAACGCATGTTCAGGTAAGCAATTTGGAAAATGCCATTCAATTTTATACGAAAGTATTGGGATTGAAATTGGCTCATAGAGATAAAACTAGGCCTATTGCATTTCTATGGATTGGTCAGAAAAAGGAATTTATGCTTGGGTTGTGGGAACAAAAAGAAAACCTTCAAACCAGACATTTTGCATTTACCAGCACTCTAGAAGATATCCTGAATTATTCCGTAGAATTTTTAGAAAAGAAAGATTTAAAACCTTATAACTTTTTAAAAAACGGCAGCATTCAACCTATGGTATTTGCCTGGATGCCTGCGTTGGCTATTTATTTTAACGACCCCGACGGCAACCAACTTGAATTTATCTCTATTCTGGAAGGCGAAGGAAAACCTGAATTGGGAGTTCTTACTTATGATGAATGGATACAGCAAAAACAATAATGAAAAAACGTTGCCTCATAAGTCAAATAATTTGATTGGTGAGGCAACGTTTTATTTTAATTAAATATTGATCAGTTTCTTTACTGCCAAAATATGTTTGCATGGTCCTCTATCACCCTGATATTTACCAAACCATTCGCAGGTACAGCGTTCCTTGTCTTCTTCAACAATGACGGTGTGATGTACTCCTGTACCTTCCACTCTGGCTTCTGTTCTTTCTTTATTATTGCTTAAAATTTGAATTTTACCTTCTTCAATCAGCTTTTCTGCATTTTTCATACGGGGATTTAAACTCAAAATACGATTGAGCTTAAAAGGTAACCTACGGTAGAAAAATTCATTATTATCCAGATCATATCCTAGTAACCCCATGGCAGCCAGTCTTCCTGTGAGATTATCTATTTTTTTCAATCCGATATTTTCCTCCAAAGCCAATATTGTAGAAGTAAAGGATTGATTGGCATAAGCATATTTATCTAAAGCATCCACCCATTCATCCGGTATATCTGCCGATAAAGTTTCCAGAATGGCTCCTTCTCCGGAAAAGCCTCTCCAACTTTCTCTTGACAAAGAGAAACTAAACCTTATATGCCCTAAACTTAATTGCCATGTTGTTGATTTCATGTTAGGATGTGAAAAAACCTGCACATGATCAATATAAGGTAAAAGAGGTTCCAACAAGCGAAGTCTATGAAGACCTCCGATACAAACGGCATCTGTTGATTTGACAGGAGAAAATATCGGCTTATTTCCTCTTACAATCAAATAATAATCAGACTTTACTACTCCTTTAGGCATCCCTCGGAATAGTTGCTGAGTCTGAATTCTATTGAATGTATGTACCTTTTGTGATTCTGACAAATAGATTTGAACAGTCCCAAGCCCCTTAATCCATTTCACAGGCAACGGAACCTTTCTTTCTACCACTTTTTCTTCTCCTTTATATAAACCAACTTCTTTTTCTCCTACAGAAAGCATAATCTTTTCATTGGGACGGATACATCCCAAAGCGGTTATCATGGGCTGGTTAAAATCTATATTGGTTGTTCCGTTCTCTAAAAACTCTCCATCCAAGCCTTCCGGCAACACATCCACTCTGGCATAGACACCTGCACAATGAGAGAACCCTTCGAAACGTAACCTTTGATTTCCAGCTGTTACGATAGGATCTTTAAGCTGGGCCATTTGAAATGGTGACAAGCTAAAATTAGATTTTACGATATTTGAGAGCGCAATCAAGCATCGTGCCAGAATAAAGGGCTGATCTACATTTCCCCAGAAGAAACAAGGAACATCAGTATTCTTCTGTATCTCACTGCACTTCGCAAGAAACAGCTCTTCCAGATCATCTTTTTTCTCTAACGATGATGACCGTGAATAATTGTAAGTAAGTGTATCTTCCATAATTTATTTCTTAAGGAGGAGATTGCAGATTTTTTTCAGACTCGAGTTTTCTTTCCAGTTATTTAGTTTGTCCTTTACTTCTCCATTGACTTGAGATTGGTTTAGAGCCAGAACCTCATGATAGACTTCCAGCAATTTTTTCAAATTGGTAACAGGACTTTCCATTTGAAGCAGTATATTTGATATCAAGCATTCTAATGCCTGATTATGATTCTTACTGATGTTCAGCATGTGATGCTGGATGAGATCTGTTAATCTTTTGATAGGTGCCCATTCTAATTTTTCATGGTTTCCCACTACTTTCCCCAATTGCACATTATCTATCATTTGATGAGAAACCTTTTCAAGCCAGATTTCTGCAGCAATCCCTCTGATGGTTTTGTCACCGTCCAGAAAAATAGTGCCTAAAAACAGGTATCCCATTTCATTCAGCGGTCTTTTAATTTGGTAAAGGAATTGTGCTGTTTTCAAAACCAGATTTCGTTCATATACCTCTGCTATTCCGGAATAGAACAAACATGTTTTAGTAACTTTAGCCAAAACATTTGCCGGGGTATTAGGGAAACTTCCCATAAAGGCAGGGATTTCCGAAAAGCTTTTTTGCTCAGCTATGAAGTATTCTAGAAACAGTTTATTTTTTCTTTTTTCAAGATGATATTTGGGGATGGCAATGCTCAGTTCAACGGGATAATATGAGTTCTTTTTACTATCAATCGTTTTCCAGTTATAAATCCCTGAAAAGAATTCTTTAGGAATATGATCATATCCCAGTCCTTCAAATTCTTTAAACCCGATTTCCGGAGAACGCGTAATTCCGGCTGTCATCCACCATGAAGGATGTTCAATTTTTCCTTTTGGTGAAGCATTTTTATTAAAAAAGAATAACAAGAGTTCTTTATATTCTCCTTTTAATCTTCTTTCAACCTGTTTCAATACTTCGGAAGTATTCTCCAATGCACAACGTTGAAGCGCCAATTGAACATCTAAGCTATTAGGTTCTATTTTTTTATTTTGATAAATCTCCAATCTTTCTATCAGTTTGAAAGGAGCTATCCAACAAGGAGAATGGGTCATCGTTGATAATAACGGAATCTGATCTCCCGATTGTATTTTATGGTAAACATCTATTGCAATTTCTTTAAAGACAGTCATTGCCAGATTTTCCACTCCAATGTTTTTTATGGGACCTATTTTTTTATGATAATTGGAATAAACTTCTCTTGTTGCTTCGTCTTCACAAGTTTTTTGATATATCTTCTCAATATTTTTCAGTTGTATTGGAAATTTTTCCAATAAACTTAATCCATAATTGATGATCAGATTGCATAGTAAAACATTAAAATAAGGAACTTCCCATCTTGCAATGGTTTTACAGGCTTTCTGAAATACAGGCTCCATTAATTTTACAGATTCCGTATTGGCTTCATGAGCAAAACGGATAAGTCCTGCCAAAGCAATATCATAATAATAGGTACCTGGATTTTCTATTGCTATAGGAAGCAAAAACATCAGATCTTCAAAACTTTCCGGTTCTTTAATCTGATTTTCATTTGTAATTAAAGATAATCTTTCGATGATAATGTCTTCTTCCAGTTCATATTGATTCTCTTCTATATATTTTGCCAAAAGTGGTCGGACATTCGTTAATATATTTTCAGAATAATGGGCAAGTGCCTCTCTCATATTTTCAGAAGCAGCAATATATTTCAGTATGATCTTTGCTGTTTTAGACTGTATGCCGTCATCTTTACTTACAAAGGCGCTCGTTAAAGCAACTCCCAGCATTTCCGGGTCTACTTTTTTCTTTTGGAAAATTTTCTCTGTCAGTATCAAACTGGAGACCACTACTGTTTTTATCTCTGAGCTTAATAAATTAGGGAGATAATGTGAAAATTCATTGCTTTTAAATGCAGGATTTGATACAATCTTCTTCAGATGTCCCAATATTGTATTGACCGCTTTTGATTGTGCTGATGTTAAACCCGCTAATAATTCATTCTGCAGATCAATCAATTCTTCATCAGTTGGTTTTAGGGCTGTAAATGAGTCCATAAACCATCCTGTTACGTTTTTATTAAAATTTCTGTTGGATGCCAGAAGACATTCTTTCAGGAATCTTTTTCTTTCAATCTTTTGTTCTAAGACCAGCTTTTGAACCAACGGAAGCCATTCTTTACGAAAAGGCAGCGATTTGGATGGGTATTCACATAAATACCAAAAGTGAGTTTTTAAGGTTTCAGGATTTTGATCCAGGTCTGAGGGATAGTTACTTAGATGATGTCCCAACAATTCAGGTTTAGGCTGTACATAACCTTTTTTTGTCCATCCTAAAATATGTTGATAATTAAAAGCTGTAAATTCTGCTTCTACGGAGTCGTTGATAAAGTCAGAAAACCAAACCGGGCACCCCCATTCTAATATCTGTTCCGTTTGATCAATATTACGGAAAAGACTCCAGTAATTTTTTCCAAAGGTTTTCTGATCCATACATACAAATGAAGCGATATCAATAATGCTATGTTGCTCTGTAGAGCCGGCAGTATGGTAAGAATTTTTAGTCATTACAATCTTACTTATCTCCCGATTCATTTTCTTAATTGTAGGGACCAGGGCTTTTCTTTCTTCCGCGCTAAGTTGCTTCAAAAAAGGGATTATCTCATGTGTTTTTTCCTCATTAAGGATCTCATAAAGTCTTTCTTTCATTTGTTTTCAATTTGGTAAATAATTTTCTCAGGTTATTTTTTCATTCCCATTCTTTATAATACGTTTTGTAAAAGAGCAACAATTTCTTTCTATCTGTTGGATAATATTTCTTTAAATAATGAAATATTTCGAAGATTTTATAGTTCAGATTATCAATTACAACTCCTTGTCAATAAGTACCAATTCATTCCTTTCGGCTAAAATAACAAAAATTGATTGACAGGCAGTGAATTATCCCTAAAAAGTGAATTTTTTAACAAAATATTAAGTTAATGAAAGTACTTCTGACACTTAATTTAACTAAACAATAAAAAATCTCTGTCTTTAGAAATATGAAACAAATGAAAAAATATATCAGATTTTTCCTCTTTCTTTTGCTTTACACTTTACTGTATTTCTAATCTCTGTTATTTACTCCTATAAAAGCATCGAAAACAGGCACCTGTTCAAAAATTATAAAAAATGTTAAAATTAAAAAACCACAATTCATTAAAATACATATATTTGCAAAGTAAAATTACTTAACAAATCAAATACTTTTCAATGATAAATTCTGAATTACTATTTTTAATCAACATTAACAAACTGCAATCGGTAATTGCAAGAAAGTTTGATTCTTTGAGCGTACATGGGCTGGGATTCAATGACTTTGTGATTCTCTATATCCTCAATACATCTTCCGATAGTAAAATGCGTAGAATTGATCTGGCCGAAAAAATAGGGCTCACCGCCTCAGGAGTAACCCGTTTATTAAACCCTTTGGAAAAGATAGGGCTTGTTTCAAGAGAAACGAATGAGAGGGATGCAAGAGTAAGCTACGTGGTGATTACACCAAGCGGAAAGAAAGTATTTGAAGAAGCTAAAGTAACAGCCGAAAATATCGCCAAGGAAATTCTTTCTTCTAAAAAAAGTAAATCTTTAAAAACAGTGAGCGACCTCTTATTCGAATTAGGTGGAAACATACAATAATTGAACAATGAAAAATACATTAAAACAAGAGCTCAGAGAAAAAGCTAAAAATCATAAAATAACGATGGGAGTTCTTTCTCTAAAGAATAACATCAATGGGAAACAGTATATTCAAGGATCTCTAAATTTGGAAGCATTGGTTAACAAAATGAAGTTTTTATTAAACAGTGGACTATTTACCCATAATACATCATTACAAAAAGACTGGGTCCAATATGGAGCTGAAGTTTTTAGTTTTGATTTTGCTGTCATCCTTGAACCACAGGAAAATAAATACATCAATGAGCGTCAGGAAATATTAAAAGCGGAGCAAGCTTTTATTTCTACCATTGAAACTGAATTATATTAAAACATATGTCGGAAAAATATTTATCTCCCACTTTTGAGGCCGGAAAACATCTATTTCAGAAAAAGATAGAGGGCAGCATTGTAAACCTCAATTTAATAAGATTAAAAAAAGAAGCGGATTATTCTAAACACCCTGATTTGAAACCTAAAGAGCCAATTAGCGGTAGAGAGGCTTACTTTATCTATATCAAAGAAGCAGAACCTTTTTTAAAAGCAAATGGAGGAGAAATTTTATTTATTGGAAAAGGAGATCAATTTCTGATAGGCCCGGAGGATGAATGCTGGGATATTTGTATGTTGATCAAACAAAACAGTGTTAATGATTTTTTTAGTTTCGAGCAAAACGAAGACTATATGAAAATTACGGGACACAGAACTGCTGCTATTGAGGATTCAAGGTTGTTACCATTGGAAGAAGTTCTTTTTAATAAATAAAATGGAGACAATTAAAACTGGGGAAGTCAATTTAGCCTGCAAAATATTGGGCAAAGAAAATAACAATAATATTGTTCTGATTTCCGGATCTATCATAAAAAAGAGGCTGTCTCCTCAAAAGCCAAATAATTTGGCTTTTGTCATTCTGACGAAGGAAGAATCTCTTTGACAACCAAATTATATGAGATTCTTCACTGCATTTCAGAACTTCGTTCGCAGACCTTCAGTCTGTGTTCAGAATGACACTTTTGAGGCAGCCTCTCAAGGCTAATGAATGAGTTCATTCTAATAGTTTTTCAGGCACCAGTGGAGAATTTTCGCAATATTTTTTGCATCATCCACACCTCTGTGATGGGTACCTTCCAGTGTCATTCCGAGTTCACCTAAAGCTCTGTTCATTCCGACACTTTTTCTGATTGTAGGATGAATTTCTCCAAATAATGTTTTTACATTAATATGGTCGTCACTCATCGGATAATCTGTATAGAATCTTCGGGCCTGATTCTGTAACATATTCAAATCATAGTTTCCGTAGCTTGCCCATGTAAGTTCTTCGGAATCGTACTCTGCCCGCAGGATATCAAAAGCATCGTCCAGCATAATTCCTTCATGATCCAGCATATTCTGTGTAAGCGTAGTAAGTTCCGTACAAAATGGACTCACCTTTGAATGCCGGGGTTTCACCAATATTCCTTCATTCTTGGAGATCTTACCGGTCTTTGCATTCATAATACAAACCCCAATCTCAATGATCTCACTTTCCTGTCCTCTTGGCGGCCGGTTTTCCCAACATGTCGCTTCCAGGTCTACTATTAATATATTTTCTGTTGTTTTCATTTGTTTTTACATTTTGTTGTTTAATGCAATCATTTGACTTTTCAGTCAGACTTTTACATGAAAAAAGTTTCGATAAAAATCACCGAAACTAGCTTTTAAGAGTCATCAACTCTTCTTTAATACAATCAATAACTAAAGTATTCAGCTTCTTATTGATTCTTTTTTGTTCTTCTTTTTCGATGGTTTTAAAAGCTTCCGGAAAATCTTTTCCAAAATCTTCAAAAATATCCTGAGCAAAAAGACCAATAACCTTTCCTTTCATTTTAGGTTCGAATTCACCAACTTTACTCAACACATTATTCAATCGGTTTTCAGTCACGTATTTTTGAATTTCATCCCAAATATTTTGAGCTTTATCACTGAAACAAATGTGTTTTTGCGTTGTTCTCTCCTGCTTTTTAACCATTTTGGATTTCTCGATCCACTTTTCATTCTTATTTTTCAGAATGACCCTTGCACCGTTTCCAAAGTATTTAGTTTTCAAAGTTTTGATGATGGTACCTTCACACATATTGTTCATTTCCGGTAATCCTAACCATGTCGGAATTTTAGAATTGAAAACATTCGGAAACTTCAAAGCTTCCTCCAAAGTACCTTGGAATAATGTTTTAGCATAAAAAAATCCGGTTTCTTCAAAAATTGAATTGATCATATCTGTATCCAAATAGGTGATTCCATTCAATTTAATGTCGAAAGCATAAAATTCGTTGTAAGGAGCATATTCAATACCTGCTTGTACCCTCACAGCATCTTTTACCGGTTCTACTTCTTTATGCTTGTAACCACCGCCGAACAATTCACCGTAAATAATTATGTTTTCAACATTTGGATAGGATTTTTTAACTTTATGAAACGCTTTAATAACATTTTTCCTGTAACGTTCCAATATCTGATGTGCATTGAAAAACTTTTCGTCTTTTTCTATAAAAGAAGTCCTCTTTGCTATTTTAATTTCCTTACCGTTGGTAAAGAAAGAGAAATTAGCCCCATGAACTTTCTCCTGCACAATGAAAATCTCATCTCCAAATCCCTGTAACCTAATCTGCTCGATAATACGGGCTTGGTAAGCATTTTCTATTGAGTTATATGTTTTGAAAATCATTTTTTTTGTTTTTTAAAGTTTTTTAAAAGGCTCTCAATATTCTCTTTTCCCACAGGATTCATGGAATGACAATAGAATTTTGGTAAATCTATATTATTATCCATACAGTATTCTATCAGCCATTTTGCACAATCGTATCCTGTTTTTTCAACACATTTCTGAGGATCCAATTTCAGATAATATTCATCTGCAAGGTCATGGTCAAAAGAAATCATTTCCGGAAGTCCTTTTTCTAAAATCCAGTTGACAAACTGCTCATACTTTCGAACGATATGCCAGTCATTTCTAAGGAAAACATCCTGTTTGGTATACTGATATGCTTCAATAGGATATCTTATATCATCCAGAAATAATAATCTTTTTATCATTTTCATTGTATATTTTTAAGGATGGAAGTTGGGAAGCCAGAGAGCGATAATTTAGTATTGTATTGCTATAAACTTCCCCTCTTCCAACTATTTTAAACCATCACATCAGCACAATTAGAACTTGCGAATGCAAAAGGTTTTGCTTTAAACACATACCCCATTCCCAGAATGTATCCCATAGCATCTTTTAACGCTACATTGGATTTAAAGTCAGGGTCGGTATTAATGTCTGCGTGTACCTCCATTTCCACATCATAAGTTTCCAGAATAGAACAAATGGCATAAGCGATTTCTACGGATTTGTTGACCTCATTCAGCATTCGTTCTTTGATACTGATATTCTGTATTTCTCTTTCTTTTCTGATAAAGGTAAACGCTCCTTTTCCCTCACGAATAAATACTACTGCCGTAGCATAATTAATAGCTTCTCCGTATACATGGGAATCTGATCCCACACATACTTTCAGACGATGTCCGTTTGCCTGTTCGCGAATAATGGCTTCTTCTACCAGCTGTGTGATAGAGTGCTGGAAAATTTTTCCATTCATATTCTGCCATGTTTGTTGTTGCGTTTCCATTTTTTCTACATACTTTAATTGATAAATGATTATTGATAATTGATCTTCCGGTAGCCATTTTCCGGCTTCTCGTTTCTAATTCCTATTGTTGATTCATCAGGACTCGAACCTGAACAACAAGAGTCAAAGTCTTGTGTGCTGCCAATTACACTATGAATCAGATTTAAATTCATGAGTAATAAGTAATTGGTAATGAGTAATGATGAAAATTATTTTTCTATCATTCATTACTTGCTCATTATTCATCATTCATGTTTGTGGAACAGACAGGAATTGAACCTGTACCCTTAGTTTTTCAGACTAATGTGCACACCAAGTACACCACTCTTCCCTATTTTATAAGTAATGAGTAATGAGTGATGGGTACTAATGATAACTACTTTTCTATCATTCATTACTTATTGCTCATTATTCATCATAAAGGCTGCCTATATTTCATATTTGGCTAATAAAGATCTTCTGCTCTCGACAGCCCTTTTCTCTTTTCTTTATTTTATGTGAATGGTAACTGGCCAATGTATCATTCATTTGAACTTTCATGGTATTATTATCAATTCAAGATTGACCAGTTATTCACATCCAGTACTCTATAAGGGAATCGAACCCTTATTTTCTGCTCGAAAGGCAGACGTCCTTACCGTTAGACGAATAGAGCGTTCTTATAATTATAAGTAATGAGTAATAATGAAAACTACTTTTCTATTATTCATTACTGATTGCCTATATTCATTTAAAAAAAGAATAAGCTTGTCTTTAAATTTGCTTAACAAAAAGAACTTCTACGCTTGACAAGCCTTTCTTTCGAAAATTATATTGAGCATTTAATATTTTCTCTTTTTTGACCAACTGACCAGGAATCGAACCTAAACAACAAGAGTACATTTCCTGCATGCTGCCATTACATTATCAGCGGTTTTTTATGAGTAATGAGTAATTGATGATGAGTAATGATAAAAACTACGCTCCTATTATTAATTACTTATTGCTCACTATTCATCATTAAAAAAGAAAAGCCTGTCTGTATTTTGTGTTTTGGCTTAAAGATCTTCTGCGCTCGACAGACGTTTTCTTTTCTTAATAAAGGATATTTTTTCAGCTATCATTGATGAATGATGTTGTAACACTCCCAATTTCAGCTTTACATTGAGATGGTTATGGGATTCAAACCCACTCAGTTTACACAACGGTTTTGCAGACCGCCCCGACTCTTCCACTTCGGCGAACCATCAGGTTTAATATGAGTAATAAGCAATGGCTAATGAGTAATTTTTAATGCCTATTATTCAAAAAACAAAGTCTATCCAATTTTTTTTGTTTGAACTTCTGCGCTGGACAGACTTATATTTCTACCTAAAATTTTATTAATCATATTTGCAATAACTTCTAACTGTTATATTGAGAAAGAAAAAAGCTTGTCTGTATTTTTGTGTTTGGTATAAAGATCTTATGCTCTCAACAAACTTTTATTTTTCCCCTGAAACAATTAACATTTAGTTATCTGTGATTCCGGAAAGACCCGAACTTTCAACTTCCAGTTTAACAGACCGGTGTTCTACCATTGAGCTACAGAATCATTTTGTAATTTCGGAAGGACTCGAACCTTCAACCTCCGGTGTATCAGACCGACACTCTAACCACTTGAGCTACGAAATCATTTTAATTGATGAATAGTGAATGGCCAATCCGCTTGGTGGTCAATTTTCAAATTCACTTGCAAAGCAAGATTCACCATTGACTTATTCATTTTTTTCGTCTGGAAAATAGGATTCGAACCTATGACCTCCCGCGTCCAAGACGGGTAAACAACCACCGTTATCTTTCCAGTTTTAAGACTCACTTCAAAACTCTTTTCCAAGAGACAGTCGGAATTGAATTTTTCCATGAATCTTCGCGGTCTATGCGAGAATCGAACTCGCAGTGCCCAAGAGACAGTCGGGCAGGTTAGCCATTACCTCAATAGACCTTTTTGTGACTCCGAAAGGATTCGAACCTCTAACCCTGGGTTTAGAAAACCCATGCTCTGTCCAATTGAGCTACGGAGCCGTAGTAATCTTAGAAGGACTCGAACCTTCAACCTTCGGTGCCGTAAACCGATGCTCTATCCAATTGAGCTATAAGATTATATACTTTGGGTATCTTCGGGGATCGAACCCTGTTCTCCGGTTCCACAGACCGGCGCTTTACCAAATAAGCTAAAGAAACCATAAAAAATAAAAAGCGCCTCTTTTTGGGAGGCGCTCAACTATTTTTAACGTAAAAGATCATTAACTGACCCACGTATATAAGCACCTTTTATCCACAATTTCACGATCAAAAATACACACAGCTCCTGCCGGCTCCTGTCCGAACAGTCTTGAATATTGATTGAATATGTGATGTAATTGTTTCATTTTATTTTTGTTTTGCTTTTACATTATTTTTGATTGAATCCTGAAAACCTGTTGCTTTCAATTTTCGGTTGCAAAGTAAATATGAATTTTTGAGACCTGCAAATAAATTTTAATTATAATAATCTGAAAATCAATTAATTACACATGAAATTCAGCATGAGAGATTTCTGTCCGCGATATTTCGCAGATATCTTAATGACCTAAATGACTGTCTCTCATCGGGTTGCTTATCACTCTATTTTATTGTATTAAAGTTTCATTGTTGATTAAAAAATTTTCATGTTTATGGTTATTTTTTTTCATTCTAAATAATTTCTGACCTAAAAAACAAAAAACGCCTCGAAAAATCGAGGCGTTTCTGCAGTATTTTGATTAAATTTTTACGAGTTTACAGTAAATAATTTCCAAAGTCAGCACATTTTACCTCATTCCATATCATACATTCATATCCGAATAATCCTTTTGGTGAAGGGCTATCGCATAGATTTACATTGATATGTGCTCTTTGTATTGTCATAATTTTCTGGTGCAAAGATAAATCTTTTTTGTCATTATTTTATAATTCTCACAGAATAGGGTATTAAAACATCTTCTATTAAAGGTTTTCTAATGCTTAAACATCAATATTGTAAGGTTGATTTTTTTAAACACAAAGTCTTTTTATTATTTCTCAATTTCTAAACATTTTATTCCTTCCTGTTTTAAATCTTGAAATATCTTTGAGGATTACCTCATCATCCGGATTGAAATATTTCAGTTCGTTCACAATTTCTGAACGGGTTCCTACTTTTTCTGCAATGATTTCGTATGCAATATTCTTAGTTATGGTTTGTAGCTTCGGATCTTTTTTAAATTCATGTTTCATCGCTTCCAGATAGCTGATCTTTTTGTAATCCGGCGTTTTTTTGTAGAGGTTCTGTATTTCCGATTCTAATTTTTTAACATCAAAAATATTAGCAAAATAGTTATTCAGGCAATTGAATGCATCTTTATCTTCTTCCCAACCTTTCAATAATACTTTCTGTGCTTCATCCGTTTTCTCCATTTTTTTCCGATAGACTAATGAAGCTTTTACCATCTGATTATTGGTTGTATAATCATCTGCCACCATTTGGTAATAGGTATGAGCATTTTTAAGATCATTAATTTCTTTATAAAGATCACCTACTTTTTCTTTCTGCTCCATTTCTTTGTAAAGCTCAATGGCTTTTTTGTATTGTTTGGCCTTTTCATAACAGATTGCCGCATCAGATTTATTTTTTAATTTTTTAAGATAAACTGCGGCAGCTTCATTATAAAACCCTCCGTTTTCTAATGTTTTAGCTCCTCTGTAATTATCCTGTAACAGATTCATATAGACTTTTGCTGCTTTTTTATAGTCTTTTTCGGCAATATATTTTTCGGCAAGTTCTTCGTATTTGTTTCTGATTCGGTCAAACAATGAAGTTTCCAGATAGAAGCTTCCTCCACCTCCTCCTCTCTTTTGGGCATTGCGTTCATTTTGTTCTTTGTCTTTTAAAGAAGTAATAACAAGAAGAATGATAAAGGCTACAACAAGAAAAATCACCAAAGTCCCTACTACACTCCAGAAACTTTCATGAAATAGTTGTGCTACGATTCCGATAATCTTAAACATAGCCAACAGCACAAAGGCGGCCATAAATTTGTCTATAAACTTCTGTTTATTCATCGTCTTCGGAATTTAAAATGGTTTTATCTTCTCTGAACAAACGGTAAAGAAGCAGCATTACACAAATCACAAGCACCCATACAAACCAGTTGTATCCAAACATTTTTACCAACGGATAAAATAAATATACCAACATTGCGACAAGGATGGCTATCAAAACCAATTTGATCCAGGCGGGTACATTATCCCCACCAAGGCTCAGTGTTTTGCGTTTAAAAATAAAAGAATAAAGCCCTACTCCTCCTATCATTAATATGATCAGATATAGGATATCTAAAACCGGAGCTTCTTCTTTTAAGAAATTCCCTCCTGTATCAACTCCTTTTACTTTTGAATTTTTCCCATGGTATACCGAGGGATCTGAGAGATCAATGGTTCCATACAATCTCCCCAAAGAATCGGCCATCAGAACCTGTCTTTTCTTTAAAAGATATTTTACAACTTCCCCATTTACAGGTTTTCCTTTGGTATATTGTTTCAGGGAATCTGAAATCTTGCGTTTAAGGCTTTCGGTTCTTTCAACGAGATGTTTTGTAATCTTTTTACTGTAAATTATTTTAAGAGAATCTCTGCTTTTTTGTTCTTTACTCCCTAGTTTTTCAATATCGTGACCGATTTCATTTACACTTCTGCCACCAGCCTTTTTATATTTTTCTTTTTCTTTATCATTTTTGGCTTCCATCATCCCGGCTGTAAGAAGCTCATTGGATAAACCTCTTCTTTTATAAAAATACATGGAGTCAATTTTCTGATCAATTTCAGAAACACCGGACCGGAAAGCAATCATATCAGACGGATCTTTTGCTGCATCGGTAAAGATTTTTCCGGAAGAAGGCCCTGTTTCTTCTTGTACTGAATCATTTGTTTTTGAAGGTAAAATAATCCTTAAAACAATAGCAATTACGATAACTGCCCAGAATACTTTACGGAAATTTCGAGTACTTGCTGTTTCGGGCTTCCCATCTGTATTGCTCCCAAATAGGCTCTCTAACCAGGTAAATTGTTCGGAGCCATCTCCTCTGGAGGTTCCCATAATGTCTAAAGGGACTCCCAATTCTATTGCTCTTTCCGGATATTTTTCAATGTATTTTAAATACTTTTCAATTTCTTTTTTATTTCCTGCCATCACTTTCTTCAGGTCGAATGGCAGGTTATTCATCCACTCTTCTTCACTTTGTTTGGGTTTCAAAGCTTCCAAGACTTTATCATCATCCATTTCCACCGTATAGCTTTCTATCTTCTTAGGAATTTTTACACCGTTCAATGGTTTTCTGATTGTCTCATGTATATTCTCCGGATCCTGGATCAATTCCAGCCAATCAATCGTTTCTGATAATCTTACCGTTCCAAATTCGGGATGCATCACAAGAAATCGGGAATCAAGTTGGTCCCAATCTTCAGGATTAATCCTGGGATAAAATATTGTGTTTTCCGGGATAAAAAGTTTATTATCCACGCATTGGAAGTAAGCATTTTTTCCTATTTCCTGCGGAGCATGATCATTAAAAACAAGAAAGCATCCGTATAGTATATTCGGAAGTGTTCCGGGAATAGCGTAGGCTTGTAATTGATTTAAATGTATTCCGAGCACTTCCATTTCCTGAAGCCACACCACAGGTGAGGTACCTCTGATCAGAAGTCCTTTTTTAGGATAATTATTTTTCGGGAAAGGTTTAATTCTAAGCTCCATAATCCAAAATCTGCTCTATAAACGCTTTTAAAAATCGGGAACACATTTCATCCATTGTTTTTACTTTCAATAAAGTATTTTCCGGAAGGTAATATTCTGATCCTCCAAATTCTGTGTGGGTAGCCAATGCTAAAAACCCATAAGCTGTGGAAGGGATAAAAAATTCTTCAATTCCTTTATTACTGCTTCTAAAAGTCATCATTCCCCGTGCATCTGTAATAATTTCACTTCCATCGGGAAATATAAATTTATTTTTATTCTGCTCTGCGAAAACCTTAATATCGACTTTGTTTTTGTAAAGGTTCAATGAGTTTTCGTATAAACTGCTGAGTTCGTTTCCGGAAATAACCAGATGATGGTTTTCATTGATTCCGATTTTATTAAAATTATTGATAATTTTTAATCCGCTTCTGTTGAGTTTGGCGACTTCTGCTTCTGCTTTAGTATTATTTCTATCCAGCTCTCTATCTTTAGTAGAAATAGGTTCCACAGAAATGTTCCCTTCTATATTTATTTTATACAACAGGGGATTAGCAGACTGATACAGATAAAAGTTTTTACCAAAATAAATCAGATCATAGGTATTGGGAATATTTAATCCTGCTATATTTTGCTCTGAATATTCTCTTGTATTTAAATTCAGTTTGGAAATTAATTTTTTATCATACTGATATTGACATAAAACAAATTGTTGTTGCTTATTTCTTGCCAACGCAAACTGTCCTCTCGGTTTTACAGAAATATTTTCAAACAAAACTTCACAACCATGATATGTTTTATAATAATCATAGGAATGTCTGTCATAATAGTTATCGGATAAATAGGTCTTCAACAGTTGTTTTTTCGAACTGAGGATAAAAAATTCGCCTTCATATAAAAACTGGGCAATTTTATTAATCGGTGTTGGAAATAAAATCGGATAATTTTCTGGAAGATCTGTTTTCTTCCCATTAAAATTGACGACAGTTTGTTTTTGTCGAGGCGGATTGGCCCATAATTCCTGAAGTGGAAGTTTTATCTTTTGAATATGCTTTCTCGCTCCTTTATGATGTTTATAAAAATTGATTTCCCCGTCTGAAGCCGTAGTTACCAAAAATTTAAGTCGGTCTCTGTTCTGATGAATAACTCTCCGGATTTTTTCATCATTAAGATTCTCCTGATGAGTGATGAAGAAAACTTCAATATCTTTTTCGGTATGTTCTTCATTAAAAAACTTTTCTAAAGCCTCCGAAACTTCTAAAACAGGACTTACCTGATTCTGATTTTCAATGACTTCTTCCACTTTATCCAAAGAAATCGGAAGCCCTGCTTGTCCCAACGCAAAAACCTTACATTCTGAGTGGGCTTTCGGATGCTTGATGACGGCAATAGCGGAGGCAAAAGCCAATACTTTCGGAGTTCCCCAATTTCTAAGGGAAGTATCAATCAGGATCACTCTTTCAAAGATATTTTCTTCAGGCGGTATTTCTCTTTGAATATAAAGCGCTTCGTTATTAGCTACCCGATTCATAAATACCTCATCTTCATTGGCAAATTCGGAAAGAAGCATTTTATTCAGATCTCCTTTGTTCGTCATATCTGAAATTCCTCCAATAGGCTGCTCTCCCGGAGAAAGATGACGCATCGGAATTTTCAAACCACTCCAGATTCTTTTGATGAGGCTTCCTATCTGAAAAGTTTTAGGCTCTTCAATCAGTTCTCTGATAAAGTCTTTGTCTGTATCTGCAGTTGTATTCTTTTCTGCTACTTCATCATCCAATTCAGGCTCTTCAATAAGTCCTTTCATAGCATCGATGATAGACTGAACAGTGGGAAATTTTTCGTTGAGATTGAGTGCACTTAAATCCTTATTTAAAACTGATGGATCAAAATGTTGTTTTTCGGCACTCTTAGCAAGCTCATGTGGTCTTTTATAATAGATTCTTAAACATGCATCTGCAAAAACGGAAGCTACTCTATTGTGACCATCTTTAAATAAAGTCTGTAACAGGATAATTCTATTCTGTCCTTGTTTGTAAGTCTTAGGCAGCTGTTTTATTTTTTCAAGGAATTCAATTTCCTTGTCTACATTGAAATTAAAATTCCCAACACTGTATAAACCTGCTGTCCGTCTTAAAGGTCCTGCAAAATCTGTATATCCTTCCTGCATTGCATATAGAACCATAAGCAATGCACCGAATGGGGGCCATCCCTGTGGTTGAAGTTCTTTAAGAACCTCTATCACATAGGGTCTGTAGGCAATAGCTCCCACTCCCGGAACCGAGATGAGATTATTGTCATGATATCCCGAATCTCCGGGAACATCTTCATCAGTTTTCCATTCCCAGAAATAATGATCATAGGATTGAAAATAAGCCTTTAATTCCATTCTCTTGATTTTTCAGTAAGACGGAATGAGCTTATGGATAATGTACGGAAATCGCTATCCTTTATTGGAAGATAATTTCCGTTTTCATCCCATAAAAGCCAACCGTCTGACATTTCATTATATTTTTGTTGCAAATAGATACTCAGGTTTTTAAATTCAAAATCAAAACCCGCCGGTAGTAAATGTTTGTCTTTTGTCCAATATGCTTTTCCGAGAAGGCTTAATAGTGGAGTTCCCAGAAATAAAGCCTTATCTCCTATTGTTGTCCATTCTATTTTTTCAAGCTTAAATTTTGGAAACTGCATTACACTTTCTTTACTATCAGCTATTTTGCACAGTAAAGCGATTACCGGTTGTTCTTCATTGCTTTCTTTTAATCTGATCTGAACTTTTTCTTCGATTCCAAAATAGTTTTGGTTAGAAGCCGGAAAACTTAATTGTAAGGCCTTATCTATCGGTGTCCAAAGCAAACCTGTTCTCATTCTTTTACTTGGAACCAGAGCATCTTTTCTGAAAAGAAGACCTTCCCGCAATTCATACAACAAAAACTTAGGCATCTGATGTATCTCTGAAGATATTGCCTGCTCATCGGTAAATCCTTTTAGCCAAACTGTTTCATCATCCACTGCAATATGAATATTCTTCCAGTCTCTGATTGAGCCCAGAAAGTCTTCGTCTGCACGGGGAAGTTCTGCCCAAAATTCTTTTATATGCTTTGAAGAATCTTCTGCCATAAGTTTTCAATTTCTTGCTGAATATATTGCTTTTGTTCCTGATTTCTGATCCAATCACAACGGGTTTGCAGGTATCTCAGTTTGTCTTTAATTACATTTTGCTCTTCAAAACTCAGCATTCCTTCATTCCATTTATCTACAAGGATTTTCACATCTTTCATTACTTCTTCCGGATTAGGAGTTTTGTTTTGCATAGCCTGTGGATGGGAATTCGGGTGATCATCTTTTTCGATAATTCTATTAATGATTCCCTCCAGAATTTCAATCTGTTCTTCAGTATCCCAAATATGCTTCAATACCCAAAGATCAGAAACAACGGCTTCATTTCTCCCACAAATTAAGGCACTTGCTGCAATCAGGTTTTGAAGTTTTACGGCTCTACGGTCTGAAATGGTAACTCCCGTATTTCTCAAACTCATAATTGTATTCAGATATACTTCATAAATAGGTTTAAGATCTATTGCCCTACACCAATTCTGAAGTTCTTTGATCTCTTCTGCATGAATTTCCGGAATTTCCGTTTCTTCTTCATTTTCAAGCTTTCTTCCTGCCAGAAGTACCTGTTGCAATAATTCAGGACTCACATAGTCTACGTTGATTCTTACCAGGAATCTGTCAAATAAAGCATTCAACGCTTCATCTTCCGGTAAAACATTACTTGCCCCTACAAACATCAATGCCGGTAAGTGTTTGGTTTCTTTTCCTCTTTTGAATATCTTTTCATTAAGAGCCATTAAAAGTGAATTCAAAATTGCCGAGTTGGCATTGAAAATTTCATCCAGGAAAACCATAGAAGCCTCAGGCATCATCCCTTCCGTATTGGTGAGGAGTTCTCCTTCTTTTAATTTTCTGATATCAAAAGGACCAAAGATTTCGTTGGGTTCTGTAAAACGGGTTAATAAATATTCAAAGTTTTTCCCATCTTTTACAGTTTTTGCCAGAGTTCTTACAATGGCAGATTTTGCAGTTCCGGGAGGTCCATACAAAAAAGCATTCTCTCTTGCCAAAAGGCAAATTCCAAGCAGGTCCACCACATCATTTTTACCCACGAAAGTATCTTTTACATAGGCAAGGACTGTATTGAGTTTATTAATATTTTGGGTCATTGATTGTCAGTTATTATTTTTAATTCTCTCCAGAATGCCTCTTTATGCATTCCAAATTCTGCGATAAGCAATTTATTGATCAACGGGATTTCCGCCAGTTTATAATCTTTTTTTTCAACGATTCTTTCCAGATATAATTTCCTGTACGTTTTGTCTTTTAGTTCTTCTTCCCAATTTATTTTTTCAAGATTAAGGTCGTATCCAATTCCGGAATAGTGAAATTCGGTCAGAATATTTTCCAGCATCGGAATCAAAGGATCCTCCGGATCTATCGAATATAAGGCTGTCACTATCTGGGGTAAAAATCTCAGTGACAGATCTGCCGAAAGGATACAGGAAATATCCCTTACTCCCCTATATTCAGGAATAAGGTTTTCGATATTTTTTTGTGTATTTTCTCTAATGAGATAAAGCTGTGCACTATGATAGAGAATTTTTGCGGCCCATATGGCTGTATCTTTATTACAGATCAGCTGGTCGGATAAAAATTCAAGCCTTTCTTTTTCAAATTCTGTTTCAAAATAATCTCCTGCTTCCGCTTCTTCCTGAGGCGAAACTGTCTGTAAATTTGAAAAAAGAGTTATACATTCTTCTTTACGAAGTAAAAAGATTGTATCTAAAAACGGTGACTTGGTTTCCATCATCTAACAAAAATAAAATTATTTCGCAGAGAATAAAATTTTTAACTAAAGTATTGGCGTTAAATGGTATTTTGTTTTTTTAATAACAAGAAATGGGAAATAAATTAAAGCTAGAAAGGTTGCAGATTATTGCCACTAATGCACGAATAAAATCACTCGTGCTTTCGTGGTAATAAATATGGAATATCATATTTGTTGAAATTTTAGTCGTACCTTAAAAGTGGAATACTTTATAAAGTCTCTTATTTACTTTTCAACAAATATTGTATGAGATTACTTCGTCGCCCAAGGCTCCTCGTAATGACAGATTAAGCGACTATTTCAATGATATTGTTTTCCGGATCGAGGATTACACTTTCATAGTAACCGTCTCCTGTTGTGCGGGGTTCTCCGGCAACCTTATATCCATCTTTTCTTAAAGTTTCCGTAAGTTCATCCACTTTTTCTTTGCTTCCTACTGAAAATGCCAAGTGTATAATTCCAAACTGCTGGGTTTCGTAAGAATTATTGCTTTCTTTAATATCTGGTCTCGTCATAATTTCAATTCGGCAACCATTATCAAAACTTAAAAAGTAGGATTGGAAATTTTTGACAGAATTATGGTACTTTTCATTGGAAGCTGCTCCAAAATATTTCTGGTAAAATGCTCTGGATCTTTCAAGATCTTTTACCCAGATGGCAATGTGCTCAATTTTCATTTTATTGAATTTTAATTGATTGAATACTGCAAAAGTAATAGCCCTCATTTCACCATACCTGCTCTGTATTATTCTATTATTGTTCTGTATTTACCGGATTTAAATTTTAACCTAAAGAATATGATATTTTTAAAAGACTTTCAATATCACGTTATTTAAAATATTTATTCCGAACATCTTATATGTTCTGTTTATTTAAAATCGCTTGGTTGTTTCACTCCCTGCAATGACGGGAACAATCTAAAAGTTATTATCTTTGCGCCAGTCAAAATAAAATTATGAGTATTCACATCAGTGCAAAAAAAGGAGAAATTGCCAAAGTAGTATTACAGCCGGGGGATCCGCTTCGTGCACAGTATATCGCTGAAAATTATTTAGAAAATGCCAAACTGGTAAGTAAAACCAGAGGAATCTTTTATTTTACCGGACTTTATAAAGGTAAAGAAATTACTGTAGGAGCCAGTGGAATGGGATTCCCAAGTATCGGAATCTATTCTTTTGAGTTATTTACAGAATATGAAGTAGATACGATCATCAGAATCGGAACTTGTGGTGCTTATAACACGGATCTTAAACTTTTTGATATTTTAAATATTGAAAATGCAGCCAGCGAAAGTACTTATGCCAAGTATGCATGGGGAATTGAAGATGAGATCCTTTCTCACCAAGGAAATATTTTTAATACCATCAATGAGACTTCTAAGGAATTATCTTTAGGCGCTAAAGCGATCAACATTCACAGTAGTGATATCTTCTACAGAAAAGACCCTGCTACTCCTGAAATTGCTACAAAGTACAACTGCCCTGCGGTAGAAATGGAAGCTTTCGGACTATTTGCAAACGCTCAACATTTAGGAAAAAATGCAGCTACAATCCTTACAGTAACTGACATTATCCCAACTCATGAAAAAATCTCTGCTGACGAAAGGGAAACAGCTTTAAAACCAATGATGGAATTGGCTTTAGAATCAGCAATTAAGAGTTTATAAGATAAGAGGTAAAAATGCTAAGGAAGCTGAGAAAGCTAACAAAGCAGATGTATCAATATAATGTACTAAAAAGAGCTTTACTTGATGAGTAGAGCTCTTTTTTATAATTTGAAAAATTGTCTGGCAGTTTCTGTAGTTTCATCTGCAACTTCAGAAATGTCTATTCTTTTTAAATGAGCAATGGTTTGTGCCACATAAGGCAGAAAGGAAGGTTCATTTCGTCTGTTTTGAATTCGGGGCATATTCTTCGGAAGCATAAACGGGGCATCGGTTTCAATCATCATTCTGTCGAGCGGAATGTATTTTATAACGTCTTCCAAATGCTTAAATCTTCTTTCATCACTGATTGCACCTGTAAATCCTAAGTAAAATCCTTTATCCAGATATACTTTCGCTTCACTCAATGTTCCGGTGAAACAGTGTACTACGACTTTCGGTAATTGAATAAGATATTCATCAGTAATTTCATTAAACCTTTTAAAAGCTGATCTTTCATGAAGAAAAAGAGGTTTTTGGACTTCTATAGCTAATTCAAGCTGAGCTTTATAACATTTCTCCTGTATAGGTCTTGGAGAAAAATCACGATCAAAATCAAGTCCGCACTCTCCTACAGAAATCACATGATTCTGTTTCAATAATTTCCGGAGTTCGCTGATACTTTCCTGATTAAAAGATTTTGCATCGTGAGGATGTATTCCCGCTGTTGAAAATAAGATATCAGGATATTCTTCTGCTATTTCAGCAGATTCTTTGCTTCCCCGGATACTTGTTCCTGTGAGAACCATATGCTCTACGCCATGATCCAGGGCTCGGTTGATAATTTCATCATGTTCATTAAAGAACTGTTTATTGGTCAGATTTATGCCAATATCAATGTAAATATTCATTTGTTTTTATATTGTTTTGTTATTCATTTTGTGAAAAGTTAATGCCACAAAATTACCAAAACAATACGCAATGTATTTACGTAATAAAAAATATCCCTGATGAAATCAAGCTGTTACTTGATTATTATACAGCTGTCGAGGGTTACAACGTATTCATTTTTATCATAGAGTATAATTAATTATTACGATAAATGTTTGTGTGTTTTTAGAAGTTAATGCCTGATTGATTTAATAAATTTTTTCAGAACAAATATCCTCAATATCAACCGTTTTTTTTGATAAAAACATGTAGAATTATACTTGATTTTTGTAGATTTTTGTCTACAAATTTTTCTTATACTGTGGGGTATTTTTTTAATCTCTATGAAATTATCATTCGTCTGTAATGAATGTTTCAAGAAAGCCAATCAGCTTTGTACCGCCATGGCTCCAACGAATTCCATGTCCTTCTTTTTCTCTGACTTCAAAAACCAGTTCATGTTTATAATGATAGAAAACATTCCACCAGGTTGAATGTTCAAGAATGTAATGAATTTTACCCATCACTTTTTCCTGCTTCTGTTGATTGTTTCCCTTAATTTCACCCCAAAAGTCATCATCTATCCTTCCAACATGTTTTTCCCAGGCTCTTTGTGCAATGGTAATTTCATTATTAAAAGGTTCCTGGCAAGCTTTAATCAAAACTGATTTAGGAGGTGGAATTGCATTTTCATCGCAAATACTTGCTGAAGTCAGCCTTTGCCCTAATACAATAAGCCAGTTTTCAAAGGGAATTAATTCTAAAAGTTGTGCTTTTACCTCATCAGAATGATTGCTTTCAAGAATAGAGATAAACTTTTCAAAGATTTCCTGTCTGTTGATTTGTATTTCTTCATTAAAATAGGGCAAATCCCATACCCGGAGATTGGTTTTAAACCATTGGAGGTTTTCTTCTAATCTTCCCAAATGCTCTTCTGATAAGATATTCTGATACGTCCTTTGCCAGGCTTCTGAAATTAATGGTGTGTACAATTTTAACCTGGTCATTAAAAAATTTTAGCCAAAATACTGTTTTTCTTTTCTAAAAGGCAAATTTCATTGTAACATTTCCATACAAAACCATTACCTATTGATAAACAATATATTACAAATTAGATTATCCAATATTGTAAGGATAAAATTATTTCTATTAGTAATCATTAAATGTATTCCGATGAAAACAACATTTATTATTCTGGTATTTATTTGTTTTATTCCATTCAATGCTCAGAATAAAGCTAAACAAATTGATGAATTGCTAAAATCGTATAGTAATTTACAACAATTTAGCGGAAATATACTTGTATCAAAACATGGCAAAATCATTTTCAAAAAAGAATATGGTTATGCAGATAGGGAATTTTCTATTCCAAATACTGTTGATACAAAATTCAGGATAGCATCTCTTACCAAGCAATTTACGGCCATGCTGATTATGCAGCTTAAAGAATCAGGAAGACTGAAACTTACCGATCCTATATCTGCATTTTTGCCTTATTACAGAAAAGATATCGGGCAAAAAGTAACGATTCATCAACTCTTAACTAACAGTTCCGGCATTCCGGATTATGCTAATAGAACTGATTTTTTTTCTGAAATTATTTTCCACAATTACCCACGGGAAGAATTTGTAAAAAGATTTTGTAGCGAAAATCTTCAATTTGAACCAGGGTCAAAATATGCATATAGCAACTCTGGTTATTATATTCTAGGGATAATTATTGAAATGATCACTAAAAAGCCTTATGCTACAGTACTCCAAGAAAACATATTTGATGCTATTGGAATGAAAAACAGTGGGCTAGAAACCCAAGAAGCATTAATAAAATACAAAGCTAAAGGATATAATTACAGTTATGGAACATATTCCAACGCAGATTATATCAATATTAATTCAAGTATTTTTTCGGCAGGAGGTATTTATTCAACCATTGAAGATCTCTTGCTATGGAATGAGGCTCTTTATGGAGGAAAATTATTATCTCAGGAAAATAAAAAAATTATGTTTACCCCTTATATCAATAAGTATGCTTGTGGTATCATAGTCAATAAAATTTTAGTACCCGGGATGGATCATGACGTTACATTTGCCACCCATACAGGAGGCATTAATGGGTTTCGGTCTCTAATACTACATAATATGGAAGATAATGAAACGATCATCCTTCTTTCCAATACAGTTATCAACAATAGTTATGAAATAGATCTAAATCCAATCGGTAACAGGATATTTTCAATTCTCCATGATCTGCCCTATGAACAGCCTAAAGCCTCAGCTATAGATAAAGTAGGAGAAATCGCTTATAATGGGTCTATCGAAAAGGCTATTTCATTTTTTCAACAAATAAAATCTAAAGAAAAAGACAAATATGATTTCACAAATATGGAAACAGAACTAAATAGCCTTGGATATTCTCTTATTCATAAAACCCGGATAAAAGATGCAATTGCCATTTTTAGAATTAATACAGAAGAATATCCAAGTGCATGGAATGTATTTGACAGTTATGGGGAAGCTTTAATGATCGATGGGCAAAAAGAAGCTGCTATCAAAAATTATGAGATATCGCTCAAGCTAAATCCAGCAAATGCAAATGCTGAGGAACAGCTTAAAATATTAAAGTCTGAATCAAAAGCCACAACAATACAATAGATTTAAGCGGTTACGTTTGTCAGATTACGGGACAGCCTCTCCTTTTCTTTACGTCCAACTTCCCATCTAATTATTACATACATTCCATCGACATTATTTGCAAATTCAATAAAACTAAAAACCTGAAGTTATGTTTTCTACAACAAAAGAGATATTTTATACAAAGTTTTGATTTTAATAAGGGATATGTTTGCACAGACTTAAAAATACCCTTTATGAATACACTGAAAAAATTATGTTACTTATCTGCAGCAGTACTTTTATCAGCATCTTTTGTATCATGTTCAAATGATAACAATGAGATTATTATCGACCAGCAGACTCCCTCACAAGTCTTATCTTCTACGCCATGGGAAACCACAGGAGCTAAAGATAAAAACGGAAAAAATGTTGCGTTAACAGATGCTAGCGTGGCAGGATATGTAGGTTTTGCCTATTTCAAAGCCAATGGAAATTTTGCCATCTATGGACTGAATGATGTGTTGAGATCAATGGGAACATGGTCTGTAGACGCCCAGGGAAAAACAAGAACCATTGCCTCCTTAAACCCGGACGGAACGACTATTTTCACTCGTGATGTTGAAATTCTTGTTTTAAATAGAAATGAATTCACATACAGAATCCGCCCTAATGCTGCTGATCCATCTGTTTATTATGACATCATCCATACAAGAACTTCTCATGCCGAGCCAAGCAATGGTCAACTTACTTTGGCATCTACGCCTTGGGAAACCACAGGAGCTAAAGATAAAGACGGGAACAATGTAGCATTAGATAATAACAACGTAGCCGGATATGTAGGATATTCTTATTTTAAAGCTAATGGAACCTTCAAAATCTTTGGACTAAATGATGTTCTTCGTTCTGAAGGTACATGGTCTATCTCTCCGGATGGAAAAAAGAGAACGCTTACAACTCCAACCTTTACCCGTGTTGTTGATATTCTGGTTCTGAATGAAACGACATTCACTTACAGAATTACACCCGATGCTACCAATCCGGCTGTATTTTATGATATCATCCATACTAAGGTAAGCCATAAGGAACCATCATAGTATTATTTTTTATAATAAGGAAGAACCCTGCCAACTTTGGCAGGGTTCTGTTTTCACCTCTTAAAAAAACCTGCCTTTCAGCAGGTTCGGGACTAATTAAAAGCATATAAATACTAAGCTATCTTTAGATTTATCATGCCATGAAAACGCTTGTATTTTTCAAGAAATATTAAGAACATTCCTTTATTACGATCCTAAGAATGAAATTGAAAAAGTTGCTCCAACAGGTGAACTATAAGTTTCTGTATTTCCCCCTTGCCCTGTATTGTTACACCCATTACAATGCGTAGAACCAAAAGACACTATTGAGTTAGTATTAATATAAAGAACAATAGTTCCACCTTTATATGAGATAGCGTCTGGTGCAAAATTGGCAGTAGTAGCAAAAACATAAGCCTGAGTATTACTACTGTCATTAATGTTGACTACAAGATTTGAAGTATTCTGAAGTTTGTTCGAAGTAATTCCCCCTGCCAGTGAAAACTGATAAAAACCTGAAACTGGGATTGTATAAATACTGCTGCCAGCACTCCAGTTACCATCATCAGCCAAAATACTTCCAAAATTCCATTTATAAAATGCACCTCCTGGTAGTGTATTTTGAACAACAGTTGTCTTTCCTGCTGCTACCACTTTAGGAATAAATGCATTATTAGGAGCTCCGGCCATATGCATCCAGCTTGTTCCATCGCTGTAATAGACTTGTTTGGTAGTGGTATCATATTTCATGGCCCCTTCTCCTGCAATCGTTGCCGTTTGATTTGTGTCTCCGAATGCAATGGCTGAATTTCCGGAAGTCCTGGCATCCAGATTTACTTTGGGATTATTGTTTCCTACCCCAACTTGGGCTATAGAGATTCCCCAAATAAGAAGGGAAACCAGCAAAACAAATTTATTTTTCATAGTGTAAAGTTTTTAATTTTTTGATCATTTCTTTAAAACAACATCTTTTTAATTTCTAAGTATTTCAAGCTCGATAAATCGTGTGTAAAATTAGTTTTCAAAGGAAAAAAATATGGTATGTGGATCGTAAGAAAAAAACTACCTTTTGTAGAAAAAATCCTAATAAATTCGAACATTATATTAAATGTTAACATTAAATTTGCTATTACAAAGTGTATTTTTCTTAGATGAAAAGATTTTTATTATTGTTTAGCCTATTTCCCTTTCTGCTTTTGTTAGGGCAACAGTATCAGTCTTTCTGGTATAATACAGACAATGGGCTTCCGCAAAACAGTATCAAAGATATTATCAAAGATAAGTACGGATTTATATGGCTTTCAACAGATGGTGGTATTGTAAGGTATGATGGGAAAGATTTTATCACCTATAAAAACCTTAAGATTTCCAATTTTAATTTCTTCTTTTTTCTTGGCCAGCCTCAAACAGATCATATTGTTATTCCAAATGCAGCAGAACGGGAATATCTGGTGATTAAGAATCGGAAAATAAAAGTTTATAAACCGGATTCACAGGAAATAAAAGAAGATGTCAACAGAATCTATCATCAAGGCAAAGAATATATTTTTTTCAGCAAAAATAATTCACAGTTCGCGATCACTTCACCTTCAAGAGCATTTATAGGATTCAAATCAGGAATGTACCTTTTTGAAGATGGGAAGAATATTGTTTATTTAAAAAAGAATTCCTCTGAAGAAATCACAATTCCTTTCTTATTTAAAATGAAAAATCTGAAAAACTTTTTTGGATTTGGGGAAACTTTATTTCTGAGAGATCCTGAAAGGAAAAAGATAATTCAATTTGAAGCGGATAAAATATCTGATTTCCCATGTGATGATCCTCTTTATACAGACCCTGCAAGTAGAATTTACTGGCAAAAAACAATAAATCAAAATTTCATCATCAACAAAGGGGTTATCTATATTTCAACATTACAAAACGGGACATTAAAAGCAATTCCACTCATTCGCCTCAAAAATTCAGATATAGACATTGCTTCTATTTACAGTATTCTGTTTGACAAAGAAAGCCGATCTATTTATTTGGGAACTGTAAACAAAGGTTTGAATATCATCAAAATACCTTCTTTCACCACTCCCGAACTGGCCCCTACTGTAGAATACAGGGTACAATATACCATGCTTCCTTTTGGTAAAGATCAGATCATCAACATTCAGGGAAGGATATTTAAAAGACATTCACTAGTCAAAGATTATCACTTCAATACCTTTGATGAGCTGGGAGCTCTATATGATGAGAAAAAAAATATTTTATTTGTAAGCAGCAGTAATCATAGAATTTATAGAAGATATGCTCCCGACTATAAAAAGTATGACTCTCTATCATCTGATAAAACACGTTTTCCAATACTAGTATTTAAAGACCGGGAATCTTATATGCAGCTTCATTCTGATAATATAAGATTTTACCTGGTAATTTATAAAGATTCCAATTTTGATAAACCGGAATATATTTTCCCATTCGACAATCTTATTTATAGCGCCATGCACATTGACCATGATCGTCTTCTTGTGGGACTCATCGATGGTCTTTATCTTGTCTCCAAGTCGAAACGAACCATTAAAAAGATTCGTACTCCATCATTGAATGTCAAAAATATTATAAGTACAGAAAGTGGAAATGTCTGGATCATTACGAGAGGTAAAGGTTTTTATTTATTCAAAAACAACCGGCTTATCAAGATGCCTTATGATGAAAACGCTTATCTTTCTTATCCCCATAATGTGATCAGAGATAAAAAGGGATTTCTCTGGATTCCTTCTAATAATGGATTATTTAAAGTTCCCGAAAGCAGTCTCCTGGAGTATGCAAAAAACAATACAAAGAAAGTTTTTTACTATCGGTATACCAAGGATGACGGTTTTAAAATTAATGAATTCAATGGAGCAGGTACTTCTTCCTGCTTTGCCGAGCTTGAAAATGGAGATTTTGTATTGCCTTCAATGGACGGATATGTATTTTTTAATCCGTTGCAAACTCCATCTTATTATCCAAAAGCAAAGAACATTTATATTGAAAGAGCCAAAATAAAAAATAGCGATTTTATTTATTTCAAAGATACCCTGAATTTGAAAAATGATTTTGAAGATACTTCTGTTTTTATAGATACTCCTTATTTTTCAAATAATGATAATCTTTATATGGAAGCAGGATTTCGGAATGAAGAGAATAATATTAAATGGAATAAGCTGAGAAACAGAGAATATAGTATTCCCCATCTCTCGCCCGGGCTCTATACTTTATATATCAGAACTTTGATTTCTCCAACAGGCCATTTTACCTATAAAAAAATACTAATCAATGTTCCGGCATTATTTTATCAAACAACATGGTTTCGCACTGTGGTCATCCTTATCTTTATAGGGCTAATTATTTTTCTAATCAGATTAAGAACTCAATTCCTTCAAAAAAAGAATACCACATTGAAGAAAATCGTTCATCAGAAAAATGACGAACTAAAGATCACACAAGATCAGTTGAAAAATGAAGCGGAATATCAAAAAGACCTCATCCAAACCATTAATCACGATATTACCACACCGATTAAATATCTGTCCGTGATGTCTCAAAAACTTTCTGAAACTGATAATATCAATCTACAAAAACAATATTTTGATACTATTCACAAATCTTCTGAAGAGCTTTATAAATTTACTTTAAACTTAAAAAACTATACTGAGCTTTTCAGCAGCCAAGCTCAGAAGTATCAGGAAAATGAATATTCCATTTCAGAGATATTGGAAGAGAAAAAAAATCTGTTTGCACAGATTGCAGCTCAAAACAACATTATAATTAATAATATTGCGCCCCTTAATATTGTATTAAATATCAATGAAAGTATGATGTCTGCCATTATCCATAATCTTGTGGACAATGCTGTAAAGAACACTTTTGAAGGTGAAATCATTCTGAATGCTGAAGAGAAAGAATATCAGATTATAATCAGTGTAACCGATTCCGGAGTTGGAATGAAAGAAGATGTATTGGAATATTATAATAGCCTGATCAATAATATAAAAAATAAACCTTCTTCCTTCAAAAGTCAGGGGCTTGGGCTCCATCTCGTTATTCAGCTATTGAAAAAGATTGATGGAAGTATTCGGTTTAAACCTCATCATCCTAAAGGAACAAGAGTCGAAATAACAATACAAAAACCATAACCAAATGCAAAAAAAAATACTTATTGCCGACGACCATTATGTTGTAAGAATGGGAACCTCACTGCTATTGCACTCCACGTATGAAGGACTTGAAATAGACTTTGCCGAACACTACGAAAATGTAAAAACAAAAGTTTCAGTTACATTGTATGATCTGATTATCCTTGATATTGATATGCCCGGAAGCTTGTACCTGAGTATGATTAAAGAGTTAAAGGAATTATCTCCGGATAGTAAAATTTTGATTTTTTCTGCCTACGACGAGAAAACAGCTGTACAATACATCCATGAAGGTGCTGATGGATACCTCAACAAGCAACAAAGTGAAAAAGTAGTAGATGCGGTTACTTTAATTTTTAGAGAGGGGAATTATTATCCACAGGAGGTTCTCTATCTCCTTGTCAACAAACAAAAAGAACCTGTTTCTATTTATAATCTATCGAAAAGAGAACTTCAGGTATTCCAGCTTCTTGCTGAAGGCAATGGTAATCTCGAGATTTCCAATATTCTGAACCTTAAAATGTCAACGGTAAGTACTTTTAAAAGAAGAATTTTTGAAAAGCTTCATATCAAAACCATCGTAGATATCATCAAACTCTACGAAAAACATCGTACAACTATAGAGAAAATTATCCAATCATCTCATGATGTAGCCTAGTCGATTTCTTATGTTATCCGGATTGGATCGAATGTGTATTCTAACCTATCCGGATAATGTAATATTTTATCTTATGGCTTCTTCATTTTTATGAATTAAAATATGGTTTACCAATATTCTTCCCACCATTTTTTCCACACGGTCTGCTCCAGATTGTCTAGACTAACTTTCTCCCCTATCACCGGCAGGGTGATCCGTTGATGGTTTTCTTCCGCAGACTTTGAAACCAGTTCTAGAGGCTCATACCAAGGATGCTGTGCCAGTTTAAATTTTGAATTGTGTACAGGAATAAAGTTTTTAGCTTTCAGCTCTTCCACCTCCTTTATAATCTGATCCGGTAAAGAATGGATATATGGCCATTTTTCATTGTATTGCCCACATTCCATTATGGCTAAATCAAATGGCCCGTATTTCTTTCCTATTTCTGTAAAATGGGTTCCATAGCCGCTGTCTCCACCCAGAAAGAGATTTTTCGTAGGGGTTTTCAAAACATAGGAAGTCCAGAGTGAGATATTTCTGTTTAATAGTCTGCCTGAAAAATGTCTTGCAGGTGTCAGGGTCAATGTAAAGCCTTCTGTAAGGTCAATACTTTCCCACCAGTTTTTTTCAATAATTTTTTCAGGATTCCATCCCCAATATTCAAAATGCTGACCTACTCCTAAACCACAGATGACCGTTCCTACCTTTTCTTTCAAAGTCTGAACGGTTTTATAATCCAAATGATCCCAATGATCGTGGGAAATAAGCAAAAAATCTATATCGGGTATATGCTCCGGTTTATAATAATCGGACCCAGGAAATGCTTTTATGGATCCCGGCATAGGGGAAGCATTCCCACTGAAAACAGGGTCAATTAAAAAACGTTTACCATCAATTTGTATGAAATATGAGCTGTGCCCAAACCATACCAGAATATTTTCTTCACGGGCGAGTTTTTTCAGATCTGTCACCACAAAAGGAAGAGTCATTCCCGGTGATGTATTTTCTACTTTACACAAAGTATCCAAAAGAACTTTAGTCATGCTCTCACCTTCCAACAAAGCAGGCGTTGGCAGTATATTCTGAAATTTCCCGTTGGCATAATTGGGAAGTGTACTGAAATATTTTTTTCTTTTTTCATCGGGAAATTGCCCAAGTTGTTTTACTAAATTCGTTCCCATAATTTTTACATTCTAAGTCTTTCTTCTTCCAGATCCAGCCTTGTTAAATAATGTCGGATATATTCTTCATCAATATTCATGTTTCTTCGGTTTTCTTCCCGAAGCCAGATTCGTTGTTGTTCCAGTGTTTCGAAGTAGATTTCTTTCGCTTCGTCAGACAATATATGGGTAGCATCTTCTTTATCTTCCTGCTCCCATCGATCCATTAATCTGTTAAAATATTCATTTTCATTTCTTCTTTCTTTATAGTTTTCGTTAAGATAATCATAAGCAACATTACGCATTCCCTTTCGCAAAAAGTGTTCTGATTCTTCTTCGGACATATGGTTTTCTTTGGATTCGGATAGATTGAGCTTTCTGATCAGCGTTGGTAATGTTAATCCCTGAAGAATTAAAGTCACCAAAATCACTACAAAAGTGATAAAGAGAATTAAATCACGGTGCGGAAAAGGCTGCCCGTTCTCCATCATCACCGGAATAGATAATGCTGCCGCCAGGGAAACTACTCCACGCATTCCGGTCCACCCCATCAAAACCGGGAGTTTCATCTCCGGATTCCTATCCGCTACATTGATAAAATTTCGCATGATCAAGGTGGTAAAGAGTGCTCCGAAAGAGGCCAGAAAACGAACTACAATCAGTACTGCTGTAATGATAAGCCCGTACCCGATAGCATCAGATAAACTAATACCTTCTTTATGTAAACCTACCATAATTTCAGGAAGGTCTAATCCGATCAGTAAAAACACAATCCCATTGATCAGGAATACAAAACTTTCCCAGACATTGGATCCTTTCAATCTTGATTCTGAAGTTCTGAAAATTTCATGTCTCCGTATGGAAAGAAACAGCCCACCACTTACAACAGCCAATACTCCGGAGGCATGGACTTCTTCGGCAGCAATATACATCACATAAGGAGCTACCAGACTAAGTATTGCATCCATATTGACATCTGTAGGAAATATTTTTTCAATTTTCAAGAAGATATAAGCGAGAACCACACCGATTCCCAGCCCGCCGAATATCATCCACCCGAAACTCAAAGTAGCATCCTGCCACACAAATTGTCCTGTCGCTACCGCCAGCATGGCAAATCTGAAAATGATTAATGATGATGCATCATTGAATAAACTTTCTCCTTCTAAAACTGTTGAAACGTTTTTGGGAACTTTTACAAATTTTAAAATAGCTCCCGCACTCACTGCATCCGGCGGAGAGACAATTCCTCCCAACACAAAGCCTAATGCCAGGGAAAAACCCGGGATGTATGAATTAGCTACAAAAGCAACTGATATTGCTGTAAGAAAAACTACAATAAAGGCAAAACTGGTAATGATACGTCTCATTTTCCAAATTTCTTTCCACGAAACGGCAAAAGCAGCTTCATATAAAAGTGGTGGAAGAAAAATAATAAATATGAGTTCAGGATCAATCGTTATAGGCGGTAAGCCGGGAATAAAACTAATCAACAATCCTGCAATAACCAGTATAATGGGATATGCAACTCTTAAACGATTGGCCAGCATAATAGAGCCAATAATTACCAGAACCAATCCTAAGTAATAAATAAAATTTTCCACCATTGTCTTTCAATTAATTTTTAAACCCAATTATATCATTTTTTGGCTTTAATCTCAATAGAAAAATAAATATAAGCATTCGCTTTGGAAAAATTCACATTTTTTAAGTCTTATATACTACTACCCGTTGTGCATTTTGAGCTAAAATCACTTGTGATCGGGGTAAGAAAAGGGTTGGAAGCTGGAAGTTACTTTCAGTTATCATGATTGATAGCCTATGACATCATTAATTTTGCCTTAAGATCAATAAAAAAGATGAATAGTTATTCTTTATAGCCTTCATCACTTCCAGCTCCCGGCTTCAAAACCACTTTACTCTGAGCTGACGTTAAAATATCAAAATAACTGCCGTACAGCAGTATTTATAAAGCTTTTTAAGCTAATTTTTCATGAAAGAATGGAACAAGTTCTCCAACGGCTTCATTCACATAATTTTCTCTGTCATATAAAGACATATGGTTGGCACCTTCTATTATATATTTTCTTTTGTCTGCAGATGCAGCACGCCCTAGCAAATCATCACTCATCCATGCGCTTCCCGCCACACTTCCTACGATTGCTAATAATGGTTGTGTAAAGAACGCTTCCGCCTTGTTATAAGCATCATAAGAAATTATTTGAGAAAGGCTTCTTGTTGTTGCAAATCCGGGAGCTGTAGGGGATTGACAACGATCCGTATGATAATATTCCCAAGCTTCTCTTAATTCTTCATTGGGTGCATCTTCCTCTTTCATTGGAGCCAACGGAATTTTTTGTATTTCTGTACTGTTTGCATCTGCTGTTCGGGCATTGGAGCCTGCTAATAAATAAGGTAATGCTTCTGCATCCTTAACATTATTTTCCCAGCCATTTCTGAACATCGAACCGATATTTACTGCACTTACCATTCCCACTGCTTTAATTCTATGATCATTAATTGCAGCGTTTGCTGTATAGCCGGCTCCTGCACAGATCCCCATTGCTCCAATCTTATCCGTATCAATATAAGCCAATGTGGTAAGGTAATCGACCACAGCACTTACATCTTCTGTTCTGATATATGGATTCTCCAATTGGCGGGGTTCTCCTGTACTTTCTCCTTGAAAAGAAGCATCATAAGCAATGGTGACCAACCCGTGTTCAGATAGTTTTTTGGCATATAAACCTGCTGTTTGTTCTTTCACTCCACCACCGGGATGAGAAACAACTACTGCCGGGTATTTTTTATTGGAATCAAATCCTTCAGGATAATTAATAATTGCTGATAGGATAATTCCCTGCCCGTTTCCGTTTTTAATACTGATTTTTTCTTGTGACATGACTTTGTATTTTTATTTGTTATTGTATTTTAGAGAGAAGCATGAAACTAATTTTTTTGTCTCTACTTTTCATTTTTTGATAAGTCAAAGGTAGATAGAAATATAGCCTTAAAACGGAGACAGTTTACCTGAAGACGGATACATTTTACCTATTTTATATGAGCTACGAATAACATGGATTCCAGATCATAGGCGACCACATATCTGAGTATATATCCCTGCTCTGATAGCAACGGTTACCCCGCAGCATGGCCGGGATACAGCATGGAGCGAGGTGTATGAGTGAATAGCAGGATAAAGCTCCTTAAAAAATCAAAACGGCCTTGATGTATTTTATTGATTTCTGAAAATCTTGGGGGATAGTCCTGTTTTTTTTCTGAAGAATCGGGCGAAATAGTTGGGGTAATCGAATCCAAGGTTATAGGATATTTCACTTACGGAAAGAGTGGTATTTTTCAATTTATCTTTTGCCAGTTTTACCACATAATCATGGATATGGTCTAATGGAGATTTTCCTGTAAAGTGCTTGATCAAATCGCCGAAATAATTGGGTGAAAGGTTACTTTTCTGTGCAAAATAAGCTACTGAAGGTAATCCTGCCACATTATCATTTTCACGGAAATAATTGTCCAGATTTTTATAAAACTCATCGATTACTTTGTGGTATATATTGCTTCGGGTATCAAATTGTCTGTCATAAAATTCTTTTACATAGGTCAAAATCAGGTTAACATATGAGATAATAACCGTTCTTGAGTAGTTTTCTTTTTGAAATTCATGATTAGCTTTTCTGAACAGATCTCCCAAAATCATTTCTTCTTCCTTCGTTAAAAAAAGGGCTTCATGGTTGTTGTAATGAACAAAGCTGTAATCTTTCGCATATTTTTCAAGATATTTGGCATTCATCATAATGCAAAGACCGGAAAAAGGGGGAGCAATCTCCCATTCTAAGGTATTTTGAGGACAGTCGGCATACAGATAGGATGAATCGGATTGGTCTTCCAACAAACTATAAGGGACCAACTTTTGATCCATAGGTGGTTTGATTGCCAAAAGATAGAAATCTATTGTTACCGGTTCGGACTTCAACCTTAAATCCTGATGTTCCTGAAAGTCCACAATGTGGAGATCATCACTTTTTAATCCGTCAACGTTCAGGTATCGACTGAATTCCGGTATGCTTAATATTTTTGTATTCATCATACAGTTTCCCAATAATAAAGTAAAATTACATATTTTGAATCATCTCCCTATGATACAAATTAAGGAAAAAAGGATACATTTTACGGTTTACTAAAAAAGCTATTTCACAATTCTCAGTATAATAAATACTAATATAGCCTGAGTTTGGGTTAAGGAAATTAAGATTTAGGTTATTGGAAACTGGAAGAGGGAGGCTGGAAGTTATGTACGTTGTACGTCCCTGAAATAAGTTGACTAAAATAAGATCAATTTATTATGAAAGTTAACATCAGACTTATTAAAAAGAAT
>NZ_PIZV01000007.1 GCF_002835665.1 Chryseobacterium sp. PMSZPI
GGAGGAAGTTACGATGAGGAAAAACTCTATATAGAACCCACTATTTTCAATACTATAGAATGGGAAGATGATATTATGCAGGAAGAAATTTTCGGTCCTCTTCTTCCTGTCATTGGTTTTAAAAACTTTAATGTAGCTTTGAATACTATTTTAGAATTGGAAAAACCTCTTGCAGCCTATCTTTTCACCAACAACAATGAACAAAAAAAATTGTTTACTGATAAGCTTTCTTTTGGAGGCGGTTGCATCAATGATACCGTAATGCATCTAAGTAATGATCATCTTCCCTTTGGAGGTGTGGGAAATTCCGGAATAGGAAACTATCACGGAAAATATGGCTTTGAAGCGTTCTCGCATCAAAAAGCTGTTCTTGAAAAAGCGACATGGGGTGAACCAAATATTAAATATCCTCCTTATTCTGAGAAAAAATTGAATTGGATAAAAAAAATACTCTGAAAATCTATAAAAACATTTGATAATTTCTCTCGCAGATTTCGCTGATTACGCAGATTTTTGTTTTAAATCTGCGAGATATTAATAAAAAAGGTTGTCTCCAGTAGAAACAACCTTTTAGTTTTTATGCTTTAGGCTTCCATGTATTGAAAAACTCTTTTACCTTATCCTTACTGTATCCTTTTCCTTCTTCAAATACATCACTCTGCTGAACCTTAATCATTTTACCAGTTTTATCTAAAACGATAAATACAGGATATCCAAATTTTTCTCCTGGATTATCATACTGAGCAAAAACCTTTTCATTTTTATTATCCGGAGAGGAGTTTAAGTGGTAATATAAGTAGTTTTTATCTACTAATTCTTTTAATTCAGGTGTTTCCTGAACGAAATTATTAAATCGAAGACACCAGATACACCAGTTTCCACCAGCCTGGATCATAATATTTTTACCTTCTTTTTTAGCCTGTGCTACTAATTTTTTAATATCTGCCTGTGCATCAGCTTTTGGATTATAAGGTTTAGGAAGCTTTGCTTTTTCTTCAGCAGCTTTCTTTTTAGCCTCTAATTCAGTATGTTCTGTAGGCACTATAAGAGCATTATTCTGTTTTCTATCATTAACCAGGTCTTTCACATCCTGTGAAAAAGCAAACACACCCAGTCCTAAAAAAGCTATAATTGATAATTTCTTCATAACATAAAAGTAAAAAAATATTATTTATCCCTCAGCAAAAATAGAACCATAATTTAATTATCACTAAATTTGCGTGTTTTATGAATTTCCTGATCAAAATATTATATTTCATTTCTAAACTTCCGCTTAAAGTATTGTATATTTTTTCGGACGTTATTTTCTTCTTAAATTATTACTTCGTAGGATATAGGAAGAATGTTATTACTCAAAACCTTAGAAACTCTTTTCCTGAAAAATCTGAAGAAGAAATCGGAAAAATCAGAAAGCAGTTCTATCTTAATTTCTCCGATTATCTGGTAGAAACCATCAAGTCTTTCAGTATTTCTGAAACAGAATCCAGAGTAAGGATGCAACACATCAATCAGGAACTTTTTCATGAAGCTAAAAAAGAAGGAAAAAATATCATCCTTTTGGCCGGACATGTTTTCAACTGGGAATGGATTAATGCATTAGCCACTATCATTCCACAGGCTCATTGTCATCCTGTTTATAGAAAAGTAAACAGTGATTTTTGGGAAAATCAGATGAAGAAGGTTCGAAATAAATTCGGAAATGAAGCATTAGAAGCCAATGAAGTAATCCTTAATATTTTCAGATCTAAGAACAACGGAGATTCCGCCTATATGTTTGTGGCTGATCAAACTCCGCACTTTTCCCATGTTACGTATGGCTTAGAATTTTTGAACCAACGGACACCTGCTTTTATAGGATACGATAAACTCACCACAAGAATGGATCTTGCATTCATCTACTGCGAAATGAAAAAAGTAAAACGTGGTTATTATCAGGTGAACTATCACAGAATATATCCGGATGGCGAGAAATTCGTGGAACATGAGGTGGTAAAGAAATTTCATAAATTACTGGAAAACACTTTACACAAACATCCTGATAACTATCTTTGGTCTCACAGAAAATGGAAATATCAGGATTCTATCAAGAATTTTGATTCTGAAAAAATATAGACTTACATGCAGAAAAAACTGGCTGTTGCCATCTTAAACTGGAACGGGAAAAACTGGCTTGAAAAATTTCTTCCAGGTGTCGTTCAATTTTCTCAAGATGCGGATATTTATGTCATTGACAACCTTTCTACAGATGATTCTATAGCATTTTTGAATACCAACTTCCCTACTGTAAAAGTTATTAAAAATAGTGAAAACTATGGCTTCGCCGGAGGGTATAATGAAGGCCTAAAAGAAATCAATAACGAATATTATTGCTTACTTAACTCTGATGTTGAAGTTACCGAAAATTGGATAGCATCTGTATTAGAATTATTTGAAAAGGATTCTTCAATTTCGGCCATTCAGCCTAAGATTTTATCCTTCGATAACAAAAATTATTTTGAATTTGCAGGAGCCGCAGGTGGTCTTATTGATAATTTGGGCTATCCATATTGTAGAGGAAGAGTTTTTGATGATCTTGAGGAAGATAAAGGTCAATATGATGATGACACCGAAATTTTCTGGGCATCAGGTTGTTGTTTTTTCATCCGATCAAAAGATTTTTGGGAACAAAAAGGCTTTGATGAAAGGTTTTTCGCCCATCAGGAAGAAATTGATTTATGTTGGAGACTGATCAATTCCGGGAAAAAGATTTTTTATACAGGAAAATCAAAAGTATATCATGTAGGTGGAGGTACGCTAAACAAGCAAAGTGCCCAAAAAACATTTTTAAACATCAGAAATAATCTTTCAATGATGCTTAAGAACCTTCCTTTCCCTAAATTAATCTGGTTAATTTTCTTCAGACTTTGTCTGGATGGCGTTGCCGGAATTTATTTTGGATTAAAGCATGGATTTCCTCATCTTTGGGCAGTAGTAAGGGCTCATTTTGGTTTCTACGGACAACTTCCGGGAACATGGAAGCTTCGTCAAAAGCATCAGAAGATTGAATTCTATCAGTCAAAATGGCTTATCTTTAAACACTTTTTGGGAGGAAAAGGGTAATAGGTTTTAGGGATTAGGGATTAGGGATTAGGGATTAGGGAAAACTACGACTTTCTTACTTATCATGAACTAAAGCTCATTAAAGTAAAAATTTATAACATCAATTAACTTTAAACTTTAAACCTTGAACATTAAACTCTAAACCAGAGAACCAGCAACAAAAAACAACCAGCAACTATTAACACAACAACAATCAACTTATAATTTAAAACAATGGATTTCTGTGCAATAGATTTTGAAACTGCCACTCACGAGAAAAGTTCTGCTTGTGAGATGGGGATATGTGTGGTACAGGATTCTAAAATTATAGAAACTAAAACCTGGTTGATTAAACCGCCAAGCTTTCCTTACTTCAGTAAATTCAATATTGCAGTCCATGGGATACAACCTGAGGACGTAAAAGATGCTCCCACATTTGATGAAATATGGTATGAGGCTCAAGATATGATGTATGGAAGTTTAATGATTGCACATAATGCAGGCTTCGATGCTTCTGTTTTAAGGGGATGCCTCGAGCATTATGGAATGTTTACTCCAAAATTAAATTATTTGTGCAGCATACAATTGGCTAAAAAGTCCTGGAATTATCTTCCAAAATACGGATTAAAACCTCTTGCCGAATACCATCAAATCCAGTTTAATCATCATAGAGCGGGAGCAGATGCAGAAGTCTGTGCAAAAATATCCTTATTAGCTTTTGAGAAATTACTCCTCACCAGCAACGAAGAAGTACAGGAATACATGAAAGCCAAAATCAAAAAGCTTTAGAGGGGATGCAATTTGATAAATGGGCTATTCATTAATTCATAGCCAAAGACTCATAATCAACTCATGAATCTGTTTGTACTTTCATCGTAGAGTCGAAAGATTAATTGCTTAAAACTTCAGACAGCAGATTAAATTTTGGAATATCAATCTCAAATGTCTCTTGAGTTTCCATGTTTTTAACCAGGTATTTTCCGCTCATATTTCCGACACCGGAACGAAGCATTACATTGGAGAAATAAGAGAAATTTTCGCCTGTTCCTATTTCCGGAGTCAAACCGATCACTCCGTCACCTATGATCTCTGTGTATCCGAATCCTACATCAAAAATTAACCATTTTCTTTTCAATAATTTTATAGGAAAGCTTCCGTCATTTTCTATAGTAATATTGTATTTGAAAACATAGCGGTTTTCGGATGGGTAACTGTTTTTACTATCATATTCAGGTATTACTGAAACTTTGATATTGGAAGTCATTTTTGAAAACATCATTGTAGTATTTTCTAAATAGATACAAAAATCTCGCCTTTTTTAAGGCGAGATTGTATATTTATATGATAATTTCATTAAAACCTATAATCCAAGGCCTTTTCTTTCGTCACCACCCATTAAAATTTCAACAGGATTGTCGATTGCTTCTTTTACCGCTACAAGGAATCCTACCGATTCTTTACCGTCGATAATTCTATGGTCATAAGACATTGCAACATACATCATTGGTCTGATTACTACCTGCCCGTCAACCGCAACTGGTCTCTGGATGATGTTGTGCATTCCTAAGATAGCAGATTGTGGAGGGTTGATGATTGGTGTAGACATCATAGATCCGAAAGTACCACCGTTTGTAATAGTGAAAGTACCACCAGTCATTTCATCAACAGTAATTTTACCATCTCTTACTTTTATAGCAAGGTCTTTAATGTTTGCTTCTACAGCACTGAAAGACATATTTTCTGCGTTTCTCAGTACAGGAACCATTAATCCCTTAGGACCTGAAACTGCAATTGAAATATCGCAGAAATCATAGTTTACTTTGAAGTCTCCATCGATAGATGCGTTTACATCCGGATACATTTGTAATGCTCTTGTAACTGCTTTTGTAAAGAAAGACATGAAACCAAGTCCTACCCCATGTTTTTGAGCAAATTCTTCTTTATATTGTTTTCTCAATCTAAAGATCTCAGACATGTCAACTTCGTTGAAAGTGGTTAACATCGCTGTCTCATTCTTTACAGAAACTAATCTTTGAGCGATCTTTCTTCTAAGAACAGAAAGTTTAGTTGTTGTTGTCGTTCTTGCACCTGTAGCAGTAAGAGGGCTTCCTCCTAATGCAGGAACTGCAGCTAATTCAGCATCAGTCTTAGTGATTCTTCCATCTCTTCCTGTTCCTGAAACCTGAGCAGCATCCACTCCTTTTTCGTCAAGGATTTTCTTAGCAGCCGGAGATGGAGCTCCTGTAGCGTAAGTTTGTGGAGCAGCAACCGGAGCAGCTGGTTTTGGAGCTTCTTGTTTAGCAGGTTCAGCAGCTTTTGGAGCTTCTTCCTGTTTTGGAGCTTCAGCAGCAGGTGCACCACCTTCTGGTCTTGCAGCATCCATATCAATTAAACAAACTACCTGACCTACTTGTACCACATCACCTTCTTCTGCTTTTAAAGTGATAATACCACTTTGTTCTGCTGGCAATTCAAGAGTTGCTTTGTCTGAGTCTACTTCAGCGATAGGTTGATCTTTTTCTACATAATCACCATCTTTTACAAGCCAAGTTGCAATTTCAACTTCTGTAATTGATTCGCCCGGTGAAGGAACTTTCATTTCTAAAACTGACATATTGAGTATTTTTTATTTTTTAATGGATTATTATTTTAATTAAGCTGTAACGGGTCTTTTTGCGGGAGCATCGTCTCTGTCGAATACTCTGTTGATTACTGCATTTTGGTTTTTCTCAAACATTTTGTGGCTACCCGGAGCAGGAGCACCGCTTGGTACCGGAGCTACTACTTGGATTCCTGTATCTCTGAAGTTTCTTAAGATATAAGACCAAGCCCCCATGTTTTCAGGTTCTTCCTGAGCCCACACTAATTGTTTTCTATTTTCGTATTTGTTGAAGATCGCTTCAATAGCATCTGCCTGAAGTGGATATAACTGCTCGAATCTTACTAATGCGATATTCTCACAATTTAATTCTTCTTTCTTCGCTAATAATTCGAAGTACAGTTTACCTGAACAAAGAACTAATTTTTCTACTTTTTTAGGATCTGCCGTTGGATCGTCTAAGATAGGTTGGAATGAACCTGTTGCAAAATCTTCAAGCGGAGAAACTACTTTTGGATGTCTCAATAAAGATTTAGGACTCATTACTACCAATGGCTTTCTGAATGCCCATTTCAACTGTCTTCTCAATAAGTGGAAGTAGTTTGCAGGTGAAGTAATATTAGCTACCACCATGTTTTCATTAGCACAAAGCGTAAGGAATCTTTCCAATCTCGCTGAAGAGTGTTCTGCACCCTGACCTTCTGAACCGTGAGGCAATAACATTACCAATCCGTCCTGGATTTTCCATTTTTCTTCTGCAGCAGCAAGATATTGGTCAACGATGATTTGAGCACCGTTCACGAAATCTCCGAACTGAGCTTCCCAAATTGTTAATGTATTTGGAGATGCCATCGCATATCCGTAATCGAAACCTAAAACACCATATTCTGAAAGGTGAGAATTGAATACATCAAATCTACTTTCTGAAACATGTCTTAACGGGATATATTCTTCTTCTGTATCTTCTGTTTTTACGACAGCGTGTCTGTGAGAGAATGTACCTCTTTCTACATCTTCACCGGAGATTCTTACATTGTGACCTTCTACAAGAAGTGTAGCATAAGCTAACCACTCTCCTAACGCCCAATCTAATGAATTTCCTTCAATAGCTTTGATACGGTTTTCGAATAGTCTCGTAATCTTATTGATGAATTTTTTATCAGCCGGAAGTGTTGACATTTTAAGAGCCAATTCTTTCAACTTAGATAAGTCGTATTTTGTGTCAACCGGCAATTGAACAGCACCTCTTTTTCCGATTGGATAATTAACCCAATCATCTGCCATAAACAGATCCATAACGTTTTTCTCGATCTCTTTAGAAGCATCAAAGTCTTTATCTAAAAGCGCCTTGAAATCTACTTCCATCTTTTTGATGATGTCGTTAGAAATTACGCTATCGTTGATCAATTTATCCTTATAAATTTCTCTTGGATTCGGGTGTTTAGAAATAGCTTTATATAAGTTAGGCTGAGTAAATCTTGGTTCATCTCCTTCGTTGTGACCGTATTTTCTATATCCTAAAAGATCGATATAAACGTCTTTTCCGAATTTAGCTCTATAGTCTGCAGCGAAGTGAATAGCATGAACAACTGCTTCAGCATCATCCGCATTTACGTGCATTACAGGAGATTCTGTAACTTTAGCGATATCTGTACAATATGTTGAAGATCTTGCATCTAAGAAGTTAGTTGTGAAAGATACCTGGTTGTTTACCACGATATGAACAGTACCTCCTGTTTTGTACCCTTCCAACGTCATCATCTGAGCTACTTCATAAGCGATACCTTGTCCGGCGATAGCACCATCACCATGAATGATGATTGGTAAAACTTTAGAGAAATCTTTGTATTTATCATCTACTTTTGCACGGCAGATTCCTTCAACAAGAGCTGCTACCGTTTCAAGGTGAGACGGGTTTGGAGTCAAATTGATACAAACTTCTTCTCCTGAAGCAGTTTTAATCTTTTTAGATGATCCTAAGTGATATTTAACATCACCTGAGAATACATCTTCTTCAAATTCTTTTCCTTCAAATTCTGAGAAGATCTGCTTATAAGATTTTCCGAAAATATTAGATAATACATTTAATCTTCCTCTGTGTGCCATTCCCAATACAACTTCATCAACTCCCAGTTGAGAAGATCTTGAGATTAATTGGTCTAAAGCAGGGATTAATGTTTCACCTCCTTCTAATGAGAATCTTTTTTGTCCTACAAATTTTGTGTGAAGATAGTTTTCAAAGGCTACTGCCTGATTTAATTTTAATAAGATTTCTGTTTTTTCATTCGCAGAAAGACTCGGATGGTTTTCATTTACCTGAAGCCATTTCTTGATAAAATCTTTTTCTTCAACATTGTTGATGTATGTATATTCTACCCCGATAGAATCACAGTAGATATTTTCTAAATGCTTGATCAAATCCGCCAATGTAGCAGGCTCTTTCATTCCTGTTTCTACAGCGCAGTTGAATTTTGTGTTTAAATCCTCTTTAGTAAGACCGAAATTTTCGATATCTAAAGTTGGAGTGTAATGTCTTCTTTCTCTAACAGGGTTTGTTTTTGTAAACAGATGCCCTCTCGTTCTGTAAGCCTCAATAAGGTTTACTACCTTAAATTCTTTCTTGATGTGCTCAGGAACCTCTCCGTTTGATACTGCCTGAGAGATCTGCTGTACTGCCGGAGCAGCATTGGCCGAAGCCTGAATAAATTGAATGTTATCGTCATCTCCGTAGTTCTCCAAAGCAAAATCGAAGCCTTGAAAGAAAGCTTTCCATGATGGTTCTAGGGAATCCGGGAATTTTAAGTACTGTTGGTATAAATCCTCAATTAACTGAGAATGAGCTGCGTTTAGGAATGAAAATCTGTCCATTATTACAGTTTATCTATTTATTAAAATTTATTTGTAGAATTAATCTTCAAATTTAATAAAAAAAACCGAGTTGGGACAGTTTAAAACCGTTAAAAAAAGTTAGGAAAAATTTAATTTAAAAAAAATTACTTAAACACTGATAATGAGAGCTTCATGTTGACAGGCTGGCCTTCCATCGGACGTTCAATAAACGTTTGGCTGATATCTCCGAAGCGCATTTGGTCTTTTTTCGCTTTCTGAATCAACTGTTGGATTGCTTTAACTCGTCCTTCGTAGCTTCCTTTATAGTACATTACATAGTTTTCGGTAGGATTTATGGTTCTAAAACTAAAATTATTATCAGTCACACCAATTTTTTTAGAAAGTGGAATTCCCAAAAAGTAAGAAACCTCTTTATCCTTATAGTTATCTGCATCAGTCATCAAAACCGGATACCCGAATTCATCCTCTTTTTTACCCATATCCATCGTCACGAAATTATACATTTTGTTATAATTCATGACAATATTTTTATAAAGGGCATCCTTTTTATTTGATGTACTTACATTGATTCCTAATATAAGTTGAGCTTCATTTTTTTCTACCATCAGACTGTCATACTTAATGGCCGCCATCTGGTTGTCTTTTTCCACCTTATTTCCTAAAACATTTTTCAGATTCACCATGCTTTTGGTGATGTTTTCGGCAAAACGGTCCTCTGTCCAGAAGTTTTCTACTCTTCGCCAAACGGAAAGCTTAGGGGTATGCACATACCATATAATCTTTGTCTTTTCGGCAGAAATGGGCTTAAATTTAACATCTACCAACGTCGGATTGGCATTTTCGTCTTCAAAAAGCTGGTATTTTAAAGTTTTATTTAAATTTTCATATCTGATGAACATTTCACCGTCAGTATCATTTTTAGGGTCTATATAACTGATGGCACTTCCCTGTCCCTCATAAGGTGTATAATAATCTATGTCTATAGACTGTGAACTCGAAAAAAAGTTATTCCATCTTGTAAAATTCTGAAGATTATTAAACTGGGCAAAGACTTTATCCACCGGATAATCAATCTCTTTTTCAATCGTAAAGTTTTTGCTTTCGTCTACAAAATAATACATGGAGGCAGCATAAGCTCCCCCCAACAGAACAATGATTAAAGTTAATATTTTAAAAATACGCATCGCACAAAAGTAATACAAATAAAAAAAGTGACCAATATGCTGTAGCCACTTTACAGGAGATTTTATTTTAATAGTAATACTCAATCTTTCTGACCCATTTATACAAATCTTTTCCGTCTACATTTTTAATCACCTCTGTCCAATTCTTTTGTTTGTCAAACTTATATTTAAAAATTATTATTGTAGGCTCTATTTCTTGGTCCTGTTTTCCAAATTTATCTAAATAAAGTACTTTGGATATATAATTGTTTTTATATTCAAATTTTATATCATGCCAAACCTTATCTTTATAATATACAGTCTTCCTTTCTAATTTATTGTCTTTAGTATAAGTGTAAACAGTATATAACGAGCTCACAGCATCATCATTTCTTTCTTCTTTAATTATCTTCCCACTTCCGTACATAACATACGAGTAGCGCTTCCCATCATTAACACTTGTTTTCTTTGTTATATTCCCAGAGGTGTCATAATCATATTTAAAGTGTTCGGTTTGATATATTCTTTTGTTTTGAAAATCACTCTCATAGTTAAAAAGTTTCTCCTCAATGACTCTGTATTGATCATCATAAATTTTTATTTTGCTTAATTTTTTATGATAAATAGAATCTTTAACTCTCGTATAACCGCCATTTTCTATGGCTTTCCAAATAGTATTAGTTACAGCAAAAATACTATCTGTCTTTGAAAGAGTATCAAATCTTGTTTCAAACAAAGGTTTATAGCTTTCCATATTATTCAGATATTTTTTTGCAGATTCATCTTTCCATTTAAAGTAAGATTCTTTAAACGTTACAGTTTTACTGTTTCGATCATACCAATAACGATATCTTCTTTCTGAATGGTCACCTTTAGATATTTTAGTAATGAGTCTATTTAAATCATCAAACGTATAAATATAATCATCAACAATTTCTCCCGATTTATAATACCATGTTTCTTTTATTATGTTTCGATTTTTATCATAATAGGTTTCATTATTTATGTATCTGCAAAAATTTGTTTCGAACCAGGAGTCATTCATTCTCGCTCGTAAGTTTTCAGGAGTCTTGATTACGGCATGTCCATACTCGTCATCACCATTCATAAAAGTGAATGGACCAGATTCATTAAGAAAAATGACAGATTCTTTTACAAATTTAGGTTTTCCTAAAATTGAATCTTTAATAACCTGAGCAGTGAAAAAAGTAGATAAAAAAATGACAAAAGGTAATATTTGTTTCATATTCTTGTAAATTATCAAACTTCTCTATTCGTTATAATCAAAAGCCTAAACTTATAGTCATTATGGAGTTTGGGGCTTACTTGATTCTTTGAAAAGAGAAGCGTTTGGACTTAGGATCTGCTGAATAGACTTCGTCCCGAATACAGGAATGTAAAATAAAACTAAGGACTATCGCTAAGGATAGTAAAAAGATTATTTTTTTCTTCATAAGCATTTTGTTTTTTAGTCCTTAAATATATAAAAAAACGAAATAATCACAACAACGTGATTATTTCATTAAAACAAAGTGTAAATTATTAGGTTTAGTAGTATCAAAAGCTCAAAAAAATAAAGTTGACAACCTCATTATGTTTTTAAATCCAGGGCAACAAAAAAGCCGGAAATTTCCGGCTTTTTCAATTTTTTTATTGTTCAATAGGTATTATTTCAATCCGAAGTTTTTCGAGATACCTACTCCTACTTCTTTACCAAAAGAGAAATTAAATTTATTATTTTTCACATCAGCACCATCTTCCTTCAAATAGCCATATCTGATTCCTCCAATATTGAAGTTTAATCCAAAGCCATTTTTAAAGTTGATAAATAATGCCGGGGTAAAGTTAGCATAGAATCCGTTCATTTTTCTTTCGCTGGAAGTAGCCCCAATTGTATAGGTATCTTTCATATTCTGATACCCTGCTCCCAAATCTCCATACACTGCAAAAGTCTGGCTTAATGGCACTGCATAACGTACAAATGGCCCGATGGCAAAACCATTTTCTTTTAATGATCCTTCACCTACCGGTTTTTTTCCTGAGGTAATAGTAGAGTTAAGACCTACTGTCCAATGATCACTGAACTGGTATCCTACTGTTGGTGTAAAGCTGAAAGACTCTACTTCACTTTTTTTACCGGAAATACTAGTGTTATCACTACTGTATCCAATATTTCCTCCTAATAATAAAGTGTTTTTCTGAGCGCTTACCATTCCGAATGCTGTAATGGTGGCTATAACCAAGATTTTTTTCATAATTTCAAAATTTGTTTTTCAGAATTATTAACAATTCGCATGCCAAATCATAAAATTTGTTAAAACAACAATAAACTGAATGTAAGCAACTTCTATTACAATTCATTGTAAACCTTTATTAAAGCTCAGCTTTTATAACAGTTAATGTTAAAAAAATAATATTGATATTACTTTTTAAAATCTCTCTTATGTATGAGAAAATGTATACTTTTTTGTAAAAAACTATCCAATATGAGTTCCGGGTGCCAACACTGCTCCTTTTTTGACTACTACAATTCCATCTTGTACAGAATGAGTTCCATAATCACCATCAGGAAGATGTTTTCCTCCAATAATCTTAACATTATCGCCAATAAAGCAGTTTTTATCCAAAATAGCTTTTTCTATATAACAGTATTTTCCGATCCCCATATTGGGACGACCGGCTCTGTCATTCAGCACAATTTCTGTGGTGTTTTGATAGAAATCAGCACCCATAACATACGAATGAACAATGGTACTGCCTTTATCAATTCTGGTTCTGTTTCCGATTACAGAGTTTTCAATTTTATCCGCCATGATGATACATCCGTCTCCAAAAACAGCTTTACTTACATAAGAACCATTGATTTTGGATGGTGGAAGCATCCTCGCCCTTGTATAAATAGGAGAAGATGAGAAAAGATTAAATTGTGGGAGATCCTGACAAAGATCAAGATTAGCCTCGTAGAATGATTCAATCGTTCCGATATCCGTCCAGTACCCTTCGTACTGATAGCTCAATGTTTTATATTTCCCAATGGAACTAGGAATAATATCTTTTCCAAAATCATCACCTGCTCCTTCATCAAACATTTTTTTAAGAATATTTCTGGTGAAAATATAGATTCCCATAGAAGCTAAAAATTCTTTTCCTTTATGTTTATTCTCCTCCGACACTTCAGATTGTAAACCGTTCAGTATATCATAGTCCGGTTTTTCAACGAAAGAGGTAATATTCCCATCGTCATCAGACTTTAATATTCCGAAACCGGTGGCATCTTTTGCATTGACAGGAATAGTTGCAATGGTCAAATCCCCTCCTTTTTCAATATGAAAATCAAGCATTTCCCTGAAATCCATCTGATAGAGCTGGTCACCCGAAAGAATTAAAATATAGTCATAATCATATTTTTCAAGATGCTTCATCGATTGACGTACTGCATCTGCCGTTCCCTGATACCAGCTATCGCTTTCCACATTCTGTTCAGCAGCCAGAATATCTACAAACCCTTTACTGAAAATATCAAAGTGATATGAATTTTTAATATGTGAATTTAAAGAAGCTGAATTAAATTGGGTCAATACCAGAATTTTATTCAATCCAGAATTCAGACAATTGGAAATAGGGATATCTACCAACCTGTATTTTCCTGCAATAGGTACTGCCGGTTTTGATCTTGAATACGTTAATGGGAATAGTCTTGTCCCTCTGCCTCCTCCCAAAACAATGGAGATTACATTTCGTTTCATAAATATCTTGCGTTTTTATTGAATTAAATTTACAGTTCTATTTTTAGTATCTACACGAAGAGTACAACAATTATTTTTTTTAAAATCCTTATCATAACTGTACACTACCACTTCATATATTTCTGATTTTAATTGTTTAATCTCTTTATTGGCTTCGTTAATCTTCATATTACAAGCCTTGAGCTGAACCCTAAATAAGGGACTGACATTCAACAAGCCTACAACCTCTCTTCTTTTTATTTCAAAATTCAGAATATCCTGTTCATATTTTTCTTTCCAGTTTTTGCCATATTTTTTTTCTATTGCAGCGAATGTTTTGGCATTTTCGGTCGCAACGCTGTCTATCAGCTTCTGGGTAACTTCACAGCCGGCAACATCTATATTTTTTATCCTCCATTTTTCCGAAACCCCATAGGTAAGCTCCTGTCTTGTAACATCAGGATATCCATATCCCAAAACGGTAAAATAAGTATCCTGAAGGGGAGTATTTTCTTTGTTCAGAGAAACAACTCTGTTATTTTCCTCTTTACAGGCAAAAACCACAGTTATCATCAATAAAAAAAGAAAACTTCTTATCATATCAGTTATTATATAAAGCTATGTATTTCTCTGCAGATTTTTCCCATGCAAAATCAAAATTCATATTGGCATGAATCAAATCTTCCATCAATCCTTTCTGGTTGTAAACACCAAGCGCTCTATGCATCGCATGAACTATATCATCTACTCCCGGGTAAGTAAAGTTCAGTCCCGCTCCTCCGGTTGAAATATCTTCTACTGTATCTCTGAGCCCACCTGTATATCTTACTACCGGAACGGTACCATATCTCATGGAGTACATTTGATTCAGACCACACGGCTCTACTCTTGACGGCATAAGCAGAAAATCTGCTGAAGCATAGATTTTATGGGAAAGATGTTCTTTATACCCCAAGTCTAAAGCAAAGTTGGTATAAGTATAATCATATTCTTTCAGCTTATTTTCAATATAGGTATTTCCTGATCCCAGGATTATGATATTTAAAGCACCATAATTCTGTTTAATGCTTCGCCATACCACATCAGGTAATAAATCTGCTCCTTTTTCTGTGGCAAATCTTCCAATAAAAGCAAATAATGGAAGTTCAGGTTTTAAACCATATTCTTTACAGAGTTTTTCTTTGTTTTTTTTCTTTTGAGCAACAGCATTTTTAATCGTAAAATTAAAATCCAACATAGGGTCTGTTTCAGGATTCCAGATTTCTGTATCAATACCGTTGATAATTCCGTATGCTTTTCCGAACTCCTGACGAACCAGGCTTTCTAACCCACGGAAGCTGACAAAAAGCTCTTCCAGATATCCTTCGGAGACTGTGGTAAAGGCATGTGAACATTTGATCATAGCTGCTAATGGATTCATTAAGCCATTCCAGTCTAGCAATCCCCATTTATAGGCATCAAAAGAAGGCATATAATTGGCCATATTCCAGCTCATCATTCCCTGATATTCTCCATTGTGAATTGTTCCTATTGTTTTTACATCTTGCAGAAATTCAAATTCGGGACAATTTTGAATCATAAAAGGAACCAACCCTGTATGATAATCGTGACAGTGAAGGATATCGGGGTGGATTTGCATTGCACACATCCAATGGAGGATCCCTTGTTGGAAGGCAAGAAATTGAAAGCTTTCATCCTGATAACCGTAAGGATTATCTCTATCCAATAATCCGGGAATTTTTACCATATACAGCTCAAATCCCAACACATTTGTTTTTTCCTTCATGACCTGAACTTGCAACATATTAGGTCCTTGGTGAATGAATCCATCAAAAACTATGTCAAACTCGTGATCATAAACAAAAGATTTATTATACCATGGCATTACAACTTTGGCATCAACTCCTTTTATTTTATTCTGATATTTCGGCAATGCTCCCACTACATCTGCAAGTCCTCCCACTTTTGCTACCGGATAGCACTCTGTGCTTAAATGATAAACAACCATTTTATCTCTTGTGTTTAATTCTATGTAATTTATACTTTTTATCTTTATTCTGTCTCAAAATAATTCCGGCCAATGGCGGAAGTTTTACCATTATTGATTTCTGATAACCTCTCCATTCTTCATATTTTTCTTCCAGAATTTCAGGTTGCACTCCACTACCGCTATATTTCTCATCATCAGAATTGAAAATAACTTCCCAATGAGTTCCTGTATGAACTCCAATCTTATAATCTAACACTTTTGGAGCCAGGTTCAGGATAATCATCAAAACATCATCTCTCTTTTTTCCTTTCCTTAAATATACGTAAACTGAATTTTCCAGATCATCAGCTTCGACCCATTCAAAACTGCTTTTATCAAATTGATTTTCATAAAAAGCAGATTCAGAGGTATAGATATGATTCAATTCTTTTACAAGTATCTGCAAGCCTTTATGAACAGGATATTCCAGCAGATGCCAATCCAGACTTTGGGTAAAATTCCATTCGTTGGTTTGACCAAATTCATCCCCCATAAAAAGGAGTTTTGCTCCCGGATGGGTATACATATACACATACAAGGTACGAAGATTGGCAAACTTCTGCCACTCATCACCTCTCATTTTATAAATTAAACTTGCTTTACCATGTACGACCTCATCATGAGACAAAGGCATCATATAATTTTCATTATACATATACATGGAAGCAAACGTGAGTTTATGATGGTGGAACTTTCTGTTGCTAAAATCTTCTTTGAAATAATCCAGAGTATCGTGCATCCATCCCATCATCCATTTCATTCCAAATCCTATACCTCCGTCATGAACAGGTTTTGTAAGCATTGGGAAATCAGAGCTTTCTTCTGCGATGGTCATAATATCTTCTCCAAATTCTTTATACACTGCAGTATTGAATTCCTGCAGAAAAGCTTTAGCTTCAAGATTGACATTTCCTCCATATATATTAGGCTCCCATTCTCCTTCGTTTCTGGAATAATCTAAATGAAGCATTGACGTTACTGCATCTACTCTTAGCCCATCAGCATGATAACGGTCTAGCCAAAACATAGCGTTAGAAATAAGAAAAGATTTCACCTCATTTCTTCCGTAGTTAAAAATATGGGATTTCCAGTCGGGATGAAATCCTTTTCTTGGATCCTCATGTTCATACAGATGAGAACCATCAAAACGGTAGAGCCCATTAGCGTCTCCCGGAAAGTGAGACGGAACCCAATCCAAGATTACCCCTATTCCATTTTTATGAAGCCGGTCAATCAGAAACATCAAATCCTGTGGTGAGCCGAAACGCGAGGTGGCTGCATAAAATCCGGTAATCTGATATCCCCAACTTGGGTCATATGGATATTCCATAACCGGCATCAACTCCACATGGGTAAATCCCATTTCTTTTATATAAGGAACGAGTTTCTTTGCTATATCACGATAATTCAAGAAACGATCCGGATCTTCTTTATCGCGTACCCATGAACCGAGATGAACTTCATACACAGAAATAGGAGCTTTCAGGTTATTCTTTTTCCAGCGGTTTTCCATCCATTCCCGGTCACTCCACTCGTACCAGGTAGTAGATACTAAAGAAGCCGCCTGTACATTTTGCTCCCAGCTTACCGCATAAGGATCACTTTTTTCAAGAATATCTCCTCTTGCTGTTTCCACAGCATATTTATATAAAGTTCCCCAAGGCAAATCATCAATAAATCCTTCCCATATTCCCGATCCATCCCATCTTGGAAATAAGATATGATCTTTATGATTCCAGTTATTAAAATCTCCTATTACGGACACTTTTTTTGCATTGGGAGCCCAGACCGAGAAATACACTCCTTTTATTCCTTCTTTTTCTACAGAATGTGCCCCAAATTTACCATATAGCTTATAGTGTCTTCCCTCTTTGAAAAGATACACGTCATGATCAGTGAAAAGCGTATAGGTTTTAACAGAATTCATCAAGATCAGTTTGTATTTATATTTTCCCTGAAACTACGAAAAATACTGACAATAGCGATTAATTATTGATCAAATAATCGTCAAATTAATTTTCTTCTTCAGGATATCTATCAAATATATCATTTTTTAACTCACTTTTTTATGATTTTAAAACAATCTTTTTTATAAATTTAGCAGTAATATTTATTAACACATACGATGAGGTTTGAACTTTATACAGAAGAAAAAGATGATAGAACCGTATTCATTACAGGAAATTTCAACAATTGGAACCCTAAAGACTATACCTATCAGCTCAAGCAATTGGATACACAAAACTATTTCATGGAAATTGATGATCAGGCACTTCCGGACGATATTGAATATAAATTCACAAAAGGAGGCTGGGAAAATGTTGAACTGGATCAATATGGAAATATTACCCCCAATCGCAAAGTAAAAAAATCAGCAGGAAAGACCTCAGATATTGTTAAAAAATGGAGACTGAACTGGGGACCGTTTAAAGACGAATTTTTCCCTATTGTAGAAGTGATCTCAGAACAATTTTATATCCCACAGCTCGATCGTTATCGTAAAGTTTGGGCTCTACTTCCTCATGATTACTATATTGCTGATAAAAGCTACCCTGTATTATACCTTCAGGATGCTCAAAATTTATTCAATGAAGGAAGTGATTTTGGCAACTGGGAAATCGATAAGAAATTATCCATCTTATCGGAATATGGGCGTGGTGATGTAATCGTTATTGCTATAGAACATGGCAGCCAGAACAGGATTAAAGAATATATTTTTGATAATGATAACGTAGCTAACGGTTCGGAGGGCAAAAAATATATCCGTTTTATCACTGATACATTGAAACCTTTTGTCGATGAAAATTACCGTACTAAAAAGGATCGTGAAAACACAGGAATCGGAGGCAGTTCGTTAGGTG
>NZ_PIZV01000070.1 GCF_002835665.1 Chryseobacterium sp. PMSZPI
AATCTTCGCAGTGGTAAAAAGAGAGGAACCTTTTGTAAATTTAACAAGATATAATTTGCACATGTCTTAGAATACACGAATAAAAAAGGTTTTGTTATTTTATGTGTCTATGTTGTTTAAAAATTATAGACTTACAAATGTTGGGGGACACAAAGGACGCAAAAGATTTTATATGCTTTATGTTTTAAGGCGCAAAGATTTTATCTCCGATAAAATTGTAGCAGTATATTAATCTCAATTTCCAACTTGAGTCAGTATTAAAAATCAACCATTGAAGTCAAAGAGCGGAATAAAATCCAACCATTAAGATACCTTAAGCCGTTAAGATTTATTAAGATTAAGGATTTATTTCACAACGAAAAAGACAGCGGGCTAAAAAAAACTTTTTAAGCTTCTACTGATCCGGCTCAAGTATTTCTATAATCTTAATGGTTTAGATTCTAACCCAATAATTTATTTTTCAGTTTATTAAACTGATATTCTATTTTATCCAGGCAAAGATTCCCTAAACTTCCCTGATGGGTATAATCAAGATCTCCGGGTTCAAACTCAAATTCATTGTTTTCGATCTCCTGCCCTACTTTTACATAAGCGTCACGGAACGAACTTCCATTTTTCACTTCTTGATTAATCTTCTCTACACTGAAAAGATATTTATATTTTTCATCCTCAAGAATTCCATCTTTAACCTGGATATTCGGTAAAGTATAGCTTACAATTTCCAGACATTCTTTTAACGAGTCGATGGCAGGGAAAAGAATTTCTTTGGTTAACTGTACGTCTCTGTGATATCCTGAAGGAAGATTATTTGTCAACAAAATAAGCTCATTCGGTAATGCCTGGATTCTGTTGCATCGTGCACGAACCAGCTCAAAAATATCAGGATTTTTCTTATGAGGCATTATGCTGCTGCCCGTGGTAAATTCTTTCGGGAAACTGATGAAGTCAAAATTCTGATTTAAATACAGACAGACATCATACGCAAATTTAGCCAGCGTTCCTGCCAAAGTCGCCATTGCCATCGAAAGTAATTTCTCAGATTTTCCACGCGTCATCTGAGCATATACCGAATTATAATTCATCGACTGGAAACCTAAGTTGTATGTCGTGCTTTCACGATTAATTGGGAAAGAGGAACCGTAACCTGCCGCCGAACCTAATGGGTTTTTGTTGATGATATTCTTCGTTGAAAACAACATTTCAACATCGTCTAACAAAGCTTCTGCATAGGCTCCAAACCACAATCCGAAAGACGAAGGCATGGCAATCTGCAGATGGGTATACCCAGGAAGCAGAACATTTTTATGCTGATCTGCCAATTTGATTAAAATCTGGAAAAACTCATCTGTCAATGCTGTTATTTCACGGATCTCATCCAGAAGATACAATTTAATATCCAATAAAACCTGATCGTTTCTTGATCTTGCGGTATGAATTTTCTTTCCTGTATCTCCCAATTCTTCAATGAGAATCGCTTCTATCTGAGAATGGATATCCTCAGCTTCTTTATCAATTTCAAAACTACCATCTTCAATTTTATCAAGGATTGTATTTAAGACATATAACATTTGCCCGGATTCTTCCTGAGAAATAATCCCTGTTTCTGCCAACATTTTACAATGGGCCATTGAACCTTTAACATCATATTTCGCTAAACGTTCGTCGAAGTCAAGATCTTTTCCTACGGTAAAGTTGTTGACTAATATATTGGTGGCAAGGTCATCCTTCTGCCATATTTTTTTCATAACATATGATTTATTAATTGGTTTTGACATGCCCAGCAAAGCATCCTTATTATTAACTATAAAAAACATTTCCTTATTTAAAGTCTTCATTTCTAATGGTAATTTTTGCATAAATCTTTATTAAAAACATCAACTTTGCTGCCTGCTGAGCGTAGTCAAAACATATTTTATATTGTCGGAAGCCTGAAGCTGGATGCTGGATGCTGGAAGTTAATAATAAACCGCAATAACTTCCCTTCTTCCTTCTTCCAGCCTTCTTCCTTTTTATAACACTTTTTCTAAAATCCGGATATAGATTTCTATCCCTTCCTCTATTTCATTGATATAGATGAATTCATCCGCCGTGTGAGAGCGCCTACTGTCTCCGGGCCCCATTTTCACCGATGTACATGGAATAATGGCCTGATCTGAGGATGTTGGCGAACCATAGGTTGTCCTTCCGATTTCAAGACCTGCTTTTACAAACGGGTGATCCATTTCAATTTTTGAGGAATTCAGCCTGAAAGACCTCGCCGTAAGGGTAGATTTCATTTGAGACTGAATGATTTCAAAAGCTTCCTGATTGGAATACTCATCCGTTACCCTTACATCCAATGTGAAGTTACACGATTCCGGAACAACGTTATGTTGTACTCCTGCATGAATTCCTGACAGCGTAATTTTAACTTCGCCCAGATATTCCGAAACTTTTGGAAATTTAAAGTTTAAAATATTCTGCAAATCCTGCATACATTTCACAATCGAATTGTCATCATTAGGATGAGCGGCATGAGAAGGAGTACCTTTCATTTCTCCATCAATCACCAAAAGACCTTTTTCAGCAATCGCTAGATTCATCTGCGTGGGTTCTCCTACAATAGCGAGTTCTACGTTGGGTAGCTGCGGAAATAAAGCTTCGATTCCATCAAATCCTGAGATCTCCTCCTCTGCCGTCAAAGCAATAACTAAATTATATTGTAAATCTTCTTTATGATAAAAATGTAAAAAAACCTGCGCCATAGAAACGAGAGAAGCTCCTGCATCATTACTTCCCAGTCCGTACAATTTCCCATCCTTTTCTACAGGTACAAACGGATCAAGTGTGTAGGCTTTATTAGGCTTTACCGTATCATGATGGGTGTTTAATAAAACAGACGGTTTGAATACGTCAAAGTTTTTATTCACTGCCCATATATTATTTTTAAAGCGCTTAGTCGGAATCTGATGTTTTTTAAAAAAGTTCTCAATTTCTACCGACGTATTGAATTCATCTTTACTGAATGAAGGAATCTCAATCAAATTTTTAAGCAATCCGACCGCATTATTCAATAATTCTTCTTTATTATAAACAGATTTCAGTTCCTGCATGATGATTCTCTATATGGTTTTTTAATTCTGTTTCTTTAATCAGAAACACTTTATCTACATTATTTTTTATCGCTCCGAGAGCGTTTTCAAGTTTAGGCAAAATCCCTTTGTGAAGTTTTCCTTCTTCCTTTAATACGGTAAATTCTTCTTCAGAAACCGTTTTGATTAACGATTCAGGGTCATTCACGTCTTCCAGCACTCCTTCCTTATCAAAGCAGTACAATAATTCCACTTCATATTTTTCAGACAATGCCTGCGCCATTACAGAGGCAATTGTATCGGCATTGGTATTGAAAAGATTTCCTTTTTTATCATGTGTAATCGCTGAGAATACAGGAATAAGATCCAGTTTAATCAATTTTGAAAGCAGCTTTCTATTCACACTTTTTTTATTGATATCTCCTACAAATCCGAAATCAATTTCAGGATGTTCTCTTTTTTTTGCCTTGATCAGATTTCCGTCTGCACCTGAAAACCCAATGGCATTGCATTTTTTCTGTTGAAGCTTTTCTACAATCTTTTTATTGATTCCCCCGGCATAAACCATTGTTACAATATCCAATGTTTCCTTATCTGTAATCCTCCTTCCATTGATCATCTTCTGCTCGATTCCCAGCTTATCAGCCAAAGTCGTCGCTAACTTTCCTCCGCCGTGCACAAGAATCTTTTTTTCTTTGATATCGGAAAACTGATCTAAAAACTGATCCAGTAATCGTTCATCATCAATGAGCGCTCCGCCTATTTTTATGATGTATATTTTCTGTTTCATTTTTATTTTATATTAGAACTGATAGGAATAGATTCCTATCTTGGGTTAAATCGTCCCTTTGGGACTCATTTTTGCTATCCTTGTCAAGGTTTAGAACCTTGACAAGGATAGCAAAATTTCACTGAAGACGGCTTGCGCTGAGAAAATACGATTCTTTGCCTGTTGATAAATAATTGAATTTTCTCCATCCATTACTTCATCGCTTAATTCAACATTACGACGAACCGGCAGGCAATGCATTACTTTTGCACTATTCGTGTTCGCCAGTTTTTCGTTGGTCAGCATCCAGTCTCCTTTTACTTCAGGCATCGCGGCATAGTCGTCAAAAGATGACCAGTTTTTAACATAAACAAAATCCGCATCTTTTAAGGCTTCATCCTGATCATGAATCACTTTTGTATCTTTTGTAAAAGCAGGATCCAGGTCATACCCTTCCGGATTGGCAATCACCAGCTCAACATCCATCTCCTGCATCCATTCTGCAAAAGAATTTCCTACGGCATGGGCAATCGGTTTGATGTGCGGCGCCCAGGTAAGAACTACTTTTGGCTTGTGATCTTTTTTCCAGTTTTCCGTAATGGTAATACAGTCTGCTAAACTCTGAAGCGGGTGACGTGTTGCTGATTCCAGGGAAATAACAGGTACTTTCGCATGTTTTTCAAACTGGCTCAGAATACTTTCATTCACATCATCTTCTTTACCCTTCATTCCTGCGAAACAACGTACAGCAATAATATCGCAATATTGATTCAAAACTTCAATGGCATCTTTGATATGTTCTACCGTATCCCCGTTCATTACTGCTCCGTCAGCAAATTCAAGATTCCAGGCTTCCTGGGCTGCATTTAACGTTAAAACATTTAACCCTAGGTTTTGAGCTGCAATCTGACTGCTTAAACGGGTTCTTAAACTTGAATTTAAAAATACAAGTCCGATGGTTTTTCCCTTTCCTTTTTCTGTTTCAGAAAGTGGGTTTGCTTTAATTTCTAAAGCTTTTTTTATGATTTCCTGTAAGTTTTCAACATCACTTACAGTTGTGAATTTTTTCATTTTAAAATTGATTTTAAAGATTTTGTTTACCCATTAATTGCTAATTCAACCACAAAAGGCACAAAAGTTTTTATTCAAACGCTTTAGAACACTTAAGTAAGTTTACAATGAAACTGTATATAAAGTTCATATAAGAAGAAAATCAAAAATTTTCAAAAACTTAAGTGTATTCCTTAACCATTTAGTAGTTTCTTAAAATCACTTAAATGTTTAAACTCTTTTGTGGCTTTTGTGGTTAAAAAATTTTGAAAGCTAGTTACCCTGTTTAGATTCCTACGGAATGACAAGTATTGCGTTAGAGATTTATGCTTCCTTTCTCATTTTGTACTTAACCTTCTTAGTCTTTTAATCTTTAATGCTCTCCAACACCATTTTTAAAGCATTGATGAAAAGATCCGTTTCCTCTTTTTTGATATTCAATGCCGGAAGAATCCTTAAAACACTCTTATCATTGGAGTTCCCGGTGAAGATATGATGATCAAACAGCAAGCTTTTCCTTACTTCTGAACAATCTCTATCGAGTTCTATCCCAATCATCAATCCTTTCCTTCGGATTGATTTAATATGTGGTAAATCTTTAATTTCGTTTTCAATGTACTCGCCCATTCGTTGAGCATTTTCGATAAGATTTTCATCCTTCATTACATCCAACACAGCAATTGAAGCGGCACATGCCAGGTGATTCCCTCCGAATGTAGTCCCCAGTAAGCCATTGCTAGCCTCAAATTTCGGATGAATCAAAACACCACCAACAGGGAAACCATTCCCCATACCTTTTGCTGTTGTAATAATATCCGGTTCAATTCCGAATTCCTGATGTGCAAAGAAATATCCGCTTCTTCCGTACCCTGATTGTACCTCATCCAGAATCAAAACCGTGTTATATTTTTCACACAGATCTTTGATTTTTGATAAAAATTCCGGTGTTGGAATCATAATTCCACCTACACCCTGAATTCCTTCGATGATTACGGAAGAAATTTTATTTCCGTGGAGTTCGAAAGTCTTTTCAAGCTGCTCAATATCATTCCATTCCGATTTGATAAATCTTTCTGAGAAATTGACAGGGGCAACAATTTTTGGATTATCCGTTACTGAAACCGCCGCAGAAGTTCTTCCGTGAAATGAACCTGAGAAATACAATACTTTGTTCTTTCCATTATGAAAAGAAGCCAGTTTCAATGCATTTTCATTAGCTTCGGCTCCTGAATTACACAAGAAAAGATTGTAATCTTCATATCCTGACAGTTTTCCAAGCTTTTCTGCGAGTTCCGTCTGCAATTCATTCTGAACGGAGTTGGAGTAGAAAGAAATTTTTTCCAACTGCTCTTTCAGCTTAGTCTGATAATGCGGGTGGTTATGCCCGATAGAGATTACCGCATGACCTCCGTAAAAGTCAAGGTACTGTTCTCCTTTATCGTCCCAAAGGAAAGATCCCTGAGCTTTAACCGGGTTTATATTGAATAATGGATATACGTTGAATAAATTCATTTTTTTGTTTTTTTATTATTCTTTTGTCTTAAAACAAAAGAAACAAAAGTTCAAGACCTGGAAACTTCCGCTAAAAATTAGTTCTATTCACTAAAAATTCTAAAACTTGTGCGAATTCGAAATTAGTTCTTCGATTCTGTATTTATCTCGCACTTCGAACAGTAGAATTTTCTTAACGTTCATAGAATTAATTTTCTTAACGCTCCATTTTCCTAAGTCAGATTTGATTTAAAATTCAAAATTGGTTGATTAACCTTTTAAAATGCTATCGGTTTTAAGTGTAATCCGGCATTTTCTTCCCAGCCCATTGCGATATTCATATTCTGTACCGCCTGTCCTGAAGCACCTTTTAACAAATTGTCAATCGCTGAATGAATAACGGCAACATTTCCACTCTTTTCGATCTGAATCACACAGCGATTCGTATTGACAACCTGCTTTAAATCAACCGCCCTCGGACTTACCGTCACGAAAGGCTTCCCTGCATAAAAATCCTGATACAATTGTTCTATTTCCTCCAATTTCATTTCCGTCTTCATGGTGGAACTTGTAAAAATCCCTCTTGCAAAATCTCCTCTCCATGGAACAAAGTTCAGGCTTACTTCTTTATTATTATATGAAATCAACTGTTGTAAAATCTCATCCACATGCTGGTGGGTCAAGGTTTTATAGGCTGATATATTATCATTTCTCCAGGTAAAATGCGTCGTGGCCTGTAAAGACTGTCCGGCACCTGTGGAACCTGTAATTCCTGTGGTAAAAACCTCGTTCAACAGTCCTTTTTCCGCTAACGGCAGTAATGCCAACTGAATTGCCGTCGCAAAACATCCAGGATTGGCAATACTCTTCGAGCCTACCAATTGTTTTTTATGTATTTCCGGCAATCCGTAGATAAAATTTCTGTTTTCAAAATTTCCATCGAGACGGAAATCATTTCCAAGGTCAATGACCAAAGTTTCATCCTTAACTGGATTTTGTGTTAACCAATTTTGACTTTCCTTATGGGGAAGACAAAGGAAAAGAATATCAACCTCTTCTGTCTGATTGGTTAATACCTGATCACAAACCGTCGTTAAATCCGGGTACAAATCCGATATTCTTGTTCCCGAATTCGAACGACTATATAAAAAACTCAATGTCACATAAGGATGGAAAGCCAGTATACGAATCAACTCGCTTCCTGTATAACCATTGGCACCAACTATTCCTATTGTTTTCTTCATGCTTTAATCTGATAGGACAGCATCCTATCTTGTATTAAATCGTTCCTTCGGAACTAATTGATATTTTGGTTAATCTGGTGATATATATTCAAAGAATTGCTTACAATCTTGGTATATCCTTTTACATCTTCTCCCGTCCATGCTCTGTTGGCTTCTCCATAGCTTCCGAATTGATCAGACATCAAATCGTGATCAGATTCAATTCCATTTAAAACAAATCGATATGGATGAAGGGTTACAAATACTTTTCCGCTTACGGTTTTCTGAGAATCCGTTAAGAAAGACTCGATATTTCTCATTACAGGATCCAGGAAAAGTGCTTCATGCAGCCAGTTTCCGTACCAGTCAGACAACTGGGACTTCATCATTTGCTGATATTTTGAAAGCGTATGTTTTTCCAATAAATGGTGTGCTTTGATAATAACCGAAGCAGCCGCAGCTTCAAACCCTACTCTTCCTTTAATTCCCACAATGGTATCTCCAACGTGAATATCGCGACCAATTCCGTAAGCAGAAGCTAACTCTTCAATTTTTTGAATGGCATATACAGAGTGTTCAAAACATTCACCGTTCACAGCAATCACTTCTCCGTTTTTAAATTCAACTTCAAGCTCTGAAGGCTGAGTTTCTTTTATCTGAGAAGGAAAAGCTTCTTCCGGAAGATAATTTCTTGAGGTTAAAGTTTCCTTTCCTCCTACAGAAGTTCCCCAAAGACCTTTATTGACTGAATATTGAGCTTTATGGAATTCCATTTCATAGCCATGGCTTTTCAAAAACTCAATCTCCTCTTCACGGGACAAAGCCATGTCACGGATTGGCGTAATAATCTCTACATCAGGACACATCACCTGAAAAATCAGATCAAAACGAACCTGGTCATTTCCGGCACCTGTACTTCCGTGGGCAATAGCATCTGCATTCACCTCCATCGCATATTTTGCAATTTCCTGAGCCTGAATCGTACGTTCAGCACTTACAGAAAGAGGATAGGTATTATTTTTCAATACATTCCCGAAAATCAAATACTTCACACATGAATTATAATAATCCTCCTGAGCGTCCACGCACCTGTATTCCTTTACCCCAAGATTTAAAGCTTTTCTTTCCAACTCTTTTTCTTCTTCTTTCGAAAAACCTCCGGTATTTACAGTAACTGCGTACACATCATACCCTAGTGTTTCACTAAGATATTTAGCACAATAGGAAGTATCCAAACCTCCGCTAAACGCTAAGATGACTTTCTTGTTCATTGTTATATTTAATTTCTGGTTGCTTATGGGCAACACCGTTTACTTTATTATTATCAGGAACGAAAAGCATTGCTGTACAAAGACAGTTTTTACGCTCCTTCATCATTAAAATTTCATAATTCACACAGTTCTTACAACCGTTCCAAAACTCTTCATCCTGAGTCAGCTCAGAATAAATAACCGGCTTATATCCTAAATCACTGTTGATTTTCATTACCGCAAGACCTGTTGTTAACCCGAACACTTTTGCTTCCGGGTATTTTTCTCTAGATAACTGGAAAACTTTATGCTTGATCTGAGTCGCTACTCCCCCGTTCCTGAATTTCGGAGATACAATCAGTCCCGAATTGGCTACAAACTTCCCATGTGACCAGGTCTCTATATAACAGAAGCCTACCCACTCTCCGTTTTCAGTGGCCACCACAGCATTGCCCTCTGAAATCTTTTTACTCAAATATTCGATAGAACGTTTTGCGATCCCCGTTCCTCTACGCTGTGCAGAATCATACATTTCCTGCTGTATTTCACTCACATACATTAGATGTTCGCATGAGGAAATTTCTATTTCCATTTATTTATCTAAATTTTTTGGCAAATTTAAAATATATTTTCTTTTAAATGCAAATAAAAAAGATATTTTTTTTGTTTTAAAAAATTACACAGGTAAAATTATCTTTGCGCAAAAATGTATATTTGCTAATTTATTATATATTTGCTAAAATACTATAGTTATGGAAAATACATGTCCTAAATGCAACAGTAACAAAGTGGTAAAAAGCGGGATCATTAACGAAAAGCAACGCTTTCACTGCAAAAACTGCAACTATTATTTTACCGTAAAAAAACTGGGAAAACAGATTGATGATTACTATGTCACTAAAGCATTACAGCTTTACCTGGAAGGCTTAAGCTATCGTGAAATCGAGAGAATTATCGGCGTTTCTCATGTCACCATCAGCTCATGGATCAAAAAATATAACATTACGAGACCACCCCATTCTGAATTTCACCCTGTCTATAAAATCCTCAAACAAAATGAACTTATCGAGTATATTGCTCAAGAAGAAAATATTAAAAACTCCGGGATCATCATTACTCAATTTGCAGACAAGTACATGCTGATTAAATGGGAAAGGTTTAAGAAATAGACAAATAGAGAATAGACGGATAGATAATAGACTTCACAAAAAGTTTTTCTATTTTTTTCTATATACCTATAGTATTACCATTAATATATATTAAATTTTCGTAAATAAATTATTAATTACAATTTGGCTTTCACAAAAAAGAACGCCAAAAATTGATAATTTATGAAGAAATTACTTACATTTATTGGAGTGGCTCTAATCAGCGGATCCTTATATTCGCAAGGTTCTCCAGATTATGGCAGCGGATTAAAAATTAACCTTAATCCTGCCGGAGATAAATTTATCAGATTTATTCTCTGGGATCAACTTTGGTTACGAAACACCTCTATGAATCCCGGAAGTATGGTAGGAGGTGAGCCTACAGACAACTCCTGGAGCATCGGGAACAGACGATTACGCGCTCTGACCTATGCACAGATCTCCAAAAGATATATGATTCTACTTCATTTTGGGATCAACAACCAAACTTTTATCAATGGCGGAGCAACAGGAACCACAGGCACCGGAGGATACGGAAACGGAAAGAAAACTCAATTGTTTTTTCATGATGCCTGGAACGAATATGCAGTTATTTTACCTGGAGAAGCCGGAAAATTCAGTTTATCTTTAGGAGCAGGACTTCATTACTACATGGGACTTTCCCGTATGACCATGGCTTCAACACTGAATTTCCTTACCATCGACTCGCCTGTTTTCTCATGGCCCCTTATCGATAATTCCGACCAGTTTGCAAGACAGCTTGGAATGTTTGCCAAAGGAAAATACGGAAAACTTGAATATCGTTTTAGCTTAAACAAGCCATTTGCCACAGATCTCACCCCTGTTAATGTCACCGATCCTTCAAAAGCTGTTGCGGTAGACAACAACGGAAACCCGAGCTTTTCAAAGGCAGGATATGTTGAATATCAATTCCTTGACGAAGAATCCAACACACTTCCTTTCAAGGTAGGATCGTATCTGGGAACTAAAAAAGTGTTTAATGTAGGAGCCGGATTCTATCATCAGGCAGACGGTACTAGAACATCCGTGAATTCAAGTATTGAAAAACATGACATCACCCTTTTCGCTGTAGATGCATTCGCAGACATTCCGCTCGGAGAAGCAAAAAATAAAATGGCAGTTTCCGCTTACGCCGGATATTACAACTATAATTTCGGTCCAAAATATATCAGAAATCTTGGAACTATGAACATCGCAGCTTCTGATCCTAATTTTATCGGTAACAAAGCTATTGCAGGGGCCGGAAATCTACAACCTACTATCGGAACAGGTAATGTTATCTACGCACAGGCCGGTTTGCTATTGCCAAGTCAGGCTGAAAAACCAAAAATCAGAATACAACCTTTTGCAGCGTATACCCATAAAAGCTTCGAGGCTTTTGATAAATCATCTTCTCAATTCGATGTAGGTGCGAACTGGTTTATTGATGGGCACCATGCAAAAATCACAACCCAATATTCAACAAGGCCGGTTTATACAAGCCCTACAGAAAGTCCTTCTTCAAAAGGAGAATTTATTGTACAGTTCCAGATTTATTTATAAAACAATTTAAACCATTAAGAAAGTGAAGATTTTAAGAGAAGTTAAGCTTCATCAAAGATGAAAAATAAGCGTGCAGCTAAAAACAGTGTAAGCTATCATCTTAATTATCCTTAACTACTTAAAGAATCTTAATGGTTTGAAAAAATAAACAAGTATTTATTTATAAAACAATTTGAACCATTAAGAAAGTGAAGATTTTAAGAGAAGTTAAGCTTCATCAAAGATGAAAAATAAACATGCAGCTTAAAAAGCGTAAGCTACCACCTTAATTATCCTTAACAACTTAAAGAGCCTTAATGGTTTAAAAATAAATTTCAAATTCTCAACAATTTCGGATGAATTAAATATCATTTTCCACTAACCTCAAAATCAATCAATATGAGCGAAAATCACCACGAAAGCTACGAAAATATGACCGACCGACAGAAAAACCGCACCATCTGGGGCGTTATTACTGCCTCTTCACTCGGCACCCTAATCGAATGGTACGACTTCTATATTTTTGGAAGCCTGGCTGTTGTTCTGGCCACTAAGTTTTTCCCGGCAGACAATCCCACGGCAGCGTTTTTATCTACATTAGCCACTTTTGCCGCAGGATTTGTGGTAAGACCATTTGGGGCTTTATTTTTTGGAAGACTCGGAGATATTATCGGGAGAAAATACACCTTCCTGGTTACTTTATTAATTATGGGGTTTTCTACATTTCTGATCGGATGCATTCCCAGTTATGAAACCATAGGCTTTATGGCTCCGGTTTTAGTTCTTATTTTAAGACTTTTACAAGGATTAGCACTTGGAGGCGAGTATGGAGGTGCAGCCACTTATGTTGCCGAATATGCCCAACCTCATCGAAGAGGATACTGGACGTCATGGATTCAGACTACCGCAACCGCAGGGCTTTTCATTTCACTGATCGTTATTTTAATTACCAAAACCACTCTCTCCGCTGAAGAATTTGATACCTGGGGATGGAGAGTTCCTTTCTGGATTTCTATTTTAATGGTTGCCGTTTCTTACATCATCAGAAAAAACATGAAGGAATCTCCTCTTTTTGCGAAAGCTAAAAGTGAGGGAAAAACTTCAAAAAATCCTTTAAAAGAAAGCTTCGGAAATAAATACAATTTTAAATTCGTTCTTCTGGCACTCTTTGGAGCAGCGATGGGACAAGGAGTCATCTGGTACACAGGACAGTTCTATGCAATGAGCTTCCTTCAAAAAGTAATGAATGTAGAATCTGCTCAGGTAGATTCCCTGATGGCTACGGCCTTATTTTTAGGAACACCGTTCTTCGTATTTTTCGGCTGGCTGTCTGATAAAATTGGTCGAAAAGCAGTAATGATGACAGGTATGCTGATTGCCATCCTCGCCTACAGACCCATTTATGACAGCATGTTCAAAAGCGTTACCCTCGAAAGTAAAACGATAGCCGCTAACGGAATCACCGAAAAAAGAACAGCAAAAATTCATAAAGATATTGCGACTGACAGCCTGATTACCTTCCATAAAGAGACTTTGTATACCGACGGAACATTAATCAAGAAAGACAGCATCACCCATTGGTCTCCTACCGGACCTGTTATGAAAGATGGAAAAGCGGAAGAACCAAAGGTTTCACAAAGCTTAAAATTAAGTGATGACACCAAATGGTATCTTATCTTTTTAGTATTTATTCAGGTGATTTTTGTAACCATGGTTTATGGCCCTATTGCGGCGTTCCTGGTGGAAATGTTCCCGGTAAGAATCCGCTACACCTCAATGTCTTTACCGTATCATATTGGAAACGGGGTATTTGGAGGACTTCTTCCGGCAGTAGCTACTTATCTTGTCACCACAGGAAAAGATGCAGGTCACGCCACTTGGTATCTTGAGGGACTTTGGTATCCAATCGGAGTGGCTACGGTATGTCTGATCATCGGATTGTTTTATCTTAAAAATAAGAACAATAATCTTCATGATTAAACACTGAATCAATCAAATTTTTATTAATTTTAAAACTACTAAAATGAACGGACTAAAAAAAATATTAGGTATTCTCTGGATTGCCATCGCGGTGGTGGTAGGATATTTTGGAATTACAGTACTGGGAATCCCAAAGATTTCTTCAGGAAAACAGGAGGATCTGGTTTTCGGGATTATCATCCTGTTTGTGTTGATGCCAATTATCTCAGGCGGATTAGCTGTTTTTGGTTATTATGCCTTAACGGGAGAGTATTCTGACGACAAAATATAATATTAATAAGATGAACGAAGCTGTCTGAAAAGTGTCACACTGAGTGAAACGCACTGCAACGAAGAATCTAAAAATCAATATGAAAACATTAGGAACTCATAATTATTATGTTTATATACTGACCAATAAGGTAAAAACAGTATTGTACACAGGAGTTACTAATAATTTGAAAAGCAGATTATATTGGCACAAAAACCCTGAGGCTATTGAAAAAAGCTTCACATCAAAATATAAATGCTTTTATTTAATTTATTTTGAATATTTTGATAACATTGAAATAGCAATAGCCAGAGAGAAACAAATAAAAGGTTGGACCAGAGAAAAAAAAGAGAATTTGATTAAAGAATTCAATCCTAATTGGAAATTTCTTAATGAAAATATAGAATGAGATTCTTCACTACACTGCGTTTCGTTCAGAATGACACAGAACCCTAATGGGAAAATAAAACAAAAAGATTAAATATTGTAGTCTGTCATTCTGAACGAAATAAAATGGAGTGAAGAATCTCAAATAACTAATTTTCAATAAGATTATTTCTTCGTCAAAAGCCTAATGAAATGGTTTAAAGAAGGCATGACAAAAATCAAATAAATTGACTTTTCGGGCAATCTCGTTTATCAATTATCACTTATGAAAAAGAGACACGAACAAAAACTGATTATTCTGAGCATTGGATTAATGATTGCTTTCAGTATTCCCATCTCACTTCTTTTCAACAGCGAAAAGGAAGTTTTCGGGTATCCGATGATTTTAATCTATCTGTTTGTGGTCTGGATGATTTCTATTCTGATTTCATTTGCCATTGTAAAAAAGTATGATGAATAGTTTTGCATTGTTTTTTGTGGTCTTGTTTTACCTGGCACTTCTTTTCTTAGTTGCGCACCTGGCGGAAAAGAAAAGAAGCAAGCTTTGGATCAACAACCCTTATATTTACGCTCTATCACTGGCTGTATACTGCACAGCATGGACATACTATGGAAGTATCGGCGTAGCTGCAACGAGCGGACTTAATTACCTACCTATTTACATTGGCCCCATCATGATTATTCCTGCATGGATTTACATTAATACGAGAATCGTAAGAATTTCCAGGGTTAATAAAATAAGCAGTCTGGCAGATTTCATCTCGTTACGGTATGGAAACAGCAGGAGCCTGAGTGCTATCATTACGATCGTTTGTCTTCTGGCTATCGTTCCTTATATCGGACTTCAGATCAAAGCAATTTCCGAAACTTTTCACCTCGTAACAGAAACTGCCATGTCCCAGGATATCCTGACCGACAATGCCACATTCGTAGTTGTGCTGATTGCTTTATTCTCGTCGTATTACGGAACACGATATGTAGATGCTTCGGAAAAACGATTAGGAATCATCTCAGCGATTGCTCTGGAAAGTTTTTTAAAGTTATTCTTTATTATCATCCTTGGCTTTTTTGTAATTTATTACGTATTCGATGGGTTTTCGGATATTTATCAAAAAGCCAGTCAGTTTGAAGATTTTAAAGAAAAAAACACTTTCAACGGAATTGAAGGTGCGATGAACTGGATGGTCTTATGCATGATTTCCGCAACGGCGATCTGCATCCTTCCCAGACAGTTTCATACAGCAATTGTTGAGAACAGACAGGAAAAGCACATCAAAACAGCCATCTGGTTTTTCCCGCTTTACCTATTGATATTTACAGTATTCATTTTTCCGATTGCCTGGGGCGGAAGGTTGATTTTTGATGGCCAGAAGGTCAATCCGGAATTCTACTCTATTTTAATTCCACAACATTTTGACAACACTTTAATTACCGTTTTTGTTTTCCTTGGAGGATTAAGCTCCTGTATTTCAATGATTATTATTTCAGCGATTACTTTATCCATTATGCTTTCCAACAACCTGATTATTCCTTACGGTTTACTTGGCAAGTTTAAATCCGAAAGCGAGGAACAAAATACCAGAAACATTACCAATATCCGGAAATTCAGCATTTTCGCCCTGATCATTATGGCTTTTGTTTTCTATAAATATTTTATTTTAAAAACATCACTGGATTCCGTAGGCCTGATCTCTTTTGTGATCATCGGACAGTTAGCTCCTGCATTTTTTGGTGCCTTATTCTGGAGACGTGGAAGTTATAAAGGAGCTGTTATCGGGTTAGCTACCGGATTGGTCATTTGTTATTTCGGATTAATTATTCCGCAGTATTATTTCTCTTACAACCAGGAAGTCAAGGGAATTTTAAGAGATATGTATGATGGTTTTGAGTTTTTCGCCATTCCTTATCTCGGTAGGATTCCACAGATTTTCTTCTGGTCTCTTTTGGTAAACACAGGTTTATTCACCATTATTTCAGTAAGCACCAAAGGAAATTACAGGGAACGGAATTTTGCCGAACTCTATGTAGACATCGACAAATACATTCAAAATCACGAAAACGCATTTATCTGGAGAGGAACGGCTTATGTTTCGGATATTAAAAATATCCTTGAACGATTTTTGGGTAAAAATAAAACAGAACAAGCGCTTCGAATTTTCAATTTAAAATATAATATTGACTCCCAAACCGAAACGGCAGATTCCCGGTTTATTAAGTTCTCAGAAAACCTTCTGGCAGGACGAATCGGTACTGCTTCAGCCAAGATCTTAATTGAAGGTGTTACGAAAGAAGATAAAATATCTTTAAAGGAAGTATTAAATATCCTTGAAGAATCTCAGGAAAACATCAGTTTAAATAAAAAACTTACCGAACAGTCCGAAGAACTACAGAAGCTTTCGGATGACCTGCGAACCGCCAATGAAAGTCTGATCGTTAAAGACCGTCAGAAAGATGACTTCCTGGATTCAGTCGCTCACGAATTAAGAACTCCTATCACTGCCATCCGCTCTGCGGGGGAAATCTTAGCAGATGATGATGACATTCCTTTTGAAATCAAACAGGAATTTTTAAATAATATTATTACAGAGTCTGACCGGTTAAGCGAAATCATCAACGATATCCTGTATCTGGATAAGCTGCAACACGGAGAGATATCTTTACATATCCAGGAAAACAATATTATTGAAACATATAAAAAAGCAGTAAACCCACTCCTCCATCTGATCCAACAAAAAGATCTTCATTTAAGTGAGGTTAATCTTTTAAATCAGTTTATATTTGAATATGATGAAGCAAGGATGATTCAGCTATTCCAGAATATTTGGGGTAATGCTTTAAAATTTACAGACGAGCAAGGCACCATACAAACCAAATTATTTGAAAAAGACGGGCAAGTCATCATTAGTATTTTCAATACAGGAAAACATATTCCCGAGGAAGATCTGGAAATGATTTTTGATAAATTTTATCAATCCAAAAATCAAAATATTTTAAAACCTACAGGAAGCGGACTGGGGTTGGCTATTTCTAAAAAAATAGTACAAGCTCACGGTGGAAGCATCAAAGCCGAAAACAGCGGACTGGGAGTAACCTTCACCATAAGCATTCCTAAAAAAACTATAAAAGAGATAAAAGATGAAGTTGAACACCATTAAAACCCATATATGAGAAAGATAATCATTGCCGATGATGAACATAAAATATTAATGTCCCTCGAATACAGTTTTAAGAAAAATGGCTATGACGTTTATATTGCACGGGACGGAACAGAAGTCCTTGATTTTTTAAAAACCATGGTTCCGGATGTCATTCTTCTCGATATCATGATGCCTAATCTCGATGGTTACAGCACTTTGGACATCATTAAGCAGGATGAAAAACTAAAAGACACAAAGGTTATTTTCCTGAGCGCTAAAAACAATCCGCGAGATATTGAAAAAGGAATGGAAATGGGAGCCGATGCGTACGTAACGAAGCCCTACTCGATTAAGAAGCTGATGCAGCAGATTGAGGAGATGTTCTAGCCTGACCTTGTCAAGGTTTAAAACCTTGACAAGGTCAGGCAAAAAAAAACCACCAAACACACGACAATTGATATGAATACCGATATTTTATTTAAACAAAGTATAGAAGATAAGGAAGCTTTCTGGAAGGAACAAGCTGAAGCAATACAATGGTTTCAGTTTCCGAAACAGATTCTTTCAACAGATCAGAATAATTACCCTGAGTGGTTCTCCGACGGGCAGCTTAATATGTGTTATTTGTGCATAGATAAACACATTGAAGACGGTTTTGGAGATCAGACGGCAATTGTTTATGACTCTCCCGTAACCCATCAAAAGAAAACGTATACTTTCAAACAAGCTCAGGAAGAAATTTCAAAGCTTGCGGGAGGCCTTTCTTCATTAGGATTACAAAAAGGAGACACTGCTGTTATCTATATGCCAATGATTCCCCAGACGCTTTTTGCCATGCTGGCCTGCGCAAGGATTGGTGTGATTCACAATGTCGTTTTTGGAGGCTTTGCACCGCACGAATTGGTCGTAAGAATTGATGACTGCAAACCAAAAGTTCTGATTACCGCTACTGCCGGTGTAGAGATTGCCAAAAGAATCCCATATCTTCCACTGGTAGAGAAAGCCATAGAACTCGCACAGGATAAAGTTGATCATATCGTGGTATACAACCGAAAACTAACAGACAATCAGGACGAAATGTTCGATGGACTGATTGATTACGAAGAATTGGTTCAAAAATCAGAGCCGGTTGATTGTGTATCGGTTGAATCTACCCATCCGCTTTATTTGCTTTACACTTCAGGAACAACAGGAAAACCTAAGGGAATTGTTCGGGATACCGGAGGCTATGCCACAGCCATGAAATTTTCCATGAAATATGTCTATGGTGTTGAACCCGGAGAAACATACTGGGCGGCATCAGATTTTGGTTGGGCAGTGGGACACAGCTTCTCTGTTTATGGACCATTAATCAATAGAAATACAACGATTATTTTTGAAGGCAAACCGATCATGACTCCTGACGCGGGAACATTCTGGAGAATTATTTCAGAATACAAAGTTTCTGTGATGTTTACTGCACCTACGGCCATCAGAGCCATAAAAAAAGAAGATCCAAACGGAGAACTGGTAAAAAAATATGATCTCACCCATTTCAGAAAGCAATTTCTTGCCGGTGAAAGATGCGATGTAGCGACTTTAGACTGGTTTGCAGAGCACATCGGAGTTCCTGCCATTGACCACTGGTGGCAGACCGAATCAGGTTGGCCTATGCTGGGATTGCTGACTTCCGGTGAAGATTACCATATTAAGAGAGCTTCTGCGGGAAAACCTATTCCCGGATATGATATCAAAATATTTGACGAAAACGGCTTAGAGCTCGATCCACACCATGAAGGATATCTGGTTATAAAACTTCCGCTTCCTCCTGGAGCAATGTTGGGAATCTGGAAAGATGATGAGCGTTTCCAAAGCAGCTATCTTTCTCAGTATAATGGATATTATTTTTCGGGAGACGGCGCCATACAGGATGAAGATGGCTATATTTTCATTACGGGAAGAGTTGATGATGTCATTAATGTGGCCGGACACAGACTTTCTACCTCAGAAATGGAAGAAATTGTTTCGTCGCATCCTGATGTGGCTGAATGTGCAGTAGTGGGAATTGATGATGATTTAAAAGGTCAGATTCCTTTTGCTGCCGTTGTTTTAAAAAACGGATCAACTGTTTCTGAAGAAAAAGTTGAAAAGGATATCATCCGGATGGTTCGTGAAAAGATTGGTGCTGTTGCATTTTTAAAAAATGCCATGATTGTCAAACGTTTACCCAAAACCCGTTCAGGAAAGATTTTAAGAAAGCTTATCCGAACCTTATTGGATGGAAAAGAATTCCAGATTCCATCAACGATTGATGATGAAAAAATCATTGAGGAAATTCAGGAAAAAATCAGGGAATATAGAGGTAAAACCGGAAATTAAACATAAATTTAAAATATAAAACAATTCAAATTTCAAAAACGAAAGGGATATGAGAAATTACTTAATAGAAGACTTACCACATTATTTTGAAGAATATAAGAAGTCTATCAAAAATCCTAAAAAATTCTGGGATAAGGTAGCCGATCAAAACTTTGTGTGGTATCAGAGATGGAGCAAGGTTGTTAAGTACGATATGAATGAAGCCAAAATCACATGGTTTAAAAATGCCAAACTTAACATTACTAAAAACTGTATTGACAGACACCTTTCTGTAAGAGGAGATAAAACTGCTATTATCTGGGAACCGAATGATCCGAAAGAAGAAGCACAACATATTTCCTATAACGAACTCTATACCCGTGTCAATAAAACCGCCAACGTTCTCAGTGACATGGGAATTCAAAAAGGGGACAGGGTATGCATCTACCTTCCTATGATTCCTGAACTGGCTATTACGATGCTGGCCTGTGCTAAATTGGGAGCAGTTCATTCTGTAATTTTTGCAGGATTTTCAGCTGCTGCCGTGGCTTCAAGAGTAAATGACTGCGAAGCTAAAATGGTCATTACCTCGGACGGAAGTTATAGAGGCAATAAAGTCCTGGATTTAAAGACTATCGTGGATGAAGCCTTAGAAAAGACCCCAACGGTTGAAAAGGTGCTTGTAGTGAAAAGAACCCATAATGAAATCAAAATGAAAGAAGGCCGCGATTACTGGATGGCCGACTTATACGATAAAGCTTCCCCGGATTTTGTAACGGTTATCATGGACTCCGAAGATCCTCTTTTCATTCTGTATACTTCAGGTTCTACAGGAAAACCAAAAGGAATGCTTCATACCTCTGCCGGTTATATGGTTTATACCGCATATACTTTTAAAAATGTCTTTAATTATAAGGAAAATGATATTTATTGGTGTACCGCTGACATCGGTTGGATTACGGGCCATTCCTATATTCTTTACGGACCTTTATTGAATGGTGCCACTACGGTTATTTTCGAAGGAGTTCCCACCTACCCGGAACCGGATCGTTTCTGGGAAGTCATTGAAAAACATAAAATCACACAATTTTATACCGCTCCTACCGCCATTCGTTCACTGGCAAAAGAAAGTACAGAATGGGTAGACAAGCATGATTTAAGTTCTTTAAAAGTAATAGGATCCGTGGGTGAACCCATCAATGATGAAGCATGGCATTGGTTTAACGACCATGTAGGTAAGAAAAAATGTCCTATTGTAGATACGTGGTGGCAAACAGAAACAGGAGGAATTATGATTTCACCACTTCCTTTTGTTACTCCTACAAAACCCACCTATGCCACCCTGCCTCTACCGGGAATTCAACCGGTTTTGATGGATGATAAACGTAATGAAATTACAGGAAACCAGGTGACAGGAAATCTTTGTATTCGTTTTCCATGGCCGGGGATCGCAAGAACCATCTGGGGTGACCACCAAAGATATAAAGAAACTTACTTCACTGCTTTTCCGGGAAAATACTTTACCGGTGACGGTGCTTTAAGAGATGAAGTGGGTTATTACAGAATTACAGGACGTGTAGATGATGTGATTATCGTTTCCGGGCACAATTTAGGAACGGCTCCTATCGAAGACAGCATCAATCAGCATCCTGCCGTTGCGGAATCTGCGATTGTAGGTTATCCGCACGACATCAAAGGAAACGGGTTATATGGCTACGTAACCCTTAAAGAAACCGGAGAAAGCCGAGATAAGGAAAATCTTAAGAAAGAAATCAACCAGCTGATTGCTGATCAGATCGGACCGATTGCCAAACTGGATAAGATACAATTTGTTTCAGGACTTCCTAAAACACGTTCTGGAAAGATTATGCGTAGAATCTTGAGAAAAATTGCAGAAGGTGATTTCAGTAACTTTGGAGATATCTCTACTCTTTTAAATCCTGAAATCGTAGAAGAAATTAAGAACGAAAGAATTTAATGTAAACAAATAGGAAGCCCTGGAGTCACTACCAGGGCTTTTATTTTTATCTCACATCGAAAAATCCCGAGCTTTCAATCATCACATTCAATAATTGTAAAAAAAATTACTACAATCATTATAAATCAAACGTTTGTTTAGTATAGCTTCAATCAATTGTCATTTATGTTATGATCAGAATGTTAATTAACAATTTTTATTAAATAAATAGAAAAATAATCATTAACTTTAGTCATAACTTTAAACCAATTAACTATGTCAAATATACTAGCGGGGCTATTTGAGCACCACAGCGATTACAAGAAACTTGAGAGCGATCTGGAGAATTCAGGGTTTGAAAATTCAGATTATATCGTATATCTTAATAGTAATTCCAACAATTCTCAATATCTGGCAAGTGTTACCGTAAAAGACAATAGCCAGGTTGAGAGTGCCCGGAATATTTTCAATCAAAATGCGGCTTTAAAAACGTATTTATTTGAAGGGATGAGTATGGAAGAAACCAATTATGACACTATTAAAAAATACATTGATGCAAGGAACAGGGCTGAAATCCATAATAGTCCTGATATCAAAATTAAAACGTCAAGTGACGGAATGAATTCAGAAGTAAAATTTTAAAAAGGCATAGAATCTAATAACCAAGGGATCCGCAGACATTCTGCGGATTTTTTGTATTTGAAAAAACTAAAAAATTTCGTATTTTCGTCTAAATATAGGCATTTGCACAAATGAGTTACGATTTAGAACAAGAGAATAAAGAAATCCTTTCCAGATATAAGGACCTGATTTCTAACACATACAGAACTTTGGATGAGGAAAATAACAAACTTATCCGGAAGGCATTCGATATAGCGCTGGACGCTCATAAGGACCAAAGGAGAAAATCCGGAGAACCTTACATTTACCATCCTATTGCTGTTGCTAAAATTGTAGCAACCGAAATTGGTTTGGGGGCAACTTCTATTGCCTGTGCGCTTCTGCATGATGTGATCGAAGATTCTGACTATACTTATGAAGATCTGAAAAAAATATTTGGGGAGAAGATCGCCGGTATCGTGAACGGATTGACTAAAATATCCATCATGAACCATCAGAATATTTCTGTACAATCTGAAAATTACAGGAAACTGTTGCTGACGTTGTCAGAAGATTTCAGGGTAATTTTGATCAAAATTGCGGATCGTCTTCATAATATGAGGACTTTAGAAAGTATGGCTCCGGACAAGCAAAAGAAAATTGCTTCGGAAACCGTTTACATCTATGCTCCGATGGCGCACCGTTTGGGATTGTATAATATCAAATCCGAGCTTGAAGATCTTTCATTAAAATACAATAATCCTGAGATTTATAACGAAATCACGGAAAAATTAGAATTGGCTAAAGAAAGCCGTGAAAGGTATATAGAGGAATTTAAAAAAGAAGTTTCCGAAAGGCTTCATGAAGAAGGATTAAATTTTAAAATTAAAGGCCGGGCCAAAGCAATTTCTTCTATCTACAGAAAGATGCTTAAACAAGGGGTTTCTTTTGAAGAGGTCTTTGATAATTATGCCATCAGAATTATTTATAAATCTGATGCTAAAAATGAAAAATTCCTTGCGTGGAAAATCTATTCTATCGTTACGGATGTTTACCACAGTAACCCGTCAAGGATGAGAGACTGGATCACACAGCCTCGTTCAACAGGATATGAGAGTCTCCACTTAACAGTTTTAGGTCCGGATAGAAAATGGATTGAGGTTCAAATCCGTTCAGAACGAATGGATGAGATTGCCGAAAAAGGGGTGGCTGCTCATTATAAATATAAAGAAGGTTACAAGCAAAGTTCCGATGACCGAAATTTTGAAAAATGGGTCACAGAAATTCGTGACGTTCTCGAACAGCAGCAAGATCTTTCTACATCTGAACTTTTAGATAATATTAAGCTTAATTTATATTCAAAAGAAGTCTTTGTATTTACTCCGAAAGGAGAAATTAAAATCTTACCAACTAATGCCACTGCTTTAGATTTTGCTTTTTCCGTTCACTCTGATCTGGGAATGAAATGTTTAGGTGCTAAGATCAATGGTAAACTGGTTCCGATTTCTTATATTCTCCAAAACGGAGATCAGGTAGATATTCTTTCTTCTCAAAACCAGAAGCCTAAATCAGACTGGCTGGAATTTGTCGTGACTTCAAAGGCAAAATCCAAAATCAAAAGTTATCTGAACTCTCAGAAAAATCAACTGGTAGAAGAGGGAAAAGAAATCCTGCAAAGAAAATTGCGTCATGCCAAAATCAATTTTAATGACGAAGAAATTAATAAACTTCAGAAGTTCTTTAATTTAAAATCATCCCAAGAACTCTTCCTTAAGTTCCAAAGCAACGAACTCGATGTCAGCAGCTTAAGAAAATACATCGAAAGTAAAAACGTATTCAACAACCTGCTTTCAAGGTTCAGAAAATCTCCTACGAAAAGTCAACATTTTGAGGAGCCGAAGGAGGAAAACCTTGATATGATCGTTTTTGGAAAAGATGAAGAAAAACTGAATTACAGCTATGCAAAATGCTGTACAGTAATTCCCGGAGATAAAATTTTCGGATTCATCACGATTTCCGATGGGATTAAAGTACATAGCGACAACTGTCCGAATGCAATCAACCTAAGAGCTCAATACGATTATCGTGTTATTCCTGCAAAATGGGTAAATGCAGAAAGTTTCAAAAACAGAGTTAAAATCGAAATTGAAGGACTTGACAGAATGGGAATGATTAACGATATCACGACAGTAATCAGTGGAAGTATGGGAATGGATATGAAAAGCATGTCTATTGAGTCTAATAATGGCGTTTTCACAGGAAATATCACACTTGAAGTGAAAAATAAAGGACAATTGGAAGAAACCTTTAAAAAACTAAAAAGTATCAACGGTGTTTCAAGAGTGAGACGACTACAATCTTAATTATGAATTTATCTCTTTATTTTAAAAAATTTTTCAACAACAGCCAGGCCTCAGGAATCATTCTTATTTTCTGTGTGCTTATTTCATTACTTATTGCCAACTCATCTCTGGCAGAGAACTTTCAGCATTTTCTGGACAAAGAAGTTGGAACTCATCTTTTCGGCCTTGAATACCCTGTAAGCATTTGGATCAACGACGGGTTAATGGCTATATTTTTCCTTTTGGTAGGCCTTGAAATCAAAAGGGAACTTGTTGAGGGCGAGCTTTCATCCTTTAAAAACGCTTCATTGCCAATTTTTGCAGCGGTAGGCGGAATGCTTGTTCCTGCAGTTATTTATACATTTTTCAATTCCGGAACGGAATATAGTAACGGTTGGGGAATTCCAATGGCTACGGATATCGCTTTTTCCCTTGCTATTATTTCAATGCTGGGAAAGAAAATACCTAATTCGATTAAGATATTTCTTGCTGCACTTGCTATTGTAGATGACCTTGGAGCTATTCTCGTGATTGCCATTTTCTATACCGATCAGATTCATTGGACTTATCTCTTATTATCTTTCGGAGTGACTGCACTACTCTTTCTCCTTAATTTTTTAAAGGTTACCAAAATTATCTTTTATATTATTCCCGGAATATTTTTATGGTATTTCCTGCACCATTCGGGAATTCATGCAACTATTGCAGGTGTTCTACTGGCATTCTCAATTCCTACCAATGAGTCTAATGTAGAAATCTCTCCTTTAGAAAAACTGGAGCACAAATTGCATATTCCGGTTAGCTTCCTGATCATGCCCATCTTTGCCTTAACGAATACTAATATTACTTTTTCCAGCCAGATGGTTGAAGGAGTTACCAGTACACTTGGATTGGGAATTATCTGTGGGTTGATTTTAGGAAAATTGGTTGGAATTAATTTATTTTCTTTCATCGCTATTAAATTAAAGCTTAGCTCACTACCTCAAAACAGCAACTGGATTCAAATGATAGGGGTAGGTTTGCTTGCAGGGATTGGATTTACTATGTCTATTTTCATAGCATTGTTATCTTTTAAAAATGAAATTCACATTCAGAATGAAGCCAAGTTTGCGATCTTAATAGCTTCTTTTACGGCTGCTATTTTAGGATTCACAATTCTTAGCTTAAGTTCTAAAGAAAATACGGAACCGGAGGAGGATTAATTTCCTTTTCCGTTTTCCAACTTTCTCCTATGCTCTTCGTCATGATCAAAATCCGGTTCTGTAACCTGACCGTGATATTGTAGCGTTTCTTTCTGTATTTCATCAGACAGCAACTTCTCAATCCTTAACTTTCTGATAGCCATATTCAGTTCATTTCCGAACAGGAGAAGGTATACGTTGATATTCACCCACACCATCAACAGAATCATACTCCCGATGGATCCATAAAGCACGTTATAGCGGGCAATATCTTTTACATAAATCGCAAAAATATAGGTTGTCAGAACAAACAGGATCGTTGTTAAAACAGCCCCTGGAACAGCCTGTCTAAACCTTGTAATTTTAACGGTTCCCAACCAATAAAATAAAGTCAGCAAAATAAAATAGAAAAGCGGAAAAGAGACAAATCCGATAATTCTGGAAAGGTTATTAACCAACCATGAAATATCATAAGACGGGGTGAAAGGCTTGATTACAACCTCTGCATAATATACTCCAAAAAGTGCCAAAAACACGATAGTAATAAAGCCTATCGTAATAAAAAAGGAAAGAATAAATTCTTTAACATCACTAAGCTTTTCATCTGAATTTTCATTAAAACCATTGATCAAAGAAAATGTTCCATTAGTCGCAAAAAGAAGAGCTAATACAATGGTCAGATTGCTGATTCCTTTCATATTGGGAACAATATTAGCCTCAATATAACCGCGTATATCCCCTTCCATATTGGAGGGAAATACATTATGCATCAATACTTCAAAAATATAAAACTGCAACTTAGCATAATGCGGCATATAAGGCAATACAGAAAGCAAAAAGAGAATGAAAGGAAATAAACTCATGGTAAAACTCCAGGAAATTGCAGCTGCTTTTCTGCCTATTTTACCTTTAAAAATCCCGGAGATATAGATTTGAAACATCTGCCAAAGCGATATTCCCAAAACAGGAATATGAATGCTATCAAAAAACTCTTGAATCTTTAAAATAAATTTAGGAACCTTTACACTCATCGATCTGTTTGTCTTTATACAAAGGTAGGGGAATTAAATTAAATAAGGAAAAGATTGAGGGCGATAGGTGGCGGAGATTAGGGAAAATACACTGTAAAATATTGGTGAAGGTTTATTAAAGTCAATAGTGAGTTTTGCTTCGTCAGTAAATGGTGAATGTTGATGGAGAACCAAGAGCCCAAAGTCAAGATAATGACAGTCCAAACAGAACCAGCAACAAAAACCTTAAACCTTAAACTTTAAACAACCTGCAACATTCGCCTCAAAACTTTGAACTTTAGCTTTTGAAGCCCTATCTTTGCCACCTGAAATTTCTTACAATGCGAATCAGTTTACTTTGTATCGGCAAAACAGACGATAAGGAAATAACTTCTTTAATTAATTATTATATTAACCGCCTACCCAAGCATTGGAATTTTGAAATCATTGAGATTCCTGATGTTAAAAACGCTAAAAATCTTTCTCCTGATCTTTTAAAAAAAGAAGAGGCAAAATTATTTTTAAATCATATTGATAAAAATGATCTGGTTGTAATCCTTGACGAAAAAGGGAAACAATTTACCAGTAGGGAGTTTTCTCAAAAAATTGATACCTGGATGAATTCTTCTGTTAAAAAAGCACACCTTTTAATTGGAGGAGCATATGGCTTTTCGGATGAAATCTATAGTAGAGCAAATGAAAAGATGTCTTTATCTAAGATGACATTTACTCACCAGATGATCAGATTATTCATTATTGAACAGCTTTACCGGGCAGATCAAATCCTACAGGGAAAACCATATCATAACGATTAAAATTGGAAAAAATAATTCCCTTTATTACTCTGATAGTTTTAGATCGATCTGTCTTTTGGCCTCTCCTATTACAAAAGCCACGGAATTGGCAATATTAAAGCTTCTTATTAGCTTTGACATTGGAATTGTTAAATGATTATCAAAACGGTCCAGAACTTCTTTGCTTAAACCAACACTTTCCTTTCCGAAAACGAGCCAATCACCATCTTGAAAATCATTTTTCAAATATGACTTTTCAGCATGTGAGCTCATTAAGAAAACACGGGATACATCAGGAATACTTTGTATCCATTCTTCAACGTTCGCATATTCGGCAACATCAAGATGAACCCAATAATCCAAACCGGAACGTTTCAGATTCTTATCATTGATCACAAATCCAAAAGGATGAATCAGGTGTAATTTACTTTCGGTTCCTACGCATAATCGTCCGATATTGCCGGTATTATTAGGTATTTCAGGTTCTACAAGAACAATATTTAACATCTATATTTCTTTTCAGGTTTAAAGTTAATCCCGAACAAGGGTATAACTTTAGAATAAACCTCATTTATATATTATGAAAATTCTTTCCCTATACAATTTTGAATACTGATTGGTATACGGAAGGAAAATCCTATAGGTAATCATTAACTATTTTTTTGTGCATTTAGCATAATACTCTGCTAAAATAGCTTTTTCATATCCTAACGCTACTGCTTTATCAAGATTCTCACAAGCTTCTTTTGGCTTTGCGGTATCAAATAAGACTAAAGCCTTTGTAACATAAGATTGTGAAAACTTGGGATCAATAGCAATTGCTTTATTAACATCTGCAACAGCTTCCTTGTACTTTTTCATTTTCAAAAACACATCTCCGCGGCCATTATACAGTAATGATTCCGGTTTTTCGGCAATCAGTTGATTATAATCTTTTAAAGCACCTTCAAGATCTCCATTATTTTTTTTCAGATTAGCTAAGCCGGTTTTGGCAAAAACATTATCCGGAGCAAAAGTCAGAATCTGGTTAAGATCTTTAATCGCCAAATCTTTTTTGCCCTGACTATCATAAATTTTAGAACGTGTAAGATAGAATTCGGGATTTTTATCGTCTATCTGAAGACCTTTTTCAATATACTCTAATGCTTTTGCTTTATTGCCTTTCTGACTATGCAATGAGGCAAGATTCGCATATACTGATGCTGACATAGGATTGCTTTTTAAAGCAGATTCATATGACTTGAAAGCCAAACCTGTTTTTCCCAGCCTTCGCTGAGCTGTTCCAAGGTTGTTATAATATTCGGATTGAAATTTTTGAATTTGTTCTTTCTCCGCCAACTTTGAGTATTGCTCTTCAGCACATTTATAGTCAGCTTTTTTAAAACAATCTTCTGCCAGTTTTTTATCCTGAGCATACGTAGTGAAAGAAAAACAAATGGAAGCTAAAAGTAATAAAGGTTTTTTCATGGGGTTATGTTTTGTTTATTGATTACTTTTTTGGCAAGTGCTCCAAATATCACTCCCAATAAAGAACCAGCAAACGCCCCCACCAAAACATCTATCGGGAAATGCACTCCTAAATAAATTCGGCTGTAGGAAACCACTATAGCCCATACAAATATAGTGTATGGGAACCACTTAAGTTTATTTTTTAACAAAATACTTAAAAAAGCAGCTAAAAAGAAGGTATTAGAAGCATGAGCAGAATAAAATCCAAACTGTCCACCACACTTCACAATTCTCATAGCATGTTCCAAAGTTGGATCATGACATGGTCTCAACCTGGCTACTCCATATTTAAATACGCTGGCAAGCTGATCAGAAACCGTTGCCCCAATCGCTAAAAATATAAGAATAAAAACTAAAGACTTTAGTTTAAAATTTTTATATAGAAAATAAAGGAATATAATATACAGGGGGACCCATATCCAGGTGCTGGAAATCAACATCCATAGCTGATCGAAAGCAGGATCTCCCAAATTATTAAGATATAAAAATACCTTTTTATCTTCCAGAACAATCTCCTCCATATTATCTGCTTACAGGGCCTTCGTGAGTTTCGTCTTCAGAAGGTTTCAGTTTTGGAGGTTCATTGGATGAAGTAGGTTCTGTTAAAATATCTTTCTTGATATCATTCACCGGATTGAAATCTTTGGCAGCATCTTTTACCTTTTCAATTTCACGTTTGATTTCAGAAACAGGATTATCTGTCTCCTTCATGATTTCTGTTTTGATATCTTCCACTGCCCCACGCATTTTTCTAACACCTGCGCCTAAGTCACGTGCTATCTGAGGAAGTTTATCCGGTCCGAATAATACAACGATTGCAATGGCAATCAACGCCATTTCTCCAATGCTTAATTCCATGCTGTAAAATTACGAAAGATTATACATTTTTCTGCTGTAAACTAAAATTTTAAACAAATTTTAAGATTTAATAATTCAAAGTTTAAGGTCATACTACCATCCCGGTTTCAATATCTCCATTTCTTTTACCTTTAGAATCAGGACAATTATCAATATTAAAGAGAAATATGTTTCTGAGTCTACAGCCTACTTATTACATTTTAATTATTTATTAACAAACAATTAATTCAAAATATTGAGAATAATTTAATAATTTATTATATTTACTATACACAATCTAAATAATTTTATATATGAAAAAATTAGCAACTACTTTCAAAATTTTGGTGGTGCTATCCATCGTAACGCTCAACAGTTGCCGTGACGCCAACAATGAAATTAACCAACAGGAGGCTATTCAAGCTAAAGTCTCAGCTGCTGATCTTAAAAAAGAAATCATCCCTTCTTCACAAACTGTACCCGCAGCAGTACAAAATCAATTGGATGAATCTAAGAAAAACCTTGAAAAGTATTTAAAAAGTGATTTACAGATCGAGGGAATTAATGTACTCGGAAAAATATCAACACAGCGAGGCCTTGAAATTTCCCAAAATTTAGTAGCTGATAAGGATCAGTTTATTGCCACAGGAAATATTATGGATGCATCTTCCATAAAAATCGGAAAAATTAGTGATTTATATTCAGGAGACGATTTAACTACAGCTCAAAAAGGATTGAAAGAAACCATCACTGAAGAGTTAAAAATGAATACCAATGTTATGGAAATAACCTGGAATAATAAAAGTGGAAAGTTCACCACATTATGTTTTTACAACGACTCCGGAATCATCTGGGATAATGTCTTTGGAGGTCTTGTCATGATGGATACAAGAGGAAATGTTGAAACATCCAATGATTCTACAGCAAGAACAAATTCCACAGCAAGAGTTGCTTCCAGCTGGTCAAAACAATGGTGGACACTGAACTGGCTTTGGGGATCTAAAAGAGGAGAAACCGGATACCAGATTACCATTTATTATTCAGGTTCCAGTGTTTCAAATGCTGATGTAAACGATTGGGGGTATATGAATTTAGGAAGTGCAAAAAGCGAAAGTAAAATCTTAAGAAGAACAGGAGCTTACGGGCAATGTCAGTATGCATTGGGCCTTTGTACTCCAACCGGTTCTTTAAGCTTCGATGCCAGCAAATTCTCTGTATCCTTTTCAGGATTGGGAAGCAATATTGTGAGCAATGGAACGAAATCATTATATCCTTAATTTTTCATATCGAATTAAAGAGAAAGGGAAGCTTTATGAGCTTCCCTTTTCTTTTGTATTTTAATCTAAACCGAATGATCAATCTCCGATTTCCTTCTTCAGAATTTCAATAGCATTTTCTTTCAGTCCAAAAATATCCTGAAGTACTTCGAACAACTGCGCATTATTTTCTACAGAAACAGATTCCTTTATACCATCATTCCATCGTATATTCAAAATATGATCGTTATAGGTATAGCGGGCTTTTTCATCTACTTTTGAGAAAACAAGGTTCTTTTTAAAATTCGATTCAGGAAAATTTGATAAATACCAGTTGGCCATTTCCAAATCAGCCATCTCTACTTGTTCTAAAGCAAAACGATATATGGGCAGCCATTTTTCTTTCCAGGTCCAAAGAATATATGTTCCGTTTTTATGAGAAATTTTAAATAATCCATTTGGAGTCTCCTGTGAGTCCTCTATATTTAAAAGCAAAGGTGCAGTAAGGGTTACGATTCCAAAACCACAGTCTATAAGATATTTCTCACCTTGTATATCGACTGTCAACAGTAGATGTGTTCTTGAAGCACTGCTATTTTCGTCTCTCTTCCAGACTACTCTCCCCAACTGCAATTCAACACTGAATCCAATAGAATTCAAAACCTCTCTTAAAAGTAAGTTTTGCTCATAGCAATAGCCTCCTCTGGATTCCAATACCAGTTTAGTAAAGATATCATCTAATTTTAGAGACGGAACCTTTCCTGTATATGAATCAATATTCTCAAAAGGAATATATTTAGGATGTAACTGATGAATCTTTTTCAGCACTTCCATACTTGCTTCAATACCTCCGGAATAATGGATTCTTTCTAAATATTTTTCAACTTCTGATTGTTCCATCACTCATTTTTTTTCGATTATAAAGGATTCTATCTTTTAAAATTATATTGAATCTTTTTTCTTAAAAGCAGAATATGTTATCACCACGCTAATGGACATCAGTACAAATGCTAAGAAAAACGGTGCCCCTGAAAATTTAAACGGCGCTTCATCATGGGTGAAAAAGTAAAACAGATTCGTCATCATAGGAGGTCCAATAATTGAAGTAGCACTCATCAAACTTGTTAAAGCTCCTTGAAGCTCCCCTTGTTCATTGGATGGAACACTTTTCGTAATAACAGATTGCAGAGCCGGACCGCAAATACCCCCTAGGCAATACGGAACCAAAAACACAAACATCATCCATCCCTCTGACGCGAAGGCAAACAATAACATTCCTACAGCATATAAAGCTAATCCATAATAAATACTCTTCTGTTCACCTAATCTTGGAGTTGTCCATCTGATTAAACCGCCTTGCACAAGTCCTACCAACAAACCTACGACTCCTAATGAAATCCCCACCATTCTTTCCGTCCAATTGAATTTATACATGGTAAAGAAACTCCAGTTACTTTGTACAGCATGACCTGCGATATAAATTAAAATCAATGAAACAATCAGTCCTGAAATCTCCGGATGTTTTCCTAAAAATTTAAATGACCCGATAGGATTTGCTCGCTTCCAATCGAACGCTCTTCTTTTATCCTTATCCAAACTTTCAGGAAGGATAAAATAACCGTAAAGAAAATTAAGAATACACAGACCAGCAGCTGCATAAAAAGGTACTCGGGCTCCATAATGTCCCAGAACTCCGCCAAGAACCGGGCCTATGATAAAACCAAGGCCAAATGCAGCTCCAATTAATCCGAAGTTTTTTGCTCTGTCCTCATCGGTAGAAATATCTGCAATATAGGCACTGGCAGTTGTTATACTCGCCCCTGTAATCCCTGCAATGATTCTCCCTAGGAACAGCCACCAAATAGATGGAGCCAACGCTAAGAAAACATAATCTACAGCAAATCCGAAAAGTGAGATCAAAATAATGGGTCTTCGCCCATATTTGTCACTAAGGTTTCCTACCAATGGTGAAAAAATAAATTGTGTAAAGGCATAAGCAAATCCAAGCCAGCCCCCGTACTTTGCAGCCTCGCTGATGTCTGCATGAATCAATTCTTCTATCAATTTAGGGACAACAGGAATAATGATACCCCATCCCGTAATATCAATTAATAAAGTAATGAATATAAAGCCAATGGCTGCTTTCTTTTTTGAGTTTTCCATGATAATGCAAAATTAATCAAATACTAAAAATAATGGTTCTAAATTATGAATAGTTAATATGAACAGTGAAAAGTGACTTATTATTCAAAATTAAACGCTCTTTCCCTGTCGTTATTTGTTTTTTTAATAAAAAAGGCCGTTTCTTTTGAAACGGCCTTTACTAATTTATTGTAGTTTGTATTACTTTGAAGCAAGTACTTCTTTATCAGAAGTGGTCTTTCCATGTACCCCTTCTTCTTTTCCTTTCTTAAGGAAATCGTAAGCAATTGCAGATGCAATAAAAATAGATGAGTAAGTACCGAATCCAATACCGATTAACATCGCAAACATGAATCCTCTCAAGTTATCACCACCGAAGATGAAGATCGCAAGGATCACCAGGATCGTAGTGAATGAAGTATTGAATGTTCTACCCAATGTACTTGAAATAGAGTCATCGAATAATCCAGCCAATGTTAAAGATTTTTTCTCTCTCAGGTATTCTCTAATTCTGTCGAAGATAATTACGGTATCATTGATAGAGTAACCTAATACCGTAAGAATTGCAGCAATGAAATCCTGGTTGATTTCCATATTGAACGGCATATATTTGTGTAGCAATGAATACGTACCCAAAATAATAATCGCATCGTGGAACAACGCTGCTACAGCACCTAAAGAGAACTGCCACTTTCTAAATCTGAATAAGATGTAGATAAAGATACCAGCTAATGCAGCAACTACAGCAAGAATACCGTGCGTCTGAATATCGTCAGCCACAGTAGGACCTACTTTTTCAGATGAGATAATACCTGCATGATCTTTGTCTGCGGATTTAAAATCCTTTAAAGTAAGGTTAGCAGGAAGATTTCCTTTTAATCCTTGGTATAATTTTTCTTCAATAGTCTGGTCAGCCTTTAATGATTCATCTCCGATCAGGTAATCTGTAGAGATTTTAAGCTGATTTGCATTTCCGAAAGTTTTAGCTTCTACAGATGAGTTTTTACCATCTTCAGTTTTGAATAACTTCACCAGGTTTTCTTCAACCTCGTTAGCATTTACAGGTTTTTCAAATCTTACGATATAATTTCTACCTCCTGTAAAATCGATACCATATTTGAATCCGTGAGTAAACATAGATACAAGACAAATCACTGTTAAAACAGCAGAAATGATGTAAGCATATTTTCTCTTACCAATAAAGTCGATCCAAGTATTTCTGAATAAGTTTTTCGTTGGCGGAGTCCACACAGAAAGATGTTTACCTTTGTTCAGTCTGCTGAAAATCATTACTCTTGAAAGCAATACTGAAGTAAACAACGTCATAATAATACCGATCATCAACGTCAAAGCAAAACCTTTGATAGGTCCTGTTCCGAAGAAGAACAATACAACCGCAGTTAATAACGTAGTTGAGTGACCATCGATAATTGCACTTAATGCATGTTTGAAACCGTCTTTATAAGCTTCTAAAATACTCTTACCTGCAAATAATTCTTCTTTCGTTCTTTCATAGATAATTACGTTTGTATCTACCGCCATCGCCATCGTCAATACGATACCTGCGATACCAGGAAGTGTAAGCGTAAAGTCTCCGGAATCCATAATCCCGAAAATATAGAAAAGGTTAATTACCATCGCGATTACAGCGTACACTCCGGCACCACCGTAATAGAAAATGATATAAACAATAATGATTAAGAATGCAATAGCAAATGAAATCATACCGGCGTTGATAGATTCCTGTCCTAAAGACGGACCTACCTGAGTAGCCTGAACTACTTTCGCTCCTGCAGGTAATTTACCGGCACCTAGAACATCTACTAATTCTTTAGCTTCTTCCTGAGAGAAGTTACCAGAGATTTGAGTTCTACCGTTAGGAATAGCATTTACAACATTCGGCGCTGTATATACTCTACCGTCAAGTGTTACTGCAACCGGTTTTCCTACGTTTTTCTCTGTTAAAGTCTTCCATTCTTTAGCTCCTTTAGAATCCATTTGCATATCTACTACTACTCTTCCAAGTTCGTCGTAGCTAATGTTTGCAGATTCTACAGCACCGTCTACCGGAGCTTTTTGATTGATGTTACTTCTGATTGCATACAGTACCAAATCATCAGGACTTGTAGCTTCAGGCTTGTAACCCCACATAAACTGTGTATATTTAATGTTAGCCGGACGTGCCGCGATTCCAACTTTGCTGTTTAAAATTTTATTTACAGCAGCTGTATCGGAAAGCTTTACGTTAGCTACTCCATTACTTCTTAATTTCTCAAGCTGTAAAAGTTTCATGAAGTTCACATTTTTTGCAACTCCCATTGAATCTCCTTTTGCAGCAACCATAGTTGTCAAAGTTTGGAAATAAGGTGCAATTTCAGGAACCTGTTGTACTTCCCAGAATTGAAGTTTTGCAGAAGTTTGAAGCATTTTCTTTACCTTGTCGATATCCTTCATACCAGGCATCTCCACAGAAATTCTTGCTGTACCAGGTACTCTCTGAACGTTTGGCTGGATAGCTCCCAACTTATCAATTCTCGTTCTGATTACCTCGAAAGCTGTTCCTACAGAAAGATCAATTCTTCTTTTTACAATACTTTTAACCTGCTCATCAGTAGTATTATACTTGATTTCTGTCAGGTTAGTATTTCCGAAAAGTTCCGGATCTGCAAGCTTAAGGTTGGTTCCTTTTGCTTTGTTTACCGCATCGAACTGTTCGAAGAAGTTGTCGATGTAAGATTTTGTTGAGTTTTTCTGAGCTTCATCGGTCTTGTTTAAAGCTTCGATAAGAACAGGATTGGTAGAATAATTGGTAAGATCGTTTACCAAATCTCTCTGATTGATCTCCAATAAAACATTGATCCCTCCTTTCAAGTCGAGACCCAATTTCATTTCCTTGTCTTTAGCTTTAGAATAATAAAGCTTTGTATAGCCCAGATTAAGAGTATCTTCCTTGATTCGTTTGATCTCTTTCTCGTTTCCTTTCGCAGCTTCAATCTGCGATTCAATTTTGCTGGCGTACCAGGTTGGTAATAGCTCGTTTAAGCAGATCAACCCCAGGACAATAGCAACAATTGTAATAAGTCCTTTTCCTTGCATTTTGTTATAACTACGTTAAATTTAGTCGGCAAATATAATCATTTTCTTGTATTTTATGAATTTTTAACAACAGAAATGGTTTATTTTCAGATATATTGGCATTCTGATCTCGATTTAAGATTTAACAATTTTTTCATGCTATTGTAATGAAGTTTTCAATATTTAACATATATAAAATTCCCCTGTATTTTTCAACATATTAACTATCAAAACATTATGGAAAAATCATTTTATACAACTCATATTTCTCCTTCCTTAATTCTTAATTTTCAAAGTATTAATTTAAAGGAATTTGTTACCTGACTTACAGCTCAGGTCATGATTACAAATACTAATGACAGCAAGCTTTTCGTAGTGCAACAAAAACAAAATTCTCAAATTATTCAACCTAATGGGAATATTAATACGATAGATTTAAAAAATGAAGAATAAAATTGTCTACGATGACAAAAAGAAAATTTCCAATACTATCATTTCCAAAAATAAAAAGCGGCTCAAATTGAACCGCTTTTGTTATATCGTCATAGAGAAGATTCTCGTTTCTGGTTTATTTCTCATCATCCTGAGATCAAAAACCATAGCTACATTTCTCGTAAAAGCTCTTCCAGCTTCTGTAATTTTAATCTCATGGCCGCTGATTTCAACCAGACCATCATTTTCCATCTCTTTCAGCATGTCTAATGCGTTTTCAAGCTCAGGGAAAGAATTCGTATTATTAAAAGTAGTTTCAAGCTGACACATCAGATTCAGAATATGTCTTCTCACAATCAAATCTTCTTCATTCAAAACATGTCCTTTTACTACAGGAATTTTCCCTTCTTCAACAATCGTCTGATACTCTTCCACCGTTTTTACATTCTGTGCAAAAGCATACCATGAATCTGAAATAGCAGACATTCCAAGGCCTACCATCAATTGAGTATTACTTGAGGTATATCCCATAAAGTTTCGGTGAAGTTTTTTATGGATTAAAGACTGATACAAATCATCATGCTCCAACGCAAAATGATCCATTCCTACCTCGATGTACCCGAGATCCTGAAGTAATTTTTTCCCGTCTTCGTATAAACGGCGTTTTTCTTCTCCGCTCGGAAGGTCATTTTCATCAAATCCTCTTTGTCCAACACCTTTTATCCATGGAACATGCGCGTAAGAATAGAATGCCAATCGATCCGGTTTCAGTTCCATTGTTTTTCGAATGGTATACTCCATCGCTTCCCAACTCTGGTGAGGAAGCCCAAATACCAGGTCATGACTGATTCCTCTATATCCTATTTCTTTAGCCCATTCCGTTACGTTTTTCACATTTTCAAAAGGCTGAATTCTGTTGATTGCCTTCTGTACTTTAGGATCATAATCCTGAACCCCAAAACTTACTCTTCTAAAGCCTAGATCATATAAAGTCTGAAGATGTTCTTTAGTCGTATTGTTTGGGTGTCCTTCAAAAGAAAATTCCGGATGCTCTGCAATATCTACGGTTTCAAATATACCTTCCAACAAAGTTTTTAAATTCTGAGGAGAAAAAAATGTAGGAGTACCTCCACCCAAGTGCAACTCTTTCAACTTTGGTCTTTCATTGAAAAGTTCAAGATAAAGTTTCCACTCTTTTAAAACACTTTCCAAATAAGGAATTTCAACGCTGTGCTGCTTGGTAATTCGCTTATGACACGCACAGAATGTACACAACGCTTCACAGAAAGGTAAGTGAATATAAATGGAAATTCCCTCCTCTGCATTCGTTTCATGAAAAGACCTGATTACACTATCTTTCCATTTCTCAGGAGAAAATGTAGTTTCATCCCAATAAGGAACAGTTGGATAAGAGGTGTAACGTGGTCCGGGAATATTATACTTATCTATTAAAGAGTTCATTTTGAAAATTAAAATTTTGTAGTGCCAAATTTAACATAACTAAAATTCAGCACTACAAAATTAACCATTACTAATGAATTTTAACCTATGAATTATATTAGGTTCTATTTTATAATGAGTCTAAATACGGATCATCAATGTTTTATCGAATAGTGATAAATTCTATTTCTTTTATTTAAAATTTTAATTTCATTACGGCAATTCTATCTTTTCCTGCCAAAGCAATCTTATTTCCGTCTATCCATTCACAAACGAAAAACCCTTTTTCATCGGAAATTTTCTTCCAGGTTTTACCAAAATCTGAAGAATAACTAATATGCTGATCTCCCACAGCAATCATTTCTTTTCCTTTCGAACCCGGTTTAATCTTTACACAGGTCATATACCCTGCATTTTGTCCAGATGCCTGAACTTTCCAGGTTTTTCCTGCATCATCTGTGGTTGCTATATTATTCACATTGGCATCTTGTCTGGTAAAATCGCCACCTACAGCAACGCCAAACCGATCATCATAAAAATCGATGGAATATATCCCTTGAGAAGATTCTCCCTGAACAAACGGTGTATTAAAAACCTCCAGCTTTTCATTTTTTAAGTTTAGCCTTATAATTCTTGAAGCTTTTCCGCCTGTTGCTATCCACATATAATCTTTTGAAGATGAAATATTGGTATTGCTTGCTGCGAAAGCGGCTTCTCCTTCATTCAATTTTAAATTATTTTTGTATTGACTCCAGTTTCCGTTCTTATAGACAGCCAGTTTCAACATCTGATCTTTGTCTGCATCACTGAAAGTGTAAGCAAGTTTATCATTCACGAAATGCAAAGCATCATAAAATGCAGTTTTTACAGTATCAATGAAAACAACCTGAGTACCGAGATCTTTTTTATCAATTTTAAAGAAATAAGCAGGACTTTCAATATTAATAGCATAAAAAGAATTTTTATTCTGTGCTAGAGTTCTGAATTGAAGTTTTTTTTGAGAAAGAGGAATCTGTTTTTGATTTTTATAATCATTAAGATCAACAAATCCAAACATAGAGTCTGTACCCGTATACCAAACTTTATTGTCATATAGCTCCAACGCTCTAATGCTTATTTTATCATTAAAAATCGTTTCAATATTTTCTACTTGCTGAGAAAATACACACATTCCTATGGAAAGGAACAGAATGGAAAAAATCTTTTTCATATTAATAAATTTATATACAAAAAAAACCGCCGAAGCGGTTTATATAATGATTAGTTTATATCTTTATATTTCTCAGGATTGTTAAGTTTACTATTTCTTTTTCCATAAACAAAATAAACAATACCTCCTAATAACAACCAGGCTCCGGAAAGCTCTTTTGCATGGTTACTTAGGTTATAAATTAAGTATAAGTTAATAATCACTCCTAATGCAACTACTACTTTATAAGCAGGAACTTTGAAAGGTCTGATCAAGTTAGGTTCTTTCTTTCTCATTACCCAAACAGCGATACAAACCAAAGTAAACGCAAACAGAGTTCCAAAGCTTGTCATATCTGCAAGTGTGGAAATTGGCGTCAACGCAGCAATAAGTGCAACTACAATTCCTAATAAAATAATTCCTTTGTAAGGTGTTTTTGTTTTTGGGTGAAGTTCTCCAAAGAATTGAGGAATTAATCCATCCTTGGCCATTCCGATAAAGATTCTGGATTGCCCCATCATCATTACCATTACTACAGAAATTAATCCTACTGTTGCTGCAATCGTTACAATATTACTTGCCCAGTGCTTTCCTGCAATTTCAAAAGCATAAGCTACAGGTGCCTTAATTGCATCTGGATATTTTCCTTCAGGATTAAAATCCGAATAATGCATCATTCCTGTTAATACAAGAGACACGCAAATATATAATGCAGTACAAATCAATAAAGAAGCGATAATGGCAAAAGGTACATCTTTCTTAGGATTAATAGCTTCTCCTGCTTGCGTAGAAACAGCATCAAAACCAATATAAGCAAAGAAAATAGCAGCTGCCCCTGAAATAATTCCCTGGATACCATATGCCGAGACCATATCTCCTTCAGAGTTTTTAATCTTTATCTGATCAGGGATAAAAGGTTTCCAATTCTTAACACCATCTACAGCGTTGTACAGATCACTATTAGAGAAAATAATATATACTCCCGCTATAATTACAAAGATAACGGCAGAGGTTTTCATCAGAACAATCAGATTATTTGCTCCTGCAGCTTCTTTAGTTCCTTTTACCAATAATGCTGTAATCAACAAAACCAAGATAAATGCGGGAAGGTTCATCGAAAATCCTTCTCCTGTATAACTCGCAGGATCAGATGTAAGATACGCCGGGAGATGAACTCCAAAAATTTTCAAAAATTTGTTAAAATATCCTGACCAACTCACAGAAACCGCCATACTTGCCATAGCGTACTCCAGAATGAGACACCAGCCCATTGCCCAGGCAAAAATTTCTCCCACTGTTCCATATGCATAGGCATAAGCAGAACCTTCAACAGGTATAATAGATGCAAATTCTGCGTAACATAATGCAGCAAAAACACAGGCAATACCTGCTATAATGAAAGAAATTGCAAGCGCCGGCCCTGCATGATAATAGGCTCCGGTTCCTGTAAGAACAAAGATTCCACCACCAATGATAGCACCTACTCCAATTGCTGTTAAACTCCATTTTCCAAGGACTTTTTTCAGCTCACTTTTCTTCATATCTGCCTCATAGGCACTTAGTGGCTTCTTAACCCAAATTTTAGACATGTTTTTTTATTTATTAAGGATTTACGAAAATATAAAAAATTTAGAAACTCTCCCATTTATCGGCAAACTTTCGTCACATATTTTACATTAAAGTCTTCAAAAGCACAAACAACCCATTATAAAATTCATTTTAAAAAGTCCTATTTTTTATTTATTTTTGATCCCATGAATCTATACAATCTTTTTGTAAAGCCTTATGAAAGCTATGATTATTTGCAAATTATACTTGAAGCATCCGGTGCTATTTTCGGAACTTTAAGCGTATATTTTTCCATTAAGAAAAATATATGGGTCTATCCTAGCGGTATTATTTCAACCCTCATTTATGTATATATTCTTTTCAATTTCGGTCTACTGGGAGATTGCTTAATCAATGTATATTATACAATAATGAGTATTTATGGATGGATTCTGTGGGCAAAGAACTCTGAAGACCATGTACATGTGGACGTTACCTGGGCCTCCAGAAAAGAATGGATCTATGCGAGTATTCTTTTCATCTTAAGTCTGGCGTTTGTAACATTTATTTATTATTGTAAGCCTTATATTGATAATCTGGAAAGTTCTTATCTTGGATTGTATCATCTTGATTGGGCAAATTGGATGGATATTTTTACCACTTCCATATTTTTAGTAGGAATGTGGTTTATGGCCAAACAGCGCATTGAGAACTGGATTTTCTGGATTATCGGAGATTTAATTTGTATCCCTATGATGATTTTTAAGGGACTTGGTATCACTTCGGTTCAATATTTGGTATTTACTATAATGGCTATCTTAGGATACCTTAATTGGAAAAAAAGTTTTAAAGAAAAAAAAGTACAATAAAGTCATGAAAAATTTATTAAAAATAGCACTCAGTATTTTTGCTATTAGTAGTTTAACATCTTGTTTGGCATATTCAGACGGATACGGGTATAATAGCGGTTATGGTGACCCATATTATAATAATGGATATTATTATGCTCCTTCCGGATATTATGGTAGTGGTGGTTATTGGGGTAACGACGGCTATTATTATAGAAACAATGTTAATTATTACTATGATAATGGAGTTCCTTATTACTACTACAACTATAACAATTCAAGAAGAAAAGTATACGTAGAAAGAAGATCCGAATCTTCAAGACCAAACAACGGATTTAGAGGTGAGCCTTATTATGATCGTAATACCAATAACGGGTATAGAAACGATCAAGGAAACAGAAACCAGAACAGTAATAGTGGGTTCAGAAATCAAAGTGGAAGCTATCAGAATAATCAAGGAAACCAGAATCAAAGCAGTGGCGGATTTAGAAACCAAAACAGCGGATACCAGGCTCCTCAGAGAAATACGAACAGCGGCGGATTCAGAAGCTCTGAAAGTATAAGCAGACCGGAACCTTCAAGTGGTGGTGGATTTAGAGGCAGTTCGAGCGGTTCAAGCAGCTCAAGCAGCTCAAGCGGTTCAGAAAGACAGAACGGCGGATTTAGATAAAACGATTATAAATAAGGAAACGAACAGCTAACGCTGTTCGTTTTTCATTTTAAATATATTAATTTTGTTTCTTTATTTTAGACAAAAGACAATATGGAATTTTTTAAATATCAAGGAACTGGAAATGATTTTGTAATGGTTGATAATCGTGATCTCCAGTTTCCGAAAGACAAAAGTATCATTGAAAAATTGTGTGACAGACGTTTTGGAATTGGTGCTGACGGGCTTATTCTCTTAGAAAATGACCCTGATTATGATTTTAAAATGGTTTACTACAATTCTGATGGTGGCGAAAGTACTATGTGTGGAAACGGAGGGAGATGTCTTGTAGCATTTGCTTTCTTTCTTGACATTTTTGAAGATAAATGTAAGTTCATTGCCATAGATGGTGAACATGAGGCTGAAATTCACAATGGAATCATTAAATTGAAAATGATTAATGTAGATACTATTTCCCATGACGGAAACGATTTCGTTCTTAATACCGGATCTCCTCATTATGTAAAATATGTAGAACATTTGGAAGACTTCAACGTATATACTGAAGGACATGGCATCAGAAATTCAGAAAATTATAAAGAAAAAGGGATCAATGTCAACTTTGTGGAAAAAAATGCTGCTGATGAAATTTTTGTAAGAACCTATGAAAGAGGCGTTGAGGATGAAACTTATAGTTGTGGAACCGGAGTTACGGCTTCTGCTTTAACTTTTCTACAAAAAGACAATCTAACCTCTGTAAAAGTTAAAACCTTAGGTGGAAATCTTAAAGTATATGCTGAAAAAAATGGAAATTCTTTCCGGAATATCTGGCTTGAAGGTCCTGCTAAGCAAGTTTTTAGAGGTAAAGTAGATATTTTTTAAAAACAAAAACTTTTAATCAATAGTAAAAGAATGAAAAAAGCTATTCTCATTATCATTTTGCTGGCTGTTGCCATTGCAGGATTTTTTGGATTGAGATTTTATAATAAATATTACGGAAACAATGTAGAAAAAGAAGGTTATGTGCTGATTCCTCATAAAGCAGGGTTTCAACAAATCATGGATTCTATTGCCCCGTATGTTAAAAACAAAGAATCTTTTGAAGCCGTAGCCAAGGACAAAGGTCTTGACATCAATTTTAAAGCAGGACGTTATCATATCCAAAACGGTACAGGGAATACAGATCTGGTTAATATGATCAAAGCAGGAAATCAGACGGCTAATTCTTTCAGAATCGGAGATTTTGGTGATATATACCAAATGATTGGTAAAGTAACCAAAAAAACCGAGCTGGATTCTTTACATTTTGTGAATGACCTGAATGGAGTTGCACAGGAAAAAGGATATAAAGATGCTGAAGATTTAAAAAAATATTTCTTCATTGATACTTATAATTTTTTCTGGACAGTAAGTCCTAGAGAGTTCTTCAAAAAATTTGACGATCAATATAATGATTTCTGGACTAGTGAAAGAAAAAATAAAGAACAACAATCCGGTCTGACGAGAGATCAGATTTATGCTCTGGCTTCTATTGTATATAAAGAGTCCGGAGGAAAAAAAGATGAAATGAGAACGATTGCAGGATTATATTTAAACCGTTACAGAAAAGGAATGAAGCTTCAATCTGATCCTACGGTAATCTATGCCATCAATAAGCAGACTAATTTCAAAGAACCTATTAAAAGGGTATTATATAAGCATCTGTCTACACCATCACCTTACAATACGTATGCTAATGCAGGTATTCCCCCGGGGCCTATCTGTATCGTGGATAAAAATTCGGTAGACGCTGTTTTAAATGCAGAAAACAATAATTATATATTTATGTGTGCTGATCCTGCAAGATTTGGATATCATAAATTCACAGCAAGTGCTGAGGAACACGCTGTGAATGCAAAGGCCTATCAGCAATGGCTTAATTCAAAAAATATAAAATAGGCTTAACAAGCACTTAAGAATTTATACAGTTAAAAAACAAATAAACCATAATATCTTTATAATCAAGATCATCTGAAATTTAAAGATATTAAGGCTATCTCTTTACGATTTTATACAAAAAAAATAACCTATGAGTAAGACAGAAATTGTCAGTATTTTTACCAAAAAAACTTTAGGGCTTACCTTAGTACTTTCGGCAGCGGCAATGGCCTTTGCACAAGAAAAGGCGGGAGTTTCAGGCATGATTGTCAATAAAAAAAATCTACCTGTGCCTTATGCGTCTGTAACTTTCACCAATAAAGCCAACAAATCATTAAGTGACGCTGTATTGACTGATGAAAAAGGTCAATACAAATTACAGCTTGCTCCCGGAGACTATGACATTACAGTAGAAGCCATCGATTACAAGAAAAGTATTATTAATAAAAATATTACCGGTCCAGGAAATATTGGGGCATTATCTATAGAGCCGGAAGCATCAAGTACTCTGGACGGAAAAACTCAGGAGCTACAAGGAGTGGTTATTACAGCTTCAGCAACCAAGCCTTATAAGGTAGAGCTTGATAAAAAAACATATGATCCGTCGCAGGATATTGTCAGCAAAGGAGGAAATCTCCAGGATGTTTTAACGAATGTACCTTCGGTTTCTGTGGATACGGATGGAACCGTTTCTATGAGAGGAAATTCTAATGTAAAGTTTTTAATCAACGGTAAGCCATCTTCTCTTCTTGGAATTGATGATGGGGCTAATGCTTTACAAAGTATTCCTGCGGATCAGATTGAAAGAATTGAGGTAATTACCAATCCTTCTTCGAAATTTGAGGCAAGTGGTACTGCCGGTATTTTGAATATTATTTTAAAGAAGAATAAAAAAACAGGTTTTAATGGAAGTGTAACCGGAACGTTGGGCTATCTTCCACAAACTTCACTTAATACAAATTTAAGTTGGAGAAAAGGCAAATTCACCTGGTTTTTAAATGGTGGCGGAGGCTACAGAGAATCTAAGAATACCAGTAGAACCGATGCCTGGTTCAACAGTGGAATCAATAAAGAAACTCATAATGAATCTATCAGCAAAAGTAAAAATGATAATTACAATACATCTGCTGGTCTGACTTACGATATTTCCGATAAAACATCGGTTAATGCATCAGGTACAGTAAGAACTTTTGATAGCGACAACAAAGGAAATATAAATTATTTTGACTATCCTTTCACCGGAGGAAGTATTTTCAGACTGAGAGCAAGTAATGGAACCGGAAATAACCTTGCATTTCAAGGAGATTTTGGATTAGATCATAAATTTGATGATAATGGTCAGAATCTATCACTATCCTTAAGTTTACAGAGAAACCGCTCAAATAATGATAGTAATATTTATGATACTAGAGAAGATATTTTCCAGCTTCAGGATCTTGTCAATCAAAATACAGTTAATAAATCAATTATTGCTAAAGCAGATTATGAACTTCCAATTGGTGAGAATTCTAAAATTGAAGCAGGTTACAGACTAGACTCTAACATTAATGATTACAGCAACCAGGTAATGCAAAGCACAGTATTGAGTCCTGCTTTGGCTTATCTTGATAAGTATACCTACAATGCAAACTATAAAGAAATGTTTAATGCATTCTATGTTCAGTTTAAAAGTAAAATAGGCAAATTAGGATATCAAATTGGTCTAAGAGATGAATTGTCAAAAGTTGATGTAGATTATCTGAACCGTGAAGGAGCAGCTGTAAATAAATCTAAAAACTATAATAATCTTTTTCCTAGCGTATTCTTGAGTTATGAAATTGCAAAAGACAATCAATTTTTAATTAATTATTCAAGAAGAATTGACCGTCCTCGTTCTTTCTTTTTGATTCCTAATCCTAATTACAGTGATAATCAGAATATTTTTGATGGAAATATCGATTTAAATCCTTCTTATGTAGATTCTTACGAAATTGGATACAGTATCTCTAAAAAGAATTTTACAATCAATCCTACTTTATATTACAGACATTCGACTGATGATGTAAAAATGCTTGTATACGATCAAGATGTTACTTCTAAAGATGCCAGTGGTGTACCACAAACTTTGACGACTTTCCATACGAAGCCTATCAACCTTGGAAATGATGATCGTTATGGTTTAGATCTTAATTTCAATTGGGATGCTACGAAATGGCTTAAATTTTTAGGAAACGTAGATTTATTCGGATATAAGACTACAGGAGTTTATTTTGACCCTACCATTATGAATGAGCCAACTTCTTTTGAGGGAAAAGGTTTCTCTACAAGAGCAAGGCTTACCTCCACATTTAAAATTGACAAAACTTTTAGTTTTCAGTTACAAGGTTTTTACAGAGGAGGACAAAAAACACAGAGCATAGATAGAAAAGATATGTATGCCTTAAGCTTAGGTGCATCCAAAACTATATGGAAAGGAAATGGTACTATAAGCTTTAATATTCAGGACATCTTTAATACAAGATCTATGAGATCTACCGCATATGGTCCTAATTACACAAGAGACAATTATATGCAGTGGCAACCGAGACAGTTTGCCCTATCTCTCACATACAGATTCAAACAGGGTGAAAAAATAGACCAACCTAAAAAGAAAAAAGATATTAATTCTAACGCAGCTGGTGACGACCAACAAGGTGGTCCAATGTAATATAAAAAAAATCCCGAAAATTTCTTTTCGGGATTTTTTTATCCTATTATTTTACGGGTTCTTTCTTTACAATTTTTTCTTTTTCTGCTTCATAAATTCTACGTCTTAGGTCGCTTGTAGAAAATCTGTGATCTCTTTTATTATAAAAGATTTCAATCCCTTTTTCTTCACAATATTTCTTTCCTGTAAAATCTTTATCCAGATAATCATCTCCAATAATTCTTACATCGATTACGAAGGATTTTAAAATATCCAACAGGTCTTCTTCTGTGTAATAAGGAATGATTTCATCAACAGCATTTACAGCTTTCAACTGAATATATCGTTCAACAATCGTTTGGCTTGGTTTATTTTTACCTGGACGATCATGGGAAGGGTCAATCTGTAACCCAACTATTAGATAGTCGCAAACTGTTTTTGCTTCTTCCAGCATTTTAATATGTCCTGCGTGTAATAAGTCAAATGAGGAAAATGTAATACCTATTCTTTGTGTCTTCATATTAATTTAAAATTAAAATTTCGCTGAGATAAATGTTCTTTTAAATGGATAAAAGACAGGTGACTCAGGAAATGTGTTTTGTAATTCTTGTTTATAATCGTTTTTAAATTGTTCTTTCATATCATCCGGAAGTTTTTCAACATATGGTAACATAGCAGTTCCTGAAGCCCAAGTAAATATTGCATCTGCATTTTCCAGAATATGAGGGAATACTTTTTCATAAACGGTAATTTCTCTACCCTTATTATCAAATAGTATTTGGGCATAGTCTTCTATTTTTAAAACGGTATACTCTCTTTCCCAAGAGTTATAAGCTGTCTTATAAGGCTCCGTCCCGGCAATCTTTCTAAGCAATTGGTGTACTACATATTCATGATTGGATGGAATCTGCACCGCTAACTGTCCTCCTTCTTTAATTTTACTGATAATTCTGGGAAAAAGCTCTTTATGATGATTACACCATTGTATAGCAGCATTAGAAATAATAAGATCATATCGATCTCCTAGGTGGAGTTGCTCTTCAATACTTCTTTTTTCAAAAGTTAATCTGCTTGTTTTAAAACGAATTGCTTTTTCAAGCATTTCTTCAGAGGAATCTATCCCCAGAACCTTAGAATCTTCCAGATAGTCCAAAAGCTTGGAAGTGAGCTCTCCTGTTCCACATCCTAAATCAATAACAGACAAACCTGTTTTTGATTCAACAAGCTTCAATAACTCAAAGAAAGGAGCTGAGCGCTCTTCTTTAAACTGATCGTATACTTCAGGATTCCAAGCCATTATTAAATATGTTTATGAATTTCTGGAATTTAAATATTTCTGCCATTCCCAAGTTGTTCTTAGGGATTCTTCCAAAGAAGTTTCAGATTTCCATCCAAGTTCTTTTTCTGCTTTGGCAGGATTTGCGTATGCGATGGTAATATCACCTTCTCTCCTATCACAGATTTGATAAGGAACATGTACACCATTCGCTCTTTCAAAAGCTTTTACAACCTCTAAAACCGATGATCCTTTTCCAGTTCCCAGATTGTAAATATCAATCATAGTTTCTTCAGACTTGTTTTCCATCAGTTTTTTTAAAGCAGCAACATGTGCTTTCGCTAGATCAACAACATAAATGTAGTCACGAACTGCCGTTCCGTCTTCTGTTGGATAGTCATCACCCCAAATACTTAACTTTTCACGAACCCCTGCTGCAGTTTGCGTAACATAAGGCACTAAATTATTAGGAATTCCAATTGGTAGCTCTCCAATTATTGCAGACGGGTGAGCACCAATGGGATTGAAATATCTTAATAATGTTATTTTTCGGTGATAGGCTTTTGCAAAATCAATCAGGATTTCCTCTCCCATTTGTTTTGTCTTACCATAAACACTTTCAGGCATTTTCAGGGGAGTATTTTCATCAATTGGCATAGAATCAGCTTGTCCATATACAGTACAAGATGAGCTAAAAATAAAGTTTGATATTCCTCTTGTTTTAAATTCCTGAAGAATATTAATTAATGAAAATAAATTATTTTCATAATAATCTACCGGAATAACCTGACTCTCTCCTACTGCTTTAGAAGCTGCAAAATTAATACACCCATCAATTTGATGAGCATCAAAAACCTGATTGAGAAGTTCTTTTCTTTTAAGGTCAAAAGGATAAAAAATCGGCTTTTTACCTGTAATCTCCTCGATATTATTTAAAATAAATTTTTCTGAATTAGATAGATCATCTACAATAACAACTTCAAAGCCGTTATTGATAAGTTCTACTACGGTATGAGAACCAATATACCCAAGTCCCCCTGTAACAAGTATTGCCATTTTTATTTTTTAATTAAGCCATAAACTCAAGTACAGCATCCGTAATATATTTCAACTGTTCTTCGTCTAATTCGGTATGCATTGGTAAGGAGATTACCTGATCCAAAAGCTTGTCTGTATTCACAAAATCAGCATCATTGCTTTCCTGAAAATAAGCTTTTTGCTTTCTTAATGCTACTGGATAATAAATCATTGCCGGAATTTCTTTTTCCGTAAGGAATTTCTGAAGTTCATTACGTTTCCCATTAAGAATTCTTAGTGTATACTGGTGGAATACATGGGTTGAATTTCCGGATCTTACCGGAGTCAAAATATTTGGATTTCCTGCAAAAGCTTCATCATAATAATCAGCTGCTTTTCTTCTTGCTTCATTATAAGAATCCAGGTGAGGAAGCTTTTTTCTCAGAACCGCTGCCTGAATGCTATCCAATCGTGAATTCACTCCTACCTCATCATGATAATATCTTTCATACATTCCGTGGTTTACAATTCCTCTTAAACGGTGCGCTAATTCATCGTTATTGGTAAAAATAGCACCACCATCACCGTAACATCCCAAATTTTTTGAAGGGAAGAAAGAAGTTGTTCCTACGGTAGACATTGTTCCTGCATATTTCACAGCTCCATCGGAGAATGTATATTCAGCACCAATTGCCTGGGCATTGTCTTCAATAACATATAAATTATGTTCTTCAGCAATTTTTAGGATTTCTTCCATATTAGCACACTGCCCAAACAAATGTACAGGAATAATTGCTTTTGTTCTTGGCGTAATCGCTTTTTTGACCTGTTCTGTTGAAATCGTGAAAGTATCATAATCAACATCTACCAAAACAGATTTTAATTTAAGTAGATGGATAACCTCTACTGTTGCTGCAAAAGTAAAATCGGCAGTAATAACCTCATCTCCTTCTTTCAGATCTAATGCCATCAGAGCTATCTGTAATGCGTCTGTTCCATTAGCACATGGAATCACATGTTTCACGTCTAAATAAGACTCCAATTCATTCTGGAAAGACTTTACTTCAGGACCGTTGATAAAAGCCGCAGAATCCATTACATTTAAAACCGCATTGTCTACATCATTCTTTATTTTGTAATACTGACTTTGCAAGTCAACCATCTGAATTTTTTTCATAAATAAATATTTCTGTAAAAATAAGGAATTTAAAATCCTATCAAAAATTTTATTGATTTTGTTTTTATCTTTATACAAAATAATACTATGAAAAAACTTTTACTCTTTTGTCTCTTAACAGGTTACTTCAGTTCGTCTGCGCAGACAAAGCTGGTTTTTGTTTATTTCACGGATAAACCTAATAAAGCCGCCTTTTACGCGAATCCACTTTCGGAGCTCACTCAAAAATCACTTAACAGGCGTACGACGTTGGGAATTCCACTTAATGACCAGGATGCTCCTATTGAACCGTCTTATTTACAGAATCTTCAGAATCTTGGGTTTACGGTAACAGATTATTCCAAATGGTTGAATGGTGCAGCAGTAAAGGCTACTCCTGCTCAAATAACACTCTTACAAGCACAACCTTTTGTACAATCGGTCGAAAGTTTTGCAAGGAATAGTTCAACAGGACCTACTATTAAACCTGTTAATAAATGGAAAGATAATACAAGTTTTCAGAAAATACAGACTTCCTTCAATTACGGTTCGGGTACTGCACAGATTGATCAGGTCAACATAAAGCCTCTCCATTTGGCAGGTTATACCGGTACAGGAATCTCTATTGCCGTTATTGATGCCGGATTTCCAACAGTGAATACAGGTTCTGCTTTTTCCAGATTATGGGCTAATAACCAAATAAAAGCCAGCTATGATTTTGTCACCAAGAATAATGATGTTTACAATACAACCTTAAGCACCCATGGAACAGCAATTTTAGGGATCATTGGCGGATATTTGGAAAATATTTTTGTGGGAGCGGCTCCAGATGCAGATTTTTATCTTTACCGAAGTGAAAATGCCACCGTTGAAATTCCGGAAGAAGAAATGTATTGGATTGAAGCTGCGGAAGAAGCCGACAGAAAGGGTGTAGAAATTATTACGTCCTCTCTCGGATATAATGTCTTTGACGATCCTCAATATAATTATACTTACGCTGATATGAACGGAAGTACTTCTTTTATTGCCAGAGGTGCGGGAATAGCTACTGAAAAAGGGATTTTTGTTCTCGCTGCCACAGGAAACTCGGGGCAGCAGCCATGGCATTATCTTTTAACTCCTGCCGACAACGCTAAAGTATTCAGTATTGGAGCAGTTGACGCTGCCGGTAATTCTTCAGATTTTTCATCTTATGGCCCTAATTCTCTTGGTATCATAAAACCTGATGGAAGTACCCAAGGAACTTCCACAACAACAGTTTATGATGGATCCACACTCATTGTAAATGGTACCTCTATCGCAACTCCTATTGCAGCGGGTGGTGTGGCATGTTTCATTCAGGCATTTCCAACAATGAGCAGGGAACAGGTGAGAACAAAATTAAGACAATCTGCTTCTCTTTATCCTAATTATACAGACCAAATGGGGTATGGCATTCTTAATTTCGGAAATATGTACAATTCCGTTTTAAGTACTTCAGAACATGTAAAAAAAGAAAAATTCTCCTTATTCCCGAATCCTGTTAAAAATATATTGAATATTATTTCTGCATATGAAGTAAAATCACTTGAAGTTTATGATAATTTGGGAAGACTCATCAGAAAGAATAATGATCAGAAAATGGTAAACGTTGAAGATTTTTCCAGGGGAATTTATTATCTGAAAATTCAGACGAAGGATAAAATCTATTATGAGAAATTTATTAAAGAATAAGGACTTTCTCGCACAGATTAAACTGACTAAGCAGATTTTTATTTTAACCACAGATAATGATATCACAATTTTTAAGTTTCGGCTAAAGCCGATGGATTGATTCATTATAAAAAAAACGGGCTAAAGCCCGTTTCTATTGATATAATTTATTGTATTATTAGAAATACCATTGATTTACCAGGATAATTTTATGCAGAATTTCTACTTGCATTAATGTTTCCAAACAATGATCTGGTCACCAGTTTTTCATAAGCTTCTTTGTTTCCTTCTCCTTTCTGGATCTTCATCAACGCATACTGCTGAATACTAAGCAATGGTAATACGATCTTCTCACGAATTTTTACGGATTTTCTAGACAACGGATCTTCTTCCTGAAGCATTTTAAATCCGGTTAATTCCAGCATAATATTTTTTGAAAGTTCATATTCGTCAAACAATACATTCCAGAATACACCAAATTTCGGATTGTTTTTGATATAATATGTCAAAGGAAAATAAGATTTATTCATACTCATCATAGAGTTTAATACTAATGTCTTAAAGAAGTCGGATCCTTTATACAATTCTCTTACTTCTTCGAGCCTGCCTTGTTCTTTCATCTGTTGCATAGCATAACCGAAACCAAAGAATCCGGGAACATTTTGTTTTAACTGTGACCATGATCCTACAAATGGAATGGCTCTCAAATCTTCAAATTTCAGCTCACTTCCATTTCCTCTTTTAGATGGACGGCTCCCAATATTGGTTTTACCATAATATTCAAGAGTACTCATCTCTTGAAGGTAAGGAACAAACATTGGATGTGCCTTTAAATCTGAATATTTTTTATAACTGATTTCCGCCAGTTCAACAAGTAATGTTCTTTCTTTTTCTGTAAGCTCTTTTTTAGCATTTTTAAATACGTCATTTTCAACTCCGGCTGTCAGAAGTTGTTCAAAGTTATATTTTGCCTGCTCTTTATTTCCAAAAATACTGGTAATTGTTTGCCCCTGAATGGTTAATTCAATTTTATTATTGGCAATGGTTTTTCCCTGAGAAGCGTAAAAATCATGTGTTTTACCTCCACCTCTGGCAGGCGGTCCTCCTCTACCATCGAAAAATACGACTTTGATATCATTTTGCTCAGAAAGCTTTGTCAAAACTTCTTTGGCTTTATAAATTTCCCAATTGGCTTTAAGATATCCTCCATCTTTTGTTCCATCGGAAAAGCCCAACATGATAGTCTGTTGATTTCCTCTTCTCTCCAGGTGCTTTTTGTAAACAGGATGTTGGTATAATTCATTCATCACATTCTCGGCGTTAGCCAGACCTTCCATAGTTTCAAAAAGCGGAACAATATCCATATTGATATCGTCCTCTTTGTATCCGCAAACCTTAAAAAATGCATAAACATTCATTACATCTTTTACAGCGTCGGAATTGGAAATAATATAACGGTTCATTCCTCTCAATCCGTTCAGGTTTTGAATTTTTGAAACTTGGGAAACCGTCAATAATGTATCTTTTACAATATCTTCAAAATCATTAGGATCAACTTTACCTGATGTTTCGATCAGCTTATTGAATTTCTGCTCAGCATCAGCCTCATCTTCTCCATATACTTTTGCAACAACCTCATCAATTACTTTCTGATGGATTCTGCTGTCCTGGCGAATATCTAAAGTAGCAAAATGAGTTCCGAAGATCTTGACACGATCTCTGAAATTAATCAACAGATCTAAAAACAAGGAATTATGCTCATTAATCAATATTTTTTCCGCTTCATCAGCTTTTTTCAGGATGTTTTCTGCTGTAATAGTTTTGTCATCAAAAATTGCTGCATATAAGTCTTCACTCAATTGCGTTAAAACTTCGGAAACCCCTCTGAAGCTTAATCGTCTTCTGATGAATTTCAAATGACTGTAATAGGACTTCAGAATGGCAGAACGAAGCTCTTCTGCTACTCTTTTCGTAACGTCTGCTGTTACAAAAGGATTGCCATCTCTATCTCCTCCCGGCCAGAAACCTAGCTGGATAATATCTTCATGTAAGTGGAAATGCCCGTTTCCAAAAGTCTTTTTAATCTTCGTAAACAACTCGCCAATGGTATCATAATACACATATCTCAAATATGAAATGATACTCAATGCTTCATCAATAGGAGTTGGTTTTTCTTTATTCACGAAAGGAGTTTTGCCTAACTGCTGTAAAAGCATATCGATTTGCGTCACGGAATCACTGGTAATTGCTCCCCTTAAATCCTGAATAATCCTTTGTACTGAACTTGGATAAAATTGAGTCGGGTGTGCTGTAAAAACTACCTTTACACTAAAATCTTTTAATTTTTCGCGTACTTTTTCAATTTTATGATCCTGATAAGAACGTTCAAAAAGGTTGGTTACTGTTCCATTATCACTTTCTGAGTGAAGATTGGGAAAAGCAGCATCTTCAATACTGTCAAATAAAACCACCTGTCTTTCTATATACTGGATGATTTTAAAAAGTAACTCCAGTTTCTGATCCTCGGTTTGAAGATCGGTATGGTTTTTAAAGAATTCTTCAACAATATCCTCAGGGGTTTTCCCAGCTTCATAGCCTGTTCTGCTTTCTTCATAAAGAAACGGAAGCAGCATTCCGATATTTGTCATTTTATCATAAGGCAGGCTCATAAATAACGAATTGTAGATCTGGAATTTATTCTCCACGATCTGCCTGAATTTTTCTGCGCGTTGGTCGTGTATCATAGTAACAAATGTAGGTGATTTTGGAATTAATTTAATTGACAAATGACAAAAAGAAGCTGTACTAAATATATTATTTTCTCCATAAACATTTCGTAACTTTGGGCTTCCAATTAATTTTTAAATATAGCTAATAATACAGTTAATACTGCTGATGTTGTATTAAAAATTATTCAAAATTTGTTATGGGTTACATCAGAGCATACTACGAACAGATCGTCAAACTACAGGAATCGGAATGGGCATTTATAGCAGGACATTTCCACAGAAAAGTGTATGATAAAAATGAAATCATTACTCAACAAGGAGATACCGAAAACTACTTATCTTTTGTAGAATCCGGATTGGTAAGATTTTATATTCCCGATGATGAGTATGGCTATACTTTCAGTTTTGGTTTTGAAAAAGAATTTACCTGCGCCTACGATTCTTTCCTTACCCAAACTCCTTCTGAATATGAAATGCAGGCATTAACGGAGACTGTAGTATGGCAAATTTCTTATGATGACCTACAAAAAGTTTATGATCAAACTCATGCGGGAAACCATCTGGGACGTTTTGCTTCTGAAAAACTATTTTTAGCCAAAAATAAAAGAGAACTTTCTTTGCTGAAACTTACAGCTAAGGAGCGTTATTTAAAATTATTTACGGAACAACCCGAACTCCTGCAGCGTGTGCCTTTGAAGTATATCGCTTCTTACATTGGAATTACTCCTCAAGCTTTAAGTAGAATCCGTAAACAGATTTATTAACATAGGTTCATTGTATATCTTTTCTGTTCTGCTGAACTTTGCAGGAAAATACCGCAATGAAACTTTCTATCTTAGCATATGGGAGCCCCATTTTAAAACAAAAATGTATCCCAATACATTCAAATACCCAGGAAATACAGAAGCTGACAACAGATATGTGGGAAACCATGAAAAATGCCAGCGGATGCGGTTTGGCTTCTTCTCAAATAGGAAAACCTCTACAGCTTTTTATCGTTGATAGTCAAGTTATTTTTGAAAATATGGATATGGAAGATCAGATCCTTTATTTTGAAAAAAATGATCGAGGAATACAAGAAACTTTTATCAATGCTAAAATCATTGGTTCTTCAGAAGAAACCTGGGAAGATTATGAAGGATGTTTGAGCATTCCGGGCCTTTCACAAAAGGTAAAACGTCCTTGGAAAATCACCATTGAATATATGGATAAAGATTTCACCCAACACATCAAAACATTTTCAGGAATGACGGCAAGAGTCATTCAACATGAATATGATCATACTCAAGGTATTTTATATACTGATCATTTGAAGCCATTAACAAAAAAGCTTATAGAATCAAAATTGAAAAAGATTATTAATGGAAGTGTGACAACCGGATATTCTATGAAATTTCTATAAGCGTTTAGAGTATTGATCAAACATCTTTATTTTTGTAAATTTGCCTTAAAGCACTTTCTTATGAAATCCATCATCGCGTTTTCCTTAATTATCTCCAACCTGTTTATGGCACAGATCAAGGTTCCCGATGATTACAAAAAAATTCCGGATATCCTGGATACTGTTGATTATTTGTACCCGTTTATTGTACCGGATAAAGAATATGAGTATTGGAGGGTGTTAACTAATGACACCGATCCTGACAAAGCAATCGTCTACGAAAGTCAGGCACCGGATTTTATGACAATTAATGATCCAGCTCCTGAACAAGGCTTCTTTCAAAAATGTATTGGCAATAACTGCTTCTCATACATCCTGGCTTGTAAAAAAGACAGATCCATATATTTTTCTAATGAGCAACAGTTAAGGGATTTTATTGGAACCATTGATAATCTTCCTGAAGCTATTCTAATCGCAAAAACCTATGGTTATTCTATAGATACCAATAACCGATTTACCGGTTCTTATAAAATTGAAAATCAACACATTTCCCTATATGCTTTTAAAGCTAAAGGCTGCCCTGTAACTAAAGAGTCTTTTTTAATTAAAATCAATAGAAAAACCGGAAAATTAGAGGCTAAGAGTAATGGAATCTATTCAAAAAGTGAAGATTGCTCTACTCTATAATACATCAAAATGCACTAATGAATTATTTTGTCGGAAAAACATCTCGTTAATTTTGGTTTGAAAACCTATAGGTTTTACTGAATATAGAGATTTTCAACAGGCATTCTTATATTTTTTGCCACGAATGCTCGAATTATTTTATTAGTGCATTCGTGGCAATATAAAACATTAGTTAAAACACCTTACACACTCGTGTTTCACCAGCCAATATCATCTTTATCAAATATTAATAGCACCTTGTCCTGATGCGATCAAATACGCTTCTTTCAATGTTTCAGAATAGGTCGGATGCGCATAGGAAATTCGGAACATATCTTCTGCAGTTACTTCATATTCCTGTGCAATAACTCCTTGTGCAATTAAATCGGCGGCCCTTGCTCCAATGACATGGACTCCTAAAACTTCACCATATCTGGGATCAACCAAGACTTTGGCAAACCCATCCGTATCCATAGATGCTCTGGCTCTCGCACTAGCCGAAAACGGGAATTTACCTACATTAAAAGGAATATTATTCTTTGTCAAATATTCTTCTGTATATCCTACAGAAGCTACTTCGGGCCACGTATATACTACAGAAGGAATACGATTATAATGAATATGGTGCTTTTGGCCATTGATAGTTTCCACTACAAAAACACCTTCCTCTTCGGCTTTATGGGCTAACATTGCTCCACCAATAACGTCCCCAACGGCATATATATTTGAAACGGCAGTCTGGTTATTTTCATTAACTTTAATAAATCCACGATCGTCAAGTTGTACATCTGTATTTTCCAACCCCAACCCTTTTACATAAGGGCTTCTTCCAACTGCTACCAAAACATAATCGGCTTCCACTGTTTCTTCTGCTCCATTTTTGTCTTTAAAAAACACCTGAGCCGAAGAGCCTGTATTTTGTGTTTTATATACTGAATGGTTCAACCGAATATCAACTCCTTCTTTCTTTAGAATTTTCTGAAGATTTTTTCCTAATTCATGATCCATTGTTGCAATGAGATAATCTGCGTATTCAAGGATGGTAACTTTTGTACCGATACGGTTGAATATTGATGCCATTTCTACTCCAATTACTCCGCCTCCTATAATCACCATTGATTCAGGTTTTTGTTCTAAAGATAAAGCTTCAGTAGAAGTAATAATTCTTTGCTTATCGATTGTCACTCCCGGAATCGTTGAAGGTTTTGATCCTGAGGCAATGATATAGTTTTGAGCGGTCACTTCAATGGTTTCAGTATCATTGGTTACTCTTATTGTCATATTGTTGACGAAACTGGCTGTCCCTTTTAAACGAGTAATTTTATTTTTACTCATCAAAAAGTTAAGCCCATCTGTATTTTTTGAAACCACTTCTGCTTTTCTTTTATACATTTGGGAAAAGTCCAGCTCAATATGTTCCAGCTTAATTCCATGCTCCTTAAATTGATGATGAGCATCTGAATAATGATGAGTACTATCCAACAATGCCTTTGTCGGTATACATCCTACGTTGGTACAGGTTCCTCCCAATGTATCATACTTTTCAATAATTAGTGTTTTATATCCAAGTTGAGCACTTCTTATTGCTGCCACATATCCACCGGGTCCGGATCCTATTACGGCTATATCATAATATTCCATTTGATTTATTAATTTTTTATGATTAATTTTACTTGCAAAATAAAAGCAAATCTAAAATAATCACTTTTAATTTGCAAGTATTATTTCAATATTAACATTATGAGTAAAAAAAGGTCAGACTGTCCTATCAGTTGTTCTCTGGAAATATGGGGGGATAAATGGTCACTATTAATCATCCGTGATCTGATGCTTAAAAAAGAATGTACCTATGGAGAACTGCAAAAAGCTGATGAAAAAATAGCGTCCAATATTCTTGCAACCAGACTTCAACATCTTCTTGAAAACGGAATCATTGACAAAAAAAATCATCCTGATAATAAATTGAAAATCATCTATTATCTTACCCCAAAAGGCATTGATCTGGTTCCCATAATTGTTGAAATTAATCTTTGGGGCGATCGATACCTGACCATTCCTGAGGACAGGAAAAAATTGCTTGAAGATATCAAAAAAGATAAGGAAGGTTTTATAAAAAGGGCAAAATCCTATCTTTCTGAGAGTTAAAAATTCATCTACAATCTTTGTTATTATAATAGCTTTTATTAAACTAAGTCATAGCAATTTTAGAATTTCATTAACTCAATTTTTCTTTTTCATTCCGTACATTTGAATTAAAATAAATTTAAGAACAATGCTTAATTTCGAGTTTAAAAATCCAACTAAAATACTTTTCGGAAAGGGAGAAATCGCTAAAATTTCTAACGAGATTCCTAAAGATGCAAAAATATTGATGATTTATGGTGGTGGAAGTATCAAAAACAATGGCGTTTATGATCAGGTAAAAACAGCTTTAAAAGGTCATGATCTCTATGAATTTGGAGGTGTTCCGGCTAATCCGGAATACGAGGTATTGATTGATGCCATCAACTTCATTAAAGAAAAAAATATCACTTATCTTCTTGCTGTAGGTGGCGGTTCAGTTATTGACGGAACAAAATTTATTTCTGCGGCAGTCAATTACAATGGTGAACCTTGGGATATTCTGAGAAAGCAGGTCAGAACGTTTGAAGGGGAAGGAATGCCTTTTGGTAGTATTTTAACGTTGCCTGCTACAGGATCTGAAATGAACTCAGGATATGTAATTTCCAGAAGAGAAACTAACGAAAAATTATCGTCGGGAGGTCCGGGGCTTTTTCCTCAGTTTTCGGTTTTAGATCCTGAAGTAATCAGGTCTATTCCTAAAAACCAAATTGTAAATGGGCTTACAGACGCTTATACCCATGTTTTGGAACAGTATATGACAGCGCCTTCTTCTGCTGATCTTCAGGAAAGAATCGCAGAAAGTATTCTAATCAGTCTTCAGGAAACAGCGCCTAAAGTATTGGCTGATGACTTTAATTATGATGCTGCAGGCAACTTTATGTGGTGTTGTACAATGGCATTGAATGGTCTTATCCAGAAAGGAGTGATTACAGATTGGGCTGTACATGCAATGGGCCACGAATTAACGGCTTATTTTGGTATTGATCATGCAAGAACGCTGGCTATCATTGCTCCTTCTCATTATCGCTATAATTTTAATGATAAAAAAGGTAAACTGGCTCAATATGCTGAAAGAGTTTGGGGAATCAAAGATGGCAGTGTTGAAGAAAAAGCAGAACTGGGAATCCAAAAACTGGAAGAATTCTTCCACAGTTTGCACATCAAAACCAAGCTTTCAGAATATACGGAAGATTATAAAGGAACTGCTGAAAGAGTGGAGAAAGCATTTACAGAGAGAAACTGGATGGGCCTTGGAGAATATAAAAAATTAACACCTCAGGATGCTTCTAAAATTGTAGAAATGAGCTACTAGAAAATACAGGTTTTAGGCTGAGAGATCTTTGATTATAGGTTTTGGCTAAAGCCGAATGAATATGAATTTTATAATGGGGCGGGCTTCCTTCGTCTACGCTCAGGATCATAACCCGCCCCTATTGATATTGATATATCCATATGAATAGTAGTTTAATAACATTATCTTTTATCTTTTATCTTTTATCTTTTATCTTTTATCTTAATAAATCTCCCATTATTTAGAACCACCTCTGTCTAGCATTTCACACAACCTTTCAAGAATTACCTTATTTACAAACATTTGTTTGAAAAATCACGATTTCATTATTAATATTTCAAATTTATTTATATTTTAGCATATTCTTAAATTTGTGAAAATGAAAAAACAACTACTTTTATTTGCCTTTTCTGCATTGGCACTTACTTCTTGTAAAGATGATGATCTTCAAGCTTACGAAATGGATATGATGAAAGGAGACTGGAAAGAAGTTAAGACCGAAATCATTTCCGGAAAAGATAATAAAACAGTAATTAAGTCCTTTCCTACAGTGGGATGTGCTACCAAAAATACACTTTTCTTCAGAACAGATTTTTATGTAAGTTATACAGCTTATACAGGAACAGGAGCAGATTGCCAGATGAATGGGAAAAGTGAAGGAAAATACACTTATGATCAGGAATCTAAAACACTGGGAATCAAGTTTGATAATGAAGAAAATATCGATTACAGAGTAGATATATTAACTAACAGAGATCTAAGATTAGCACAAAAATCCGGTAATCTTGATATGGATGGGGATAAAATTCCGGATATTACCTATATTACTTATAAAAGATAAAGTACAACTCTCGTCAATCGAGAGTTTTTTATTACTTTTATCTCAAATTTAAACCTGAATTCATGAAGAAGATTCTAACAGCTTTTCTATTGCTGTGCTTTACCATTGCCTTTTCGCAGGAGAAAAAACCAATGTTCTGGCAAGACATTCAAAACTTTAAAAAAGAAGATCAACAAAACCCACCTCCTAAAAATGCAATCCTGTTGATAGGAAGTTCTTCTTTTACGAAATGGATGGATGTTTCCGACTATTTCCCCGGAAAAACGATTATCAACAGAGGTTTCGGGGGATCGAGATTAACTGACCTTAATTATTTTGCAGATGATCTTCTGTCTCCTTATCAGCCTAAACAAATCATTATTTATTGCGGAGATAATGATTTTGCCGACAATCATGCATTGAAAGCTCAAAAAGTGGTTAACCGCTACAAAGCATTCTACAAAAAAATACGTGAGAGATTTCCCAATATTGAGGTAGATTATATTTCCATAAAATATTCTCCAAGCAGAGAGCAACTTTGGCCTCAAATGAAAGAAGCTAACGAAAAGATTGCTGCGTTTATGAAAAAACAGCCTCATTCGCAATTTATCGATATCACCAAAGCAATGGAGGACGCCAATGGCAGTGTAAGAAAAGATATTTTTCTGGACGATATGCTTCACTTAACTCCGGAAGGTTATAAAATCTGGGCACAGGTGATGACTCCTTACATGAAATAAAAGAAAACGAAGATAATTAGAGCCTGTTGAAATTTTTAAGAATTTTATTTTATGAATCTATTTGCCAATTTTTATGGACGAATACGTTTTACCATTAAGGTTCTTAAGATTTTTAGAATATTAAGTTTGGGCTTCGCTTTAAGAGGCGTCTTGCTTATAAAAAATCTTTGATTTTTTCTTAATTAAACTCAACAACTTAATTTATCTTAATGGTTCAAATAAATTTTTAATAAAATTTAAAAAGAATCTTCATCTTATTAAAAAAACGATTCCTGATATGGGAATCGTTTTTTATTTTATTTCTTTCTCTTCGATTTAGACTTAGCTTTTTGCTGTGCTCTGTTGGCTCCAAACTTCTTAGGTGCCTTTCTTTTCGATGGTCCACCCCAGTTTTCTTTGGTATTTTTGGCTTTCTTTTCGTGGAAAGCTCCTCCACCTTCGTTTAGTTTAACCTGTACAGGATTTTTCATTACCACTTCATCTTTTTCTGAAGCAATTTTATTAGGATTAATTTTCACTTCTCCAGGAAAATCATTGAACTGCAATTCTTTATCCATCAACAATTCAATATCAAGAAGTAAAGGTTCTTCTTTTTTAGTAACAAAAATAATAGTTTTACCTTCTTTATCCGCTCTACCTGTTCTACCGATTCTGTGAATGTACTGTTCAGGGATATCCGGTGTCTCGAAGTTGATAACATGAGTAATATTAGAAATATCAAGACCTCTGGCCATTACATCTGTAGTAATTAATCCTCGGATTTCTTCATTCTCAAATCTTTTCATAGCCTTAAGCCTGTAGTTTTGAGACTTATTGGAGTGAATTACATCAAACTGTTCCGGGAAAAGTTCATCAATTTTGGTAAAAAGAAGGTCAGCGTGTTTTTTATTATTATTAAAAATCAACACTTTAGACATATCTGCATTGGTTTTCAGTAAATGCTCAAGTAAATTAATCTTAGTATTGAAGTTTTCAACTTTGTAGGCGCTCTGTTCAATTTTTTCAAGAGGTGTTCCTGATTTTGCCAATGAAATTTCCAATGGATTAGCAAAGTATTCGTCCAGCATTTCATCTACAGCTTCCGTCATGGTTGCAGAGAAAAGGATATTTTGTCTCTTCTCTTTCATCATTTCAAAAATATGAGTCAATTGTGGTCTGAAACCTAAATTTAGCATTTCGTCAAATTCATCAATGATCAGTTTCTGAACTTCTTTTAAGGAAATAGCATTATCAATGGCAAGATCCATCACTCTTCCGGGAGTCCCTACCAAAATATCGCAACCATCGTTGAATAATAATTTTTGGGTATTGATATTTTTTCCACCATATATTCCGATCACTCTCGCAGTAATATTCTCTGTCAGTTTTTCAAGAATTTCAGCTACCTGTACCACCAATTCTCTAGTAGGAACAAGTACCAAAACTGTTGGGTTTCCGGTTTTACTGTATTTCCATGTTTTCAGAACTGGTAAAAGGTAAGCTAATGTTTTTCCGGTTCCGGTTTGTGCAATACCCATTACATCTCTTCCGGAAAGAATAGGCTTTAAGCTTTTCTCCTGAATTGGAGTAGGCTCAAATAATTCCAGATCCGCTAAAACATCAAGAATTTTAACCGGCAGGTCAAAATCTGCAAAAGTGAGTTTTTCCATTTTGCAAAGATAGGTATTAATATGTACAATGTAAAATGTTCGTTAAAAGGTAATGCATTAGACAGGAGACTTGGGAATCCGAGTTGCAATATTTAGACTCATTTTTCAATCCTAATCTTTACATTTATCTTTATTTTCTCGTTACCCGTAGTAAAAGTATTAGCACCAAAATAATGGAAAAAGTAAACCCTAAAACAGCGATCAAGGATAATTCTCCAATCTTTGGACCTGATTCTGATGTAAAAACAATAGATGTTGCAATAATATTGGCTCCTAAAACCATCGCTAGAATCAAATTGGTAACACTTGATTTTATCAACTGATTGGTCTTTTCTATGTTTTTAATTTCACTTGAAACGGTAAATTTATTTTCATCTAATTTCTGAAGAACGGAACGAAGCTCTCGGGGAATCTCATCTACATTATCCGTAAAATTCATCATTCTGTCCATACCAGTTTTTAGAAGATTTTTTGGACTGATTTTTTTAGTAAAAATTTTCTTTGTGTAGGGATGAAGACTTTTTACGATATCTAAATCGGGATTAATATTTCTACCAACTCCTTCTATCAGACTGATTCCTTTAAACAACAAATAGAAATAATCGGGCATATAAAGCCTGTTATCTTTTAAGATATCCTTCATTTTATTGATAATTACCTGGACATTAATATCTTGTAAAGATGAGCTGTGAACAAAATTCAGAATATCCTCTACATCGCCCTCAAATCTTCTTTCATCAGGAATTTCATAGCTTACCGCCATTTTCTTTAGATAACGTACTATTTTGTGAGGATTTTTAGCCACAAAACTTACAATAAGATTTTCAAGGATTTCCTTATCGTTAGGTTGTATTTTTCCAACTGCACCAAAATCAATAAAAACGATTCTGCCATCTTTTTTCACCAGGATATTTCCTGCATGTGGATCAGCATGAAAGAATCCGTAATCTAAAATTTGAGATACAAAAAGTCTTAATCCGACTTCTGAAACCTTGACAGGATCAATCTCATTAGCCAAAAGAACAGTTTTATCTGTTACCTTAATTCCATCAATAAATTCCATACAAAGAATATTGTTGTTGGAAAATTCTTCGTATACTTTTGGAACGTAGGTTTCTTTATTATTCTTAAAATTGAGACGGAATTGCTGGATATTATTTTTCTCATTAATTAGAGAAACTTCTTCTAATAAAGATTTTTCGAAAGTGGAAATGGCCTGTTTCAGATTAAGCTTATCTCCTATTTCGGAATAGGCTGACAAAAGTTTTTCTAAATCTTTAATCAATAGCAAATCATCTTCAATAACGGACTGCACGTCAGGTTTTCTAAGTTTCAGAATTACCGGACTTCCATCTTTTAATATGGCTTTATAGACTTGTGCAATAGAAGCTGTAGCCAAAGGTTCTTTTTGAATCTCAAGAAAATGGTCTTTAATAGAAATATCGAATTCATTTTCCAATGCTTCCTGTACATCCATATCTACCGTTTCTACTTTATCTTGTAGCTTCTGCAATTCCCGAATCATTTCCGGTGGGAGTAAATCTTCTCTATTACTAAATGTTTGTCCGAGCTTTACAAAAGTAGGTCCGAGTTCTTCCAAAGCAAGTCGTATTCTTTCATAGACTGTTCCTTTTGAAATAACCTCCTCAGAACCGGCTGAAACAATTTCCTGTTTATTTCCTCCATTCATTCTCGCCAGCAGATCTTTGAAGCCGTATTTACTTAACACAGAAATCAGTCTTGCAGATCTTTTCAATTTTCTTTGTTGCTTGTCAAACATAGTGTACTAATAATAGGTGCAATGTACTCCAAAAAGTATTCCTATTATTATTTTTATACTGAATGTTTTTTAGTAAAAAAAGTATTCTGAAGATAAAAAATTAAAAACATTAACACATAATCAACCTTTTATCTTATTAAAACTAATCATAATAATAAAATTCAAGCAATAGTGACAATACTTAATATAATTTTCTATATTTACAGGGTACAAATTTTAAAACAAACCAATAAAAGTATTTCAACATGAAAAATTTACGCAACAACAAACTTTCAAGAGAACAATTAAAAGGTATTTCAGGAAATGGTATCATCATCGGTGGTACTTGTTCATACGAATGCTGCCCTACTGACGGAAGACCAAGATGTCCAAAAATGATCTGTCCTGCGGTAGTATGTCCTCAATATTTATAAGATTAAATTGAGTATTGCCTGAACAGGCTATATTGAATCCGAAGAGCTATTTCTTCGGATTTTTTTATTTCCAACAATGGAGAATTTAGAACAATAAAAAAAGATTTTCAGATAATAGAGCGCTTTTTAAACTGTTATACATTTGGATGAGAAACATTAATATAAAAAATATCACAAATCATGTTACAAAAAATTATTTCAGCCTGCTGTATTATAGCATTCATGGCCGGTTCATTATTCAAAGCGCAAATAGCTTCTGCAAATACAATTTCAGAAAATATGACTGCTAATCTGGATTATTTAAATCTTACTGATAATCAAAAAAACAAAGTATTGTACATTAACAAGGTTGCTGCAGATTCTCTTAATGCCCTTGATAAAAAAATAGGAAATAACTCTAATATTCTAAATAATAAAGCCATTACAAGTGAATTGGTAAGCATCATGGTGCAACGTGACGCTTCTCTAAGAAAAATCCTTACTCCTGAGCAGGAAGGACAATTTGAGAAGAACAGGATCAAAGAACTTGCCAGCTTCAGAACTTTGGTAATGATTCCTTTATTAGATCTTACGGATCAGCAGGTTCCACAGGTGTATGATATCAATTTTAAAAGTGTTCAGGCCATGCAAAACGATTTAGATAAACGCAATAAAAGTAATAGAGCCACAAACGAACAAGATGCCCGTCGTATTATCACAAATCAGTTTAAAAATGTAGATAAAGATTTTGAAGCTATATTAAGCCCATCACAAATAACTATTTATAAAAATAACGAACAAATGCTGATTGATGCGGTTAGAAATGATAAAAAAGTAGCCACAAAATAATACATTTTTTATTCATCATATTTATTCCCAAACTAAGTCTTTCTTCACGGGGTACCATTCTTTTTTTGGTAGCCCGTTTTTATGGATATTTACTTTGAGAAAAAAATATCTTAACAAAAACGGGATTTCCTTTAATCTATATTGATAGCTCTACTTAAGATAAGTATCATAGAGGTCTTTTCTTCTGTCTTTCATGACCTGTACAGAGCCATTATGATGAAGGTCCTTCAATAGATTCAAATCGACATCTACAATTAATGTCATCTCTGTATTGGGGGTAGCTTCTCCTTTAATAGCATTTGATGGAAAGGCAAAATCGGAAGGAGTAAACACAGCTGCTTGTCCAAACTGAATGTCCATATTATTTACTTTCGGAAGGTTACCTACACAGCCTGCAATAGCTACATAACATTCGTTTTCTATTGCTCTGGCGGCAGCACAGTGGCGTACCCTCATATATGCATTCTGAGTATCTGTAAGATATGGAACAAATAAAATTTTCATTCCTTGATCGGCCAAGATTCTTGGTAATTCCGGAAATTCGACGTCATAACAGATAACAAGTCCGATTTTTCCGCAATCGGTATCGAAAACTTTTATTTCGTTCCCTCCTTTCATTCCATAATACCTCTTTTCGTTCGGGGTAATATGAATTTTTCTGTACTCATCCTTACGCCCGTCACGATGAAGAAGATAGCTCACATTGTACAAATCATTATTATCACTATCAAAAACAGGCATACTTCCGGAAATAATATTCACGTTGTAACTGATCGCCAGTTCTGAGATTTTATTTTTGATCTGTTCGGTAAGCTTAGCCAGTTCTATCATACTGTCTCTTTCGGAAAGATTATTGAAAGGAGCCAGCAAAGGCGTGTTGAATAGCTCCGGAAAAAGCACAAAATCAGATTTATAATCCCCCATTACGTTTACAAAGAACTCTACCTGCTCATAAAAGGATTCTATGTCTTTGAATGGTCTCATCTGCCATTGTACCAGCCCTAAACGGATGATACTGTCCTGCATCGTATTTGGGTTTTTGCTGTAATAAATATTATTCCATTGCAAAAGAACTGCATTTTCTCTGGAAGCTTCATCTTCAGGAAGATATTTTTTCAGGATTTTTATGGGTAGAAAATTATTGGAAAGCTGAAAAGATAATACGGGATCATATATTTCCTTATCTCTGACTTTACGGATATAATTTCTTGCGGAAAGCTCATGGCTGTACTTATGATAGTTCGGAATTCTACCGCCCAGAATAATAGATTTTAAATTTAATAGTTCACATAATTCTTTTCTGGCATCATACAACCTTCTCCCTAAACGAAGTTCACGAAATTCGGGATCTACAAAAACTTCTATTCCGTATAAAACATTTCCTTTTGAAGTATGTGTATTGAAAGTATAATTCCCTGTGATATCACTGTATGTATGATCATCACCGAATTCTTCATAATTGACAATAATGGAAAGTGCCACTGCTGCCAATTTTCCGTCTACTGTAATGCAGATTTGCCCGTCCGGGAATATTCTCGTTAATTTTTCAATACTTTTTTTAGACCAAATGGATTCTGACATTTGCGGATATGCCCTTTTCATGGTTTCTGCCAGCTCATCATAATCCTGAACTGTCAGGGGTCTTGTTTCTATTTGCATTTGATGTAATTTTATTTAAATTTAGGCAAAAATTATACAAATACCATTTAAAACAATAATCACTTTATTATTTTCTATTTATAGATGAAACCGTACGCAGTAACTTTACTCATGAGCATCTCAATTATTTTTTTTTTAAGAATCTTTTATACAGACTCATCAGTCAATGTTTCACATAATTTAAACCTGTTTTCAGCATCTGAAATAAAACCTCAGGACGCAAAAGGTTTTATTTACTTTTATTTAATAGTTGCGATGTTATTAAATTATGTTATTTTCCATAAACACATCATATTTAAGCTGATATATTGCTTGTTAATTATGATCAATATTATACTGATCGTTTTTTCATTAAAGCAATTTTAGAAGTAAAAGTATTTATCACAGATAATGTATGTTTGAAAACCTTTCTGATCAGAAGAAAATAAATTTATTCTTAATATTTTCTGTCTTATTTCTCATTTTTTTTATTTATCAGATTACAAGACCTGATGATGATGGTGATAAATTTACTATTGCTGATATTAAAGCATCCTTTGATGGAAGAATTATTAAAAAAGTTGATCTAAAGAAAAATATTTTTTCTCATGTTAAAATATCAAGGAAAAATAAATTTGACACATTGGTGTATCTAGGTGAATATGTAGATAGTATAAGTATTGGTGAAAGAATTATTAAACAAAAAAATTCACCTTTCTTTTTTGCTATCAATAAGGAAAGTAATTCCAGAAAATATATTTTCACACTCATTCCCGAACGTATTTATAACAATGATAAATTTCCTAAAGCCTGGAAAGACAACTGTAAAGGAAATTGGAAAGAAGTAGTAATTCATGAAAAGAATCTCAATAATTAATTTAGTAGTATCATTAATTTACTTATTACTATCAATATATTTTCAGACAGAATTTTTCCTTGAGTTCATTCCGGTGATTCTGCTTATTTTAATTATTAATTTTTATATCATTCATCAGCACAATGAAAAGACAATCTTGTATCTTATTAATGGTATAATCCTTCTAATATTGATTTATTTTTTAAGCATTGGAATTATTCTAAGACAGGATTGGTAATAAAAAATCCCACCCAAAACGGGCAGGATTTATATTTAAAATTCAAGTCAAAAATTATTCCCACTCAATCGTTGCAGGTGGTTTGCTTGAAATATCGTAAGCTACTCTGTTGATACCTCTTACTTCGTTGATAATTCTGCTTGAAACAGTATCAAGGAACTCGTAAGGAAGTCTGCTCCATGTTGCTGTCATAAAGTCGATGGTATTTGCGGAACGAACTACAGCTGTGTATTCGTAAGTTCTTTCATCACCCATTACTCCTACAGATTTTACCGGAAGTAATACTACGAATGCCTGAGATACTTTTTCGTAAAGATCGTTTTTGTATAGTTCTTCGATGAAGATATCGTCAGCTTCCTGAAGGATTCTTACTTTCTCAGCATCTACAGCTCCCAATACTCTGATTCCTAATCCAGGACCTGGGAAAGGGTGTCTGTATACCAAATGGTGAGGAATTCCTAATTCTTCTCCTACTCTTCTTACTTCGTCCTTGAAAAGCTCTCTTAACGGCTCTAATAATTCGAATTCCATATCTTCAGGAAGTCCTCCAACGTTGTGGTGCGATTTGATCACAGCAGAAGGTCCGTTTACAGACTGGCTTTCGATAACGTCAGGGTAAATGGTTCCCTGAGCCAAGAATTTAGCGCCTTCAATTTTATGAGATTCTTCATCAAAAACATGGATAAATTCGTTTCCGATGATTTTTCTTTTCGCTTCAGGATCATCTACTCCAGCTAATTTTGAAAGGAATCTTTCTTTAGCATCTACCATTTTAATGTTCATATGGAAATGTTCTCCATATTGATCCATTACTTTCTTGCCTTCATCCTTTCTCAATAATCCAGTATCAACGAAGATACAAGTCAACTGATCACCAATTGCTTTATGGATCAAAACAGCTGCTACAGAAGAGTCTACACCTCCGGAAAGTCCAAGGATTACTTTGTTGTCTCCTACTTTCTCGCGAATTTCTTCAACAGTTCTGTCGATATAATTTGTCAGCTTCCAATTTTTCTCTGAATTACAGATTCCAAATACGAAGTTTTCAAGCATTTTTCCACCTTCTTCAGTGTGAGAAACTTCAGGATGGAACTGAACACAGAATATTTTTTTGTCTTCGTTAGCAATAGAAGCAATTACCCCAGATTTTGCATTCAGCTCAAAACCTGCCGGCAATTCTCCTACTTCGTCAAAGTGGCTCATCCAAACCACAGAGTTTTGAGTTACTCCTTTTAATAAAGAACTTTCTTTAACGATTTCAAGATTTGCTTTACCGTATTCTCCTTTTTCTCCTTTATTTACTTTCCCGCCCAAAAGGTGAGCCGTCATCTGCATTCCGTAGCAAATTCCCAATACAGGAACTCCTTGTTCATATAATTCTTTTTCAACCAGGTGAGCGTTTTCTGCATTTACAGAGCTAGGTCCACCGGAAAGAATGATCCCTTTTGGTTGTTTTGCTAAAATATCTTGTAAAGGTGTATTGTAAGGTAAGATTTCAGAGTATACTCCCATCTCACGGATTCTTCTTCCGATAAGTTGGTTGTACTGGGATCCGAAATCTAAAATAATAATACCGTTGTTCATTTTTTGATGATTGATTTGTTTGAAAGATATCAGATTTCAGACATCAGATTTCAGATTTTCTATCTGAAGTCCAGAGCCTTGCATCTGATATCTTATTTAATATTAACTGTTTTACAAAAAAAGACTTGGAATGGCTCCAAATCTTTTTTCGTGATTTTTATTAAAACTTTCCGATGTCTTCTCTGTAGAAGCCGTAATCGAAATGTACGTGTCCGGCATCTTCGTAAACTTTCTTGCGGGCATCTTCATAAGTAGCTCCTGTAGCGACAACGTTCAAAACTCTACCTCCGTTGGAAACTACTTTATCGCCTTTTCTGATAGCACCAGCGTATAATAATTTACTATGCTTTAATTTGTCCTCTCCTACAATTTCGAAACCTGTTTCGAAGTTTCTAGGATATCCTCCTGAGCACATTACAAGACAAACTGCCTTTTCGTCTTTGAACTTAAGCTCAATATCTTTTCCTTCCATACAATCCTGAATAACGTCTAAAAGATTGTTTTCCATAAGAGCCATCAATACCTGGGTTTCAGGATCACCGAATCTCATGTTATATTCAAGAAGATAAGCTCCGTTTTTCGTCACCATTAATCCGAAGAAAATGATTCCTTTAAATCCGAAACCTTCAGCTTTAAGACCTTTAATAGTAGGTTCTAAAATATTTTTCTCAAAATCAGCATAATGCTCCTGAGTGAATTCCGGGCTTGGTGCTACAGAACCCATTCCTCCTGTATTTGGACCAGAGTCGCCGTTTCCTGCTTTTTTATAGTCTTTAGCAGCAATACAAGGGAAAAGCTTTTCACCATTAGAGAAAGCAATAATAGATGCTTCAAAACCTTGCAAATATTCTTCGATAACTAAACGGATACCAGCATCTCCATAAATTCTTCTGATCATGAAATCATGGATGGTAGCTTCAGCTTCTTCAAGGTTATCACAAATAACAACTCCTTTTCCACCAGCTAAACCACTTGCTTTGATCACTAAAGGGTATTGCTGTATTTTTACATATTCTATAGCTTCATTATATGAATCAAATACTACAGCTTTAGCTGTTTTGATATCATAGGTCTGCATAAATTTCTTAGAGAAAGCTTTACTTCCTTCTAAGCTTGCTACTTTTTGAGTAGGACCGAAAACTTTAAGATCATGTTGCTTAAATTCGTCCTTCAAACCAGCTACTAATGGAGCTTCAGGACCAACAATCGTTAAGTCAACTTTTTCTTTAATAGCGAAATCTCTAAGTTCTTTGATTTCTGATAAATGAACATTTTTCCCTATTACATCGGTAGTAGCATTCCCGTTGGCAAAAAACATTTTAGAAATTCTAGGGTCATTCTGAAGCTTTGCCGCTAAAGCAGATTCTCTACCGCCTTCACCTATGATTAATATTCTCATACTTTATTTATTATCTAGTCTAATTTACAAATATATAATTTTCCAATTAAGAAATTAAGTGATTTAGGAATTATGATCATCGCAGATGCTAATTTTTCAAGTCTTCGAATCGCCTAATTTCTTATTTTTTTTAATTGCATTCAATTAGTGGAAAAAGTGTCTGACACCTGTAAACATCATCGGAATACCATGTTCATTAGCAGCTTCCACACTATCCTGATCTTTTACACTTCCACCTGGCTGAATAATTGCCTTGATACCTTCCTGAGCGCAGAAGTCTACGACATCACGGAAAGGGAAAAATGCATCAGAAGCTAATACTAAGTCTCCTGAGAATTTTTCTTTTGCTCTTTCAATAGCCTGTTGTGTTGCCCAAATTCTGTTGACTTGTCCACCTCCAATTCCGAAAGCCTGGATTCCATTGGAAACTACAATAGCATTTGATTTCACATATTTCACTACTCTCTGAGAGAACAGCAATGCTTTTTTCTGTGCTTCTGTAGGCTGAACTTCAGTCACTACTTTAATATCATCAGAGAAATGCAAATCATTATCCTGAACCAAGATACCACCATCAACTTTCACCCATGTTTTCTTGTCTGAAACCGGGTTTACAATTTTAATGATTCTAAGGTTTTTCTTTTTTCTTAAAACTTCAAGAGCTTCTTCATCAAAGTCCGGAGCCATTACGATCTCCAGGAATGTTTTGTTTAATTCTTCAGCTGTTGCTGCATCGATCTTATAGTTCATAGCAACAATTCCGCCAAAGATAGAAACCGGATCACATTCGAAAGTTTTTTGATACGTTTCCAATGCTGAAGTTCCGATGGCAACGCCACAAGGTGTAGAGTGTTTTACCGCACAACAAGCCATTTCTTCTTTGAATTCCGTTACCACTTTCCAGCAAAGGTCCATATCACGAAGGTTGTTGAAAGAAAGTTCTTTACCTCCCAATTGTTCGAAGTCTTTCATCGCTCCGTTCTCGAAAGTAGAAACGTAGTAAGCAGCTGTCTGGTGAGGGTTTTCTCCGTATCTCAGGTCAGAAACTTTTTTGTAAGAAGCGTTTAAATACGTAGGATATTCTTCATCTAAAAGCATTCTTGAGATAGCCGCATCGTAAGCAGAAGTAAGATTGAATACTTTTCCTGCAAGTTTCTTACGTGTTTCGATATACGTGTCACCATTTTGCTCCATTTCCAGTTTTACTGTTGTATAATCTTCTACATCAGTAATTACCGTTACAGAATCAAAGTTTTTCGCTGCAGAACGAAGCATAGAAGGACCACCAATATCAATAAACTCTACTTTCTCGTGTAAAGAAATGTCTTTGTTTACATTTTCAAAGAAAGGATAAAGGTTTACGATAACCATGTCGATCAAACCAATTCCGTGTTCCTGAACAGTTTTCATGTGTTCTTCGTTGTTTCGAACAGCTAAAAGACCTCCGTGAACTTTCGGGTGTAAAGTTTTCACTCTTCCGTCCAACATTTCTGGGAAATTGGTTACCTCATCAATCTGAATGGGATTTAAACCAGCGTCTTTCAAATGTTTGAACGTTCCTCCTGTGGAGATCAACTCATAATTCTGAGCTTCCAAAAACTGTGCGAATTCAATTAACCCACTTTTGTCAGAAACACTGATTAAAACTCTCTTTTTACTCATTACTTTCAATTTTTACTTTTCACAGTTATTTCAAACTGTATCCGGTTCTTTCACCTCCGGATTACTTTTTATTTTACTTAGATTTTTTTATTTAATGTAACAATGAGATTCTTCGCTATGCTCAGAATGACAATTACAATTATTAGTAAACTGTTACATTGTTATATTGGTACATTATTTATTTCCCAGGACCTTATCGATTGCTAAAGGAAATATTTCATATTCAATCTGGTGAACTTTCTGTGCCAATGTTTCGGGGGTATCATCAGCCGTTACTTCAAAAGATTTTTGAAGAATAGCTTCTCCTTCATCAATACCCGGTGTTACAAAATGTACCGTTGCCCCACTCTCTACTTCTTTGGCTTCAATAACGGCATTGTGAACGTTCATTCCCCACATTCCTTTTCCTCCGAATTTCGGAAGCAATGCAGGATGAATATTGATAATTTTACCATTCCAGTTTTCACAGAACTCAGGTTTTAAAATGGATAGGAATCCTGCCAACACAATAAGATCTGTATCTTGTGGGATTACTTTAGCCAATTCGCTGCTAAAATTCTTTCCTCTTGGAATGAGTATGTTTTTTATATTATGATTTTTTGCTCTTTCCAATCCGAAACACTCTCTATCAGCAACCACCAGACTTACTTTTGCATTCCGGATTTCTCCAGCTTCGATGGTATCAATGATTCTCTGCAAATTGGTTCCTGAACCGGATACGAGTACAACGATGTTCTTCATTATTCAGATGTTAGATATCAGATATCAGATTACAGACTTGAAGTCTGATGTCTGGTGTCTGAAATCTGATGTCATTTAAAATTTCAAATCAATTTTCTCTGCTCCTTCCGTGATTTCCCCGATTTCGTAAGCATCATCCAAAAGGTGTAATACTTTTTCAGCGTGCTCAGCATCTACTACGATTACCATTCCTACACCCATATTGAATGTTCCGTGCATTTCTTCACGTTTCACCCCACCTCTTTTTTCAAGCTCAAGCATCACACTAGGAATTCTGATTTTTGATTCATCAATAGAAGCACAAAGTCCTTCAGGAATAATTCTCGGAACATTCTCATAAAGCCCTCCTCCTGTAATGTGAGCAATACCGCTTACATTTACTTCTTCCAATACTTTATGAATGTCTTTATAATATAATCTTGTAGGCACTAAAAGGGTTTCATATAAAGGTTTTCCTTCAAACTCTTCTTCGAAGTTCGGAAATACTTTTCTTACTAAAGAGAATCCGTTGGAGTGGAATCCTGAGCTTGGCAATGCAATAATTTTATTACCTGTTTTAATTTTAGATCCGTCAATAATCTGGTCTTTTTCTACGATTCCTACACAGAATCCGGCAACATCATAATCTCCGGGCTGGTACATCCCCGGCATTTCAGCTGTTTCTCCACCAATCAATGCGCAGTTGTTGTCCTTACAAGCATTCACCATTCCCAGAACGATCTCTGCTGCGATTTCGGAATCCAGCTTTCCACAAGCCAAATAATCTAAGAAAAACAAAGGTTTTGCACCATGACAAAGGATATCGTTGGCACACATTGCGAAACAGTCGATACCAATAGAATCATATTTTTTGGTATCTAAAGCTACTTTCAGCTTTGTTCCTACTCCATCTGTTCCTGAAACAAGAACGGGATTTTTGTATCCTCCGATTTCATAGAAAGCACCAAAACTTCCCAAATGGTTCAAAACATTGGAATTATGGGTTTCACCGACCGCTTTTTTGATCTTGTCAACCGTTTTGTATCCTTCTTCTTTGTCTACTCCTGCTGATTTGTAAGTGTTGCTCATGTCTGCTTAGATTTTTAGATATTGGATTTCAGATGTCAGATTATTTGTGTCTATTATCTGATGTCTGTTGTCTTCTTATCTTTTATATTTTTACTTTTTATATTCAAATTTAGAAAACAAAAAAGCCGACAATCTTTGCAGATTATCGGCCGTTATTTTATCTCAGAATTTCAGAGCCCACAACTTTCCCTTTATGAGAAAAACATTGTTTATAGGAGGTCTGAATTTTCATCTCTTTTCTTTTTGCAAAAATAGTAATTTTAAATGAATATTCAAATTCTATTTTTCAAGGATAGTTTCGATGGCTGCAATCTTCTTGATTTTCTCTTTTAATTCGCTGTTTTTCTCTTCGTTAGAAATTTTTTGTTCAGCTTTATCAAAGTTATCATTAAAGAAAGGAAGTGAAAAAGTTTCTACCACATTTCCTCCATGGAAAGGGAAACGTTTTGATGCTGCCTCTAAAACTCCGGCTCCTCCTCTACCTCCCGGCGATGTAGACATCAATAACATTGGTACTTCATTCCATACTGTTCTGTCTTTAATTCTCGATACCCAGTCGAACACATTTTTGAATGCTGTAGAGTACGTTCCATTATGCTCTCCTAAAGAAACCAATAGAACGTCTGCGCTATCGATTTTAGCTGCAAAGTCATGTGCTTCCTGAGGAACACCTCCCTCTAATTCTCTTTCATGCTTATAAATTGGCATTTCGAAAGGATTTAAATCGATTACTTCTGCTTCCGCATTTTCAAATAGTGTTGATGCATAAGCCACCAATTGCTTGTTCATTGAAACTTCTGAGTTACTTCCTGCTATTGCTAAGATTTTCATATGTAGTATTTATTTTTTTGTTATATGAAATAGTCAACATTCTTTGATGGCTATTGCATACTATTTTAATTTTTTAAGGATACAAATTTAGTTTTTTATTTAAGATAAGCAGGCAATTCCATCGGTACTTCCATTAATAATATTTCTGTGTCTTCCACTGCTTCAATATTAAAGCTTTGTGTATCCCAGATTCCCAACCCGTCTCTTTCATTCAGAACACGATCACCCACTTTGGCACTTCCTTTTAAAACAAATGCATATACACCGTTTCCTTTTTTATTAAGCATATAGTTTTTGCCATTGCCTTTTTTGAAGTTAGCAATATTAAACCAAGCATCCTGATGAATCCAAACTCCATCATCGTTTTTATTAGGGGATAAAATCTGTTGGAATCCATTGATCTTTTCACCTTCTTTAATGCTTTTCTGATCATATCTTGGTTCAACATCCAATGTTCTAGGAAAAACCCAGATCTGTAGAAATTTTACCTCTTCGTCTTTATTTTTGTTGTATTCGCTGTGCATTACACCGGTTCCGGCACTCATTACCTGAATTTCTCCTTTTCTGATCACCGCAGTAGTTCCCATTGAATCTTTATGTTCCAAGTCACCCTCCAGAGGAATAGAGATAATTTCCATATCTCTGTGTGGGTGTGTTCCGAATCCCATTCCCTGAGAAACGGTATCATCATTCAATACTCTTAAAACTCCAAAGTTCGTTCTATCTCTGTTTTGATAGTTTGCAAAACTAAAAGTATGGTAAGAGTTTAACCAACCATGATTGGCATGGCCTCTTGAATCTGCTTTATGATATACTGTTTTCATTTTCTGTGATTATTTATGGTACAAATGTACGGGATCTAGAGGCAGGAAAATGTTGATGTAGGTTAAGAAAGGAGAATGAGTTAAAATAACCTGAACTCCTCGGGTTAAGGAAATTATAATTTAGGGTATTGGAAGCTGGAAGAGGGAGGCTGGGAGTTACTGTCCCTTCCTATTATCTATACATGGTTACCATAAATGAGTAGCATCACTGTTTAATAAGGATGAAAATACGGAAAAACTGTTCTTTATAACCTGAATAACTTCCTTCTTCAAGCTCCCAGCGTCCATCCTGATTAAAATAGAAAGTTAAAAGTTGAGTCAAAAGGCATCTTTAATGCTGGAGCCTCTTTTAAGATAGAAAAACAAACCACAGATTACTAAGGTAAAAGCGATCAAAACCCACAGAATAGTGGATATGTAACCAGAGAAATGTCCTAAAATATTTGTTACAATACCTATCCCCATTTGGTTGGCAGCCATTAAAAATCCGGAAACAACAACTGAATACGTTGGAAATTCTACAGTTCCCCAGCCGATAGAGCCCGGAAATATACTTCCCATAAAAAAGCCTATCAAAAACATCATCAATAAAAGAATATGAATATTGGGAGCAACCAATAGCAATAGAAGCAAAATACCTACACATAGCGGAGAAACAAGAAAAAAAGAGGATAAGTCCAATTTTTTTGTTAATATTCCAAATAAAAGGCGGTTCAAAGCAATACCTCCCCAAAATAGGGATAATCCTAAACTTGCTTTATTATTATCCAGCCCCTTATTTTTAAGAATAATTCCGCCAAAGCTTCCAAAGGTTCCTTCTATACAACCGTATAAAATAATTGCAGCAAAAAATATCCATAGTTTTCCGGGAATCCGAAAATGCTGAGGAAGCTCGAAAAATGTTCCTTTTTCAATTTTTAAAAATAAAAAGATCATAAACGCAATGCTTACGACTACAAATATAATCCCGGGGACATACATCCAGTTTTTAACATTTCCGATCAAATTCATCATTAAAGGAGAAGTAGACGTCCCCAGTCCCACCAAAAACTGAAGGATTAAAATAGCCGAGGAATTTTCTTTTTCAAATAAACTTGCAGCAAGGGGATTCAATGTTGTAATGGCTAATCCAAATCCGGTTCCTGTAAAAGTGACCAAAATAAGCAATAAGGGAAACAATAATGCTCTTTCAGCAAGAAAAAAATGAAGAAGCCACAGAGTACCTGTAGAGGTAAGCATCAACATAATGCCTATCATCAAAATCATTTTAGGCCCCCATTTATTGACTAAAAACGGAGCTCCCAAACATGAAATAATAATACAAATTACCTGCGGAATGAAAAGATTTCCAAATTGTGAAGGAGAAAGTCCAAATAAAGCCATATCCGTAAAAGCAGTTCCCAATGCCGGAAACACCACAAAGTTGACTCCGGTAAGAAATGCTAATAAGAAAACAACAATAATGACAATTCTCCTAGAATTCATGGCTTTATTTCAAAACATGGTTTTTAAGGTGCTCTCCTACTCGTAATGCCATCGCAATAATGGTAAGCGCCGGATTCACTGCACCACTGGAAACAAAAAATCCGCCATCTACAATGTATAAATTTTCCAGGTCATGTGCTTTACAGTGGGTATCAACTACTGATGTTTTAGGATCCAATCCCATTCTTGTAGTTCCGTTTTGGTGTGCCGGTGAAGCGATATCCATTCCTTTACTGAAATAATAGCCTTTAAACAGGAAGCTTTCAAATTTACCTGATGCTTTTAAAGCTTTAATTAATTCTGTTTTCAGAAACTCGTGCCCTTTTTGATTGTTATCTGTATAGTTGATTTTGATCTGTCCGTTTTCGACCGTTACCCGATTTTCAGGATCCGGTAAGTCTTCAGAGGTGAGCCAAAAGTCAACGGCATGCTTCGCCATCAATTCAAAAGTAAAACCCGGAGCCGGAATAGGACTGTCTGCCTTAATCTGGTTTTCATCTGATTTTCCCAACATTTGTATATGCCCTAAGGGAAATTCATATCCTCGTGCAGCATGATAGAAATCATTGATTCCGAATGTTTTTCCAAATTTAGTAGGATTAGGTTCTGTATATAAAGCAATTAATGCTGTATTTTGATGAAACATATAGTTTCGTCCTACCTGATCTGAAGTATTGGCAAGCCCATTGGGAAATTTCTCATTTTTACTTTGCAATAATATTGCTGCCGAATTGATAGCCCCTGCCGAAAGTACAACAAGATCCGCTGTTAATGTTTTTGTTGCCCCTTCTTGTTCGATTACTACCTCAACTATTTTTTTCCCGGAATTATCCGTATTTAATGCAATCACTTTTGTATTTGTCGTCAATTCAACATTGGGATACTCCAACGCTTTTGACAGGGCACACAGATGGGCATCTCCTTTTCTTTCTGAAGCATCGGGAAAACCATCAAACCGATCTAATGTATATGGAGCATTGGCTGTTGTGTGTGGTTTAAAATTAACACCAACCGGCAATTCAAATGGATGTAAACCGTAGTTCGTTAATTCGTCAAAAATTTCCTGAATTCTTGGCTCGTGAGGTAATGGCGGATTAGGATAAGGCTCGGAATCAAATGGTTCCGTAGGATCTGCCCCTCTTTTTCCATGTACATGAAAGAGCTTTTCAGCTTCGAGATAATAATCTTTTAAATCTTCATATTGGATAGGCCATGCGGGGGATGTACCACCATAATGTTGTATTTCTTTAAAATCATCTTCTCTTAAACGAAATAATGCGGCCCCATAAAACTTGGTATTTCCACCAACATTATAATGCATTCCCGGTCTGAATGTCCTCCCATATTTATCCAGCCAAACATCCGTGGTAGTGTATCTGTTTCTTTGAAAAACTTCTACAGAATCCCAGTTTTCTTTTTCTACCGGAACATAGTCACCTCTTTCTAAAATTAATATTCTTTTTCCGCTATCAGCCAATTTATAGGCCATGGTAGAACCTCCTGCTCCTGTTCCTATGATAATGATATCGTACATTTTTTACAATTTGGTGTATCTAAATTAAAAATAAAAAAGGCAGAAACAGCTTAACAAAATGTTAATTTTCAATTGATTGTATAAGAAGTAAAAAGGCTAAGAAAGCTAAGATGGCTAATTGGATCAATATATAAAGGAAAAGAGGTTATCACCTATATTTGACAATACAAAAACGGAGACAGCCTTTTCTTTCTATTGATATTTTAAATTTGAATTCTATAAATATTTAAAAATGTACCTGCTGAATTTCTTCTTTAATTTCTTTAGGTGTTTCATTTTCTGATTTCACAAATATCATCGTTACTATAGCTCCAATGAGCATACAAACCCCTCCCACTACTATATAATCCATTGCCTGTTTCCCAAAGATACCACTTACAACAGGGCCACCGAATAAACCATTGATAATCTGTGGAATGACAATAAAGAAATTGAATATCCCCATATAAACGCCCATTTTCCTTTGTGGAATTACTTCAATCAGCATGGCATAAGGCATTGCCAAGATACTTGCCCAGGCAAAGCCAAGTCCAATCATTGAAATCCATAGGTGATTGACATCTTTGATAAAATACATTGAAATCAATCCCAATCCCCCGCAAAGTAAGGCTAATGCATGGGTTTGTTTTTTACCTATCCTTTTTGCTATGGGTGTTAATAAAAAGGCAAAGGGAATTGCCCAAAAGTTATACATCCCAAAAAGTTCTCCCGTCAAATCCCCTGCGGTATTGAATGTTTTGGAATGGGTATCTTCCGGAGAAAGGCCAAAATGGTGAGTGGCCAACGCACTGGTGGTAAATACCCACATGGTAAATAGGGCAAACCAGGAAAAAAACTGAACGATTCCCAGTTTTTTCATCTGTGTGGGAATGGCAACAAAATCTTTGAAAATATCTGAAAATTTAGAAGGACTCTTTTCAATTTCTTTTTCTTCTTCAAATTCTTCAAACTCTTGTGGAGAGTATTCCCGGGTAGTAATAATGGTATACAATATAGCTATTAAAAGCAACCCTGCTCCTATGTAAAAAGAATAAATGACATTATCCGCTACAAAACCTTCAGGGGCTTCATTGGATACTCCGAGTTTCGTCAACCACTTGGTCAGATACGAACCAATGACTGCTCCTACTCCAATTAAAATAGTCTGTACCGAAAACCCTATCGTTCCCTGATGTTTGGGCAGCATATCTCCAACCAAAGCTCTAAAAGGTTCCATAGCCACATTAACGGAAGCATCCATCATTGTAAGAAAAATAACGGCTAACAAAAGTGCATTGGCAGCAAACATTTGAGTTACCGAAGCAGCGTTAGGAAGTAACACTAATCCTATGGCACATAAAATAGCACCGATTAAAAAATATGGTTTTCTTCTTCCTAAAGGGCTCCATGTATTATCTCCCATATGCCCAATGATAGGCTGAACGATCAATCCTGTAATTGGAGCAACCAACCAGAACCAGGATAATTCATGAACATCGGCTCCTAAGTTCGCAAGGATCCGGCTTGCATTTCCATTCTGTAATCCAAAAGCCATCTGGATTCCCAGAAATCCCATACTCATATTGATAATCTGAGCAAGCGAAAGTTCCGGTTTTACTTTTTTAGCCCTCATTGTCGCTAGTGTTTTATTTTGTTTTCAACTGCTGTAGAAGAATATCTTCAAGTGCTGTTTTTTCGGCAACCACTTTATCTACCACTTCATTGGGAACGGTCATAGACAATACATATTGTTTTACTTTCCAGCTTCCATTGATGTTTTCTACAACTCCTGAACCTCTGCATATTTTCATTTGTGTATCCAACAGTTCATCGAACCATGCTAGTTTTCCATCTTTACTGAAATAAATATTTCTTTTAAGAGAAGTAAAATTCCAGGTTTTCTTTTTGTCAAAGTGAGGTTTTGCCCAGATCATGAAAGCTTTTTTATCCCAGATTTCAGTAGCATCTGTTCCTATAAAAGTGGACTCATCGGCAAAATAATTGAAATAGGTATTATAATCTGCTTTGGCAGCTGCTACATTAAAAGCGTCAAGCATTGCACTGATTTCGGCTTTTTCTTTTTCAAATCCTTTTTTTGATTGTGCGGAAAGAACAGCCGAACTCCATAAAAAAAGAATCAGTGTGTAGGTTATTACGTTTTTCATATAATTGATAATTTATTTTTCAAGTTCAAGAATTAACGAGGTTTTTGCGGGAACAGCAATATTATTTTGTAGTATCCATTCTTTTCCTGAAATCACTTCTTTTCCTTTTGAATATCCTCTTAATGATTCTTCAAAACGTTTTAAATCTAACGTTTGATCTTTCTCATTGTTGTTTATGATCACCATAACACTTTCTTTTTCATTATATCTGAAGTAGGTAAAGACCCCATCCTGAGGAACAAAACTTTTAGTTTTCCCTGTGTGAATCACTTCTTTACCTTTTCGCCAGTTCAATAGTTTTTCGGTAAACAGAAAGAATTCTTTTTGCTCAGAAGTTTGTGTGGAAGGGTTAAATGCATTTTGCTGATCAGATTTCCAACCTCCGGGAAAATCTCTTCGGATATCAGCATCACCACCTTTATTTTTATCACCCCGCATTCCTATTTCTGATCCGTAATAAATCTGAGGAATGCCACGAACTGTTGAAATCAAGGTAAGGCCCATTTTATATGCTTTAGGATCTGCATTGAAGATTTCATTCCATCTTTCTGTATCGTGATTTTCGAAGAAAACTAAAATATTATTAATATCCGGATATAGGAAATCACTGGTAAATGAATCATAAATTTTTATCAATCCCGTATTCCAGCTTTCTTTTTCGTTCAATGCTTTTGGCATATCTGCAAATAACATAAAATCCATCACGGATGGCAAATTGGAATTGTAACCGGCAGCTTCTCCTGTTTTGGAATTTTTCTGCCATGCAGAGATTTGCCCTGCTGTATATAACCAAGTCTCTCCTACAATATTGAATTTAGGATATTCATCAGTAATGGCTTTCGCCCATTGTGCCATTGCTTCTTTATCATTGTACGGATAAGTGTCTACCCGAAAACCTCCTAACTCTGCATATTCAATCCACCAGATGGCATTTTGGATTAAATATTTTAAAACCAATGGGTTCTTTTGATTGATATCCGGCATCGTTTTGTCGAACCATCCGTCTAAGGCATATTTTTTATCAATTTCTGAGGCATTGGTATCAAATTGTGTGGTTGTTTTATAATTAGATCGTTTAAATCCATTTTCTCCATCCTTAAACCAATGAATCCAATCTTTTGCAGGAAGATCTTTGATCATCCAATGTGAACTTCCCCAGTGATTCGTTACATAATCCATCACCAGTTTCATATTTCTTTTGTTCAGTTCACGGGAAAGGTTTCTGTATTTTTCATTTGTTCCATATCGGGCATCAATTTTATATAAATCGGTTTGGGCATAGCCATGATAGGAATAGACTTTTTCGTTATCCTCATTTACCGGTGTCAGCCACACTGTTGTAGCTCCCAGATTCTGAATATAATCCAGATTGTTGATAATTCCTTTAAGATCTCCACCATGTCTTCCGTTAGGTAAGTTTCGGTTTACTTTTTCCGTTAAATATGGATCGGAGTCATTTTTTTCGTCTCCATTGGCAAAACGATCCGGCATAATCAGGTATATGACATCTTTTGAAGTAAAGGACTCACGATCTGCAGATCCTGAATTTCGTGGTTTTAATTCATAAGTATAACTTCCGAGGCTTTTCTTTCCCTTTTTAACATTAATGGTAAATTTCGGAGTATTGATTTCATTGGTATTAATGGTAATGAAAGCGTAATTAGGATTTTCTAGTTTCTGAATATCTTTAATCTGTATACCATCTGAAAGTGTAATTTCATTGTTGGCAATATCTTTTCCATAGATTAAAATTTGTAACTCCGGATTCTTCATTCCTTTCCACCAGAAAGCGGGCTCCACTCTTTCCAACATTTTTTGGGAAAAAGCAGAAGATGCCAAAGAAAGAGCTAACACGGCATAGATTGTCTTCATATTAGTGTTCAATTTAGCATTAAATTTTTATATACAAACAGTGGATGATTATTTTAGTAAAAGATTAAAGTGATTTTGAAGCCAGGAGCTGGAAGTAATAAAGGCTATAAAGAATAATGATTCATCTTTTTTATTGACCTTGAGCCAAAAATTAATGATGTAATAGGCTATCAGTCATTATAACTGAAAGTAACTTTCAGCTTCCAACCCATTTACCAGGCTTTCTTGCTCAGAACTCAGGTAGTTTTAGCTCAAAATGCATAACGGGTACATTTAATATAAAATTAAGTGTTGTTTCTGCTATTTTATTATCATAATTTTCAATATTCCCATCTTTTACAAAAAATTCATTTATAAAAAGTCTTTTATATAGATTTTATCTTTAGTTTTATAGAAAAAATGTTTGACTTTGGTAATATGTTCAAAACTGAGGGACCGGATGTAGTTTATACCTGGACAATTCCCGTGTTTGCTGCTATTATTTTTATAGAAATGGCTTACAGTCATTTTAATAAAGAGAAGATTTATGAAACCAAAGATGTAGCAACCAATGTCCTTTTTGCTCTTCTCAACTACGGTTTAGATATTATCATGAAAGGATTCTCTTTGTTTGTCATGATGTTTTTCTATCAGCATCGTCTTTTCGACTGGCAGGAAGGAATATGGTACTGGATAGCAGTATTTCTCGCTCAGGACTTTGCTTATTATGTTCATCATTATGTAGATCATCATTCCAGAGTTTTTTGGGCGGTACATATTACTCATCACAATTCTGATTACTTTAATATCAGCACCGGATTCAGAAGCCCTGTGTTTCAGCCATTATACAGATATCTGTTTTTTTCTCCATTAGCTTTTATGGGATTTCATCCGTGGCATATTTTGGTGGCTTACTCTTCCATCCAGATCTATGGTACATTTGTACACACCCAATCGATTAAAAGTATGGGCTTCTTGGAATATATTTTAGTGACTCCATCGCATCATCGTGTACATCATGCCTGTAATATCAAATACCTGGATCGCAATATGGGGATGGGACTGATTATCTGGGACAAGATTTTCGGCACCTTCGAAAAGGAAGACCCTGAAGTTCCTGTTAAATACGGAGTGTATCCAAAAATAAAGTCTAAAGATCCCGCGACTATGCTTTTTTATGAATGGAGGAGAATAGGAAAAGATATCAGACAACCCGGTATTTCTTTTACGACCCGAATAAAATATCTTTTTTATTCACCGGGATGGAGACATGATGGCACCGGAAAAACGGTAAAACAGTACCAAAAAGAATACAAAGAAAGAATGAAAAAAGATACTGTTACTCCTGTAGCCAAGCAAGAAATTTCGGAATCGGAATATCAATATTCGGATAAATAAAATCAAAATTGTATAAAAATAAATTCCCCGGCTCTTTGAGCCGGGGAATTTATTTTTATCTTCATAGTCTTTATAAAAGACCAGGCTGCCGTATAGCAGCCTGATTCTTTTCTTACTTACTATTAATCAAAAAGAATAACCTATTCCCACGCCAAATGAAACTTCAAACTTCTTTTGCGGGTTATCTCTGAATACAATCATCGGATATGCCTGGCATACAAGTCCTGAGTCTAACATCAACCTATATCCAAGACTTACAGAAACATTGGATTCAAACTTTTTATAAACAACATTTGGATTTAGCGATGTGTCAATAAAATCCTCACTAAATAATGCTGTATATCCTACTCCTGCTTGAATAAAGTGTTTTTTACCATATAATGCACTCAAAACCACCGGTAGGGATGTTACTCCTTTAAAGTGCTCTCCGTGTACCTCATATCCCGGACTTCTCCCCACTCCTGTTCTTGCAGAAAAAAGAATCTTACTATCTTCATTGAAGGAAAAAAGTCTTTCATAATTGGCAGAAAAAAGTGCTCTTGAATGCCCAACAAATTCTAATGCTACTACATTTTTTCGTTCTTGAGAAAAGAGTAAGGAAATACTCATACAAAAAGTTAAAAAAAGAATTTTTTTCATACTATTCATTACATTTTGCTTTTTGGATAACATCATCAATCATTGTATTTCCTAATTGCTTACTCCTTAAAAAGTTGCTGCAAGCCTTTTTCTTTTCACCGATTGATAAAAAGACTTCTCCCTGATAATATAATATAAGAGGATCATTGGGGTTGTATTCTAAAGCTTTATTAAAGTCTTTTAATGCTAAATCATATTTTTTCAATAGGGCATAAGCCGTTCCTCTGTTTCCATAACCTTTCTGACTTTTCTTGATACTTAATGATTTATTAAAATCTGCTATGGCTTCAGTATATTTATCCATCCTCATTCTTACATAGCCTCTGTTTAGATATGCATTGTACTCATTGGGAAGATGTTTTACTCCAATATCAGCATCTTTTAAGGCTTCATTAAACAGATCAAGCATAGATTCAGCGCCTGCTCTTTCACTATACAATATATAATCTTTGGGAGTCTTTTTTATTGCAACATTATAACTTTCCAATGCTTTTCTGTACTGACTTGTAGCCGAGTAATATCTGCCATAAAAAACATATACTTTGGCATAGCTGGAGTCAATTTCAAAAGCTTTATCAAAATCTTTTTTAGAATCGACTGCATTTTCCTGATATAAATATGACATTCCTCTGTATAAATAGGAATCTATTACCTTTTCTTTGGCATCTATGGATTTTGTAAAAAGCGATATTGCTTTTTCAAGATGATCGTTACGATATTCCTCAAATCCTAAATTAAAATTAGATTGGCCTAGAACCATCTGAATACCTCCTATACATAGAAGTGTTGCTACTTTTATTTTTCTCATTTTTACCAAAATTATAGTGTATTCCTATTCTCAATTTTCATGATGTAATAGTTTCGTTTTTTATATTAATATATTACTCGGACTAATAAATAAGATCAATTCCTATTATTCCTTCCAAAATTATATCCTAGCCCCAGCCTCAATCCTATAGACCCAATCACTTCAGCAGGATGTGTTTTGATATTCGACGTAACAGGATTGGTTCTCATAATATGGGCCGTAGCTGCGACAAAAACAGAAATCTTTCTGTAAGTAGCGTCTAGTCTGTATATAGCTGAACCACCATATCCTATAATTCCATAATTTGAAACAATCGGCTTAAAATCAAATACTTCACTTGGATTATCAGATCTTGGCATTCCCAGCTCTAATCCTGCTGCAAAAGAGAAGTTCGTCGTTATAGATAATTTACCAGAACTTATGACATTGACATTATTTAGCCCAATACTTGCCTGAAAGGCTGTAGGCGCTTCAAATCCGAATCCATCTTCATTTCTGAATTTTTCTTTAAACCAGGTCGCCCCTATTTGTAAATCCGATCTTTCTCCACCTATTCTAATCTGCATTTGGATAAATGAATTAGGTTCATCAATTTTAGGGAATCCTCCATTATTTGAAGTATCACTATTATAATAGGTTTTTCCACCTAAGATCCCAAGAACAGTGGTAGATCTACTTTCTCCCCAAGGTCCGCCTGAGTCTCCAATTCTGATACTGAATCCTGGGGTTTTAGGCTTATTAAAGTCACATCCGCAATCATTTCTAGGTATTCTGAAGCCTCCTTTCCCCGGATCTTCTCCCTCCATTCCTGTAGGGTCTATAAAATTTACCGGGTTGTTGAATGTATATGCATATGGACTCCAACCAGGATATTTTTCAGTCATCGGGTCTACTCCATACCAAATACTCAGCCTAGGGTTATAATATCTTGCTCCATAATAGTATAGTCCGGTTTCTTCGTCTAATTCTTTGGCATTGAATTTATATGGATTATCATACACTCCGGTCATCTGCTCTGCCATTGTTTCACCGAATGGTAAATTTAAGAAAAACTGAGTTGCTTTCATATTTTCATTGGTAACAAATGTAGCAGTTCCTAAGTGATCTCCATGCAAGTAATACACTCCTTTTTCCTGTTGTGGACCTTTAGCCAATTCTGTTCTCATTTCGCTAAAGTCGATACCTGCTTTTTTCAGATATAATTTTAAATCTGCCCCTTTATCCTGCTCTTTGGACGGGTTTCCTACATCAGAAGTACTCATCTGCTGTCTCATCACAGAAAAATCATAATCCATAATTCGGCTAGCCACCCTCTCAGCACCCAAATAATAATGTTTCGTCAACATATTATTTGAATTTTGTACATGATAGCTGTTAGGATATACCTTATATTCACTTACATAAATGGTTCCTGCATCCATTACCTGTCCGTTCTGGTATAACTGCGCACCTTGTTCGAGATTAGATTTGATCACTCTTTCTCCTTTATCATCATATACATAATATTGGAAAATGCCTTGACTTTCTCTATTTACAGCTTTCAAACGATCCTGTTCATCCCAGAACATATGATCTATCTCTCCATCTTTATCATGATAGGTCACATTACCATTATCATCATATCCAAATTTTTCATATCCTCCATTACTTAGATTTTGGATATTTCTTACTTTATGAGTGTCAGGAACATAATCATAAACATTATCATATGTATTAAGATCGTTTGCAGCTCCATTTTGGCCATGCTGTTGTACTTTTTCTACAATTCCTCCCGCTTTATTATACTTCATTGTCATCTCAAAATTAGAAGAAGTAACAGCAAAAGGAGCGTGAGGATCTCCGTCAAAGTTTCCTCCGGCAGTGGAAATTCTGTTCAAATTGTCATAAGAATAATTAAACATATATTTACCTCCCATCTGATTGTACGGGCCAGCAGAATTTTCAAGCTGTGTAATATTACCAACATAATCGTATGAATAGGCATTTCTCAACAGCTCTGTACCACCAATATCAGTAAGACGATGTCCCTCTAGTTTTCTATCAGCCGGTGTATAAGTAAATTCTGATTTCGTATTGTTTCCAAACTCAATAGAGGCTCTTTGTTCATACTCGTCATATTTAATTCTTTTAACATATTCGTAGCCTTCTCTATTATATATTCGTTTAATATTTCCTCCAAAATCATAGTCATACCACACCTGTTCTCCATCAGCATAGGTAAGATTTACCATTCTGTTCCAGCTATCATATTCAAATTGGGTTTTAAATTGCATCGTCGGAATACCATATCCTGAAACCGTTTTAGTTTCTGCAATAACTTCACCCATATTTCCGTATTCATATTCTTTTTTTCCGGAATTATCGGATTGATAAATAAGTTTACCTGTATTATTTCCAGAACCGGGATCACCATATTTATAAGTTACATTAGATGGATTCTCATTTCCTGATTGTAAATCCGGGAATCTGATTTCGGAAATCCTGTTGTAATTGTAAGTATATGAAATATAATGCTGGGTAGGACTATTGTTATCCATATTAGAAGTAGACATCTTGATAAGATTTCCAACATTATCATACTGGTAATAATTTCTTCCTCGGTCGGGATGATCCACTTGCTTTCTTCTACCGGCAAGATCATAAGAATACAATGTTTTAATTCCTTCAGGATCTGTAGAATTGATAAGCTCTCCAATGGTATTATAATACATTAGTGTGGTCTGTACCTGTCCATTCAGGTAATTATTTACCTGCATTGTTTTTCCTTCTGCTGTTTTAAATGTTTCTACTTTAAGCGGAGTACTTAAATTTTGGAAAACTTCCAACGTACTCTTTAACATATTGTTTTCTATAGAATAGGTCGTAGTAGCCGTATGGAATAGACCGTCTACCGTAACTGCTACTCTATCTTTCACATCGCGTTGTACGGAAGAATAATAATTCGAAATAGCACTCATATTTAATATTTTATTTGAGTGATTTGGATCATTAGGCGCGTACTTATCTTCAGACATCGGATGGTATTTAGAGATTTCTCTTCCAAGAATATCATAAATAGATCTTCCCGATACAGACATTTTCTCTGCTCCATTCATTTCTATATCCTTTTTAGTTTGTACTACTTTCCCCCAACCATCAGCAAAAGTAATTGTTTCTATAGGATTAGACGGATCCTGAGGATTATAGTTCTGAGTTGTAGCTATATAATGATTACTAATGTATCCTATATTAAGGTTAGGTGTAGGGAATACGTTGTAAGAATACTTAACAGTATATGGGGCTCCAACTTCTCTTTCTTTTGGAGCTAATATTTGGGTAATACGCCCTTTATAATCATATTGATACTCGGTAGAATTACCGGAAACATCAGTACTTTGCAGTATCACATCAAATTTCGGATCATATTCTGCAGATGATAAATACCCTAAAACATCCTCTGTACTAGTGACATATTTATGGGTATCACTATCATATTCATACTTTAAACTATAATTTTGGCCATTCGCATCTGTAGGGTATATTACGCCTGTCAGGTTTCCAAAAGAATCATAAGCAAATTTAGTAGTTGCATATTCAGAATTATCAAGCTTTGTAGTTATTTCAGTGATTTGTCCTGTATTAGGGTCAGCATCCGCAAGCCTCTCACGAATCGGATCTGTGGTAGAGAGCGCCGGATATACTCTAATAGCACTTGGAACATTAAGAATGTTATTAGGATTGGCAAAGTCATGGTACTCAATCATTGAATTATATGTAGTAGAAGGGCTGAAATGCATATATCTGATAGGAAGTCCTTTGTCATTATATACTAAACTTTCTGCCACCTGTATACTTCCACCATTTTCAATGTTTTTACTTCTGGTAATCTCGAGTAGTGCTATTGCCATTTTTCTACCTTCTTTCCCTCCTGTATCATAGGTTTCAGAAAGAGGATGGTCCAAATCAATTACGGTATTGTTATTTTTAAATTTATAAAGAGTATAATTATATTCTGTTGATGAATTGAGCGTACTTGTTCCTGTATAAGTTTCAGCTTTTTTCAATTTACCATTTAAGAAATAATTTTTATTATGATAGTAATCTACGTGTGATCTGTATACATTATTACTATACCACATATCATTAGTTGTTACTTTCCCAAATCCAAAAAACTCACGTTCACGACGATCATATTTTCCATCTTCATATTTAAATGTTTTAACGATATCCTTATTATTTGTAGAAGACAAATAAGTTGGAGAAAAAATATCAGGATTTATAATTCTGTATTCTTTCATTACTAATCTTCCATGGGCATCGTTGTAAGTTGGTTTTGTAAATTCATAATCCAGACTAAATACGCTCAATGGAGCTTTATCCTGGAAATTGATCACTTTTTTAAGCTTATTGGTTCTTCCAACGGTTGAATAGTTTACGACAAATCCATCAGTTTTAGAAACGACCAAATCCGGGTAGCCATCTCCGTTCATATCTTTAAAAGTCTTATCTACTTCAGCAATTGAAAGTCCCATGCTTCCAGATACCTGACCTCCTATTTTTAGATAGATCAATGGAATTGGTGGAAATGGCCACCATACAATCGGGAATGTATAATAATATCCTGCTCCTACAGAAATCCCTCCTCTGTATGTTTTAGATTCGTTATTATAATCTACTCCGCCTCCATTTCTGAAAAGTTCAACAGCATCAGCGAATCTATTTCCTAAATTATATTTCACATATGTACTGGAACTTCCAATAATTAAAATATCCGATAATCCGTCACCATTGATATCTTCAAAAGTCGTTTTGGATGAACCTAGCGCTGCCGATGCATTAGCACTTACACTTACCACAAGGCCACTCATCCCTCCGAAGTCAAAACCTCCGCCTAAACCAACTGATCCGACAGGACCGGATGCATACGTCTCTGCGTTTTTATAGCCATAACCATCATCAAGACGATATCCCAAGTTAAGGAAGTATTTCATATTGTTTGAACCTCCTCCGGTTACCCTATCTGCCAGTCCGTCTCCGTTAATATCCATCCAGTAAGATTCTCCTGAATCTTTAGAATCATAGTTTACAGATGCTTGTCCTGACCATGATGCAGAAGTTTCGATACCACTATTCATTCCTACGTTAGGTGTATAAGAATACATGTTGGTATTACTTCTTACTTCTCCATTTCTGGATGAAGCTCCTGTCTGAATAAAGGTTGCAGCTGAGTACTGAGGTGATAATGATTTGGAATAACTATCTGTATTTGCTAAGTAAGCATTTACAAAAGGATTTCGTAAACCACCATGTCCTCCGGTAGAATTGGTTAACTGTATAGCATCTTTGTATACCGCATCAGGATATCCATCTCCATTCATATCCAAAAAGTCCTGTAATGCAATATTACCATCTCCTACTAACACAGAGCTCGCATTCTGAATTCCAAAATTGAATAAACTTCCACTTAGTGTATTTGTTCTCGATTTACTGTAATATTTTTTATTGATAGAAAACATTTTAGTATCCACATTTCCCTGAAGAAGTAATGTATCCGGTAAATCAGGATTCGCGGTCTGCGGATTAAAGAAGCCACTAGCTGCTTCATTGTCTTTGAACGAATCTGCCATTGCATATTGCTCAGGGCCTACACCAATCCACTTTTCAGTATAGGTAATTACTTGATTCTCTCTATCTCCTGTTACTTGTTTATAAACAGTAGGATTCATTACGGTTACCGGTTTAGGCCCGAAGTTAGCCGGATTTTGATAAAATCCTGTATTACTGATTTGTTGAGCAATACATTGTGCTGTTTCATCCTGTGTTGCAAGATTATTACACATCGGGAAATTAAGATTTACCGGTACGCTTACTTCCTGCATGGATGAAAGATTGATCAAACGTCCATAATTATCTGAAGGGGTAGCCGGATTCAGCATAAAACCATCAGCATTTCCACTAGGAACTACATCAGCATATTCATTATAAAGGAACTGGCTCCAGTTATGATAAAACTGCCCTATATTTTCCGATGCAGATGAGTTGATAGAGGTATGCTTGACAGAAGTCCACAATGTATTTCCTCCATAATAAATATCAAAAGGTTTATTCTGGAATAAATTACTATACGCTTTATAAAAGTCATAGTCTGCCTTTGTATTACAATATACCTGGACATTGATTTCATCTACAAATATGCTAACACTAGATAAATCTCCTGTATGAAAAGGTACAGAAGAAATACCATTAACCGTCTGATTAGTCAGCATGTCTACCTCAAGCACATTCCCCGAGTTATTAATCGGAGCAATCATTCTTCTTTTTGCTAATACAGTTCCGTTCTTTTTAATAATATAAGAAAAGCTACCTGTAGGAAGCCCTGAGTTGGCAGGAACGTTTTTATTAATGCTAATTTTATAAGTATAGGTACCAGTTGGAGCTCCTGTCAGCTGTCTGATATTAATCACCGGGCTAAACTCGGTAATAACATTAGATGGATACCCCGCCACAGCAGTATAATTTTGATGATTCCCTGAAGTTGGATAGTAATCTACATTAATCCTGTTCCAATTGTTATCCTTAAAGGAAGTATGGGAATCTGATTCTACTACAAAATTAATAGTTCCAGGAACCTCATTTTGAGCAAAAGGCACTGTTGTCACATTCGCTATACCTGAATTTAACGGAACCGTATCAAACGGAACATCACTTTTAGGATACGTTTTTGAATAGATAACATTTGGAGTAGTAGAATTCGCAGTAGTCTTAACTATTTTAAAGGTAATATCATCCTGTGTATTTGGAAAAGTAATTTTTGGAACTACAATATCTACGTTACCCGGAGTATCAATTGAAATTGGTTTTGTATGATTATTCAAAAAGAAATCATTAGGATATGACATAAAGCTAGGCATATAACCATCCTGATAAAGCTTCCTCATAGTACCTCTTGGAATATTCGAATAGGAAATAACAGGATTTGATAACACTTTAAAACTATAGTTATCATTTTTATGCAATCTTATAAATACTTTATCTCCTGACTGCACATATAATTGATTTGGGCTATTAACAGCTAAATGATCTATATTAGACGGAGGAAGAGATTGTATTTGAGAATAATAGGTATTATAATTAGTAATTAATATATTCTCTAAAGGCATTCCTCTTGTAAATTCTTTTAAAAAGATCCTTGCTGTTTTATCAGGACTTGTTGGATTCTTAATCTCTACTGAGTATTGTGCTTTTGCATTAGGAACATCTTCTACCTGTACATTATCTTGGACAAAAATATATCCATCCATCGGAGCTACCCAGACCTTAACCACATCATTTTTAGAAATCTCCTGCCAGGTTCCTTCTAATGGTGAATTATGTTGTGTCATAGTATCCGCCACAATCACCATATTTTCAGTGTTATCGCTATACTGTGTCATTTCAACATTACCGTTCGTCGGGTTGACTCTACCAAATAATACCTGACCATCCTGAGCCACATCCATAATTCCATCGGAGTTAGCATCCAGGATAAAAGATGAGGTTTCACTTTTACTGGTCGCCCACATCTGTGAAAAATTAAAACCAATGCCAAATACATTTATACCGGCATCATATCCTATGTTCTGGGTTTTAGTTTTGGTAAGTGAGAAGTTACTATTCAGGTACTGAATTTTTCTTTCCGGACCGAAACTGATATTTCCACTGGCAAAATTTCCGGACCGAAGATACAACCCACTGCTTGGTCTCCTATAAATCAAATCAGGAATTCCATCGCCATCAAAATCCATCAATTCCTGTGCTTTTTTAGCCTCAGCCTCAGAGTGACCTAAATTAAAAGAAGCCATCACATGCCCATACGATCTGGTAGGTCCTGGAAGAAGGAAATCCAGTCCTACACCAGGGACTCTTCCGTTGATGCCCCATTCAAAGGTATTATTGGCTGCAATTTTAGAAGGCTTCAGGAAACTTGGCAATATAGGAAAGGCATCACCACCCCCTGCTCCATTGATGTCTACTGAATTTCCAAAATTAACAGGTCCGCTATTGGGATTACTTTTGATATCGTCATAATATTCAAAATCAAACTCCTCTGTTAATAAGTTGCTATATGAATTGTCATGAGAATCATCTGTGTGTCTTACACTGCTTAATAATGTCTTGAAAAACTGTCCTTGTTTATAGGCAAAACTATAAGTTCTTATCAGTTGGCCATCATATTTAACATAGATTTTAGAAAGTGTATAAGGTTCAACCTCTTTCACGCCTCTTTTAGCTGTGATGCTAATATCCTGTCTGCTGATTCTGTTTTCTTTTTCAAATTCAATCGTATAATATTTAAGGTCTTGTCTTGCTGCTTCTGCTTTTGTATACGAAATTTTACTAATATGAAAATATCGCCCACCATTCAGGTTTTCATTTTCAGCAGTAAGCCCTTGTATTGTTAAGTTATCATATTCATATTCAATATAATTCTTAAAAACATCTCGTTCTCTCCATACTCCCCAGTGAACAATATTATTGTCTTTATCTCTTATTACAGTATTCTCTATAACACCGGATTCATTACCTCCATAGTACATTTTTGCTCCATCAATACCGGTAACAACCCATCTATAGTCCTTAGTAGTGGTACCATATCGTTCAATTTTTGAAAAATTATGATTTTTTCTAAGGAAGAATGTTTTTTTATTATTAACTAATAGTGTATCTCTTTTTTGCTTTCTGGTAGTAAATATATCACTGGTCTCACTAATATTATTATGTCTGTGAGGCAGATAATTCCCATCATACACCAACATTTCTCCATTCAATGAATACAATTCTGTTTCTGTTTGTGGATCAAAACTTGGGGCACCCCAACGAACATCAAGACTTATGGATGCTACTCCACTGATATCCCATCCTTCTCCCATCCAACCGTTAGCTTTATTACTATCATAAGAAACGTTGATATTAGGCTGCAATCCTTTTCTTCCCGACGGTATAACGATAGGATATGAAACATTTGCTGATCCTTTTTGATTGGCAGACGGAGGAGAAATAAAGTTTCTTGCCGCAGAAGGATTACCAACTTTCAACCCGCTTATTCCGGTAGGATTAGAAGCATTTAATTGTGGGGATTCCGGTACCGAAATAACTCCATTGATGTAATCCGTATCTCCATCAGTCTCTACAGTTACCATTTTAGTTTCTGTATTAACTATTGACGTGGGATCTGCTACCCATTTTCTTGTAGCATAATTGAAGTAAAAAGCTTTAATTTCTTTAGCAGATCTTACTCCTAACTTCTTCTCATCATAAGGAAATGAGAATTTCACCTTTTTAGTTAAATTTCCTGATTTAGTATCTAAACGATATGCATTGGAATTTACCGTAAGATTTTTAATATCTCCGGAAATAGCAGGATAATCTTTTCTCCTTAATTTTACAATCTCAAGCTGCCCCATTTCTACCACTGAATTCTTCTCGATATGTAAAGTGGCCTCCTCATATTTTTCGTTGTACTCCGAATCTTTTGATACATTTATTGTGAAAGGCGTAAATTTAGTTTCATTTAAAATTTTAAACGATGGAACATTTTGAGAAATCGGATATTGCATTGTTCCTCCAGAAGAAGAAACCGATACAAATCCTCTCTTCTTATCTTCTTCCGACAACTTAATAACCGTTTCAAACTCTCCTTTTGTCGCTACTACCGACTGGCCGTTGATATTCACTGCCTGGGATCCCAAGCGACTATCTGCTCCTTTTACATAAAGCTGATCTTCTGAAAGAAGCGTCGAAATACCGGTTTGAGGATTAAAGTTCTTTTCAAATACAATTTTTACATTTTTAACCCTGTATTTGATCCCGTTTAATGAGGAAGTAAAAAGAATTGTGTTTTTCCCCTGTTGTAACGAAGCTAAACTGATCTCTTCTTTTTGTGAGCTCCATGTATTCCCGGGAATGATAATATCTCCTCCAAATGCAGCATTTTTATTGATAGATCTAGAGACGGATTTATAGGATTCGAGTCCAAAAAGATCATATTCCAAATACGCTGACATATTTTGATTTTTAATCTCCGGAAGCTGTATAGTAAAAAAATTATCTGCAACATCATCCGATTCGTCTTCAGAAAATTCACCAATAACCCCATTTTTCTCTGTTGATTCAAAAACATTGATCGGATTTTTAGCAGAAACAGATGTTATTGTATTGAACTCTTTACCTGGGATATTACTGTTACTTTCAATAGGATCAATACTTCCCGAAAGTTTCTCCAGCATTGGTGTTGGATGATCCGATCGAACAGATAAAAAGGATTCTTTATTATTGTCATCTTGATGATAAATATACTTTTTCATCAACTCGAGTTTGAAAGCTCTTACCTTCTGTCTATCCTCTTTCGTAAAACTGGCAAAAGTAAATACGGAAGCAAAGAATAACAGGGTAAGAAGATACTTTCTTCTCAACCTAGTTTTTAATTTGATTCTCATGGAAATAGTATTAGTTAATCAACAACCACTTTAAAAGCTTTAATTAGTTTTTTATTTTGAGTAAGTACTATCAGATATACCCCTTCTATTTTGAGTGAATTCTGATATACATTTGCTTTTTGATCTATTTTGTCGGTAGAAAGAATTCTTCCGCCTCCGTCGTAAATAGAAATCTCCAAGGCTTCTGTTGGTGGGAATTTTACCGTAAAGGTATTATTCATTTTAACAGGATTCGGATACAGCATATATTGTAAATCTGAAGTAGCATCACCCGGTCCTTTTGTACGAACAGGATCAATAACCTGATCTTTTTCAACAGCCTTTTCCCCAGTAGTATTGGTTGCAAAAGTGAAAATAGCAGATTTTTTGTCTTCAGGAAATGCGACTCCGGAATATTCTATCATATCATCTTTTACTACCCCTGCAATTTTTTGAAAAGATCCATCTTCATTTTTTATCATCAGCCAATAATTCAATTTTGCATTATCCGGATTCATCAGGTTTTTTCCAATCTGCAACACATAACCCTTTTTGGGGATTGTATTCCCAATAAAATTGATCTCCCAATTTCTTTTCAACATTCTTAGGTTATCTTTCTCTTCAAAACTGAGATCTTTATTATCATCAGACCAAATTGCAAACACATAATTATCTAATGGAGAAGCATTTTCGAAATTGGTTCTGGAAATTTTTTCTCGTCCGATACTTACAATTTTATCTTCCTGATTGCTGGATTGTTTTTGATAAAGCTCATTCGCATCATCTCTGCCTATCCCGGTTGGCCTGCTTTTAAAATCTTTATGCTTTTCAGGATCCCATATCACATCTCCTTTGCTATTGAAATATTTTACCCCTTCTAAAGAGATTCCATATTTTATAGAAAGATAGGAATGAATTTTTTCAAGATCATTTTTTTTAAGCTTTCTGGGAACGAAAATAGCCTCGTATAAATTTTTATCATCAAGGCCTATGTTCAGGCTTTCTTTATTGGTATTCGAATTTTGCCTTGGGCCTACGTAAGAAAAAATACTGGGTTTTTTCTTGAGTTCGATAGATTTATCACTGCCCTTATTTTTGAAAGAATTGTTATTCAGCTCTGCAATAATATCCTTATTGTACCATATATTCTCATTTTCATTAGAATTATGTACCACAATCAAAGACTGAGCTTCATTTCTACCATAGGTGATAGGACCTGCAAAATGTTGTCTTATATTGCAATTAAAATTGAGTAAGGTTCTATCATCACATTTTTCTGTATCTCGCGATGATTCGGCCTTTGCTTTTTTCCAGACCTTATTTTTTTGATCCAGAATTTGTGCGTTACCATAAGATATACTCAAGTAAAATATCAGGCAACAACACATCTTTAAACGGTGTTGGTTTCTCATGTTTTATTTAGGTTATTAGTTTTTAATAATAAGCCAAATTAATAAAAATCACGAAACAACAATAACAAAATATTAAAAAAAGTTAAAATATATTGAAAATATCAATAAAAAAACATGATTAAGTAACATTTATAACATTTTTCAAATATTAGAGATTTATTATAAAAACAAAAAAACCGGCCTATTGATCTAGCAATGGCCGGGTATAAAAAGATATTACTTTTTAATTATTTTACTGGTTTAATAGAAATTGCGAATCCACCACTTCTTACCATTTTGAAATTAATTTTTGACTTGCTGGTAATCTCTTTTTTGTAAATGTTATAGCTTTGAGGATTATCTATATAGTCCGCATCTTTTCCATCTTCATAGATCGTTGCTTCATATTTTTTACCTTTATCCAGGAATGAAAAATCTACCGTATACTCTCGTTTGTTTTCGTCCGTAATTCCTCCTACAAACCAGTTTTCAGTACCTTTTGCTTTTCTGGCAGTAATTACATAATCTCCCGGCTCTGCGGATAAGATTTTTGTATCATCCCAATCTGCAGCTACATCTTTGATAAACTGGAAAGCATCCATATGCTTTTTGTAGTTCTCAGGAAGATCTGCTGCCATTTGAAGAGGCATATACATCGTTACATATAATGCAAGCTGCTTAGCTAAAGTAGTTTTTACAAAACGTGTATCACCAGGGAAATAATAGTCTAATTTCGTTTGGAAAATCCCCGGTGTATAATCCATTGAACCTCCCATCCATCTTGTAAACGGAAGTACCGTCTGATGATCCGGTTTATTTCCACCAAATGCTTCGTATTCTGTTCCACGAGCTGCCTCTGCAGAAATATAGTTTGGATAAGTACGGCTTTCTCCTGTAGGACGTACGGATTCGTGAGAATTAATCATGATTTTATAGTCGTTGGCTTTTTCAGCAATTCTATAATAATGGTTAATTGTCCATTGAGAATAATGGTGCTCTCCTCTAGGAATAATATCACCTACATAGCCTGTTTTCACCGCATCATAACCATATTTATTCATGGTCTGGAAAGCTTTATCTGCCCATCTTTCATAGTTGGTTGCAGAACCTGAGGTTTCATGGTGCATGATTAGCTTAATTCCTTTTGAATGCGCATATTCATTCAACATTTTGATATCAAAATCCGGGTAAGGAGTAACGAAATCAAAGACAAATTCTTTAGAGTTTCCAAACCAGTCTTCCCAACCGATATTCCAACCTTCGATCAACAGACCCTGAAATCCGTTTTCAGCTGCAAAATCAATATATTCTTTTACTTTTGTATTGTTTGCTGCGTGTTTTCCGTTCGGACTAAGCTTTGTGAAATCGGTTACCCCCAAATGAACATTTTCAGCTGTAGAATAAGCCCATTGTGATTTTCCAATAATCATTTCCCACCATACACCCATATATTTTGTAGGGTGAATATAAGAAGTATCAGTATATTTCGTAGGTTCATTAAGATTAAAAATCATTTTAGAATCTATTACCTCTTCTGCTTTCGGAGCCACGATAATGGTTCTCCAAGGAGTGACTGATGGAGTCTGGATATAACCTTTTGCACCTTGTCTGTCAGCTGTTAAATGCGTTTTGAATTTAAAATTCTGCGCATCAACCTCAAGATGTGAAGCCGGATAGTCCAATACTGCTGCTTCAGCAACGTTGATATATAAAGGAGCTTTACCTTCTTTTTTTAGCATTAATGGAGATTGAACTGCATTTTTCACCAAAGTCTGAGTAACATTAGCGTCATATGCTTTATCCCATCTTGCAGGAATTTCAGAAATTTTAGTTTCCTGATACTGATATTCCTGAGAATCATAATCTGCTACGATCCACCAAGCTTTCATATCTGTAGGGAAATCGATTTCAGAATCTTCTTCTCTGATGACAAAATAATTGAGATTTTTCTGTTGTGGGAATTCATATCTAAATCCTAACCCATCATTGAACAATCTGAACTTCACGACAATACTCCTATCTGTAGAAGCCTGATTCAGTGTTACCGCCAATTCATTGTAGTGATTGATATAGTTTTTCTTTTCTCCTAAAACCGGTTGCCAGGTTTCATTTTTAGAGTCTCTTTTTTCATCCACTTTGGCAAAACCGCTATTCAAATCGAATTTTGCATCTTCCGGTTTAGCAATTTCAGAAGCGAACTTGACTGCTCTGTCTTTAAATAATCTTAATCCTAGTTTAGAATCTTCAACCACTACTGCTCCATTATATTTCAGGTTATAGTAGGGTACTCCTTCTTTCAATTGGAAGTTCATTTCAAACTTTCCATCCGGAGATTTTAAGGATTGTGCTTTTACGCCTGCAAACATCATTGAGAGCAAAAGGGCTCCCACTGTAATTTTCTTCATAATGACTATTTATTAACTTTAATAAAAGAAAACACTGCTTAGAGCAGTGCTTTACTCTTTATAAATTTTATATTGTATTAATACCCCGGATTTTGTACCAGGTTAGGATTAGCAATAAGATCTCTTGTCGGAATCGGGAAAAGGTTTCTATAACTTTCCACCGCTTTTCCGTCTTTCACATTTCCTTTCCATGGCCACAAATAAGCTCCTGTTGTGTATTTCCCAAATCTGATAAGGTCTGACCTTCTTGTCATTTCCCACGATAATTCTCTTGCTCTTTCATCCAGGATAAAATCCAGGTTAATAGAAGCAATATTACCACTTGTATTTCCATAAGCTCGCTCTCTAAGTTGGTTAATATAGCCAATTGCAGTAGCCTGATTTCCACCAGCACCTCCTCTAAGAACAGCTTCCGCATACATGAGATAAATGTCCGCTAAACGATATAACGGAATATCAGCTTCCACCCAGTTATTGTGAGCACCGGGAGATCCATTACTTTTAATATTTTTATACTTTATAAATGCATATCCATCAGTAAAAGAAGCAAGATCATTAATTTCCAGATTCTGTCCCTGAGTAAAGAATCTTCCTCTTTTATCACTACCGTTAGCCGGGAATAATCCTACAAATGATTTAGTGGCTCTCAGACCATACCAACCACCATTGATTCCGTAATCTGCCGCTTTCATATCACCTCCAACAGCAGCGTGTACCATATAGGTAGTACCACCGTTAGTTTGAGTATTGATCCCGTCAAAATTTACACTTAAAATCTGTTCAGGATTACTAATGTTGTTATCTGCTAAAAACAGGTCTTCATATTTTGGTTTTAAAGAATATCCTGCACCAATAATTTTATTACAATAAGTGATACAATCCGTATTTCTTTGGGTTCCTGTATATACTTCAGCATTAAGATATAACCTTGCCAACAGAGCCCAAGCAGCTGCTTTATCAGCCCTTCCATATTCATTGGTTCGAGGATCTTTTAACTGATCTACGATAGCTAAAAGCTCGGATTCAATATAATTAAATAAGGCTTTTCTTTCTATTCTTGCAGGCGGGATTGTTACTGCCGGAGAATAAGATTCATCCACAAAAGGAACATTCCCAAACATATCTATAGCATGCAAATAAGACTGAGCTCTTAGAAAACGAGCTTCTGCCCTCATTAATTTCGCCTGAGTAAGGTTGTCGCCGGTAATATTGTTTGTGCCAAGCTTTTCATCTGTAACATTTCTCAAAAATTCATTACAGTAAGCAATTTCAGTATATACTCTATAATACATTGCTGCAATAAATTCATTGGAGGCATCCCAGGTCATCTTATGCATCGTATGCAGGTTTCCGTCATTCCAGCCAATCACAGCTTCATCTGTAGTTACTACGTTAAGAGTATACAATAACCTTGTATATTGAGAAAAACCACCATTAATTCCATTGATATCACTATCAGGCTGGTCTCCATCACCGCTAATCTGTCCCCCCATAGCAAGACCTCCATAGAGTTTTGCCAATACATTTTTGTAGTTGGAGAAGTCTTTGTATATATTGTTACCAATTTGATCTGTGATAGGTTCTCTTTCCAAATCCTTCAAACAAGAGGTTGCTGTTGTTAAAAGAAATGCAGCTGAAATTGGTAATACTATATTTTTAAGTTTGATCTTATTAAGTCTCATCTTACTTCTTATTTAAAATTGAAAGTTAAAGCCTATAGAGTAAATTCTAGGCATCTGATAATATCCATTGTCTATCCCGCCATATACTTCAGGATCCAAACCTGAATATTTAGAGATTACAAAAACATTTTGTGCCATGCCATATACTTTCAGGTTGCTTCCTTTTGAGAAAATTTCCCCGAAATTATATCCGATATTAATATTATCCAATCTGAAAAAGGATGCATTTTCTACATAAATATCGGATCTGTATTGGAAGTCCGAGAACTTATAATCTGCTGCCGAAGAGAATACATTCTGTAGATATTCGTTAGTGGAAGCAGACTTCAAAGAACTGTTGGATGCGGCATTATTATATACATAATTACCTAATACAGCTCTTGCACTTAATGCAAAATCCCAGTTTTTATGCGATAATTTGGTGGAAAAACCTAAAATAGCATCCGGTGTGGTAGATTTGTAATAATACATATCTTTTGTATTGATTACACCATCTCCGTTTCTATCTACATAACCACCGTTGATAGGATTTCCATTGGCATCATATGCCTGCTGATAAACCCAGAACGAATTAGGTGCGTATCCTACAGCATGAGCCTGAATTCTGTTTCCTGAACCTCCTTCGATTCCTCCCACTTCCATATTAAAGGATTCTCCTCCTCTGTCTTTCAATTTCGTAATGATCGGTTTGTAGTGAGTTGCGTTAAAGCTTAGTTCCCATGTTGTATTTTCATTTTTAACAGGTATTACGGTGATACTTCCTTCAATCCCTTCGTTCTTCATATCACCAATATTCTGCCAGCTTGCGTTACTTAAACCTCCCGCAGGTTCATCTGCAAATACCAACAAATCTTTGGTGTCTTTTCTAAAAAGGTCGATAGATCCTGTTACTCTGTTTTTAGCAAAACCAAAATCCAATCCTATATTTTTGGTAACCGTAGTTTCCCATGTAAGGTTCGGATTGAAGTTAGCCGGACGGAACATATAATAATACTCGTTACCAAACTGATAATAAGCTCCCGGATTACTTGGGTTATAAGCACCAAGTGCCGGATAATTATTTGGTTTATTACCATTTATTCCCAACGCAGGTAATTCCTGTTGACCTGTTTTCCCCCATCCTGCTCTCAGTTTTAAGGTGCTAATCGCTGAAATGTTTTTAATGAAACTTTCTTCATTAAGTTTCCAGGCCAAAGATACTCCCGGAAATACTCCCCATACATTATCTCTTGTCAGGTTATAGAATCTTGAAGAACCGTCTCTACGGATAGATCCGGAAATAACGTATTTATTGGCAATGGTAAAGATGGCTCTACCATAGAAAGAAATTAATGTATTTCGGCTTTCAAAATCAACATCTTTTGTGTTATTACCAATTCCTCTGTAGGTAATAGCACCCGGAATTATAATATTGAAATCCTGATATGAATATCCTGCTGTAAGATCTACTCCTGTATTAATAGCAGAAATATTTTTGGTGTAATTAAAATAAGTTTCCAACAACTTATTTTTCTTTTCCATAGAATAGAAGTTCTCACTTCCTTTATCTTCGTAGCCTATTCTATATCTCGCGTCTTTTACTTTATGACCGTCACTTTTGGTATAATCATATCCTGCATTCACATTAAAATGTAAATCCGGAAGAAAATGAAACTTATAATCCAATTGAATATTTCCCAGACCTCTGGTCACAGAAGAAACATCTCTTAAACCATCTATCATTCCCAGTGGATTTGAAGTGGCATTCACGTTATAACCGTTAGGAGAGTTTGCATCCAGCCATTCATAATAACCTCCGTATTTAGAGTTTCCTGAATATACAGGTTGTGTAGGATCAAAATAAGTAGCAGCTTTTATCACTCCACCATCAACAAATCTATTGTCTGTAAAAGTACCTTTTGCGTTTACATTCACTGATAAATGGTTGTCAAAGAACTTTGGATTCAAATTCAATCCCACAGAAGTTCTTCTGAATGAATTTGATCTTACAATACCATTCTGTTCGTTATATCCGATCGATAGACGATAAGGCAGTGCTTTAATTCCTCCTGAGAAAGCAACATTATTATCTGTTCCCCAAGCCGTTTGATAAATAAGATCCTGCCAATTGGTATTCGCCATTCCAAGTTTCTTTCTGTAGTTTTCAGATGCGTTTGCATTCACAAAACTTCTGAACTCGTCTGCATTGAGTACATCTACATTTCCCATTTTCGTAGAAAGTGAAGTTACGGTAGAGAAATTAACCTTGAATCTTCCGGCACTTCCTTTTTTGGTAGTAATCAAAATAACTCCGTTAGAAGCCCTGTTTCCATAGATTGCAGTGGCTGAAGCATCTTTTAATATATCAAATGTTTCAATATCATTAGGGTTGATTAATGACAATGGATCTGATACTCCATTTACTCCTACAAAATCCTGAGGCACCCCATCAATAACGATTAAAGGTGAGTTTTCTCCTCCTAGAGAAGATGTTCCCCTGATTCGGATTTTAGTACCGGATCCCGGAGCTCCACTGTTATTCGTAATCTGCACTCCGGGTGTTTTACCTTGGATCAGCTGCCCGGCAGAAGTAGCCCCACCATTGAAGTCTTTTGCCGTTACAGATGTAATAGAACCTGTAAGATCAGATTTTTTCTGTTTCCCATACCCGATCAATACAACCTCATCAATTTTCTTCTCCTTGGTAGTAGAATCCTTTGTTTGCGCATGCATTATTGTACTGGCCAATAAAAAAGCGGGCGCAACTTTTAATACCGTTGTAAAATTCTTCACAATCTTATTTTTAATATAGTTTCGTTTTGTTCATTTTTTCTGACATGAAGCCAGTTTCGCAATTTATAAAAAAAATAGAATTATTATAATTTTAATATAAATTAAGATAAAATTATGTATATTACGAAACCTATTAAGGTTAAATATTTAAAGTTCAATCACTTGTTGTATACTATGCGAAACATACTATATATTTGCCTTTAACATAAAGTTAAACAAATGTTTAACTTTATTTCATGTTAAGCCTATAAAAATTCATTATAAATCATAATAACTCCACAAATAGCGGTATTCAAGAGATAATCCTTATCTTTGCAGTCAAAACTTTACTATAAATGTCAAACAGAAAGATGATTACGGCAGCTTTGCCTTATGCAAACGGTCCGGTTCATATAGGACATTTGGCAGGTGTTTATATTCCTGCGGATGTTTACGCAAGATTTCAGAGAAGATTAGGAAAAGATGTAGCATTTATCTGTGGTTCGGATGAACATGGGATTCCTATTACCATAAGAGCAAAAAAAGAAGGAGTAACTCCTCAGGATATCGTTGATAAATATCACGGAATCATTAAAAAATCTTTTTCCGACTTAGGAATTTCATTCGATGAATATTCAAGAACAACCTCTAAGAACCATTATGAAACCAGCCAGGATTTTTTCAAGGTTTTATATGAAAAAGGAAAATTTACGGAAGAAGTTTCTGAACAATATTTTGATGAACAAGCTGGAGAGTTCCTTGCTGACCGATATATTGTAGGAACTTGCCCAAACTGTGGTAACGAAAATGCTTATGGGGATCAATGTGAGAAGTGTGGTTCTACCCTATCTCCTTCAGAATTGATCAATCCAAAATCGATGCTAAGTGGAAATGTTCCTATTCTTAAAGAAACAAAAAACTGGTATCTTTCTTTAAACGAGTACGAAGATTTCTTGAATGAATGGATTATTGAAGGTCACAAAGATGATTGGAAACCTAATGTTTACGGACAAGTTAAATCTTGGCTTAATGATGGGTTGAAACCACGTGCCATGACCAGAGATTTGAACTGGGGAGTTCCAGTTCCACTTCCAAATGCAGAAGGAAAAGTTCTTTATGTATGGTTTGATGCCCCGATCGGATATATTTCTTTTACGAAAGAATGGGCAGAGAAGAACGGAAAAAACTGGAAAGATTACTGGCAAAGTGAAGACAGTGACCTGGTACACTTTATCGGAAAAGATAATATTGTATTCCACTGTATTATTTTCCCATCGATGATGAAAGCGCACGGAGACTATATCATGCCTAAAAATGTTCCTGCATTTGAATTTCTGAACCTTGAAAATGATAAGATCTCAACCTCAAGAAACTGGGCAGTATGGGCACATGAATATGTTGAGGACTTCCCGGGTCAACAGGATGTTTTAAGATATGCTCTTCTTTCTTCCGCTCCGGAAACCAAAGATAACAACTTTACATGGAAGGATTTCCAGACGAAGAATAATTCTGAGTTGGTAAATAAATTTGGAAACTTTATCAATAGAGTTATCTCTTTTACAAATAAAAACTTCGAAGGGAAAGTTCCAAACGGTACTTTAGATGAAGAAAGTAGAACAGCTATCAAAACTGCAATAGATAAGGTTAGTAATCATTTAGAAAAATATGAATTCAGAAATGCTTTGAATTCATTTATGGAACTTGTTGATTATGGGAATTTATATCTACAGAATGCAGCACCTTGGAACTCAATAAAAACTAATCCAGCTGAAGCTGGACAGACAATGTTTGTTGGTGCTCAAATAGCTGCGGTTGTTGCTCAATTATGTGAACCTTTTATGCCATTCTCTGCTGAGAAGCTATTTGAATATTTTAATATTGAGAAAAAGAATTGGTTTGATTTACAAAATTCTGAAATACAAATTGAAGCAGGGCACAAAATTGAAAATGCTCCGTTGCTATTTAACAAGATTGAAGACAACGTTATTGAAGCACAGATTCAAAAACTGGAAGATACAAAACAAAACAATAAAAAAACAAACCCTAACGCAAACCCTATGAAAGAAGAGATCACTTTTGATGATTTTACTAAAATAGACCTTAGAACAGCAACGATTTTAGAAGCTGAAAAAGTTGAAAAAGCAGATAAATTATTAAAACTTACTGTAGATACAGGAGTAGATGTAAGAACTGTTGTTTCAGGAATTGCAGAAAGCTTCACCCCTGAAGAAGTTATTGGTAAGCAAGTAATGATTTTATTAAATCTTGCACCAAGAAAAATCAGAGGAATTGAATCTCAGGGAATGTTATTATTAACGACTAAACCAGACGGAAAATTATCTTTCGTAACACCGGACGACAACAATGTTGAAAACGGTATTGAGATTGGATAATGACATTATTTTCCCAATTAAATAAAATGGCTGCTTCTTAGGAAGTGGCCATTTCTTTTGGAAATAAAACAATGCTATTTGTGAAAACATTGGTATCTTAAGCATCTTCCTTCCCCAATTATAAAACATTTATCATCATCTTTGTTATCCCTCAAGGATTCAGACAGCAATATTCACAGTCCTGTTATTTAATCTAAAGTATGATAAGAATTATGCAAATAGCCTGTCAGCCGTCGAGATCCTTTCAGGACGACAACTATCCGGCAATATCAAAAGTATTCATGAAAATATAAGCTAAATCTGTGTTAAAGTTATAAGTATATAAAATACCATTACAATATCATTCGATAGAGAAGTTTAGCCAATTCTACTAATATTACATTCTACAATCACTTTTTATTCTATATTTGCCCGCATAATTTATGGTAAGCAAAAACGTATTAAGGAAACTCTCCGACTCAGAATTAGAAAAATATTTAAAAGAAGGTAATCGGTTTGTTCCGGAGGCTGTTCAAATGGCTTTTGAAATTCTGGAAGAAAGAGGACGTATATTCGCAGAACAGGAAAAAACAGCTATTCAACAATTAATTCAACGTAAAGAAGAGGCCGAAGAAACAAAACTAACAGAAGAGCGGGAACTCTGGAAAGATCATATTACAGAAGATCCTGAAGCTGTCAAGCTGTATTCGCGAACGACGATTTTTATAAGCAGTATTTTATTCAGCATCATTCCGGGAGCCATATTACTCTCTCTGAATTTAATAAAATTAAAGAAATATTTTGCAGCCATCCTTACGTTATTATTTGGCACCTTGTTTTTCTTTGTTCAAAGGTTTGTGCTTTTATCCGGTTTTAATATCGATACCTCATCAAGATACAGCCCCGGAATCGGTATTATCGCTATCGGTGCTTTAAGCCTTATTGTTATCTGGGTAGTTGCCATTCCGAAGAAACTTCCATATAGAGCGGCTTCTTATATTTTCCCAATTATTTTATGCTTAGGGACTACCCTGCTTATATTCATATATTTTCAGGAATGGTTTGCTTATTTTCCATTGACAAAAATTATCTATATGTTCAGATATTATTCAGGAAGATGATATGATATGATATGATATGATATAAGATAATATTATATAACCCGTTGTGCATTTTGATATTAAATGTCAGTTCAGAATAAAACAGTTTTGAAGTCGGGAGCTGGAAGCTGGGAGTAATGAAGGTTATAAAGAATAGCGATTCATATTTTTCATCGATCTTGAGGCAAAAATTAATGATATAATACACTGTTGGTCTTTACAACTGAAAGTAACTTCCAGCTTCCAACCCATTTACCATAAAAATTGGATATTATTGAAATCATGATAAAATAGTTACTCTTATTACTTTGTAGATTTTTGATAAAGATACATTTTATAATATCTCTGCAAATAATCATAAATCACCATTTCAAATATTCTTTGGTTAGAAACAAAAAGCCTATTGATATTCATATGAAAAATACTTTGGAAAAAATCCTGCAAAGGCATTCCCAAGGATTTATTTTCATGATGATGGATTATATTTTGTAAAACCAAACTGTTTTCCTCAATATTGGAAATAATACAATTTCTCTCATCAGAAAATTCGTTGGTTTCAAGAAATTTCTGATATTTTGGTTTAAACTCCCGATACTTTTTATCTAATTGAGAATTGAGCTTTTTATCTGCATTAAACTCTTGCTTAAAAGCATCATTGAAATCTTTAATCCAATCTAGTTTTTCCTGAATAGAGAGGTGAATTTTATTCAAAATTGCATCAATGCAAAAAAGAGAAAAAATGATTTTTTCTTCATCATCATAATGTAGACATTGTAAAGTGAACTCACTGTTTTTCCAAAATAAGTTTTCAGCTTCTTCAATGGTATTCGCACCATAGCGTTCAATTTCTCTATTATAAGTATCGAATATAATATTTGAAACTTCTCCGCTTTCTATATATTCTTGTAAAACATCATTAATCCTATCGAATATTTTGCTATAATCGCAAGTATTATTTAGCCTAAACCTTATCCTCAAATGAGGTTTAGGATCATAGTAACGAATAAAAAACCATTTTAAAATAAAACCATTTTCTTGAAAAAATTCTATCAAAGGTTGTACTCCTTCTTCTAAAATAAGATCAGCAGTCTTTACACCTGTATAGATTTTAAGGTAAAGCCATTCACTTCCCAGACTCAATTTTCTTTTTACCATCATTAAGATTTTACTTTATGCATTGGGAAGATAAATTCACGTTTAAAATCATCATTTTCATTACAGAAGAACTCTTCTATAATGATTGATTTTTCATTTTTTACAGCTTGAATAAAAAGTCCAGCCATATCATAATTCTCCAGATTCATGGTTAAAGTATTATCAAACTTTACCCATTGAACCCATACAGGGATTTTTCTTTTGTTTCTCCAATTTCTTAGTTTTAGTAAAAAATCCTCTTTGTCTGAATTTAGTAAATCCAAAGAAGAAATATCTTTTTCAAGAATCTTCCACCTAGCTTTTGAAAGAATAATAGTATCATATTCTACTCTTGGCAGAAATGCATAAATATGCTCTAATCCACCCCAACTAAAATAAAGCCCAGATCTGGTATCTTGAGAATATAGATCACACAAAAAATGATAAACGGGGAGAGTATTTGTATAATAATTATGAGCATTTGTAAGGTAAGGCTTTATTTCTTTGTTCAGCTTTTTTGAACGCAAAACAATCCTGTCATTTCTTAAGGAAATATACAAATCCTCTACAGGGATTTGATTTTCGGTAGGCAAAAGTGATTGAGCTAAATAAGGGATTTCAAATTGCCTCAAAGTCGGTCTTCTGATTACATTTCCTATTCTTGCTTCAGGTAAATGAATTATCTCTGCCAAAATCTCTTCAGAATTGAGTTCTTGTTCTTTTTGCGTAATAATTTTTGTCAGATTATGAACTTCCGATTTTTCTGAACAAAATCGCCCCAAAAGGTTAGCTGCACTACTTCCGGTGCTGCTATTAAGGAATAATTTTTCCTGATTATTATCCGAAATTATTTCTGTCATTAAGGAAATCGTATCCGGTAAATTATTCCATTTCTCTTCAAGATCTTTAAAATCTTCGTCAGATAATTTAATACTGTATTGATTATCCAATAAAGCTTCCTGCACTTTTTCATTAAGAATTTGATGAACAGAAGTAAGTTCAATATTCTTGTTTTGATTCTTTTGTGAAACCGGAAGTGGTAAATCTTCTAAATAAGGATGAATACCTTTTGCAGAAACATTTTGTTTATAGCCAATACCAACCTCTCTATCGAGAACATATAGCAATGGTAATTCCTGTGCTTCAAATCTTTCGCTAAAAGCCTTTTTAAATTTTGAAAACTCACTTTCCCTTTGATTCAAAGTGATTTTGTTTAAAAGGCTTATTCCCTTTTTTAAATGTCTTTTCCATTCAAGTGGCAAATAAACCAAAGATTTATTATAAAGATCAGTCTGGAAGAGATACTTTGGTTCATAATCTATTGCAAAGGACTTTATTAATTTTTCGATTTCAACATACCTGGAGATTGGATTACTAATGTTTTGGTCCAATTCATTCAGTTTATTTTTTATTAAAATTAAAATTTCGGCTTCGCTTTTTATTTCTCTTCTGCCTAAAATAGTAATAATAGTATCCAAGAAATCGTTTCCTGAAACGCTAGGCTCTAATTCACTTACCAATACCTGATTATTGATGAGCTCTTCCACAAATTCTATGGCTTCGTCTTGTGTGATTTCTTCATCAATCAAAATTTCTACAATTTGCTGTATCGTTTTTCCTTCCTTTGAAAAATCCAATATTTGCTGTAATTCCTCAGAAAGTGGGGCTAAAGAAATAATATATTCCCTTTTTCCATGGGTATACTGGTATTCTATATAGCGGATCCTGCTTCCTACTTTATAAATACTGTTATTAGGGCAAAATAAAAGTTTGTTTCTTATTTCCGGTTGTTGCACAAAATGTTGGACTAAGGAAACAAGAAAGTACATATCCAATCTGGTATCCCGAATTTTGTTGTTAGTTACAGACTGTAGGCTGCTAATTATTGATTTGTCATGCTGAGCAGAGTCGAAACATCCCAATCCAACCGATGAAAATAAGCCGAATGGAGTACATCGTGTACTTATCCGACTATAATATTTTAAGATGGTTTGCTTTAGTTTTTGATCTTCTTTTTTGGAAAACTCTTTTTTCGAATCAATCCATTTATTAATCTCTCTATGCAAAGCTGGTGAAGCCAGATAAATTGCCTCCAAGAAAACGGAATCACTACAAATTTGTTTTAATGCAGCATCAGAAATATCGGATCCTCCCAATTGGTCCTGAAATTTTTTGCATGAAAATAAAGGAGTACGTACAACATACTCATTAAAGAATTGATAAGGAAAACGTGACATTATTTTTTTGTGCTTTGTTTTGGTTGGTAATCAGGATGTCCAAGTTGCCAGAACGCAAAAGCAAAAATATCTGATAGGTTTGCATGTCCATGGGCAACAGTTGTATTACTCCCATGCCCTCCTTCATAATCTATTTGAAGTAATATCTGATTTTTTGAAGCATCATCAGCCATCAACTTAGCAGCAAATTTTACAGGCTCCCAGGTTGGTACCCTTGGGTCATTTATACCACCTGTTATGAATGTAGCAGGGTATTTTGTTCCTTTTTTAATATGATTATAGGCATCCATCTCCAATAAAGCCTTAAATTCTTTAGAATCTTTTAATGTTCCATATTCATCTGTATTACTTCCAATGGCAAGTACATCTCTTAATGTATTGGTAGTTGGCACTTCCAAAATTGCAGCTTTAAATAAATCTGGTCTTTCCGTCATTGCCCTACCTACTGTAATTCCTCCTGCACTTGCTCCCCAAATTGCTATTTTTTCTTTTGAAGTAATTTTTTTATTTATCAAATATTCTGTACAGTCAATTAAATCTTTCCAAGAATTAGGTTTTGTTTCTTTGTAGCCTCCCAAACGCCATTTCTCACCTTTCTCTCCTCCTCCTCTTACATGGGCTATTCCCATTACTCCTCCTTGATTTACCCATAATAGATAAATACGAGAAAAGAACGGACTTCGTGAATATCCATATGCTCCATATGAATCAATTAACATTGGATTACTCCCATTCCGCTTTATATTTTTATTGTAGATCAGAGATAATGGTATTTCTTCTCCATCTTTTGCCTTTACAATAACTTCTTCAACCACTATATCTTTAAATTCCGGATATTCTGTAATTGGAGTTATATTTTCAGCAAGAAAAGAATTTGTATTTAAATTATATTTAAAACGCTGTTCTTCATTCGCCCATCCGGAACAGCTTATCCAGATGTCTGAAAAATCTTTCCCTTTTGCTTGTAAATTTATATTTCCTGAAGGGAAAGGTAGTTTGATAGGAATGCTTTTTCCCTCTTTATATAAGTATAATTTCGCTTCAACTCCGTTTTTTGTAGTTGTGTAATAAATACCATCTTTAGTGAATCTATATTGCCCTATCACCTCATCATTTCTTTCCGGAATAAGAATTTCAGGCTTTTTAAAATTTGGAGCTATTATATTAGTTTTGCAAAGTGTGTAATTTTGAGTGTTATACTGAGATAAAAAATACAAATCATTATCTACCAGCTGTAAAGATCTAACTTTATCTTCTTTAGTATAGAGAGGTTTCCATGTTTTTTTATCTTCCAATAAATCTTGTTTAGGAATTATAAATGTTTGCCTGTAATAATTATTATCAAGTAACATTCCTACATAATATTGATCATTAGAATCTAAAATAATAGGGGGCTTTTTTTCATCTAGTTTTAGATCTGGATTATTTTTAGCAGAAAAAATATCTGTCAACTCTTTTGGGTTTGTCCCTATTTTGTATAAAATAACTTGTGTATTTTTATAGAAATCCTGAGATTTAGGATTATTTACCGGAAAGTAAGTATAGAAAAAACGTAAATTATCATTCAACCACTTTATCCCTCCTACATTTGCGGGCATTGTATTGGTTATTAATTCAGGATGAATATATTTGTTCTTCACATCCATAATAATAACGTCTGCCAACTCTTTTCCTTTTTCAACCATTGCAATGGCTACCCTATCTCCAACTGAATTCGGGCTAATATAATTAATTACAAATTCATGATTTTGTTCATTGTTTTTATAATTAGTAGGGTCATAAAGCAACTCTTCTTTTCCTAAAAATCCCTCTCTATAATAGAGTTTTGCTACTTTTTCATTTCCCTTTTTCTTTAAATAGAAATATTTATCATTATTAGTTATATTTAAATTCGATACAGAATATCCCTGTCTTGTATCAAACTCCAGCCTTTTTTCTAAATAAAATTTTCTTTTAGGAATCTGGTTAAGGAGAGAGTTAGTATAATCTGTTTGAGTCTTCATCCATTCTTTTGTTGAAGAGTCTTCTAAGTTCTCCAAATTTCTGTACTCATCTACTATCTGAGTCCCAAAATACTCTTCTTTGATAGGGATAGATGGTGCTGGATTATTTTTTTGAGCATTCACAGGGAGCACGTAAAAAATACTAATAATGATAAATATTAATTGCTTCATTTCTTAGTTTCTCACTGATACAGTATTTTGAGGTATTAATGTTATTGGCTCATCACTTCCATCATTTATAAGCTGATTATTTCCTCCTCCACTAATTGTTTTCATTTCGTTAATTTTCATTATTTGTAATTTTTTTAACGACAATTTCTTTTCTGATTTAATATTCTTTTTCATTATACAATTATATTAAAAATTCAATAGCAAAAGAAATAATATTTTTTTAAAATGCAATAAAAACACTCTATGAATTTATAAATACATAATAATCAAAATTACACCAACAAACTAACATACAGTAAGTTAAAACAATTTATATTAATTTTCTTATTAAATTCAATTTGATAAATAAAAATGTAAATTTGCTGAGTATTTATAAAATGATGAAATTAATATCCATAATTATAATAGTTTTATTCAGCAATTTAGCGAATGCCCAAAAACATAAAATTGATAGTTTATCTGAGCTTAAATATTCAGAGCTTAAAAATAAGTTTTACGATTATTATGATCATATTAAAATTCCACAATCTGAACACATAGCTAAATATTATCTTCAAAAAGCTAAAAAAGAAAAAAATTCGATCGAAATAGCAGAAGGCTATAACCTTATGCATTTTAATAAGGATTTCTCTACAGCCATAAAATATACTGATAGTCTAACTATAATTACAAAAAATATAAAAGGTAATTTATACCCTGCCAGAACCTATCTTATAAAAGGTAATCTATATTACAAGAACGATAATTTGAAATTAGCCCTGGATAATTATATTCTGGGACTAAAATATGCTAAAGAGCAAAACGACGAAAAACAAACCGCCTATGCCAATATGAATATTGCCTATATCAACAGCTATATAGGTAAAAATGCAGAAGCAGCAAAGATTTTTAGGTATTATGTATATAACAGAAACAATATAACAGATGATTATCAACATAATCAAATGCGTATAGCACTTATAAGCTGCTATATTTATATGAATAAATTAGACTCTGCTAATATACTAATTAAAGAAGGGCAAGAATATGCTTTCACCAACAAAAATAAATATAACTCTAACTTATACTCTTATCTATCTGGAGTTTATGACCTAAAGTTAAAGAAATATAACACTGCAATTACAAAACTATCAAATGTCTATCGTTATTTTACTAATTCTGATGAAAATAGCAATATCAATTATGTTCTTTATTATTTAGGTAAATCTTACGACGGATTAAAAAATAAAGAAAAAGCTGTAGAAAACTTTATCAAATTAGATTCTAATATACAAAAAACCGACATTACATTTCCTGAACTTCGAGAAGTTTACACCTATATTATTGATTACTACAAAGAAAAAAATAATAAAGAAAAACAATTGTATTATATTGATCGCTTTCTAAAAGTAGATAAAAAATTAGATGAGCAATTTGAATACTTAGCTACAGAACTCCCTAAGAAATATGATACCCCTAACCTTTTGCAAGAGAAGGAAGATATTATACAGGATTTAAAAAACAGAAAATTAGTTTTATATACTTCTATTGGTATATTATCGGTAGTACTATTATTGATAGTATATCTTTATTTTAAAGCCAAAAAAACAGCAAAAGAACACCGCAAAATAGCTCAGGAACTAATTCAAAGTATTGAAAAAAGAAATTTTGAATCAACAGATCGTAAAAAAGAAGTTCCTGAACTCCCAATACAAGAGCAGGCAGAAATGGAAAATAAAACCATTAAAACGGTTCCTGAAGATGTTACTGCATTTATTCTAAAAGAATTAGAAGCTTTTGAAAGCAAACAACTCTTTTTAAAAAATGGGATTACATTAGCCAACCTGGCAAAGAAAATAAAAACCAACACAGCTTATTTATCCGAAACGGTTAATAATCATAAAGAAAAAAATTTCAATTCCTATCTTAATGATCTACGTATTGATTATGTTTTGGAAAGACTTGTAAAGGATAAAAAATTTCGATCTTATAAATTACCGGCTATTGCGGAAGAAATTGGGTATAATAATGTCCAGGCATTTGCTGTTGCATTTAAGAAGAAAACAGGAACTACTCCTTCTATTTACATCAAAGAAATTGAAAATTCAATGATTACTTAGCACATCACCCGATTCAGTTAATTCCATTTTATTTCACTGAAAATAAATCAATTACATTTTAAATATTTATAAATTCATAAGCAGAATTTATAAATCCTGATATCTATTGTTTTTTTTTCGTTGAATTCTTATCTAAGTTTGACTCAGCTAAAAACACAAGTATTTTTTCTTTTCATAATGCGCAGTATGAAAAGTATAAATAAAGCTGATCGGCAAAATCCCATGTCAGGGGGTATATGACAAAAAAAATTACTAAATTTAAAATCTTAACAAAATGAAAAAATTAAATGTTTCGCAAATGGAAAATTTGCAAGGTGGAGAATTTCGATGGTCTTGTGCTTTAAATGCAGCAGCTATTGGCGCAAGTATTGCGTCAGGTCAATGGTATTTAACAGCGGCAGCAGGAGCAATGTTCTTTCAAAATGAATGTCACAAAGATTAATTAGTTTAATGCATGTTTTTATATCATGTCAATTTTTATTACGAATATAAATTTTAGTTATTATGAATAAAATTATTAAAGAAACAAAATACAAAACATTCTCAAATTTTATTTTATTAATCGTAATTATCTATTTGATATTTAAGTACTTTTTCTTTGAAATGAAATTTTATTCTATTGAAAAGATAATAGGTGTTGTATTATTTTTTCTGGTAATTTTAATAGAAGTATTAACTAGAAGAAATGATAATGATAAAATTTGAAAAATATAAAACTAATGCTTCAGCAGTAAAAAAGCTGTATAATTAAAATTTAACTAGGAGGAATATCCTCCTAGTTTTAAGATTAAAGTAGGACGAATTTTATAGAAAAGATTAAAAACAAAAATCATTTTTGGCAGATATTTTCTTCTGTTTTCTACAAATGAAGGGAATTAATTTTATTAGCTACTTTCTGATATTTTTAATTTTTGTTTTTATGGCTTTTATAAAGGATAATTTCAATACCGTTGTAACATTATCTTTTCTACATATCTCTTATTATTTTCACATAATATTTTCGCATAGATTTTTTAAACAAGTATAAAAGCAATTTAAGCTTTATTTTTTTTAAGCAAAAATCTTATCAAAAAACAGAATAAATTATTCTCAATAAGACAACTTATCTTCTGTTTTCTTAATATCAACTTATTTTTTACACAAATGAAAAACTTAATATTTTTCATAAGCATCGTCTTATGCTATTTTTTACTGGCTTATTTAGACAAAACTTTTATTACCACCAGTTCTAAAATCATAGATTTCCTTGCCAAAGACTATCCCAGTGAAGTAGTACAAAACTATATAGAAAGTCAAAAAAAATGGTGGTGGGTAAACTATGCTATAACACCATTACTTATAGGAATTAAGGTTTTATTAGTCGCTTTCTGTCTCAATTTTATTAAGCTTTTAGATTTACCGGGCTTGGACAATATTAAATTCTCAAATCTTATTTTTCTTACTTTAATAGCAGAGTCTGTATTTGTTATTGCAGGATTTTACAAATTTGTCAATTTCTATTGGATAGATACGGATTATTCAATGGAAACCTTACAAACTTATTATCCCATTTCTCTGCTTAATTTACGGGATTTCATTTCCACAGAAAAGTGGCTGGCGTACCCTTTACAATTAGTCAACTTGTTTGAGTTGTTTTACTGGGGAATTCTCGCCTGGGGAATCTGGGAACTTTCAGAAAATAAGATCAGTTTTCCGAAATCGTTAGCCTTAACTACTATTACCTATGGAGTTGGATTATTATTTTGGGTGGGTATAGTTTCATTTTTTATTTTAAATGCACAATATTAGAATGAAAAATAAAAAAAAATTAAAAATATTAGCTATTCTTATTTCTATCACATTAGTCGGAATAATAACCTATCTATTTTTAAACTTTCAGAAAAAGAAAGAAAAAATAGAAGCTTTGAAGAAGGTTCCTTCACTTAGTCTTACTACCATTGGTGGAACACTTTTCACTTCTACTAATTTAGACAATAATAAAATTAAAATATTGGTTTACTTCAGTCCCAGTTGTCATTTTTGCCAGGCAGAAACAGAAGAATTATCCAAAAGTTATCCGGATTATAAAAACATCCAATGGATTTGGGTGGCTAGTGAGTCTCTGAATGAGATTAAAGAATTTGCACAACAATATAATTTGAGCAACCAAAAGAATATCATTTGGTGCCATGATGAAAAGGCAATACTTTATCAAAAATTAGCAATGAATAGTATCCCATATTTCCTAGTATATGACAAAAACAACAATCTTATAAGAAGAAATTCCGGAGCTATAAAGCTGAACAAATTAATAAACACTGCTGATGAAAATAAATAAGCTGATACAAAATACATTTTCGCTTCAAAAGGATTTGACAGATTGTGGTGTGGGATGTTTACAATCTTTAGCTCGATACTATGATGGAAATATTTCATTGGAAACACTCCGCGAAAAAAGTGGAACAAGCAAAACAGGAACTACACTTCTTGGTTTATTCCAGTGTGCCCAAGCCATTGGTTTCGATGCCGAAGGTTGCGAAGCAGATATAGATGCACTCATAAAGCATGGGGAACCTATAATTTTACACGTTATTATAGATAAAAAATTTGAACATTATGTTATATGCTATTCTTACCATTTTAATGGAAATCATCAGTTTCTTATCGGAGATCCAGCCAAAGGTTTAGAATATTGGACAAAAGAATATTTGGAGGAAGTCTGGCAGTCTAAAACTTGCCTAACTTTAAAACCTAATGCGACATTTCAAAAAACAAATCAAACAAACTTAGAAAAAAGAAAGTGGTTAAAAGATCTTATCAAAGAAGATCAGGAAGCTATTTTCACTATAATATTTTTAGGAGTAATTTTTAGTTTATTGGGCATGTCAATGTCTGTTTTTTCTCAAAAACTCATAGATGATATTTTACCGAAAAAAAAAATATCCCTTTTATTGCTAAGCAAATCATTTCTCGGATTTTTACTTATTGCAAGAGTAATTATCCAGTCAATTAGAGAACTTTATATTATTAGACAAACAAAAGCATTTAACGAAAGGATCAATAAAAAATTCTATTCATCATTGCTCCATCTTCCAAAAATATTTTTTGACAGCCGAAAGATCGGAGATTTTGTGGCCAGATTGAATGACACTCAAAGAATACAAACCGTTATTAAGCAACTCATTACAAACTCCATCGTAGATGCTTTAAGCGTTCTTATGGCAATAGGGTTTCTTTTCTTTTACTTTTGGAAATTAGCCATAATTTGTATAGTCATTTCCCCGGTAATTTTCCTCCTTATCTTTCGTTTTAATAAAAAAATTGTAGAAGCTCAAAGAAGTGTAATGCATGCTTATAGTGCCAATGAAGCCAATTATATTGACAGTATAAGAGGAATAGATGTTATTAAAGGGTTTTCAAAACAACCATTGTTTATTGACAGGAACAAAAATATTTTTAGCTTTTTCCAATCCAGAATTTTTGAACTTGGGAAGCTGAATCTCACCATATCTTTATATTCTGGTTTAGCTGTTGTGGTTTTTCTTCTGCTTATTCTCGGTTTTTCTTCTTATAATGTTTTAAACAATGAAATAAAAACCGGGGAACTTATGGCAATCATAGGAATTTCCGGATCATTGCTTTCTTCCGTGACCAATCTGGCTTTGGTAAGCATTCCTATACAGGAAGCCAAAGTAGCTTTTGACAGGATGTTTGAATATTCTTCGTTGGAAAAGGAAAAAACAGACGGCATAAAAATAGGAAACATTACATCTATTGATATTAGAAATATAGATTTCAGGTTTAATGGAAGAAGCAGGTTGCTTAATCAAGTATCTTTTTCTCTACAGAAAGGGAACATCACTTGCCTTTTAGGGGAAAGTGGAAGTGGTAAGACAACTTTAACAGAAATACTGCAAAAAAATTACCTGCCTGAAAACGGAGAAATTATCATTAACAAAAATACTACCCTAAACAATATTTCTTTGGATGACTGGAGAAATCTAACAGGCTCCGTACCACAAAGTATTCAGTTATTCAATGGAAATATTTTGGACAATATTACTCTTGATGATCAGGTGGACGAAAAAAAATTACAGAAATTGATTATACTAGGCTTTGATAAGTTTATTAATTCTTTACCCCAAGGTTTTCTAACATTAGTAGGAGAAGAAGGTATTAATTTATCTGGAGGGCAAAAACAATTATTAGGTTGGATGAGGGCTTTATATCATGATCCACAATTTTTAATCTTAGACGAACCTACTTCTTCCCTGGATAAAGAAAACAAAGTATTTATTTATAGCTTGATACAAAAACTGAAATCCAAAAAAATAATCTTAATAATCAGTCATCAATTGGAAGATATAAAAGACATTTCTGATGAGATTTTATTTTTAGAAAATAGCCATATTTCTGATATACATTCAATTAAAATCTGTAGTATTTAATAAGTATTTCATTTAAAAACTCAAATTAAACTATGCTTGTTATTGGGAAAAACAAAGTGCAAATCTAATGTAAAAATGCAAAAATAATGATTGACATCATGCTACAATTATTTTGTATCATCTTTGAGTTACTGTATTCTGTTTCGTAAAATTTAGAATTATTGGCGGCATAGTTCTATCTGAGCGAGAAAGAAATACAAAACAAAAATTGTCATCCCGACTTACAGAATGACAACATATGGGTAATTGATGAGATTGCTTCGCTTTCAGCTCGCAATGACATGTATAAGGTTAGTTTTTGGTTAATTTTGCTAAATAAGAATCTTCGCTCTGCAAAATTTTTTCTATTGTAAACCCATTATTCTCAGCTGCATTTTTCAAGGTATTAAAATCAAGGTATAACCATGTAATTGGTTCTTCAGATTCTCCTTTGTAATGAACAACATAATCTAGTTCACCATAATATCCTCCGGCAGGTATATATACTCCTCCATCTTTATCCCGATCAAACATATAAAGAATATCTGTACTGTCAATCAGAATCTGACCATCTTCATTCAGTAACGTTCCTAATTTTTGAAGGTAAGTATCAATTTTATATAAACCTTCAAAGATCCCGGTTCCATTCATCAGCAATAAAATAGTATCGAAAGTCTCGCCTGAAAAATCAAGAATATTTTTACAGACAGCTTTTTTAATCCCTCTTAATTGGCAAATTTCAATAGATTTCGGAGAAATATCCAGTGCCGTCACCTCAAGATTAACTTCATTTTGAAGATACAAAGCATGTGAACCAGCACCAGCCCCTATGTCCAAAACTTTTCCTTTGGATAATTCCAGAGCTTTCTGTTCAATAGCATTCATTTCTTCAAAATCTCTGAATAAATAATCCACCGGAAGTTCATCCAGTTCAGAAATTGATGTTTCAGTTTGCAAATCTTCAGGATTTTCATTGTGATAATAATCCCAGATCGCTCTGCCCATTAAATCTTTCATAGTTGTTATCAAAAGTGCAAAGATACTGCTTCAGGGTTTAATGTTCAATGTTTAATGTTCAAAGTTTAATGATGGAGGTTAAAAATCAAAATTGGTTTAGTTTTACCGCAGCATTCCTATAAAAACGTAAAATCCCAGCAGCCAATAAAGGTCCGGGATTTTACAAATGAAAAACAAGGTTTATTTTTATACAGCAGGTCCTGCCGCGTCTTTGATATCTTCTAATAATTTTTTTCGTTCGCGAAGTCTTCTTCTTGCAATCACAGATTTCCCTCCAAGAACTCTCACAAATCTGAAATATTGGAAACGTTTTGCTCCAAAATGATGGGTAATTACATACAACAATACTCCGAACCCAACCAAAATAATATATCCGAAAATCTTTTTAGTAGCGATAATAATAGCATTTAATTGTATTAATTTCATATTTCCTGCCACATTCTGAGGGGTGACCGTCATCCCATCCATATAAACAGCGAGATCGCCAACAGCTACAATCTGAAATCTATATTGAAACCAGGCATACAAAGTTGAAAAAATCCCCACAGCCAGAAAGGTTCTCCACACCAAAATAAGACCAATAGCAGCAAGCATCTCATCCATTTCAAGTTTATCCAACGTATAAAACCACACGGAAATAAACAATGAACACGTCCCATACCCTTTTAAGATCATAGGCAAATACCAGTTGTCATAATTGAACTCCAACACCATGGAAAAATACATGATAATTGCATAGCCCATCATACTTGCAAACCCTGAAAAAATATACATTTTCAATGGTTTTTCTTTTTTAAACCAGTATATGGCAATAATTCCGGCAAGAATAATTCCGGGAATCATTAACATACTAAGCCCTGCATTTGTCAATTGATCATATCCCAAAACACCTACAGCAAAAGTATTCTGAATAGAAGCTGTTCCTAAAAACATTCCCAGCCAGAATAACATAAACAAGCCATGTTGTACATTATTCTTTGTAAAGATTTTAAATGATAAATAAGGTCGTTTTAAAGTAAGCTGGCGAATACTCAGCAACGCAAAACTCACAAACGCTGCAATACTGGCATTAATAATATTTTTTGAGTTCAACCAATCCTGTTGTCTTCCGAAAGCATAAACATAAGCAGAAAACATAAAGGTAGAGATAAACAACAAAATGCTTAACCAATCTATATAATGCAAAGGAACCTTCAAGGCAAAGTATTTATTATGCATAAAAATCCAGTGAATCAAGGCCAATGCAAAACATAAAACGGATGTCAGTATATAAAACTGCTGCCAATTATATAGTAAGGAAAATTTAGCGGCATAATAAGCGGCAACCTGATTCATAACTAAAACAAATGTATAGAATCCGCCATAAAATATTCCTCGGTTACCGATCATTACCATCAACGGCAGGAACAACTCTATGGTTACCATCATTTTCATAAAACCAATCATCAGAGAGGTAAATACAAAGACCATCGGTTCCAAGGTGGTTGCATTAATATAACTCAACAGACCTAAAAGAATCAACAAAGTTACCATCTTATCCCTTACTTTGAATCGCATTTTCATTCTGAGAACAACTGGCATACATGCCCCCATCCCAATTGTGGTGGCATAATTAGCCCACATAAAATATTCTGTCAACGCACCGGAACCACTCACCAGAGAACTGATATTTCCGGTATACACCCCACCGAGAGGCATTACCACCGCAAGCAGTAATACGATCAGCAGAAGTTGTATGGGTTTTGGTACCCAGTCGTTATATAATCCTTTATTGTACATATTTTTTAGATAATAGATTTCAGATATCAGATGACAGACTTTCAATATTCAATCTTAATGTTCCATTGCATTATGCCTGGAATCTGATATCTTCCATCTTTTAGTCTTTATTGATATTCACATTCATATTCATCCCTGCGCTCAACTTATCCAGATCTTCTTTTTTATTGGAAGCTGTAAATTCGATTCTTACAGGAATTCTTTGCTGGACTTTGATAAAGTTTCCGGTAGAATTATCTGTTGGCACACTTGAATATTTTGATCCGGTAGCTGCAGACACTGCTGTTACTACTCCTTCAAATTTTTGCCCTCCTAAAGCATCTGCGCTCATTGTGATCTTCTCTCCTATTTTAATATTTGGCATCTGACTTTCAAGGAAATTGGCTGTAACCCATTTTTGTCCATTTAAAACAATGGTAGCCACTTGTTGTCCCGGTTGAATCAATTGCCCCTCAGAGATTGTTCTTCTTCCCATCACCCCATCATAAGGCGCTGTAATAACGGTATACGAAAGATTAATCTTTGCCATATCCAATGCAGATTTTGTTCTTTTAATTTCCGCATCATTGATTCCTAATCTGCTTTTTACCTCTGTAGTGGAAAGATTTGCCGACTGTTTTTGATTGACTAATGTTTCGTAAGCCGCTTTTTGAGCATCATATTCAGTTTTTACCTGATCGTATTGTTGTCTGGTAACCGCTTCAGCAGCCAAAAGGTTTTTATATCTGTTTAAATTCTGTTCCGCATTCCACAATCTAGCTTTGGCTCCGGCAATATTAGACTGCATTACGTTGATGTTATTGGAAACCGTATTCACAGAAGAACCTGTCGCTGTTTTCTGAGCGATTGCATTTTGATAAGCCGCTTCAGCCTGTCCCAATTGAGTAAGGATTTCACGGTTATCAAGAATCACCAATGTGTCTCCTTTTTTTACCTTTTGGTGTTCAATAAACTTAATATCTTTAATATAAGCAGAGACCCTTGTATTGATCGGATTGATAAATTCTTCTACCTGAGCTGCCTCCGTATATGTTTTGTTTCCGATGTGGAAATATTCACGGATCAACCAAAATAATCCGAAACCTATCACCAGAAAAACGATGATATTGGAAATGATCGCTCTGATTTTATTTTTTTTATTTTGCTTCTTTTTCCCTTCTCCGCTTGGTCTTACCGGAGTTTGTGTTGTATTTTGAGTGGTTTGTTCCTTGTTTTCCATTGTGTTGATTTTCAGTTTAAAAAAATTAAAGTGTTCCTGTAGACTTCAAAAGGTTATAATATTGATATAAAACATTGATTTCCGCATTGGCATAATCCAGTTCTGATTGTAGTTTCTGGTTTTGTGCATCAATCATCTCCGCTTGTACTGCCAATTGATTCAGATATTTGGCTTCCGTAATTTTATAGTTTTCTTCGGCAAGTCTTTTGGAATCATTCAGTATCTCTGCCTGTTGGATAGCTTCCTGGTATTTGGTATACGCTGCATTTACTCCCATATCAATATTCTGCTGTACCAAAGTCATGGCGTCATTGGCCTGAGATTTTTGCATTTCCCCCAATTTTACCTTCTCTTTGGTCTTATACAGGTTATCTATATTGTAACTAAGAGAGACCCCTGTTTGCCATCCTCCTGAATACATATCTAAAACAGGAGTTCTGGTAGTAATTGGCCTTTGTAAAGTATATCCACCGAATCCTGCTACAGTAGGCATATTATCGGTCTTGATAATTTCGATGTTCTTATCCGCTACATCTATATTTTTCTTTGCTGATTTCAGAATTGGATTGCTGTCATGGGCAAGATTGCTATAATAATCCATCCCAATCCCTGCATCCTTATTCTCTAAACTTTCTGTCGGAACAATTTCCGTATCAGATGATAAACCTAGAGCAATGTTTAAATTATAATTAAGGATTTTTTTATTGTTCGTAAGTGTCAGGATACCCTGATCCAGGTTTTTGATCGCCAGTTCACCACGAATCACTTCGTTTCTGGTAACCATTCCTTGCTGATAAAATTTCTGAATATTTTTAAGACGTTCCTGAGCCAGTTTTTTATTATTTTGAAACACCTCTTCCTGATTCATGATTTTATATACATCCAGATAGTTTGAAATTACCAAAAATTTCACATCCTGTTTGTTTTTCTCCAAATCCAGTTCAGAAAGCTGTTCACGAAGTCCTGCCATTTCAATAGACTTATTTACTAATCCTCCCTTAAAGATCAGTTGAGTAGCCTGTACAGCATAAGAACTTCCATAATGAGGCATAGGAATTTTCGTAGAATTTGAAAAATCTTTATCAATAGCTAGTGCATCTCCCAAATAAAACTGACTTGTAGAAGCCGTAATGGTAGGTAGCTTTTGAAGCTTGGTAATATTGGTGTTCTGTTTCGCAATATCAATATTTTGAGCTGAAACTTTTAACTGCTGATGATTTCGGACTGCTAATTCGGCAACCTCACCTGCGGTCATCTGTTTGATTTGTTGCGAAAAAAACAGCGCAGGGAAAGCCGCTATCAGAATAGATAGTGCTGTTTTTATTTTCTTTGTCATTTTACCTTGTTTTACAGATGCAAAGTTAGGCCAACAACAAAATCAATCAAATGTTTGATTTTTGGAAAAAGATGTTCAAATGTAAGATTTTAATTTTCAAACTGACGTCTGTATTGTCTGGGACTTACTTCGAGATACTTTTTAAAAAAATGAGAAAACGAGTACTGATCACTGAATCCAAGGATAGATGAAATCTCAGAAACAGGTTTATTAGAAGAGTTTAAAAGCACTTTCGCTTCATTGATGACGATTAAAGCAATAATCTGGCTGGCAGATTTTCCCGTAATCGATTTCACAACAGATGAAAGATGTCTGGTTGTAATCGATTGTCGCTCGGCATAAAACTCGACCGTTCTTTCCGTAAGATGATATTCAGAAAGATCAGTAAGAAACACAAAAACGATTTCTTCCTGTCTGGACATTTGGTTCATGGAATTGTTATCTTCTTTAGAAATAATCCCCGCCATTTGATAGCAAAAAACAGAGAAAAGATGTTCCACCATTTCTTTTTTGTACAACATTTCCGTTTCGGAATCAAGAATATACTTCAGAAAATTGACGCTTTTCCAAACCACTTCCATTTCATTTTCAGGAAAAGGAACTCCTTTATTCATTTGCTGTCTGAAATAACGATAAGTGATCAGCCGATTAAACTTCAAAGATAAAGCCGAGATAAATTCTCTTTTATAAGAAACCATTCTGGATTGAAAATCGTCACTCACTCCCACTACTTCATAAATAGTCTGTGGGTCAGTTACCATAAACATATTGGCAGAGATTTCCAAATCACTGAAGTGCTGCCTCAGCTTTAAGGTTCCGGATTTAATAAAAATAAACGCCGGATTATCCGGTCGAAACGGTTTACCGACGGCAATTCGCTCAAAAATATTATGTTGTGTAAAAATTTCAACTCCGAATTTTTCTAAGGCAGACATAACACAAATGTAAGCAAACTTACCAGTGATTACAAAATTTTATTATTTTAGCATTTACCTAATCCTTATGATATGAGAAAGGTTGATTTATTATTTGCGGAATATAGTAAAAGTCATAGAAACGCAACCAACAAATTCATCCACTGGATTTGTGTGCCTTTAATTTTCTGGACGATTCTCGGTTTTGTATCCCTGATTCCGGCACCACACCTCTGTATTTCTTACTTCGGATGCATCAGTATGGTAAGTCTTATTACCATTGTATTGATCACCTTTTTTTATTTACGGCTTTCGTTACGAATGAGTATTATTATGGTCTTTATGATGCTTTTGATGGAACACTTTCTATATCTCACCAATATTCAATTTGGTAGACAATCATGGATCATCTACCTTGCTGTTTTTGTTATCACGTGGATCTTCCAGTTTATCGGGCATAAAATTGAAGGGAAAAAGCCTTCTTTTCTCAAAGATCTTCAATTTCTGTTAATAGGACCGATTTGGTTATTAGGTTTTATTCTAAAAAAAACTGGAATCAGATACTAGCCTTACACAGCTACCAGTCATCTGAAATAATCAAGTATTCATAGATTTTAAGCATACTTTTTGATGGTATCATAGAAAAACAACTATGAAGAATATTCTTTTACCTTTACTCTGTCTTATCCTTATCAATTGCAGCCAATCGGGACCGGCCCAACATGAAGCTAAAGCGGACCTGGTCGATATGATTTCTGAAGACAAAGTTCAGATTAGCAATCTATCGCCGCCAAGTTCAGTTTCTGAAAAGTTTCTCCCGGACGAGAAGTCAAATTCAAACTCTGTTTCACAGCATAAAACAGATACCATCTCCAGAAAAGTCATCAAAGATGGTGATATGAGAATTCAGGTGGGAGATCTTAAAAAAGCACAAAATCAGATCACTGATATTCTAAAGAACAATAATGCTTATATCCAGAAAGAAGATTTCCGGAATACAGACACGGATGAAAATCTTAATCTGGTCATCAGAGTCCCTTATAAAAGCTTTGATACTCTTATCAATTCCTTTTCGGACGGCGTAGGTTCTGTTCTATCAAAAAATATTTCATCCAACGATGTTACTGAAGAATACACCGACATTTCCATCAAACTAGCCAACAAAAAAATCTACCTTGAAAAATATCGAGACATGCTCAAAAATGCCTCCACGACAAAGGATATGCTAGAAATACAGGAGAAAATCCGAGGATTGGAAGACGAAATTGATGTAGCGGAAGGCAGGCTCCGTTTCATCAACGACAGGGTCAATTACAGTACCTTAAACCTCAGTTTATACAAAGAAAAAATCAGAAGTTCAACAACTTCAAAAATTGGTTTTGGAAGCCGCTTTATAGATTCTTTTACAGAAGGCTGGAACAGCTTTGTAAGTTTTTTCCTTGGTCTTATTTCTCTGTGGCCATTCTTTTTAATTTTTCCATTCCTTATCTTTCTTTGGAGAAAATGGAAGTCAAGAAAAAAGAAATAAATACCTATATCTTAAACTTCAACTCATTTTTAAATAAAAAATCCGGGCATCTACGATGCCCGGATTCTTATTGCATTATCAACAATTCAATATCTGAAAAGATCTTCAACGACCTTCTAAACTTGTTATTGTAAACCTATTCAAACAAGAATGGTGCAAAGCTAGCGTTAAAAGCTGTTAAATAGTAAGAGGAGTAAAAAACAACCTCATTCACCATAAAAAATTTTAAGATTGTCCTGCGCTCAAAAATTATTTAAATAACCTGAATTCGGGATAAGAATTTTCTATTTTAATCAGGCTGGAAGCTGGGAGCTGGAAGAAGTAAGTTATTCAGGTTATAAAGAACAGTTTTTCCCATATTTTCATCTTTTTTAAACAATGATGATATTAAATTTATGGTAACCATCTATAGATAATGGGACTGAAAATAACTTCCAGCCTCCCTCTTCCAGCTTCCAATAATCTAAATCTTAATTTCCTTAACCCGAACTCAGGTTAAATATTATTTTCCAAGTACAAAAACTGCAGGAATTTTATGAAGTTCAGGCTTTTGTTTTTGCCAGTCTTTAATGGTTTTTGTTTTAATAAATTCATGCTCTGCATCATTGATATTAGCAGCAATACAAAGTTTAGTATTGGGAGGCAGAAACTTCGTCAGGTCCTCAAAAAGCTGGTTATTTCTGTAAGGAGTTTCCATAAAAATTTGTGAATATCCTGTTTTCTGAACAAGGTTTTCCAAATGCAGAATTTGTTTTTTCTTTTCGCCCTTATCTATCGGTAGATACCCATGAAAAGTAAATTCCTGTCCATTAAATCCACTGGAAATTAATGCTAAAATAATGGAAGATGGCCCTGAAATAGGAATAACCCTAATGTCTTTTTCATGACACCATTTTACGATCAAATTCCCAGGATCAGCAATACAAGGTAGCCCAGCTTCTGAAAGTAACCCAAAATCCTGTCCTTTCAACATCAATTGTTGAGCCTCCTTAATATCTGCATTCTCTGTATATTTATCCAACAAAAACAGCTTCAAATCTGCCTGTTTTTTTTCAGGAGCAAAAAATTTGATCACCTTTCTTGCTGTTTTTTCATTTTCTACAAAGAAATAATCAGTTTGCATGATATAATCTTTTATAACAGGAGAAAAATGAGTGATAGCCGTATTTTCTGATAAATAAGCAGGAAGTAAAAAAAGCATAAAATAAAAATTATGGATTATACATTATGAATTGGATCGTTTCAGTTGGTCTATTATTGCATCACAACCTTTATCCAACAATTGAAAAACATTTTCAAAGTCTTTCATATCACCCCAATACGGGTCTGGAACCTCAGCATTTTTATGATCCCCAATAGCTTCTAAAAATAATGAAATCTTCTGACGTTCTTTCTCATTTTTAGATTTGGAAACCACATCTTCAAACACATCAATATCCATACAATAAATCTTATCGAAAATTTCGAAGTCTTTTGTGGTGATGGGCCTAGATCTTTGTTGGGAAATATCAATACCATGATTTGCAGCAGCCTTAATGGCTCTTTTATCGGGATGCTCTCCTTCATGTAAAGAAATTGTACCCGCAGAATCCACTAAAAAATCCGTTGGAACCTTCGCCTTCATAATTCCTTCTGCCAAAGAGCTTCTGCATATATTTCCTAAGCAGACCATCAATATTTTCATATTTTTTTATTTAAAAATTGAAAGATTAAAACCTTTTTATTCACCGATGTAGATTGTGATCTAATAACAAAACTAAATAAAAAATGAAGAATAAAAACTATTCTCCACTTTTCTTATTTCAACTAAACTATTATTTCTTAGCTTTTGATTCTTTCTGTAAGGTCTTTTACATACTTCTTGACTTCTTTATCAATTTTTGATACATCTTTGATGGTGTCGCAAGCATACATTACAGTAGAGTGATCTTTACCTCCCATTTCTTCTCCAATTTTAGAGAAGGTAGCATTGGTAAGTTCTTTTGAAAAATACATGGCCAATTGTCTTGGAAGTGCAATTTCTCTTTTTCTTGTTTTTGATAAAAGCTGTTCTTTTTTAATTCCAAAATAATCACATACCACATCCTGAATATAAGGGATATTGATGATTTTTTTCTGGTTGGCAGCAATCTTGTTGATGGTTTCTTTCAACAATTCCAAGCTTAGATCTGTCTTATAGATCGTAGAGTATGCAATTACAGAGTTGATAATTCCGATCAGCTCTCTTACATTGGTTTTAGCCTCAGAAGCAAGGAACTCAAGCATATCATCTGGAAGAACAATTCCGTCTCTGCTTAATTTATTCTCGATAATTCTTTTACGAGTTGTTAAATCCGGAGATTTAATTTCCGCAGAAAGTCCCCATTTAAAACGGGAAACAATCCTGTCCTGAATATCCATAATATCTGCCGGCGCTTTATCTGAAGTAAGGATGATTTGTTTTCCATTTTGATGTAAATGATCAAAGATATGGAAGAAGCTATCCTGAGTTGCCGATTTTCCTGATAAGAACTGAATATCATCGATAATCAATACATCTACCATTTGATAGAAATTGGCAAACTCTGTTTGTTTATGTGCTTTTGCCGCAGAAATAAACTGCTGGATAAATTTTTCTGAAGATAAATACAAAACTACTTTGTCCGGAAACTGATTCTTTACTTCAAGACCAACAGCCTGCCCTAAGTGTGTTTTTCCAACTCCATAACCACCATATAAAAACAATGGGTTAAAAGCAGTTGCTCCAGGCCTTTTTGCAATTGATCTGGCTACCGTAGCAGCAAATTTATTACTCTCTCCTTCTACGTAATTATCAAAAGAGAAATCAGCCTTCAAATTGGAATCAATATTTACTTTTTTGATTCCGGGAACTACAAACGGGTTTACAATATTAGAAGAGAAACCTTGCGGCATTGTTTCCTGTACTTTTGGAGTAGGAACACTCTTCCCTTTCATATTCATGGTAACAGGTTTTTCCAGTCCGCTTGGTCTGTTTTCCATTACTGAGTACCATAATTTCACTCCTTTTCCAATATTCTTTTTCAGGGCTGCTGAAAGAAGTGATAAGTAGTTATCTTCTATATATTCCTTGTAGAAATCACTAGGAACCATCAAGGTCAAATTGTTATCAACCAAAGAGAATGGTTGTACTTTATCAAACAATAAATCGAAAGATTTTTCAAGCTTTTTTAAATCAGAATTATCCTCAGCTGCGTTTAGATTATCACGCATAAACTGAAGACACCTCTGCCATATCATCATTAAATTTTCATCCATATTTAGCCCCGATTAATTGTTTGTTAGTACTGTTTTTTTGAAGGAAGACAAAGGTCCAATTTTTTCTTTTTAAAAAAAAATATTGCAGGTATTGATTATTTAAAAATATATTTGTATGCATAATTTAGAACCTAAAATGATACACACAACACACTCAATACGAGTACGTTACGGAGAGACTGATCCCATGAAATATGTATACTACGGAAACTATGCCGAGTACTTCGAAATTGGAAGAGTTGAGCTCTTCCGAAGCATAGGAATGTCATACGATGAAATTGAAAACCAAGGAATTTGGCTCCCTGTTTCCGAGTATAAAATCAAATATATCCGACCTGCTTTGTATGATCAAAAATTGGAAATCCATACTTACGTCAAAAAAATTCCGGGAGTAAGAATTGAATTTGAATATGAAATTTACAATGAAGAGCATACTAAAATCACCGAAGCTTCCACTACTCTTTTCTTTCTGGACGCAAAAACAAATAAAGTCATTAAATGTCCGGATTTTTTAATGGAACTTATTGAGGCGAATTGGAAATAAGCAACAGGATCAGATTTTAGAGACTAGAAATATGAGACCAGATAACTAGCGATCAACAACTTTAAACCTTGAACTTTAAACTTTAATTCGCACCTTTGTACCTTTATTATAACAACACCTTATATATTACTATTTATGAAGATTGCATTTTTGGGGCCTCACGCCAGTTTTACTCAGCTTGCGACAGCACAACTTTTTCCCAAGGAAGAGCTTTTACCACAAGCAAGTATTCTGGACTGTTTTAACGCGGTGGAAAATGGAGAAGCAGTAAAAGCAGTAGTGCCTTTAGAAAACTCTATTGAAGGGACTGTTTCTATGACGCTGGATTATTTATACAAAACCCCTTCCATTAAAATTGAAGCTGAAGCGGTAATGCCCATCGCACATCACCTGATGATCCATCCTGAGAATCAGGTAGAAAATATCGAAAGAATATATTCACACCCTCAAGCTTTAGCACAAAGCTTCCACTCTTTGGATACTCATTATAAAGGAATTCCAAGACAGGATTTTTCTTCCACAGCTGCAGCTGCAAAATTTGTTTCGGAGAATAAGGATATGAAAATTGCAGCAGTAGCCAATCAATATGCTGCCAATTTATATGGGTTAAAGATTGTAAATCGCAACATCCAGGATTTTGAACAAAACCATACCCGATTTATTATTATATCAAAACATCAGGATAGATATCAGAACGATAGTCTTGAAACGTTAAGTGAAAAGTCCGGCATGCTGATTACAATGCCTGAAGATCATCCGGGAGGGCTACATCAGGTATTGTCTGTGTTTGCATGGAGAAAGATGAATCTTAGTAAAATTGAATCCAGAACGCTTAAAACCGGGCTGGGAAATTATTTCTTCTTCATCAATGTTGTGGGTCCTTGGGAAGAAATACTTCACGGAAATGCATTAAAAGAGCTTGAATCCATCAACGCTGAAGTTGATTTTTTAGGAAACTATAAAGAATTTCTTTTGGAAAGTTAAAATATTACCTAAAAAAAACAAAAAACAAAAATAAAAGCCACCATTTTCCCTATTTCTAATAACAGTCAATAAAAAACGTTCGCTTATAAAATATTAATATTTTACATTTAATGGTTTCATTTACATATTAATGAAACCATTATTTAATTGTTTTGTAAAAAAGATAAATATTTTTTACAAAATTTCTAAAAATCAGACACATTTAAGCTAATAGTAAATCACTGAGATAATTCAAAAAAAAGTGAGTAATTATGTATTTTTGCATAAATTAAAATTAGCTCAATGAAAAAAACTTTACTATTAGTTTGCGTTCTTATTTTTACAATTAAATATGCACAAGTTGGGATTTCAACAAATGATCCTAAAGCAACTCTCGATGTAAATGGTAATGCTATGATAAGGCAGGCTCCTCAGACCAATACATTATCAGGATATCAATTTTTGCTTCTTAATCAAAACAACTCGGAAATATCACAAATAAGTACAAGCAACATAAACTTTTCGGATTCTGTAAACCCATCTATTTATTCTGCAAAAAAAAGTAGTGGAATCAATCTTTTAGATTTAGGACTTTTCCCATCAGGGTTTAGACCAATTAATTTTACAACAGCAGAAAAAATAACAGGTGACTCTGCATTGTTCTCAGATTCGGATAGCTCTTATCAGGTCCCATCAGACGGAATATATCTCATCAGCTATACATTTCGCTATGGTACAGGCTTACAAGCATCTTTACTGGCAAATACACCCGGTATTGGTATTGTTAGAACAAGAAATGATATTGCAACGTTAATAGATAATCGTAATTTTAGTGGTGTTAATTTATCCATAATACTCAGTTTAACAATATCTGAAACCTCCTTAAATTCATTGTATAACTTACAAAAAAATGATAAAGTTACCTTTGGTCTTACAGGGGCCGGTCTTCTCAATCTAGGTGTATTGGATTCCAGTGTATCTTCATTTTATATTTTAAAAATATCTAATTAGAAATTTCATTAGAATATTAACCTACTAGTTAATTTTTCTTTATCAAAATTTATGGAAGAAGTAATTCGCAAAAACATACTAAAAGAACCCGAATCCATCAACGCTGAAATTGACCTTTTAGCAAACTACAAAAAATTCTTTTCGAAAAGTTAAATATTAGCATCATATACATTATCGCTTACACTGCCGTCATGGCAGTGTTTTTTTGCTTTACACATGGGCATTTTATACATTATTCTTACAAATAATAAAACAATATTTAATATTGAATAATTATTATACTACATAAGCTAACAAAGACATTGAAATATTTTTTTATTAAAAATATTTCAATAAAAAGAGATTTACTATTATTTTTTATTACATTTGCCATATTAAGATTTTAAACATTATTAAACAGTAATAATATTATGCGATAATTAAACGCAAAATATAAACATATGTTTAAAAATATTACACAATATTAATATTAAAAATAAAAAATTTATAATAGAAAGCATAATTTTTGCTATCTTTATAATCTGAAACTAATTAAAAACTTTGATCATGAAAACTAAAATCTACGGCTTTATTTTAGCATGTGCAGCTTTACCTTTGTTTTCTCAAGTTGGAATTAACACTCCAAATCCCTCAGCTACTTTGGATGTTAATGGAACACTAAAAGTACGTGACACCCCAGCTGCCGCAGCTTTACCGGGTTATCAAATTCTTGCCCTTAATATGGGAAGCGATCAGGTATTCACAGTTGATCCTCAAATTATATTTAAAGGAGCCAATACTAATACGACCCTCTACGCAGCTAAAAAAACAGCTGGAATAAGCCTCTTAAGCCTTGGACTTTTCCCTTCAGGATTTAGAGCTGTTAATTTCTTAGCAGCAGAAAGAACAATAGGCTCCGGCAGTTTATTTTCAGATACAGACAACACTTATACCATCCCTTCTGACGGAGTGTATGCAATAGGATTTACCTTCCGTTACGGAACAGGTCTGCAAGCTTCAATATTAGCCAACTCACCCGGAGTAGGAATCGTAAGAACAAGAGGAGGTGTAGCAACTACCATTGATAGCCGTGCATTCAGTGGAGCTAACCTTATCCTTTTAAGCTTAACAATTTCTGAAAGTTCGCTTAACTCGATTTATTCGTTCCAGGCAGGGGATAAAGTTTCATTTGGACTTGTAGGATCGACAGCTTTAGATGTAGGATTATTAGGATCCAGTGTTGCATCATTCTACATCTACAAAATATCAGAATAGTAAAAACATATTGTTAGTTATCTATATCATTAATCCATCACATGTATTGTGGTGGATTAATTTTTTAATGGTATTTCTTATATTTGATAAAAACTAAAAAATGAATGAACTTCTTATTATCATATTACTCGTTGTCATCGCACTCATTTTCAATAATTTAAACAATAAAATTAAAAAACTTGAAAAAGAAGTTTCGGATCTTAATGCTAAAATCAGCCCTAATACAACAGAAACTACAGTAAAACAACAAGAAAGTTCATCACAAAAAATTACAATTTCTGAACAAGTTCCCTCCAATGAAAATCAGGAGAGAAATCTCCAACAAAAAAGAAACAATGAAGAACTTCCAATACCCGAACAAAAAGACTGGCTCAGTCCTGTATTTGAATTTTTAAAACAAAATATTCTCACCATCATTGGTATTTTCACATTAGTTCTCGGAATAGGTTACTTTGTAAAATATGCCATTGATAAAAACTGGATTGGTGAAACAGCAAGGGCAGGTATAGGATTTTGTACAGGAGCTACTATTATTCTCATAGGACATTTTCTTAGAAAAAACTATGCAACATTTTCTTCAATTATAACAGGTGGCGGTGTTGCCGTCCTATACTTTACAGCAACCATAGCTTTTCGGGAGTACCATCTCTTTTCTCAGAATACAGCTTTTATTATTACAATTTTAATCACTTTAGGATCTATCCTTCTCTCCTATTATTATAAGAGTGAAATATTAATGATCTTTTCATTATTGGGAGGTTTCTCTGCTCCTTTGATGATCAGTACAGGACAAAGCAATTATCCTTTTTTATTCATCTACCTTACTCTTTTAAATATAGGAATGCTGGCAATAACATTTCTTAAACAATGGAAAAGTGTGGGATGGACAGCTTATATTTTAACTACTCTTTATTTATTTTATTTATTTTCTTGGACAATTGATAAGCCTGAATTTCTAAGTGTTGTATTTTACATCATCAGTTATATTATTTTCTACATTTTTGCTTTACAGAATTATATCAGAAAAAATACAGTTTACACTCCGGATATATTAATGCTGGCGTTCATCAATTTCTCAAGTGTTACAGGACTTGTGTATACTTTCCATGAAATAAAATATGAACCCGTTATTGTTTTCCCTATTACTTTCGCTCTTGTTAATATGTTGTTTTTATTGAGAGAATATGGAAGAAAAGATTTCGGAACTTCTTTTTCCGTCTTTGCCGGGATAACAGTTAGCTTAATCACCATAGCCATAGCCATTCAGTGTAAAGCTCATCTTATTACCAGCATTTGGGCAGTAGAAGCCACTTTACTTCTTTTCATCTGGAAAAAAACAGGCCACAAAATTTTCAAAACCTGTTTCTACCTTCTTTTCCCGTTGGTAGTTATAGCTCAAATTTTCACCTGGACTGAATATTTCAATGCCAAGCAACTCAGCATTGTATTCAATCCTATATTCCTGACAAGTTTAGTGACTATTATTTCTATTATAATTAGTTTATATTTATTAAAAAACAATCAGGGAGCAACAACACAAAAGCAAGGGAGCTTTTTCGAAGATTCTATTCCCCTTATCGGATATGGAGTGATCTACGTTGCAATTCTCCTGGAGATCACCTATCATATTTCAGAAATGCCCTGGTCGGCAATTACTAATATTGGGATATTATTTACTTTATTCTATATCTTTATATTATTACTTTTTAAAAAACAACAAAACATTGGTAAAGATCTTGAAACAAGGCTAATCTATATTTTTCTTTTGCTATTGGTAGTTAATGCATCCGCTTCCACTTCAGCAGTCGTTACAAGTATTCTATCGAAAGAACTTAGTATCGGATTTTATTTCTGGCACCTGCTTCAGTGGCTTCCTTTTATATATGTATGCTTCGGAATAATCCCTTCATCTGATTTTCATAAAACAAAAATATCTTACTGGATTATTTCTTCAGTTTTTACTATTATGGTAAGCTGTGACTTATACCACTCTTATGTATTAGCCTATGCTCCGGACTTAATTCATTCATATGTAACAGAAGACCATTTCATCTCTCTTTATCTTCCTATTGTATGGACCATTCTTGCCAGCTTCTTTATTTACATTGGATTAAAAAGAAATATTCAGGAATACAATAAAATTGGATTTGCTCTCATTGGTATTATGGTCTTAAAACTTTACAGCTATGATGTATGGCAAATGGATAATATTTCCAGAATCAGCGCATTTATTGTTTTGGGATTAATTTTATTATTGAGCTCTTTTACTTTTCAACGCCTGAAGAATATTATTAAGAATATGGTTGATAAGAAAGACAAAAACAAAGAGGATTTGGAGGTATAATTTGAACAAATCTTTTTATTTATAAATAAAATGTAAAACATTTTGAAATTTTATTCACATTTTATAAAAAATAACTATATTTATCACGTTTTTAACAGCTATACATTCTGACTATGAAAAAATTACTCTACTCTTTTTTAATACTGTCATCTGCAACGTTATTTGCACAACAAAATTCTTCTGTAAAGTTTGCTGTTGCCAATAATATCATTGGAACAGTAGGTATGTTCAACCTAAGAAAAGATATTGTACAAAGTTCTAAAGCGTACACTACAGCAAATCTTCCTGCAAGTTTGAAAAAATACAGCTCTGTTTTTACAAATGGAGTTACTGAGTATAAAATTAAAACAGGTTATGAGGGTTTAGATAGGGTATCATTAGCTAATCTTAACGGACAAAATGATATTCCTGCAGACAATCCGGTTTTCATTGAAGGCTATGAATTTACTGATACCAATACAATGATCTACGGAGACATTCTTGGTAAAACGGAAGTTAAAGATCATAACGGTAAGAAAACCTTATTTATTTCTGCCTCCAGATAATAAAAAAATATAAAAAAGGATACTTCTAAACAGTATCCTTTTTATTTTAATATTTATTATTCCACTTTTTCTTAAGTTCCTCGTAAATTTTCTTTTCTGTAGCATTATTTCCGGGCTCATACAGTTTTACTTCCTTAATCTCCGCCGGAAGAAAATCCTGATCCACAAAATTATCTTCATAGGAGTGAGCGTATTTATACTCCTTACCATAATCCATATCTTTCATTAATTTTGTAGGAGCATTTCTTAAGTGAAGAGGTACCGGCAAATTCCCGGTTTGTTTTACTAAGGCTAATGCTTCATTAATAGCCATATATGCAGAATTGCTTTTAGGGGAAACAGCCAAATAGATAGCCGTTTCACTAAGTATAATCCTAGCTTCCGGATTTCCTATCACATTCACAGCCTGAAAACAATTATTGGCAATCGTTAATGCATTAGGATTTGCAAGACCAATATCTTCTGCAGCCAGGATAAGCATTCGTCTTGCTATAAATTTGATATCCTCTCCCCCGGCAATCATTCTTGCCAGCCAATAGACAGCTCCATTAGGATCACTACCCCGCATCGATTTAATAAAGGCGGAAATAATATCATAATGCTGCTCTCCATTTTTATCATAGAGCGCCATAGTTTCCTGAAGAACTTCCAGAACATCAGCATTAATAATCTCTTCCAGATTTGAATTTTTATATTGGTTGAGAACTAATTCTACAGAATTAATCAGTTTTCTGGCATCTCCCCCCGAATATTGAATAAATGCTTCTTTTTCTAAAATTTTAAAATGAGTTCCTTCATCTTTATTATACCTTTCAGAAGCAATATCAATTAGTTCTTCGAGTTTTTCATAGCTCAACGCTTTTAAAACATAAACCTGGCTTCGTGAAAGTAAAGCCGAAACCACTTCAAAACTGGGATTTTCTGTAGTCGCCCCGATTAAAACAATCCATCCCTTTTCTACAGCATGCAACAATGAATCTTGTTGAGACTTATTAAAACGATGAATTTCATCGATAAATAGAATGGGTGATTTTCCTGAAAACAGATTTTGTTTTTTAGCATCATCAATCACATCCCTAACATCTTTAACTCCTGAAGAAACCGCTGAAAGCTTATAAAACTTCCTACCCGATTGTTCGGAGATAATTTCTGCGAGAGTTGTCTTCCCTGTACCCGGAGGCCCCCAAAAAATCAGGGAATTCAAGGTATTATTCTCGATCATTTTTCGGATCGTCCCTTTTTCGCCGGTAAGATGTTCCTGCCCCAATACTTCGTCCAGGGTTTTAGGTCTTAATTTTTCGGCTAATGGAATATTTTGATTCAAGATAATTTTATTTTTAAAGATAAATACTTTAGATTTCAGCGTCCTGAAACTTATAACAAAATTAAACTAATTTTCATTTTTTTACCCTATTTTTGCATTGTTTTGAAACTTACATTCAATAAAATCATTACATTTCCGTTGGTAATTTTGATAAAATTTTACCAGTGGTTTATTTCGCCATTACTTCCCAAAAATTGCCGCTACGAACCTACTTGCTCACATTATATGATAGAGTCTCTTCAGATTCATGGTATATTTAAAGGTTTTTGGTTAGGATTCAAAAGGATTTTAAGATGCCATCCATGGGGAGGAAGTGGTTACGATCCTGTTCCACCAAAACATAAAAATCAGTAAACAAACTATTAAATAAAATAGAACATGAGTAATATTTTTTTCAGAGTTTACCTCGTAATATTTGCATTGGTTACCCAATGTCTTTTTGCACAGCAATATCCCGAAGGTTTATCTGACGGAACTTTAAAAGTAAACGGGAATAATGTTCCGGTAAAAATCTATTCCACTACAGAAATAGGTGATCTTAATGCTTTTCCGGATAAAGAAACCGACAATAACAATCTTTTGGTAATCCTGAATGAGTCTAACTTTGAGCCGGCTTATTTTAACTATGGAGCAACAACATTGACTAAATTCAAGGATTCTAAATACCAGTTGTTCGATAAAGATTTTAAATTAATTGATGCTGCAGTTACTAAAGATAATATTACAAAGTTTAAATATGCCGTAAAATCTACTAAACCTATTACAGCTTCTGATAAAGTGGAACTTGATACTCTTTTTAAAATCTGGGATCCGTCAAAAGGTCTAAAATTAGGTCCTATTACGCTGCATTTCTACAGTCTAATGTTTGTATTTGCCTTTGGTTTCGGTTATATTTTAATGACCAGAATTTTCAAAATCGACAATGTTAACCAAAAGTATTTAGAGCCTCTTTTCACCTGGACATTGATCGGAACGATCCTTGGAGCAAGATTAGGACATGTTATTTTTTACCAACCGGAACTTTTCAAAGAAGATTTCTGGAGTGTATTTTTACCCATCAGCACAAAAAACGGTTTAAAGTTTACAGGGTTTTCAGGGCTGGCCAGTCATGGCGCTACCATTGCTCTAATTTTCACAACTCTTTATTACTCTTTTAAAATCATCAAAAAGAATCCACTTTGGGTATACGACAGATTAGGTATTGTCATTGCTTTAGGTGGTGCATTTGTAAGAATGGGGAATTTCTTCAATTCTGAAATTATAGGAAAACCGGCAGATCCGAATTCTCCGTTTGCCTTACTTTTCCCTCAACAAAGCAGTGAATACGGACCTACTGTTCCTCGTTACCCAAGCCAACTGTTTGAAGCTATAGGATATGTTGCCCTTTTCGTTTTATTATGGATTTTATACAGAAAAACCAATAAAAAATATCAGCAGGGATGGTTATTTGGACTATTCTTTATTATTCTTTGGGCTATCAGATTCTTCGTTGAATTCCTTAAAGAACCACAGGGAGATGAATTTATTCAGATAGGAAGCCTAAATACAGGACAGGTTCTTTCTATTCCTTTTATGATTGCAGGTGTTGTTATCATGCTGGTTTCAAAGAAATTCAAAATTACTGAGGAAGAAAATGAAAAACCTGAATAATTTCTGGTAAAACAAGCTAGAATTTAACCATATAAAAAGGCAAATTTGTATACTACAGATTTGCCTTTTTCTTTTTCTAAACTTCCTTACCTCATTACAACTCCTTTATCGTATTCCGATTTAATTCTTTAAAAACCTCTCCAAATTCATTAATTACATCTGTAGGAAGCATTGCCTCTTTTGAATATTTCTCAGCAGCAAAATCTGCTGCTTTTCCATGTAGCCAAACTCCAAGAATACAGGTTTCTTTTTCAGAATATCCTTGAGCTAAAAGTGACACCAGAATTCCTGTCAAAACATCTCCACTTCCTCCTTTTGCCAACCCTGCATTACCCGTTATATTATAAAAAACATCTCCCTGAGGTGTAACAACTTGAGTATGATGATCTTTCAATATAATATAAATATCCAGTTCTTTCGCTTTCGCTTTTGCCAATTCTAATCTTTTAAAAGAGTTAGCCGTATTTCCAAATAACCTTTCAAATTCTTTTGGATGTGGAGTAATAATGGTCTTTGAGGGAATCAATCGGAGAGCTTCCTGGTCTGCGGCAATAATATTTAAAGCATCCGCATCGAGAATTAATGGATGTGAATAGGTTTTCAAAAATTCTAAAAAGTTTTTCCCTGTATCAGAATGAGTACCAAGCCCCGGACCTATGCCACATACCATGTCATTATCAACGACAAAATTATTTACATATTCCCCACCTCCTTTTATAAACATTGCTTCAGGGCACGAAGTCTGTATTATTTCATAACCACATTCGGGAGCCATTGTAAAAGTTAACCCTGCTCCGATCTTCAAAGCTGATCGAGTAGCCAATATTGCAGCTCCTATTTTTCCATAACTCCCTCCAATGATCAGCGATTTCCCATAACTTCCTTTGTGGGAAAACTCTTGTCTGGGATTAAAAATAGACTCCACCATTTTGTCATCTATTACAAAATTATGAGTTTCCGATGTCTCAGCATATTCCGGATGCAGATGAATATCTAATATTTCCACTTTTCCTGTAAACCGTCCTGTTTCCGGATGAAGGAAGCTTCTTTTCCAGCACTGAAAGCTCAACGTATAATCAGTTTTTAAAATAGTTGCATTCTCCTTAGGCAGACCGTCTGCAGGGAGTCCGGAAGGAATATCTATTGCGATCTTATAATTCTTTTTTTTGTTCAACTGCTCAACAAGAATTTCATATTCTCCCTCCAGATTCCCGGATAACCCTGTTCCAAAAAGAGCATCAATAATAATTGTTTTATCATCGAAATTATATTGATCAATCTCGTTAAACCTCCTTATTGATACCCCTGAAACATCACGAAGCCTTTTGAGATTCACAGAAGCATCTTCTGAGAACTTTCCTTTTGGATCGTTTACAAATACATCAACATCAAAGCCTTTTATATATAACATTCTTGCAATGGCTAATCCATCGCCGCCATTATTCCCGTTACCACAAAAAACAAACAATTTTTTATGAATTTTACAGTTTTCGCTAATCCAGTGACACACCTTCATTGAAGCTCTTTCCATAAGTTGGGTAGAAGAGATCGGTTCATTTAAAATGGTAAACTGGTCCCAATTGCGTATTTGTTCTGCTGTGAAGACTTTCATAAGGGTAGATCAAACTTTTAAGCAAATTACAAAAGATTTTTCATTACTATGGCGGCCTGATAACAAAAATACCATGTCATCATGAATGAGATAACGGATAAGAATAAAGCCTCTATTTTCAATAATCAAGAATATCATAAATTCCTGTGTATTTTCCTCTTTTTGGAATAAAAAACTATAAAAAGTACTGTTTTTTACATTTTTAAATCATATTTTTGTGTATATACTAATTAAAAAAAATATAAATTATGGGATTTGTCAAAGAATTTAAAGAGTTTGCCTTTAAAGGTAATGTAATGGACTTAGCTGTCGGTGTCATCATCGGTGCAGCATTTGGTAAAATTGTTTCGTCCTTAGTAGAAGATGTAATCACTCCTCTATTACTAAACCCTGCATTGAAAGCTGCTGGTGCTGAAAATATTTCCAAGCTTTCCTGGAATGGTGTAGCGTATGGAAACTTTATCTCTGCAGTAATCAGCTTCCTATGTATCGCAATGGTTCTTTTCTGGATCATTAAAGGTGCTAATAAAATCACTAAGAAGGAAGCTCCGGCTCCTGCAGGTCCTACAGAAGATCAAAAATTATTGACAGAAATCAGAGACCTTTTGAAAAACAAAAATATATAATAACTTAAGTGTTTAACAATTTATATACTGAAAAGCACCTCAATATTGAGGTGCTTTTACTATTTATTTTATTTCTATGAGTATTAGTGAATCTGTAAAATACTGGCAATCTGCTCCGCTAGAGAAAGCCCTATCCTGTCCTGAGCCTCAAGTGTGGAAGCTCCGGTGTGAGGTGTAAGAGAAATTTTAGCATGATTAAGAATTTTCTTAGACGGCGTAGGTTCATTAATGAAAACATCTAAACCGGCAAACTTCACTTTACCGGAGTCTAATGCTTCAATTAAAGCCACTTCATCAATTACTCCTCCTCTGGAACAGTTAACAATAGCCACTCCGTCTTTCATCATTTCAAATTCATTCTTGCCAATCATATATCCGTCTTTCTGTGCAGGAACATGTAAAGTAATAAAATCAGAATGCTTTAAAACATCTTGTAATGATTCTGTTTCAATATCCACATTGATAAACTGATTGTTATAGAATTTAACTTTAATGCTAGCCCTTCCAACATTGTTATCTGCAGCAATCACTCTCATGCCAAGTCCCAAAGCAATTCTCGCGACTTCCTGCCCGATTCTTCCCATACCGATAATCCCGATAGTTTTCCCTCTCAGTTCTATACCGGCAGCATAAGCTTTTTTAAGTCCTGCAAATTCAGTATCTCCTACTAAAGGCATTTTTCTGTTGGAATCCTGAAGAAATCTGGCACCCGAAAACAAATGGGCAAAAACAAGTTCAGCAACAGATTCCGATGAAGCTGCAGGGGTATTGATTACATGAATCCCTTTTTCTCTTGCATAATCTACATCGATATTATCCATTCCTACACCTCCTCTTCCAATAATTTCGATTGAGGGGCATCCGTCAATAATATCCTTTCTTACCTGTGTTGCACTTCTTACCAATAAAGTACGGATTTTGTGCTCATTAATGTAATCAACTAAAAACTCCTGTGGAACTTTTGTTGTAATCACCTCAAAACCTTTCTCTGTTAATGCATCAATTCCAGATTGGTCCAGGCCGTCGTTTGCTAAAACTTTCATAAATACAGCTATATTTAAAATTAAAAAAGATTCGAAAATTAAAGGGCTCCATTTAATCTTCAAATCTTTATATTATATTTTTATTCTTCGTCTTCTTTGAATACTTCAATCGTTACTTGTTTCTCCACCAAGTCAGTAAATCGCCCTTTATATCTTGTAGCTCTTACCAGGTGGTTATCTATCCAGTGATAATTTCCCCCTCTTGGTTTTCCACAGAGCACACTATGATACTTAAAGCCGTGTTTATCCAGCCAATCGATTGTAATTTGCTTCAGATTTTCGGTTCTTGAAGTGAAAAAACAGATCTGATGCCCTTCATCGTACCATTTGTTGATCGTCTCCAGTGCATCAGGATAAGGTTCACAGGTAGCCATTCTTTCCGGCTCTTCATTCGGAACATCATCTGTAATGGTTCCGTCTATGTCTATTAAGTAATTTTTTACTCCATCCTTTAGAATAGGACTGATGTGTTCTATATATTCTAATTCCATCAATGAAACATTAAGTAACAAAGTTAGCGTTTTTACAACTACAAGACCTATTAATCTTGGTTTATGTTGAAATTTTACTATAAAAACTGCTATTCAACGTATAATGTAAATATTATTTAACTATTTTACACATTCTAATTAAAATTTTTCGTTTTGAATTTCAAATTAGCGAAGAAAACTAAAAGAGTAAAAACTACAAAAGCACAATGTTCATCGAAAAATTTCCAAAATACATTTATTACGCTTACATTTGTAGAAATGGAAGAATTAGTAGTTTTAGTAAATCCTGAAGATAAAGTTTTGGGTTTGATGGAAAAGCAGCAGGCTCATGTTAACGGCTTATTACATCGTGCTTTTTCTGTATTTCTATTTAACAGCAAAGGCGAAATGCTTCTTCAAAAAAGAGCTTCAGGAAAATATCATTCTCCCAACCAGTGGACCAATGCTGTATGCTCACACCCAAGAGAAGGAGAAACTTATCTTTCCGGTGCAAGACGCAGACTTAAAGAAGAGCTGGGTATTGAAACAGAACTTTCAGAAAAATTCAGCTTTATTTACAAAGCAGATGTAGGTGGTGGTCTTTGGGAACATGAACTCGATCATGTATTCATAGGAAATTATGAATCCGATTTTAATTTAAATAAAGAAGAGGTAGAAGAAGTACGATTTATTTCCCTTGCTGACTTGGATAAAGAAATAGCCGAAACTCCGGAAAACTTCACGGAATGGTTTAAAATTATCCTTGAAGAATACAAACACCATTTTTAACGATGAAAAGAATATTTCTTGTAACCACTTTTTTAACGGGATGTCTTTTTTTTGCTCAAAAGGCACAGGTATATGATAGCCCGAATTACTCAATCAACATTCCGGAAGGTTGGAAATCTACCAACGACAACGATATTGTCAATATTTTCCCTACCAGTGAAATTGGAGCAATTACTATTTCAGAATATCATGACCTTGCTCTTCCAAAGGAGGAAATGAAAAAATTCATTTTAGCCCTTTACAAATCACAGGATGACGAAAATAAGATAAAAGAGAGCAAAAGCAAAAAAGGATACACCGAGTATTTTTACGAATACTTTGATACAAAAGAAAAACTATTCTGGATTACCAGAGCTTTTCAAAAAGACAAAAGTCTTTATCTGGTTAGCATCAATTGTGGCCAAAAGTTCTGGAACGGAAATTATATGACTCTTTTCAACGAGACTTTTAACAGTTTTAAAATAAAGAAATAAAAAGTAAATATGAAGAAAACAGCCTTGTACGACAAACATGTTTCTTTGGGAGCTAAGATCGTACCTTTCGCAGGTTTTGAAATGCCTGTACAATATTCAGGAGTAACAGAAGAGCATTTTGCTGTAAGAGAAAAAGCAGGATTATTTGATGTTTCCCACATGGGACAATTTTTCATTGAGGGTCCCGGATCAAAAGATCTTTTACAATTGGTAACTACCAATAATGTTGATGCTCTTGAAAATGGAAAAGCTCAATATTCATGTCTTCCTAACGAAAATGGAGGTATTGTAGATGACCTTATCGTTTACAAAATGGAAGATGATAAATATTTTGTAGTAGTAAATGCTTCCAATATTGAAAAAGACTGGAATCATATTTCAAAATATAATTCTTTCGGAGCTAAAATGACCAATGCTTCTGATGAGATGTCATTATTAGCTGTTCAAGGACCAAAAGCTACTGAAATTCTTCAAAAACTTACTGATGTAAACCTTTCTGAAATACCTTACTATCATTTTACTGTAGGAAGTGTAGCAGGAGAAAATGATGTGATCATTTCCAATACAGGATACACAGGAAGTGGAGGTTTTGAGATCTATTTCAACAACGGAAGTGCCGAAAAACTTTGGAATGCTGTAATGGAAGCCGGTACAGAAGAAGGAATCATCCCTTGCGGATTGGCCGCCAGAGATACTTTAAGATTAGAAAAAGGATTCTGCCTTTACGGAAATGATATAGATGACACGACTTCTCCTATCGAAGCAGGTTTAGGATGGATTACAAAATTCGATAAAGATTTTGTTTCTAAAGCTACTTTCGCAAAACAAAAAGAAGAAGGCGTTGGAAGAAAGCTGGTTGGCTTTGAATTGACAGACAAAGGAGTTCCAAGACACGATTACCCTGTGGTAGATGCTGAAGGAAATGTAATCGGAAAAGTAACTTCCGGAACTCAGTCACCAATGAAGAAAATCGGTTTAGGTCTTGCATATGTAGATAAGCCTCACTTCAAATTAGGTTCTGAAATCTTCATACAGGTAAGAAACAAAAATATTCCTGCAAAAGTGGTGAAAGCTCCTTTTGTTTAATGAAAAAATAATCATAAAACAACCCTGTAGAAATCTCTGCAGGGTTATTTTTTTTATAGAAGTGAGAATTTGAGTAATTACACGTACTTAAAAAGCTTTCTTAAACTGGTTTAAGATTTTCCCGAAAGTCACTATTTATTTTTGTACGGCAAATAAAAGTATAAAAAAACACTTTTAAAGCCCAACATGAAAATAAAGAAATCTATAATGAAAATCAAAAGTTTACACTATTTTTCAGGACTGACAATTTCAATATTTGTCGGACTTCATCTCTTCAATCATCTATGCAGTATTTTTAGTATTGACCAACATCTTGAAATGATGAAGGTATTCAGGAAAATATATCGTAATACGGCCTGTGAAAGTCTGTTACTCCTTACTGTTATTATCCAAATCATTTCAGGCCTCAGCCTTTTCAGAAACCTGCGAAAAACGGCGACTGGTAATTTTGAAAAGCTTCAGATCTGGTCCGGATTATATTTAGCATTCTTTCTCATCATTCATGTATCAGCAGTATTAATGGGTAGGTTTTATCTGCATTTGGATACTAATTTTTATTTTGGTGCTGCAGGAATCAATACATTTCCAATCAATTTATTTTTCATTCCTTATTATACCCTCGCCATTTTCTCCTTTTTCGGACATATAGCAGCCATTCACTACAAAAAAATGCAAACCACCTTTTTATCACTTTCCCCTGCTAAGCAATCTAAAGGCATTCTAATCACAGGTTTTTTGGTAATAATTCTCATTTTTTATGGTTTTACTAACCATTTTAAAGGTGTTCAAATTCCCAAAGCATACAAGATTTTGGTTGGAAGGTAACTAGAACTTAAAATGGAACTGCTTGGAACCATTAATTGCTTCACGCAGTTTATATCATATAATATTGTAAATTAATTCACTCTAAAGAAATAAAAACCGCAGAAATTCTGCGGTTTTTTATTAGTAAGCTTTTAATTAAATATCAAATTATTTATTATCTCCTTCTCCCTCCCTCCATCTTCTCATCTGAACTCTGTGAGCCGGGGTTTCTTCTATTCCGCCAGCCAGCGCATTTAAGATTTTATCCCAAAGATTTTTTCTTAGATTGAGATTCTTTTATTTCATTGTAAACGACCAGGCAAGGCATTCACGTTCGTACTTACATGCCTCATCATCCGGGTAATTCCAAGGAATAATTATTAACGATACACTAAAATATTCCTTATAATTTTAGCTCCATAATATCTTCTTTCAGAATCTGAAAAATAAAACTTATTTCTTTGATTATTAAAACTCACTGTCTTATAAGGCAATTCTGCTTCCCAAGTGATCAACATTTTAACCTCATTCACAATAGGATAATTGATATCGGAAAATCTGAATAAAGATTTTGTAACCAGCGTACTATCCATTGAACTCGGAACACTCCAAATGGTTCGTGGTTGTATTTTATCCATCTTTGACAGTAAATAAGAAAAACTCTTCCCTGCATATTCTTTCTTATTTGCTTCAAATGTTTTTAAGTATTGAAGAGTATCTATTACATCGTTAGCCTTAACAACCTTTGTCACTCTTTTATTTTGAGCACTACAATGAATGTTCAAAAGACAAAACACAATGATTAAAATATTAATATTCAATTATTTGACTTATAAAAAGTGGTTTCAAGAATTATTTTACTCCAAAAAGTTCCTGTAAAGCTTCTACATTCTTCTTATCATTTCCTACAAAAATTTCATTATCTGTAAGAAAGACAGGACGCTTCAGAAAGGTATAATGATCCAGCAGTAATTCTTTAAAATCCTTCTCTGTTAAAGACTTCACATCCAAACCTCTCAATTTAATCTGAGTAGATTTTTTACTGAATAAAGCTTCGTATGATTTGGTTTTCTTATACATTTCGGCCAATTCTTCTTTAGTAATAGGCTCTTTTTTGATTTCTCGAAGTTCCCATCCGGTAAGGTCAAATTGTGCTAAAATTTTTCTACAGGTATCACATGTGTTAAGGTGAAATACTTTCTTCATTATGGTCTCTATTTATTTGTTAAAATCTCTTTCATTATGATTTCGTCTTTCAAAAGTAGGATTTAATCTAAAACTTTGGAAATTATTAAATAACTTTATTCAAATTTTATAAAGATGGAGAACAAACCTATTACTTTTCAGTTCATTTCGGAACCTTCAGATGTCAATTACGGAGGAAATGTGCATGGTGGAAGTGTCATGAAATGGATTGACCAGGCGGGTTATGCCTGTGCTACTACCTGGAGCGGAAATTATTCTGTAACAGTTTATGTAGGCGGGATCCGGTTTTATGAGCCTATTAAAATCGGGGAAGTGGTAAAAGTAGATGCACAGGTTATCTATACAGGAACTTCCAGTATGCATATTGCCATCAATGTTTTTTCAAGAAATCTGAAACAGCCTACTTTTGACAAGAAAACCCATTGTATCATTGTATTCGTTGCAGTAGATGAAAATGGCAAAAAACTTCCCGTTCCTAAATGGATACCGGAAACTGAAGAAGAAAAACAACAGGAAATATATGCCAAACGCCTAATGGAATTGCGTACCCAGATTGAAGACGAGATGAAACCTTTTCTATAGGGGAGTTAGAGTTGGAGAGTCTGAGAGTTTTAGGGTGATACCTCGTGATTGAAGAAATCAATTTTAGAGCGAAGGAACAAAACCATATATACTTCTTATTATATTGCACACTAAATCAAGATTAACTAATTTAGTATCAACCCATTTCAAGTATAATATGAAAAATATCCTTATAATGACAGCCATTCTGTTGATGGTATTTCTTCAGGCACAAACGCATAGGTTTATTTATGAACTACAATACAAGATGGATTCTACAGACCCTCATCTTGAAAAGTTGAATATGGTATTGGACATCGGTCCCAAAGAAGTAAAGTTTTACGGACAAAATCTAGCCATTACAGATTCCTTAAATCAAAAATTCGGGATGGATTCTGACTATACCGACATGTCCGGACAGGTAGTAAAAAGAAAAATCAATTCTTTTGATAATGAAAACTACATCAATATCAAACAGGGATATTATTCTTTTAAAACCACCGATAAAATCAGTTGGACCATTTCTGGGGAAACTAAAAAGGTAAATCAATATACCCTACAAAAAGCAAGTACAAATTTTGGAGGCAGAAGCTGGACAGCCTGGTTTTGTAAAGATATTCCTTTTAATGAGGGACCATTTAAATTTCGGGGACTTCCGGGACTTATCTTCGAGTTGTCGGATGCTAAGAAAAACTTCATTTATAATCTTGTAAAAAGCCAGAAACTTCCGGAAAGCTATTCCACTGAAAACTTTGTAGAATCCAACTTTGGAAATAAAGCTGTTCCCATCAATGAAAAACAAAAATATAAATTGGTCATGGAATTTTACAACGATCCATTTGCTTTTGAAAGAAACAATTTCAGTAAAACCGATAATAACTTAAAAATCAATATCAATGGAAAGGAAATTCATAATGTTGACGAATTGAATACTCAGACTAAAAATATGCAGGAAGTCATCAGAAGATACAACAACCCTCTTGAAATTGATAAGGCAATGCACTATCCTCAATAATATAAACACAATAGGTTTTGGCTAAAGCCAATGGAATATTTAAAAATGTATTAGGGCGGGCTTCCTTCGTCTACGCTTAGGATCATAACCCACCTCTATTGATGTAGCCAAGCAAATATTGAAATTTAACGACAAGATCTTTTATCTTTTATCTTTTATCTTTTATCTTTTCTTTTAATCTTAATTCATATATTTGCAGTATCAAAAAGGAAATGGTGTTCTTCCTTCCCCAACCGCTTTACAAAAGCTGATGACGCCTGATTAAGAGATTATTAATAGATTAACTGATCAGGGATACTATGTCAAAAAATCAACCAACATTTGGAGAAAAAGCAATTTTTCACACTCAATTTTTCTTCAGAAAATTTCCGGCTCTGCCTTATATTGCAAAATGGCTTTGCATTAGTATCATTATTGGAGCATTAGTAGGAACAGCTTCTGCAGGTTTTCTGCAATCAATGGAATGGGTTACAAACTATAGAGAAAACCACTTATGGCTAATAGCTTTACTTCCAGTAGCTGGTTTTCTTATCGGACTTTTGTATTATTATTGGGGAAAGGATGTGGAGGCGGGAAATAATCTTCTAATTGATAATATCCATGATCCTAAAGGAATTATCCCGTTCAAAATGGCTCCTTTTGTTTATTTAGGAACAATTGCCACTCATTTTTTTGGAGGTTCTGCAGGACGTGAAGGTACAGCTCTTCAGATGGCCGGAGCCATTGCCGACCAGCTGACCAAACCTTTCAGACTTGATAGAAACGAAAGAAAAATATTAATTATTGCTGCCATTGCTGCAGGTTTTGGCTCTGTTTTCGGAACACCTTTGGCAGGTGCCGTTTTTGGATTGGAAGTCTTTTTGATCGGAAGAATCCGATACAACGCTATCTTTCCGGCTTTTGCTTCAGCAATATTGGCAGATTGGGCAACCAATTTATGGAACGTTAAACACACCCATTATCATATTGATTTCATTCCTAAGCTGGAGTTTTTACCTATCCTGTACAGTATTTTAGCCGGAGTTGCTTTCGGAATCTGCGCTGCTGCTTTCAGTAGAATTATCCATTGGGCAGGCTCTATTTTCAAATCCAAAATCAAATATCCTCCACTTCGTCCCGTAGCAGGTGGAGTGATTATTGCTTTAGCTGTTTTTGCAATGGGTACAACACGATATATAGGATTGGGTGTTCCGATTATTGTAGAGTCTTTTCAAAAACAACTTCCATTGTATGATTTCATCTTAAAAATGATTTTCACCATTATAACACTTTCTGCAGGATTCAAAGGTGGTGAAGTAACCCCTTTATTCTTTATTGGAGCTACTTTGGGAAGTGCTTTATCTTTATTTATACCTCTTCCATTCGGATTATTGGCAGGAATGGGTTTTGTCGCTGTATTTGCAGGAGCAACGAATACTCCTTTAGCCTGTATGCTGATGGGAATCGAATTATTTGGTGCAGAATCCGGGGTCTATGTGGCAATTGCCTGTGTCGTTTCTTATCTTCTCTCAGGGCATAATAGCATTTACACCCGACAGAAAATTGGAGAGGCAAAAAACAAAAGGTATGAGAGTCAGGAGGATCGGTCTATATCGGATTTTTTGTAGGTATGGTTAGCTGGTTGCTGGTTGTCTGGGTGCTAGTTGTTTGGGTGTTGGTTGTTTGGGTGTTGGTTATTGGTTCTACACTACACAGCATTGAACATCGAACCTGTTCCTATTTTTCGCCATTTCCAACTATAATTCGTAATTTTACGCCATGTTCGATTACAGATTAAAGGTTTTCCATACGGTAGCATCCAGATTAAGTTTTACAAAAGCGTCAGAAGAACTTCATATTTCACAACCTGCTGTTACCAAGCATATTAAAGAAATAGAAACTCAACTAAGTACTAAATTATTTGATCGTAAGGGCACTTCTATTCAGCTGACTCAAAGCGGAAAGATTTTATACGAATATGCTGAGAAGGTTAGAAATATTTATCGTGATCTGGAATTTGAGATCAGTCAAATCAATCAACAGCATAAAGGAAAATTAATTATTGGTGCCAGTACTACCGTAGCACAATATATTCTCCCTGAAATACTGGCCAAATTCAACGCTTATTATAAAGATATCAAGATTGAACTTCTTACGGGAAATACTGAAGCCATTTCATCTCTTTTAAAAGAAGAAAAGATAGATTTGGGAATCATTGAGGGAGAATCTCAATCTTCTTATTTTGATTATAAAACGTTCAAACCTGATGAAATTGTTCTTACTGCCAAAACAGATCATCCACTGGCGGGAAAAACTTTACAAGTCAAAGATCTCTATAACATTCCTTTTATCTTCCGCGAGCAAGGCTCAGGAACATTGGAGTTTATCCAAAACCGTTTAAAGGAAAAAGAAATCAATATCAATGAATTAAATACTGTGATTCAACTGGGAAGCAGTGAAAGCATTAAAAACTATCTACTCCATTCCGATTGCATGGCTTTTCTTTCCATAAGCACTATTTTAAGTGAACTGAAAAACAATACGCTAACCGTTATAGACATTAAAAACTTCAGTATCGAAAGAGATTTTCACTTTATTCTCCCAAAAGGTGAACAATCTGAATTAATAGAATTGTTTTTGAGATTTGCAGAGTAGTTTTTGCGCAACACCCAAACTGCTAATAAAACGAAAGCCTATCGTTTTACCAGCCTTACACTTATGAAGTAAGGACATTCTCTTGTAGGTTTTGGCTAAAGCCAATGGAATATTTAAAAATGTATTAGGGCGGGCTTCCTTCGTCTACGCTCAGGATCATAACCCACCTCTATTGATGCAGCTAAGCTAACATTGAAATTTAACGACAAGATCTTTTATCTTTTATAACTTATAGTTATCCATCATAACAAAATACAATTTATTTCGTAATACTATATTGCCGAATTTTGTCACATAATTAAAGTTCGCACTATGAAAGATTTCATTCAAAATGAAACAACACGAAAAATAGTTTTTATTGTATTGGCTATTATATGTTTAACTCCACTTATTTCCTCTCCTATAGCACTGGCTCTTGGTTTTGCATTAGCCGTTTTTATAGGAAATCCTTTTGAAAAACAGCTCCATCAATATATTCATTTGCTATTGCAGATTTCAATTGTCGGCTTAGGATTTGGATTGAAACTGGATGAAGCTTTACATGCGGGAAAAACAGGATTAATGTTAACTGTAGTCAGTATTGTAACGGTAATGGTTTTAGGATATATCTTAGGAAAGATATTTAAACTGGAAAGACCACTATCCTATCTTCTTTCGGCAGGAACTGCCATTTGTGGCGGCAGTGCCATCGCAGCTGTTTCTCCCATTATTAAGCCCAGCACCAAACAAATTTCTCTGGCTCTGGCTATTGTTTTTACTTTAAATTCTATTGCTTTATTTGTTTATCCTGCTATTGGACATCTATTACACCTTTCGCAAGAACAATTTGGACTATGGTGTGCTGTAGGAATCCACGACACGAGCTCTGTAGTGGGTGCAGCAGGTAAGTATGGTAATGAGGCCTTAAAAACAGCTACGACAGTAAAGCTGGCCCGTGCTTTATGGATTATTCCTGTTTCTCTGATTACCATGTTTATTTTTAAAAGCAAAGATTCAAAAATAAAGATTCCATGGTTCATTGGATATTTCATTGTGGCAATTCTTCTCAATACTTATTTTCCTTTCTTTGATCAGTTTAGTGTTCCCATAACTGTTTTAGCAAAATCAGGATTAAATCTTACCTTATTTTTTATTGGATCAACCCTTTCCATTCAAACATTAAAGACAATAGGCTTTAAACCTTTATTTACAGCTATCCTTCTTTGGGTAACCATTAGTGTCGGTAGTCTGCTTTATATTATTCACTAAAAGCAGCAGAACCCTTTTGAAAAATCAAAAGGGTTCTGCATATTAAATGTGGAAATGTTTATTTCATACTGAAATAGCTTCTTAAATAGCAGACTGACCACAAGTATAAACCTGCGGGCAACCTATATATTGCACACAGTACCATGGTCCTGTTACAGAACCGGAGCAACTGCATCCGCAAAGAGAAAGGTCAGGATTGCCACTGATTCCTCCTGTAATGTTTTTCAAATCTTCTTTTCTTAATTTTTTAGCGTTTTTCATAATGTGGTTGTGGTTTAGTTTTAATTAAACAATATAGTTTTAGTCACTTCCCAAAGTTAAACAAATATTAATTATTTGCAACAAAATTTATTAAAAATTACAATAATATTCTGATTTTAACCCTATTACTATGTTCAAAATCAGGAATAATACGCTACCATTTATTAAACAAAACAAATCATTCAGTAAATTCCAAATCTTTATTATGGGTTTCTGAAATTGTATATGAAGAATAAAAAGCAAGTCCAAACACCACTACTCCTACAATAGCAGCACTTTCTATCACAGAAAAGTTATGTTTAAGCGTATCAAATGCTAAAATCATAACCGGCACCAATCCTCTTACCATATTCGGCACTGTAGTCGTTGCCGTATTCCTGATATTGGTACCAAACTGTTCTGCAGCAAGCGTGACAAACATTGCCCAATATCCTGTCCCAAAGCCTAGCCAAACACAAAAAAGATAGTACTTTGTTTCTGTATTTGTATTTCCAAACAACATAACACCTACTCCTACTAAAGTGAACGCCAACATGTAAAATATTGCCATTTTCCTGGATTTCAAAGCATGCGAAATAAAGCCACTCATCAAATCTCCAACAGAAATCCCTACATAAGCCCACATAATTGCTTTTCCGGGGTTGAGATCCTTTATTCCCAATTCAGGGGCAAATTGGTTGGCTAAAACCGCCAGAATACCTATACAATACCAGGTAGGGAGTCCCACTGCAATACATTTCAAATATCGTATCAATCTGTCTTTATTGGTAAAAAAGGAAAGAAAATTCCCTTTAGCAACAGTCTTATGTTCAATATTTTTATAGATTCCGGACTCTGAAACACTTATCCTCAGGAGTAATAACAAGATTCCCATGATCCCGCCAATGATATAGGAAATATTCCAACCACCGGCTAATTCTACCGTTAACTGGGCAACCACTGCCCCCATTAATCCGAAACCGGCTACAACGGATGTTCCAATAGCTCTTAGATTCTTCGGAAGACTTTCAGAAACCAATGTAATTCCCGCTCCAAGTTCTCCGGCCAAACCAATTCCCGCAATGAACCTCAAAGCGGCATATTGATACACCAAATGCTCTTTTGGAAAATAGGGAAGAAAGCCACAGGCTATATTGGCTAAAGAATACACTAAAATAGAACCAAAGAGTACGGAAAGCCTTCCTTTCTTGTCTCCGAAAATCCCCCAGAAAACACCACCAATAAGGAGTCCTACCATCTGGCAATTCAGAATAAAGGTTCCGTCAGCATCAGGATTCAATCCGAGAGCTTTTAAGCTTGGAATTCTTACGATTCCAAATAAAAGGAGATCATAGATATCTACAAAATAGCCCAGGGCAGAAATAATAACGGGAATAGAAAAAATGTACTTCAATTTTGAAGACAGGGACAGTTCTTGCATTTTTAAGTTTTGATAAAAATAAAAAACCTTTCAATTTCTTGAAAGGTTTTTATAAAATATCTTTATGTGATTATTATCTTGCAATATTCACAGCTCTCGTTTCTCTGATTACTGTTACTTTTACTTGTCCCGGATAAGTAAGTTCATTCTGGATCTTTTCAGAAATATCGTAAGATAATTGAGAAGCCACTTCATCATTTACTTTTCCGCTTTCAACCATTACCCTTAATTCTCTACCTGCCTGGATAGCATAAGCACTTGATACTCCATCGAAGCTTAGTGCTGCAGATTCAAGATCTTTCAGTCTCTGGATATAAGATTCCAAAACCTGTCTTCTTGCTCCCGGTCTTGCTCCTGAAATAGCATCCGCTACCTGGATAATCGGAGATAATAATGACTTCATTTCAATTTCGTCGTGGTGAGCTCCAATAGCATTCACTACTTCAGGGTTTTCACCGTATTTCTCTGCCCACTGCATTCCTAATAATGCGTGTGGTAGTTCAGATTCCTGTTCAGGAACTTTACCGATATCGTGTAATAGACCTGCTCTCTTCGCTAGTTTTACGTTTAATCCTAATTCAGCAGCCATAGTTGCAGCGATGTTGGCTACTTCTCTAGAGTGCTGTAGTAAGTTTTGTCCGTATGAAGAACGATACTTCATTCTACCTACGATTTTGATTAATTCAGGATGTAATCCGTGGATTCCCAAATCAATGATGGTTCTTTTTCCGACTTCAATGATCTCCTCTTCGATTTGTTTTCTTGTTTTCTCAACAACTTCTTCGATTCTTGCCGGATGAATTCTTCCATCAGTTACCAATCTGTGAAGGGACAATCTTGCGATCTCTCTTCTTACCGGATCGAAGCAAGAAAGAAGAATTGCTTCCGGTGTATCGTCAACAATGATTTCTACTCCTGTTACCGCTTCTAAAGCACGGATATTTCTACCTTCTCTACCGATAATTCTACCTTTTACTTCATCAGATTCGATGTTGAAAACAGATACTGAGTTTTCAATAGCCTGCTCAGTACCAATTCTCTGAATGGTTTGAATAACGATTTTTCTCGCTTCATTTTTAGCATTCATCTGAGCTTCTTCCATGATACTCTGAACATGTGCCTGAGCTCTGGTTTTGGCTTCAGCCTTCATGGTCTCTACCAATTCTGCTTTTGCTTCATCAGCCGTATAATTAGAGATTTTCTCGAGTATTTCAACCTTTTTAGCTGTAGCTGTATCTAATTCCTGCTGTTTTCTTTCTAAAATTTCATTTTTCTTAGCATAATCTGCAATTTGTTTATCCAGATCTTTTTCCAGTTTCCCGGTCTTGCTAAGTTCGTCATTCAGTTTGTGTTCTTTGTCTTTGGTTCTTTTTTCAACTTCCTGCATTTTCTTTTCACGGGACTGAATATCAGCATCATGCTGTGATTTCAATTCCAGGAATTTCTCTTTAGCCTGAAGGTTCTTTTCTTTCTTTATGGATTCAGCTTGTACATTAGCTTTTTCTATAAGGTTTTCGGCATTTTTCTTGGCATCATCTATGATGAATTTCGCTTTAGTATTCAACGAGCTTTTGGAGAAAAATATCCCCACTACAGCCCCAATTACTAAGCAAACAACACCTACTATTACTTCTATCATAATATATATTGAGTTTTAATTGTATTCATATTCTTTTCAATTTAAATAAAAAAGCCTACAATAATTCAGCGATTGAGAGTAAACTCCTAATCAACACGATTTGAACTGATTTCCACTGTCTGTAATCCGGAAATCCGGCACGCCATTCAATGGACATTTGTTCGGTAATTGTTTAGCGTTGAGTTTACCTTTAATGTGTTAGAATTATTGTAGGCAGTCTGTTTCGGGAAAAGAATTCTATTTCCCGATTTCATTCAACGTCTGATTAATTTGTACTAATCTTTCGTTGGTAGAATTAATATTTTTTTCGTAGTTCAGAGATACAACCTCAGCATTGGTTCCCAATTTCAGGGCACACATCGCCAAAGCATCCTGTTTATCTCTTACATCGAAGTTTTGTTCAAAATCTTTAATCATATTTTCGATCTGCTTCCCGACTTTACGCAAAGTTTCCTCCTCTGCTGCCGGTACGTTCAGCGGATATACCCTTCCTGCAATGTTTATGGTTATTCTCCTTACCTCCATTATAATCCACTGTTTTGAAGCTGAGCAATACAGAAATCAATTTCTTTTACCAATCTGTTGATATGATTTTTCATTAACCTATTGTGTTCAGGATTTCCTGATATTGCTGAATAAAGTTTTATATTTTTTTGCTCTTCTGCTAATACCTGATTTCTTCTTCTTTCCTCGTCGTATTTCTTCTTCAGTTCCTCATGCTCAACACTTAGCTCTGATAACTTTTCAGTAAGATTCTTGTAATTCTTTTGGAGAGCTAAAATTTTTCTCTCTAATTCTGAAAAATTGTTTTCTAAATCTTGAAGCATTTCAGGTTTGTATATTCTAACTAGAAGCAAAAATAAAAAAATAATAACACTAACAAAAATAAAACGCTCTATATTTTGGTAAGTCAACAAAAAAGGAGATGCAGAAGCACCTCCTTTGTATTTTTTATGTGAGTATTTTTATTCAAATTTCAGAACAAACATTACCGCTCTCGTTTGTAATGTAGAGATCGCAGATGCCCAATAAGGAGGTGTAGTCGCATTATCTGCCACTTTTTCATTATTCATAAAGAATGTTCCTCTGATGGCAGGAGTCAGCTTAAATTTGTTGAAATAAAACTGAATTCCCATTTCTGCAGACCATGCAAAATTGTGTGTTGTTGATCTGAAAATTCCTTGCATATTGTCATCGGTTGATCCGGAATTAGACTGAAGATTCACGATATAGTTTACCCCGGCTGCAATATAAGGCCTTGAATTGTACCATCTCTGACCATGAAGCTCCACAAGAACCGGAATATCTATCAATGTAGATTTAATTTCTCTTACTCTATCTTTTTCCTGTAACGGAATTGGTGTAAAAGGAGGATTCGTTAAAGATCCGCCGGCATAGATATCGTTAGATTGGGTATTAAAAGTCAACTGCCTTTGGGCGAACTGTAAACCAGGCTCCATTCTTAAATCCAAATAATCATTCAGTCTCCATTTTGCGATAAGCCCCGCACCGAAACTATAACTTTCTTTAGATGTAACAAGATTCTGATTTTCATTCATACCGTACCTCGGGTGTAGTACGATACGGTAGTCCAGTTTATTCCCGTTCAAATAAAAACCCCAACTGAATTTTTGTTCGTCGAAATCTTCCAACTTATCCATTCTGTTTCGGGTTCTAAATTGCGCGTTTGCAAAAACGGCAACATTTACTGAGGTTAAAACCAGTGCTTTTAATAGAAATTTATTCATAGGTTACTTTGTTGCTTTATAAATTGTGGCTATACCTAAACTTAGTTTTTTATATTCAACTTTCTTAAATCCCGTATCTAAAAGAATTTGCTTCATCTTTTCCCCGAAAGGAAAAGCATTTACAGAATCCGGAAGGTATGTATATGCCCTATTATCTTTGGAAACCAGTCTGCCTATGGCAGGTAATATATTTTTAAAATAAAACATATATAATGGCCCCATGAAACCCTCAACCTTTGAAAACTCCAGTATGTAAACACTCTTGTTATCTTTAACTACTCTTCTTAACTCTGCTAAACCTTTGGTAAGGTTCTCAAAATTCCTTACTCCAAATGCAACGGAAACAGCATCAAATCTATTGTCCTCGAAAGGTAAATTTTCCGCATCTCCTTTTTGCATGGAAATTTTGCCGTCTAATTTAAGTTTTTTTATTTTAATAACGCCAACATTGAGCATTTGTTGTGATAAATCTAAACCAACTACCTTCGAACCGGTTCCTTTTTCAATCGTGATTGCCAGATCTCCCGTTCCTGTAGCCACATCCAGCACTTCTTGCGGGTTATCTTTTTTCATCCATTTTACCAATGTATTTCTCCATAAAACATCAATTTTCATAGATAAAACATGGTTCAGAAGGTCATATTTCGGCGCAATGTTGTCGAACATATCCTCTACCTGGCTCTTTTTTGTAGCCTCTGAATTGTAGGGAGTAACTTTAGTGATATCTTTTGTCAAAACTTAAAACTTGTAATATTCTTTATAATAATTTAGGTAATCCTGCTTTCTGAAGATTTTTGATCTCGATTCCACTTTCTGGATATTCTTGATCACTTTATCATAATCTTCATCTACATTGTAATAAAAATCTTCGGTGTACAGTTTATTGAAACGTTGCGCACCTCCCAGATATTCTTTTCCATCGATCTTCGTTTTATCAAGCGCCATCAATAACGAATCCTTCTTAAGGTTGTATCCGTAGTACTGATCATTCACATAATAATCCTGGTGAGCAATGTTGATTAAGCCTCGAAGTTTATTCACTTCAAACGCTGAATCGTAAAGCATCTTTTTATTTTTATCAAAAACCTGAATAGAGTTTTTCCCCTTATTCAAATCCACATGAACGTACTGCCCTGCTGAAATGATTCCCTCGGAACCATTATTGATTTTAAAATAAAACGTTTCGGGAGTAGGATTGTCTACCACATAATAATTCTTCTTGGCTAAAAAAAGGAAGTAGATCCCAAAGGCAACGATAAACGCCACAGCTGCAATAAGTAAGCCTTTTAAGGACGAGTTGTTTTTCATAGATTGTAAAGTACAATTTTTGCAAATTTAATAATATTTTTAATTCTCCGTTATTAATATTAATTATTAACTTTGCATCTTTAAAAAAATCATATAAACGAATGCCGAATACGATCATTATTGGCTCTGGATGTTATATTCCGAACAGAGTTATTGGTAGAGATTATTTTATGAACTCCGAGTTTTATACTGAGGATGGGGTGAAAATTGAAAAACCTGTGGAAGAAACGATTGCGAAATTTGTAGAAATTACAGAAATCGAAAACAGGAGGTTCATTGAGGATGATCTTTCTAACTCACAAATCGGGTATGAAGCCGCAAAAATTGCTCTTGCTGATGCAAAAGTAGACGGTGAAGAATTGGATTATATTATTTATGCCAGTAATTTCGGCGAAGTTACGGAGAACGGATACGCAGATTTCATGCCGACAATGGCTGCCAGAGTAAAAAATAAGCTAGGTATTAAAAACAGAAAATGTGTAACGTATGACATGATTTTCGGTTGCCCGGGATGGGTGGAAGGTATGATTTTAGCAGATAACCTGATTAAAGCCAAGGTTGCCAAAACCATCCTTATTATTGGAGCTGAAACGTTAAGCAGAGTAACAGATCCACACGACAGAAACAGAATGATCTTTGCTGACGGTGCCGGTGCGGTAGTGGTAAAAGCTACCGATGAAGAAAACGTAGGAATTATCGCCCACAATACGATCTGCGACAATGGCCCGGAATTAAACTATCTTGAAAACCAACCTTCTATCAACAAAGAAGTAGACCAAAAGCGTCTGTATGTAAGAATGTTGGGTAGAAAAATCTACGAATACGCTCTTAAAAATGTACCGGTTGCCATCAAAGACACCATTACTGATGCGGGACTTTCCATTGAAGATATCGATAAAATCTTAATCCACCAGGCTAATGCTAAAATGGACTACGCAATGATCGAAAGACTTCACAGACTTTATGACGTAAAAGAATATGATCACGCAATCTCTCCTATGACGATTCAGGATCTAGGAAACACCTCTGTAGCTACTATTCCTACCATGTATGATTTAATAATTAAAGGAAAAATGGAGGGTCAATCGTTTAAAGATAAAGGTAACATTGTAATGACTTCGGTAGGTGCCGGAATGAACATCAATGCTATCGTTTACAGATTTCCTTAAGATATAATTTTAATTAAAAATAGATAAAAAGCACAAAGGAAGTCTTCTTTTGTGCTTTTTTTACACCAGAATATGCAAAAGAATCTTTTAATTATTGCCGGAATCTTCCTTTTTTTGGAGATTTACATTTATCAGGCTATAAGAACGCTCACAGATAATTCATGGATAAAAATAGGCTACTGCATTTTATCTTTACTTATCTATGGAATTTTCGCTTATGAAGTCATGCATTTTCAAAGATCGGACCGAAGCACACTCAGAGCCCAGGTCATGATCTCGTTATTTCTGATCTTCATTCTTCCAAAAATCTTTGTGGTTTTATTTCTATTAATTGATGACATTATCCGAACCGGCGGCTACCTGATCGGATTCACCAAACCATCCGAAAATTTCTTCCCGGAAAGAAGAAAGTTCCTCAGCCTGGTTGGTTTAGGAATGAGCGGAGTCCTTTCTGCCTTATTCATTGATGGGATTACTTTTGGAAAATACCGTCATAAAGTAAGAAAGGTGAAAGTTAAGCTATCTAATCTTCCAAAAAGCTTTAAAGGATATAAAATCATTCAAATTTCCGACGTTCATAGTGGGAGCTTTTCTGATCCAGGTAAATTACAACATGCAGTTGATTTAATTAACGAACAAAAACCTGATCTTGTTTTATTTACAGGAGATATGGTTAATAATATAGCGGATGAATTCAAACCTTTCATCCCGTTATTCTCACAAATTAAAGCTAAAGATGGTAAACTTGCAGTACTGGGAAATCACGATTATGGAGATTACGTGACCTGGGACTCCCCTGCTGCCAAAAAGAAAAACCTCGACACTCTCATCGACTATGAGAGACAAGCCGGCTTCGATATGCTGAGAAACGAAAACAGGATCATTGAAAAGAATGGAGAAAAACTATACATCCTTGGTGTTGAGAACTGGGGATTAAAACCTTTTCCACAATTCGGAAAAATAGATGAGGCATTAAAAGACGTGCCGGAATCCGCTGCAAAAATCTTAATGAGCCACGATCCTACCCACTTTGATCAAATTGTCAAAAAACATCCTGGAAACATCCAATTAACACTTTCTGGACATACGCACGGAATGCAGTTCGGTCTTGATCTTAAAAATGTAAAATGGTCGCCTGTACAATATCGTTATCCAAAATGGGCAGATTTGTATGAAAGTGAAGGGAAACTATTGTATGTAAACAGAGGATTCGGGGTCCTTGGATACCCGGGAAGAGTGGGTGTGCTGCCGGAGATTACTCTTTTTGAATTGGGTTAGTTCTTAGTTGCTGGTTGGATAGTTGTTGGTTGCTTACTAGTTGGCTGGTTGCTGGTTACTAGTTGGATAGTTGCTAGTTGGGTAGTTGCTAGTTGGGTAGTTGCTGGTTGAACAGTTCCTGGTTGCTAGTTACTAGTTGGGTGGTTACTGGTTGGGTGGTTGTTGGTTGCTGGATGTTTTATTGTTGCAAGTTAGTTGAGAATGGGCTATGAATATTTTGATTCCTGATTCCACAATTTACTTGTGAAGCAAAATTCATTGATATTGATGAGCATCCATTACTATTCCACAAAGCATTCTCCCTAATCCCTAATCCCTAATCTCGACAACCTATCACCTAAAAAATATAATCTTTCATGCGGGAAGTAGCCATTTCCCTGTCATTGAGAAAAGTAAGGAGGGCATCTAGTTTGTCCTCCATTTTTTTACCCGAAAATAGACTTCTGTAAAAAGGAATATCAAAACGGTATTTTTTAAAGTCTGTAAACTGCCAGGTATTTAGGTAAATCAAAACAAATTCTTCATTCTGCAACGTTTCTAAAACCATATTCTGGTAATACTTCATAGGCAAGATCTGAAATACAAAATCATTATAGGGTAATTGACTGTAAGGAGAGATACTTTCCGGGACAATACTTAATCCGTCTTCCTCGGTAATTTCAGTGTCTCTTTTTAAGCGTTTGAAAGGAAAAAGAATATTTGCATTGTCGATATTAGAGACGTAATTAAATTCCAACAATTTCAAATTTTCCTGTGAGATTTTTACATCTTTTTGGCGAATTCCCCGGATCTGTTTTTCCAAAAGATCCTGAATATTTTTTTTGGCGTTTTCAATTTCTTCCAGATTTGACCCTTTATTATAAAAAGCAATTTCATGCCCTTTGGATGAAATTGCTTTTATAAGATTCTGCAGTTTTTGAGTCAGGGAAATCTCAACAAAAAAACTTGCTTTGACATCATGAATATCTAAAATTCTGAGAATCGCTTTGGTATTCTCTTCTGTGATTTTCAATCTTTCTTCATCGTTGATTCGAGAGCCATTTTTACATTCAGCCTCCATATTCATTATGTTGAAAGTTAATAAAATCATATTAAATTAAATTTTAGATAAAAATTATAACAAATTAAAAATCAGACGTTAAAATACTTTTAAATTAAAGTATTACTTTACATTATTAATCCTTCGCTAATTTTACTTTTAAATTCTTGATCATGTCTTTCGTCATTTCAGAAATTCCAAAATCATAAGACAATCCCCAATCTTTTTTAGCGACAGAATCGTCGATCGAAGCCGGCCAGGAATCCGCAATTGCCTGTCTGAAATCCGGGTTATAATCGATTGAAAAATCCGGAATCTCTTTCTTGATTTCTTCTGCCAATTCTTTTGGCGTAAATGACATTCCACCCAAATTATAAGAGGAACGAACAGTCAAACTTTCTTTTGGAGCTTCCATTAATTTCAATGTTGCATTGATGGCATCATCCATGTATAACATTGGCATTCCTGTATTCTCAGAAATGAAACTTGTATACTTTCCATCTTCAATAGCTTTGTAGAAAATTTCCACTGCATAATCAGTTGTTCCGCCCCCAGCAGGAGTCTTCCAGGAAATCAATCCGGGGTATCTGATACTTCTTACATCTACTCCATGTTTATCGAAATAATATTCGCACCACTTCTCTCCTGCCATTTTAGAGATTCCATAAACCGTTGTCGGATTCAAAACAACATCCTGTCCAACATCATGTTTTGGAATTCCTTTTCCAAACACCGCGATAGAACTTGGCCAGAAGATCTTTTTAATAAACCCTTCTTTTGCCATTTCACAAAAATGAAGCAAAGGCTCGAGATTTAATTTCCAAGCGAAAATTGGCTGCTTTTCTGAAGTCCCCGACAAAAGCGAAGCAAGGTGATACACTGTAGTGATGTCGTAATCCTGAATCACCTGTCTTACTAATTGCGTATTAGTAACGTCCATTCTTTCATAGTGTCCGGCAGCGGTAATTCCTTCCTGCCATCTGTCCAATCCTGAAGCGACCACATTTTCCGCTCCGTGAATTTCAACAAGTCTATTGGTAAGTTCGGTGCCAATTTGTCCCAAAGCACCCGTAATCAGTATTCTTTCCGTATAGGATTCCATTTTTCAGATTTTTTTAGAATTGTACAAAAGTAAAAAAAACATGTCAACCATAATAAAAAAGGTGTATTTAAAAAAACACACCTTTAAAATCATTGTAGTAATTTATTTTATTATTTACCGGAAAGTGTAAATCTTATTCAATTTTAACATCCGAGTTTCTTCATTTACAATGTCAGATTCAATCTCACAAAAAGAAATCTTCCGTTCATCCCAAACTGAGAAACGTTTCTGGAATACACAAACTGATCCTGATAAGAGAGATCAACCAGAGAGGTATTGGTGTATATTAAATTTCCGGAAGCATCTAAAGAAGGTGTTTTTACGGTTTTGGGACCATAATTTTTATCAGGATAAATATCAAACAGGTTATTTGCTCCAATAGTCAGTTTAATTTTGTTTGTAAATTTATAACCAATAGACAAGTCCGTTATTACTTTTGCTCCCCAAACCGGATGTTCTGTAGCTACCGCTTGTCCGTTGATGATACTTCCTTCTACAATCCCGTCATTATTTACATCCATTGTGTTTGGGTCGGTAACTTTTCCAAAATAAACGTTTCTCAAAAGAACACTAAAGTTATTAAATTCTAAAGCATTATTCAACGAAGCCTTAAACCTTGGCACTGCTTCTTCCAGATAAACACGACTCGCTTCGGAATAATAGCGATTGATTTGGCCTGCTTTAATTAAAATATCAGAACCATGAATCTCACCTACTCTATTCGTTTTTGAAACTGTTACGGCTAAATCTGAGTTCAAAGAAACCTTTTCAGAAAATTTAAGTCTATGCGAAACTACAGCTTCTATCCCTTTTGTCTGGGTATCAATGGCATTCGCAAAAAAAGTTGCAGCATTGGCGTTAGCTTTATCAAAACCTTGCTGAAGATTATATTCAGGACTGCCTACAGGAAACGTTCCTACCGGTCTTGAAAACTGATCGGTTAAAACCACTCTGTTTTTTATCTTAATATAATATCCGTCCACTGTAAATGTTAAGTTTGCACTTGGTATTTTAGCAGTAAAACCGGCTGAAAAACTCTGAGATTCCTCCTGCTTCAATTGCGGAATACCCAAAATCTGCGCTACATTGGAATCATTGGAAAACGTACCCACTTCAAAAGCAGTACCTCCCACAAACTGGGTAGCCGTTGCATTATAGTAAATCTGCTGCAAAGAAGGTGCCCTAAACCCGGTAGAATGAGCAGCCCGTATGTTGATATTATTCGTAAGCTTATATCGGGTTGCTACTTTATAGTTAAAAGTAGATCCAAAATCCGAATAATTCTCATACCTCAATGCTGCACTTAGCAACCAACGGTCTGTAACATCTAATTCTGTATCAAGGTAAGCTGCTACTGAACTTCTACCTTTCTTTAAAGCATTTTCCGGTCTGAAACCAGGAAACACCTGCGATCCTCCCGGCCTTGTGGCTCCCATAAAATCTGTAGGCTTCAGTAACGCCGGTGTCCCCGGAGTCTGAATACTTCCATTAATATCATAAAGTGCCCAGGAAGACTCTTCTCCACTCTCAATTTTATACCGTTCTAATCTTACTTCTCCTCCAAACGCTACGTTGAAACCCTTTAGCCAATCGAATTTTGTATCAAAATCCGCATTGATGGTATTTTGTAAAAACCCTAGTCCTCCTGCCCTAAATTCTCTTTGTTGAGAACCCTGCATAGAAGCATTGGCCGTATTTTTTATGGTATAATCGAAAGTATTCTGTCCAAAAGTATTGCTGATATCATAACTCACCTTTCCCACTTTCCCCTTAAAACCGGCTGCCAATGAAAGATCAATTACATCGGAAGCAATTTCAGGTAAAAATCCATTAGGATAAAGAGAGGTTGAAGTTCTGCTTTGATTTGGTCTTCTGTAAAATCCTGCAGCATTTCCCATTCTGTAAGAAATCCCTCCAAATGCATATCCTCTTACCGACGGGGAAATATCAAATTCAGAATTAACAAAAAGCTGTCCTGAACCTAGTTTAGACTGCCCTACTCTCATATTAAAATCATTTCTCTCCAGCCCTCTGTAAGCCAATTCATTATTGGTAACATCAGCTTTTAAAATGGATTGTAATTCAGGAATTGTATTGGCATTCTGAATACTGGTCAACATTGCCGGGCTAAAGTAATTGACATAAGGCGCATATTGATGGATATAATTAACAATCTGCTGTGTATTAGATGTATTATTAATATTTCCAAAAAGAGAGGAAAGGTTTACTCCGTTTTCAAGTGCTCTTTGTTCGATGGCATTATAAGCATTAAAGATATCACCTGTCGCTGTACCCGCTCTTCCGGTAGCAGCTCTATTCAGAAAGCTGGCCGTAACATTAACGAATCCGGTTGACCCCAGTTTTGCGCCATAATTAAGATCGAACTGAAACTTCCCACCATCCCAGCCTCCACGATGATCATTAGCTCCTTTAGAATTAAACCCACCGCCTGTAATTGCTGCAGTAAGACTATTTGTGTTCTTTTTCATAATGACATTAATAACTCCTGCAATGGCGTCAGAACCATATTGTGCAGAAGCTCCATCTCTTAATACTTCCAATCTTTCAATAGCGAAAGCCGGAATTGCGTTAAGATCCGTCCCCACAGAACCTCTACCCGGCGAGCCATTAATATTAACTAGTGATGAAGTATGTCTTCTTTTTCCGTTTAACAAAACCAAAACCTGATCCGGTCCCAACCCTCTTAATTGCGCTGGGTCAACATGATCCGTACCGTCAGCCACGGTTGTTGAGTTGGAAGTAAAAGAAGGCGCCGCATAATTTAAAATCTGGTTAAGATCCGTCTGCGGGCTTAGCACCGATTGTGATCCAATATTGATAACATCTACAGGAACCGGTGTATCCGTAGCTACACGGCTTTTATTCCTCGATCCTACGGTAATTTTTACTTCATCTACTGATTTTACTTTGATAGAATCTTTTGTTTGCGCATATACATTGACAGAAACAAAAAACAAAATTCCTAAAGAGGTAATTTTCTGGTATTTTTTCCTCATGTGTTTTTTTTTCAAATGTAACAAATCAAGCCGAAACAAAACATAAATACATCACAAAAAGACTCAATTTATTAAAAATTATTTAACAAAAATTATTATTTACTAAACAAAATAGAATTAAATTTAAATTTTATTGAAAATCAAAAACAAACAAGAACATTTTTCACATCCTCATCACTAGCAATCATTTACACAAAAAAATTCTATATTTTTGTTTCAAAGAAAATCACATGAAGAAGTTATTAATCGCGTCGATCTTATTAACAAGTCAATTCAGCTGGGCTCAATTTACAGATATCAACATTGTAAAAGAGGTAAAAGTAAAGAATAAGGGTGTTGTTGTTTCGGCACATCCATTAGCCAGTGAAGCAGGGGCCAAAATCTTAAAAATAGGTGGAAATGCCTATGATGCTATTACCGCTACACAATATGCATTGGCAGTAGTATATCCCCAGGCAGGAAATATTGGCGGCGGCGGATTTTTGGTAGGAGTGAAAAATAATGGTGAAAGATTCACCTTAGATTACAGGGAGACAGCCCCTAGAAAGGCATCCAGGGATATGTATATCGATAAAAAAGGAAAAGCTAATACCGACTTGTCGCAAAATGGCAGGCTGGCAGTAGGTATTCCGGGAAGTGTTGCAGGTTTCTTTGCTACGCTAAAGTATTGTAAACTACCAATGGAGCAAATCATCCAGCCCGCAATCGATCTGGCTGAACAAGGATTTGCCATCACAGATCAGGAAGCAGATATGTTGAATAACAACAGAGAGCATTTTAAGAAACACAATACCTCTTCTATTGTATTCGTTAAAGAAACTCCTTGGAAAGCCGGAGATATATTGGTTCAAAAGGATTTGGCAGAAACCTTAAAGTTAATCCAAAAATTAGGCGCTAAAGGCTTCTATGAAGGCAAAACCGCAGATCTTTTAATTGCAGAAATGAAAAGAGGCAATGGTATTATCACTCTGGAGGATCTTAAAAATTATAAGGTTGCCGAAAGAAAAGCTTTAGAATTTGATTATAAAGGAAATAATATCGTCACAATGCCTTTACCTTCAAGCGGTGGAGTCCTTCTTGCGCAAATGTTAAGAATGGCAAGCTTTGAAAATCTTGAAAAATACCAACAAAACTCTACGAAAGCTGTTCAGATTATGACTGAGGCAGAAAGAAGGGCCTTCGCAGACAGAGCAGAATACATGGGTGATCCTGACTTTATACAAGACAAAACCTCTTATCTTATCTCTGATGAATATTTAAAAAACAGATGGAAAAGTTTCAGCTTTAATAAAGCAACACCAAGCTCAGAGGTTGGTAAAATTGTTGAGCAACCGAAAGAGTCTACTCAAACGACTCATATTTCTGTACTTGATAAAGATGGAAATGCTGCATCCGTAACCACTACTCTTAACGGATATTACGGAAGTAAAGTACTTGTTACAGGAGCCGGTTTCTTTTTAAATAATGAAATGGATGATTTCTCTATCAAACCGGGTGTTCCCAATATGTTTGGAGCTGTAGGAGGAGAAGCTAATTCTATACAACCTAATAAAAGAATGCTTTCTTCCATGACTCCCACTATTCTTCTTAAAAACGGAAAACCTTATATGGTTGTAGGAACGCCGGGAGGAACAACGATTCCAACCTCAGTTTACCAATCTATTGTGAATGTTGTTGATTTTAAATTGAATGCCAATATTTCTGTTAATGCTCCTAAATTCCACCATCAATGGCTTCCGGAAACAATAAAAGTAGAAAATAACTTCCCTCAAAGTACGATTTCCGAACTGGAAAGCAAAAATTACACTATTGAGAAAGTAAAACAAATCGGAAAAACAGAAATGATTGTCCTTGATGAAAATGGAAATATCCATGCAGTAGCAGACGGACGCGGAGACGATTCTGTTGCTACGGAATAAAAATATATTCGAGATTCTTTTTCACCAAAAGAACAAATCGAACTTAATAGGATTAGTTTCGGCGGGGCTTTCAGCCCCGCCGAAACTTTTTAATGACTTTTATCATGTTTTTATAAAAAATTCATAATTTCGCCCTTTCAGAAGTCATGTCATTAAAAGTAAAAAAATTCTATCAGCAACTTTATTTTCAGGTGATTGTTGCGATCATTGCAGGTATTCTTTTAGGAAAATTTTACCCTGAAATAGGTAAGAAAATGAAACCTCTGGGTGATGGTTTCATCAAGTTGGTAAAAATGATTATTGCTCCTGTCATTTTCATCACCCTTACTTTGGGAATTGCCCATATGACGGACCTTAAAAAAGTGGGTAGAATTGCTATCAAAGCAATGATTTACTTTTTTATATTTTCAACATTTGCACTCATCGTTGGATTGATTGTCGGCAACTTATTGCAACCAGGCCATGGTTTGAATATTGATCCTATCAGCCTGACTGGAGATGTTTCTCAATATAAAGAGAAAGCTCATGAATCTACACTCACAGGCTTCATCATGAACATTATTCCGGAAACCCTTTTCAGTCCTTTGGTGGGTGACAATATACTGCAGGTACTTCTTGTAGCTATTTTAATGGGAGTTGCATTGGTTTTAACAAGAGAGAAAAGTCAACGGATAACAGATTTTCTTCAGGACTTATCCTCTCCTATTTTTAAAATCGTTCATATCTTAATGAAACTTGCTCCTATAGGTGCTTTTGGAGCAATGGCATTTACTATCGGAAAATACGGACTTCATTCTGTGCTGAATTTGATATTTTTGGTGGCTACCTTCTATATCACTTCGATATTGTTTGTTGTATTAGTTTTAGGAGCTGTGGCGTGGTATAACGGATTTAATATTTTCAAATTGTTATATTATCTTAAGGAAGAGCTCCTTCTTGTATTGGGAACAAGCTCTTCAGAATCTGCTCTTCCGGGGCTTATGCAAAAAATGGAGAAGGCAGGTTGTTCAAAAGCTATTGTTGGATTGGTGATTCCAACCGGTTATTCTTTTAATTTAGACGGAACCAATATTTATATGACATTGGCTTCTCTTTTCATAGCTCAAGCTTTAAATATCCAATTACCTCTTGAAAAGCAGTTGATGCTTCTCCTTGTTGCCATGTTGAGTTCCAAAGGAGCTGCAGGCGTTACCGGTGCCGGCTTTGTCACATTAGCAGCGACTTTGGCGGTAGTTCCTGAAATTCCTCTTGCCGGAATGACTTTGATTTTAGGAATCGATAAATTCATGAGTGAATGCAGAGCCTTAACCAACGTTATTGGAAATTCCGTAGCTACCATAGTTGTGGCCAATTGGGAGAAACAATTAGATAAGGATCAATTACAATACTGCCTGGACCATCCAAATGAAGTTGAAAAAAAATTGGAGACAATATAGAAGTAAGGCATGTTGCCATCAAATATAGCATCCTTAACCTCTAACTTTAAACCTCAAACCTTCAACTTTAAACCAAAATATTCAGGCTTGAAGGCTGCACTTTAACATGAACCGGGGATTCTATTTTATTAAATTCACCATCCAGATGCCAGTTTTTGGTATTGACTTCAAATGAAATCTCGGAAACCGGAAGATAAGTTACATATTCATCATCCTTTAATCTTTTGGTAAACATTCTGAAAGCAAATAAAGCAGAATAAGTAAGAGGAAATTTTTTCACCAGCACCATATCTACCAAACCATCACTTTTACTTGCCTTAGGAGCGATATAAGCATTGTTTCCAAATTGTCGGGTATTGGCAACATTCAGCATAAGGTATCTGCCATTGTATTGCTTATATTGTTCTTCAAAAAATTTAACCTTGATGGGTTTATAATTAAAAAACGTTTTCAGGGAAACTTTAATATAATTTTTGAATCCGCGACTCGTTTTTTCAAATTCTTTAACTACTTTGCCATCAAAACCTGTCCCCGAAACATTGATTGAAAGTCTTCCATTCACCGTAAACGTATCAATCTTTCTTGATTTTTTTGCTTTTATCTTTTCTAAAAGTTCATCCAGATTTTTGCTAAAACGAGTTTCGTTGGAAAATCCATTTCCTGAGCCTGCCGGAAAAATAGCCAGAATTTTATCTGTCAAAATCAGATTTTTAGCCACTGTAGATATGGTTCCATCGCCTCCTATTGCTACAAAAACATCTACCTGATCAAAATGTGTTCTGATAAACTCATCTGTTCCCGGAATTGATTCAGAGACATAGTACAATGGGTTATCAACCTTGGTTTTAAGTTCATTCAAAAACGGCTGATAATTTTTTTTGGCCGAAAAAGGATTGATGATAAAAGCTACTTTTTCCATTACCGCAAAAATAAACAATGCTTCCTGATCCGGAAGCATTAATTTACTTAATTTTCATTCTTTCTTTAAATTCTGTATTTAATGTTCCTTTTAATTCTTCCCAAGAAATTGGAATGGTGATATCTCCTGCTGCAAAAGCCGCAATTTCATATGGACTGTAATGAAAATATAGATTCTTCTTGTCAAAGTAAAAATTATTGGTAGCCGGAATTTTTTCAACCAATAACATTTCTGAATTTTTCACCTCTCCTTTATCATCTGTTGTTCCACTATTGATGTTATTGATATTCTTCATCAGAATTTCCTCAAGTTTAGCTTTTGGCATTGAAGTGATGTTCTGCAACTCCAGTTTTTTATTGTTTTTAAGATCAAAAACTCTTTCTGAAAATCCATAATTATCGTGGGCACCTCCTTCATAGCCACTTCCAAGATATTGAATATGCATATAACCATTCGTATTAGACACTAGATTCATATAAGAACTTGAATACCAATCTTGCGCATAGGTAATATCCGAAACCCAATCTTTATTATCATTTTTAACGGAACTGAAGTATTGATTTTTCTCTTTATCCAAATAAGCCTGAAGACCTGTTTTAGAAAAATCAGTAATTCCTTGATTCTGAAAATAAATACTATCCAGGAGCTTTTTATCTTTTAAGGAAGGAAAAACCAAAAGTTTCGAAGCATAACTCACTTTTAATGAATCTGTAATTTTTGTAGAATCCATTACTTTAACGGAATCTACAACCAATTCTCCTGATTGTTTATTCTCTGTTGTTGGGTTTTTTATTTTTTCATTCTTTTTACAAGCAGAAAAAACAAAGAAAGAAGAAAGAGCGAATATAGCAATCGTATTTTTCATAATTTTAATTTTCGAATACCAATACAAAAACCATTCAAAAGATGAATGGTTTTTCAAAAAAATATAATTTTAAATTAAATGACCGTTAAAAATTTGTCATTTATTGTTTCTTAATTAAGCTTATCACCTGGTTTTCAAACTTTGAAGCAACTCCCCAGATTTGTTTAAATGCAGGATAATATTCTTTTGGATAATCTGCACTGCCAATTTTGGTAGTGGTTATCACTTCCAGTTTATTATTTTTTTGCTCAGCCATATAGCTATATTCTATTTCTTTATCTTCTGTCACAATTCTTTTATTTTGTGGCATTTCTTCAATGACATAGCCTTCCGGAATCTCAAAAGTGATTTTTTTCACTTTTGTAGAAGGAGCTCCAAAATCAATAGGATGTTTTCTGACTTCGGTTTGATCAAACTCATTAGAGTTTTTACTTAAAAACAGCATAGGATTGATGATCATTTTTTTCCCAATTCTATCAATCATGTTCATGGATGAGAATTTCATGGTACTTTCAAACTCACCATTTTCCAACACTTTTGAATTGATATCTGTAAAATCTACTGAAAAATTTTCTTTATATTGCTTCTTATATTTCTCCGGATTTTCATCATAGCTATCCTTCACATACATTGCAAAAGTTCCGGTATCTTTATCAGAATACGTTCCGGAAACACTGCCATCTTCATTCATTTTTGCATCTACGGTAAGGAAAGTACTTCCCGGTTTGGTATTGGTCAACTGAATCTGTAACGTTTTATCTTTATTAAGCAAAATACCATATTGATTCCAGTCTCTTAAAGGAAGTTCATCCATAGAAGATTGTTTGGATGTTGCATCATATATATGAAGCCTCTCTCCTATTTTTATGGTAGCCAATACAAAATTCATATTGGAAACATTGGGTGAAACAAGATTAATTAATCCGTTATCTACAGTAGAAATAAGAAGTGGATCCGCTTTAATTCCGGCTTCACGAAGAAGCATGATTAAAAAGAGATTTATTTCCGCAGCATTACCAATTTTAGTTTCCAACAATTTTTTAATGCCATTTTCTGTATAAATCCCTCTGTCCTTATTCCATGTAAACGTTTTTTGAACATATGCAAAAATAGCATTAGCTCTTTCCTGCTCGTTTTTTATCTCCAACACCCCTGAAGGCATATTTTCCCTGGCAAGTTTTGACCTTTTTAGTTCCTCTCCAAAATCCTCATTTTCCTGAAGTCTTTTATTAATCTGTTCCCAAGATGATGAGTATAATTTAAGAATACCAAAATTCGTCGAGTTAAGCTCTGCACTTATTTTAGTTCGATGATTTCTATCATTTCTCACAAATTTCTCCGTTTTAAAACCTTTTACATTTTCATAAGCGAATCTATAGGTCTTATATTGGGAAGAATACATATTTCTTTCTTCTACCTCTTTATATTTAGGCATTAAATCTCCTGTATAATTTATATTGTAAGCAATATTAAGAGGAGCATCCAAAACATATTCTGTATAAAGAGACGGAGTATCCGATTCTATTAAAATTTCCGGAATGATAAAAAGAAACGGAGATATCACATCGTACTGATATTCTATAACAGAACCGTCTTTTACATTGGGAAAAGCAAATTTCGAAACCGTAACATATTTACTTTCTTTACTTTTATATTGTGAGCTTTTTTCTACTTTCAAAGGCATTACGGTTCCGTTTTCCAGGTTATAGGTGAATGCTTTGAATTTAGTTAAGGTCTCTGTATCATGACTATTTTTGTAAATCGGAACTTCAACATTCAACCAATCTTCCGCTTTATCTTTGTTATAAATCTTTACCCTGTAAAAATGTTTTTTATGCAAGGTCCCTGTCCCAGTATCAACCATAAAATGTACGGATTTATATAAAATTTCCGCAGGTGCATTTTCGTCCAGCAATGATTTCGTTTTCGACAAATCAGCTTCGGAAAATTTAGGAGGGTTTAAAAATTCTTTTTTTTGAGCATTCACAAACATGAAGCTTGTTGAACAAATGGTTACCAGTATTATTTTCTTCATCTTATATTTTTGTAATTAAAATTTTTGAATTATCCATGTTGATGGTTTTCTTTCTGAACCCCACGTATTCATTATATTTTTCTTTTGGATAGATTCCTTTATTGATCTGTATTTTCCGCATTACTTTTACTTCATCTCCGTTTTTAACAAAGCTGAGTTTATAATGACCAAATTCTGAGGTGATATTTACATTATTAGGGATTTCATCAATTTTATAACCTTTAGGAAGATTAAAGGCTATTTCGTATTCGTCCTCAAAAGACTGTCTGATTTCAAAAGGAAGTTCCCGATGCTCATCGGCTTTATAAACAGCATCAGTAAATATAGGAACTGCCCTGAATATAAGGCTATTCCCTGCTTTTTTAGAAAAATTGTTGGTTTTAAAATCAATATCATAGCTAATGATCGCTCTATCTTTATCATTAACCATATTTTTCATCTCAACTTTTTCAAAGTTGAGAACACTAAGCCTGCTTTTCAACGCCTCATTTCTTTCTTTAGGTCCAAGGCTTACAAATCCTAAATTGTAGTCATATTGACTTCCTGTGTAAGAAAAACTTCCTTCTCCGGTAATGCTATTATCTTCTCCTATATTGATTTTAAGGGTCTGCTTTTCTTTGTTTTGTTCCGCAGAATAAGTTGGAGTATTGATAAGTTCTATTCCATTTTTGCTTACTGAAAGTACATTTCTATCTGTTGTATTATATGAAAGATGATTAAACCCTATCTGTTGTGAAGTATTTTCAAGCCAAATCTTATCTTTTTCGGTAGGAACCATTAAAATGATGTGGTTTCCTCCCATTCTCGGAAAATCAGGATCAAAAGAAACTGATGAAAGACTGGAATTGATAACACAATAATAAGAGGGAATTCCGGCTTCATCCAACATGACCTTCATATAATTACTAAGCCCTTTACAGTCTCCATACCCTTTTTTCTGAACTTCATCCGGCAGCATAGGAAGCCAACCTCCAATTCCTAAACCAACAGCAATATATCTGGTTTTGGACTGCATATACTGATAAATCTTTTTCACCTTCTCTTCAGTAGATCCTTGTAACTGTAAAGCTGCAACTTCTGCTTTAATAGCAGGAGTGGAAACAGCAACCGGCTCCACAAGATTTTTGTAATACCAGCTTCCAAAGTCAGCCCAACTGTTTATCGTTCCTTCTTTACCTGCCAAATTAAACCTTGTCAAAGTAAAACTTACCTTGGGTAAAATTTTCACAGGTTGTGGAATCAATGAAGCCTCTTCAATAGCCGGAACATTCTGATATGAATAGACTTTTTCCCCTCCATTATCTTTTTCGACCACAGAAGCATAGCCATATTTTGATGGATAAATCTTAGTTTTAAGCTCTATTCCCGATTTATTGGTTATTTTAAATTGAGACTCTTCCAGCGCTGTGTTTGTAGTGGAAAAAGGAACAAAATCCGGAATGAAAACCGTATTTTCATTGGAGATCTGATAAGCAAAATCTACTGTATAAGGATATGTTGCTGAAGTATAAGATAACGTCAGCATTCTGTTATCAGAATAGAATACCCCCTGAGGATTATTCGCGTAATCTTTAAAGTCGGATTTCGAAAAACTCTTTATTTTTTTCCCTGCTTCATCATAAATCGTAACTTTTACATCCGAAATATTATCTCCTTTTTTATAAGGAATATACATGATCGCTTTTGAATCTCCATCTTTATTTAAAACCGTGGTTACTGTATTAGTCTGATATTTTATATCATCAACTTTATTTATCTGAACTGTAGTAAGGTCTTTTCTGATAACAACATCAGCATTTTTCTTTAAATTTTCGGGAATTGCAGAAGCCGGATATGCTTGTGCAAAATATAGTGAGGCAGTAGACAAGGCCCCTATAAGTAGGATTTTCATCATGGTCATTAAAATTATGCAAAAATAATAAAATCTTAATAACTGTTAAAATATATATATACAGAAAGACCCCACGCCGTGGAGTCTGTCATTAATTTTAATGTATTCTAAATCTACTTAATAATATACAAGCAGAGAGAACAATTAAAAAACTCTATATATAACCTAAATTTAAAATTCGTTCCTTAAAATATGTGGTATTGAAAATATTTGTTTAGTGTTTCAAATTTAACAACTAATCATTTTACAATAATTCAAATATCGTAGAATTATTTACATCCAACAGTCAAATAAATTCTACAAAAAAAGAGAGGTTGTCTCAAAAGTGTCATTCTGAATGAAATGCAATGTAATGAAGAATCTCAAACAATTGACTAACAATGAGATTCTTCCTTCGCCAGAATGACAAAAGCCAATTGTTTGACTTTTGAGACAACCTCCTTCTTTATTATACTGTATCATCAGGAATTCTTGCACTATCGTAGGAATCGCTTCCGAGTCCCAATACAGGGATAAAAATGAAACCTAAGAAAAACAAAAGGATTGTGTATAAAGGAGTTTCTTTTCCAAAGCCTTTTGATAGCCTATTACATACGATCCAGGTTATAAATAAATTGACCACAGGAATAAAGAATAGGATAATCCACCATATTGGCTTTTTTACAATGGCCAACATAACAATCGTGTTATAAATAGGAATAAAAGCTGCCCAAGCATCTTCTCTTCCTGCTTTCTTAAAAATCTTATACGTACAATATCCATAAAATAGATAGATAAGAAGACTCATAAACATACTTCCCATTCCTAGCCCTGCAGCTGCAGCTCCAGAAACTGCGCTCACGTTTTCGTAAGAATCTGTTTGTAAAATAGTTAACATAGTATTATTTTTTATTGGTTCCTCCAAATATAAAAAAAGCTTCTAAATAATTAGAAGCTTTTTTAGTCATATTTTTTAGAAACAATTATGCATCAATTTTCGCATATTTTGCATTCTTCTCAATAAATTCTCTTCTTGGCGGAACTTCATCCCCCATCAACATTGAGAAAACACTGTCAGCCTCAACTGCATTATCAATCGTTACCTGCTTTAAGATTCTGTGCTCAGGATTAAGAGTCGTTTCCCAAAGTTGCTCTGGGTTCATCTCTCCAAGACCTTTGTAACGTTGTACCTCTACTCCTTTTCCGTCCGGAGACATTTCTAAGGTAAACTCTTCACGCTCTTTCTCGTTATAAGCGTACACTTTTTTATTACCTCTTTTCAATAAATATAAAGGTGGTTGAGCGATATAGATATATCCGTTTTCAATAAGTTCCTTCATATATCTGAAGAAGAACGTAAGAATTAAAGTAGAAATGTGAGACCCATCGATATCGGCATCGGTCATGATCACGATTTTATGATATCTTAGCTTAGCCATATTCAATGCCTTACTATCCTCTTCAGTTCCTACAGAAACTCCAAGAGCAGTATAAATATTTCTAATTTCTTCGTTATCATATACCTTGTGAAGCATAGACTTCTCTACGTTCAAGATTTTACCTCTTAAAGGAAGAATAGCCTGGAAGTGTCTGTCACGTCCTTGTTTTGCTGTTCCACCTGCGGAATCTCCCTCCACAAGGAAGATTTCAGATTCTGCCGGATCTTTGGATGAACAGTCAGATAGTTTTCCCGGAAGTCCTGAACCTCCCATCGGAGATTTTCTCTGAACCATTTCACGGGCTTTTTTAGCAGCCTGTCTTGCTTTAGCCGCCAAAACTACTTTCTGAACGATCTGTTTTGCTTCAGTAGGATTTTCTTCAAGGAAGTTAGTCAGCATTTCCCCTACAATTTTATCTACAGCTCCGGAAACTTCAGAGTTCCCTAATTTTGTTTTCGTCTGTCCTTCAAATTGAGGCTCCATTACTTTTACAGAAACTACAGCTGTTAATCCCTCACGGAAGTCATCCCCTGTAATTTCTACTTTTTCTTTCTGTGGAATCCCTAAATCATCAGCATATTTCTTAAGAGTTCTTGTCAAAGCACGTCTGAAACCTGCTAAGTGAGTCCCTCCTTCATGAGTATTAATGTTGTTTACATAAGAGTGAAGATTCTCGTTGAAAGAAGTATTGTAACGCATTGCTACTTCAACAGGAATATCATCTCTTTCACCTTCCATAAAGATTACGTGTTCCATGATAGATTCACGGTTCCCGTCAATATAGGCAACAAATTCTTTTAAACCTCCTTCAGAATGAAAAACTTCTGTTCTGAAAGAACCGTCCTCCAATTTTTCTCTTTCATCGGTAAGAGTAATGGTAATTCCTTTATTAAGGTAAGAAAGTTCTCTTAAACGGCTTGCCAACGTGTCATAGTTATACACTAGTTCAGTGAAAATAGTATCATCCGGCTGGAAAAACTGCTTGGTTCCTCTTTTTTCACTGTGCCCGATTTCTTCCACTCCGGTTTGCGCCTTCCCTTTAGAGTACACTTGCTGATAGATATTACCATCTCTATAAACGGTGGTGATCATTTCGTTGGAAAGTGCATTTACACACGATACCCCTACTCCGTGAAGACCTCCGGAAACCTTGTAAGAATCCTTATCAAACTTACCTCCGGCTCCGATTTTTGTCATTACAACTTCAAGAGCAGATTTTTGTTCTTTTTCGTGGAAATCTACCGGAATACCCCTACCATTATCGCTTACTTCAACTCCGTTTCCTTCTTTAATGGCAACAAAGATCGTGTCGCAGTATCCTGCCAACGCTTCGTCAATAGAGTTATCTACTACTTCATAAACCAAATGATGGAGACCTCTTGTCCCTACATCACCAATGTACATTGAAGGACGCATACGTACGTGCTCCATTCCTTCCAATGCCTGAATACTACTAGCTGTATATTGTTTCTGACTCATATTAAATATTAAAAATCTTGCTATATGCAAAGACTTACAAATATCGTGATTTTTTTCGAGGTATGAAAGTTAAAAAGTGTCAAAAAAACATTGCTCTTAACATAAGAAATGTAAATTAAAACCTGCTTATATTTTTAGAGTAATTGGTAAGAATATTATCATTTCAAAATCAATTTTTTAGCATTTAAAAATTAAGCTTATTTTATTTAAATGGTAGATAATCAATTCTAGTGTGATCATATCCTATTCAAGGTATAAAAAAACAAAGTTAAAGTCTATTCTCAAAACTACTGCTGTTGTAAATCATATTTAACATCAATAATTTATGCGTAAATTTATTTACTGAAAAGTTGATATTATGGATGATTTTATAGCAGCCCGTGCTCAGATGGCTCTGTCTCTGGGCTTTCATATCATATTCTCCTGTGTAGGTATGGTAATGCCCTTTTTAATGGCTTTTGCCCACTGGAAATACTTAAAAACAAATAATGAAGTTTACAAAGGGCTTACCAAAGCCTGGAGCAAAGGAGTAGCCATCTTATTTGCCACAGGTGCCGTATCCGGAACAATGCTTTCTTTTGAGCTGGGACTTTTATGGCCTGGATTCATGAAACATGCAGGTCCTATTTTTGGAATGCCGTTTTCTTTAGAAGGAACAGCGTTCTTCATTGAAGCGATAGCCATCGGATTCTTTTTATATGGTTGGGACAAATTCAATAAATGGTTTCACTGGTTTTGTGGTTTTCTTGTGGGTTTAAGCGGTTTGGCTTCCGGGATACTCGTTGTAGCGGCCAATGCATGGATGAACTCTCCTACCGGATTTGATTATATTAACGGACAGTACTTAAATATTGATCCTATCAAGGCAATGTTCAATGATGCTTGGTTTCCACAGGCTCTCCATATGACAGTGGCTGCATTTTGTGCGACAGGATTTGCTGTAGCTGGCGTTCATGCCTTTATGATTATACGAAAAAGAAATGTTGAATTCCATACTAAGGCTTTTAGAATTGCTGTTGGCTTTGCCCTTATCGGAGCATTTGGAGCCCCTTTAAGTGGTGATGTTGCGGCCAAATCTGTTGCAGAAAGACAACCTATTAAATTAGCCGCCATGGAGGCCCACTTTGAAACAGAGAAAGGAGCTTCATTTGTTATCGGAGGTATTCCTGATGAGAAAAAAGAGGAAATAAAATATGCCGTTAAAATTCCGAAAGTTTTGAGCTTTCTGGTAAGCAATGACTTCAATGCTGAAGTAAAAGGACTTAAGGATTTCCCTAAAGATGAATGGCCTCCGGTTGCAGTGGTTCATTATGCTTTTCAGATCATGATCTTCTTTGGTGTTGTAATGATCTGTATCGGGGCAGTTTATTTATATGCTTTCTTCTTCCGAAAAGAATGGCTGGCAAAACACTGGCTATTAAAAACATTCTTAATCGCCACTCCATTTGGATATATTGCTTTAGAAGCCGGATGGACAGTTACTGAAGTTGGTCGACAACCCTGGATTATCTATGGAGTGATGAAAACAATAGATGCAGTAACTCCAATGCCGGGGATACAGTATTCATTCTACTTCTTCACGGCTATTTTTGTATCGTTATCCTTAATTCTTGTCTTCCTTTTAAGAAGGCAGATACAGATGGTACCTCAACTTTACGATCCTACCGATACTCAGTTTAACGATAAAAACAAGAAATCATGATTTACATAGTTATAGGCTTTCTCTGGCTTTCCATCTGTCTTTATATTATTCTGGGTGGCGCTGATTTTGGAGCCGGTATTGTCGAACTTTTCACCAATAAAAAAGCGCGCCACAAAACTCATGAAATCATGTATGAATCCATTGCTCCGGTTTGGGAAGCTAATCATATGTGGCTGATTATTGCCATTGTAATTCTTTTTGTAGGTTTTCCTGAGATTTATACGACGATGTCTACTTACCTCCATATCCCTTTGGTATTAATGCTTTTAGGAATTATTGCAAGAGGTACTGCTTTCACCTTCAGACATTATGATGCTGTAAAAGATAACTGGCAGGTTTTATATACGCAGATTTTCTATTATGCGAGCCTTCTAACGCCTTTCTTTTTAGGATTAATTGCTGCTGCAACTGTATCACATTCCATCAACCCTGACGCTGTAGGCTTTCTGGATCTATATATTTTTAGCTGGTTAAACTGGTTTGGGGTTTCTGTAGGTTTATTTACAGTAGCATTGTGTGCTTACCTTGCTTCTATTTTTTCATTGAGAGAAACTCGTGGTAAAGAAGAATTGCTATTAATGATCAGAAAATCTAAACAGACCATGATTTTTGTAGTGATTACAGGAGTTCTTGTTTTTGTGACTGCATATATCTCTGATATTCCTCTTTTGATGTGGGTCTTTTCAAAACCTTTGGGAATTATGGCCATTGCCTTTGCTACGGTTGCTTTATTGCTTATTCTAAGAGCGATGAACAGACAAAAGTTACTTCCTGTACGTGCTCTTGCAGGCTTTCAGATGGTAATGATCCTTGTGGCAGCTACTTATCAGCATAATCCAAATATTATTTTGCTAGGAAACGGGCAGCATTTGTCGCTTTTAGAACATATGGCCCCCGATAAAACTATTTCTGCTTTAGGATGGGCTTTGATGCTGGGTTCGTTGTTTATTCTACCTTTTTTGTTTTATCTGATGGCTTCTTTTACGAAGCGAAGAAAATGATTTAACAATATTTAACGAAATAATTAAACATAAATATTAAATTATAAACAATTTATTTATTATTCGAATTTCAAATTTAAAAATATAATTAAATGTTTTTTCTATTAAAAAAAACATTATGAATTAATATATCACACTATTTACATTAAATAATTATTAGAAACCATCATTTAACTTCATATAATAATATATTTAAAATCAATTAACATTACTGAAAAACCTGTCCCTTTCATGAATTTTTGTTTAGTTTTATAATGATAGCGATTCATTATCAGTAAATTAATTTAAAAAACCATTCATGAAATATATTAAAAGTCCTATATGGTATAGCGGATTCATACTTCTTTCTATTAACGTTTTAGGGCAGACAGGCTTATCTCCAGACCGCTACACAAGTGCCTATAAAAAGTATGAAAATGCTACCTGCCCTGTAAAAAATAACAACATTAAAAATTATGTATATTTTTCCAGAGACAGAGAGGCAATTAAAGACCATCCATTTTTGAAGGCACCAAAATTTGAAGGTGCACAAATCATGTATTCCTGGAAATCGCTTGAACCTGAAAAAGGAAAATATGATTTTTCGGAGATTAGAGAAGACCTTCAATATTTAAGTTCAAAAGGGAAAAAATTATTTATACAATTGCAGGATACAACTTTTGATCCTCAACTTCAAGCTGTCCCTAAATATTTATTAACCCAGGAGTATCATGGAGGCGCTGTCATTATGCTACAAGACAATGGAGAACCAGATGGCTGGACTGCGAAAAGATGGGATTCAAATGTTCAAAAAAGATTTGCGCTACTGCTTCAGGCTTTAGGAAAAGAGTTTGACGGAAAAATAGAAGGTATTAATCTCCAGGAATCCTCTATCGGGGATGTAAAAGATCAATCTTTTTCACCTGAAATCTATTTCAAGAGCCTGAAGATAAATATGTTGGCCATGAAAAAAGCTTTTAAAAAATCTATAACAATGCAATATGCCAATTTTATGCCCGGAGAAAGTCTTCCGGAAGATGACAAAGGTTACCTTCGGGGGCTTTATAAATATGGACAGCAAATTGGTGTTGGCCTGGGCGGCCCGGATTTAATGGTAAAAAGAAGACCTCATCTAAATAATACGATTGCTGTAATGCATGAAGGAAAATACACTGTACCTCTTGGAATTGCTGTACAGGATGGTAATTATACCAATGATACCGATAATAGTAAAATTGTTCAGGATCATGAAAATATAGTTCCTCTTCTCAGTGCTTTTGCTGATGATTTTTTAAAAGTCAATTACATGTTCTGGGTAAATCAAGAGCCCTATTTTATAGAAGATGTACTTCCTTGTTTTAGTTCCAAATAAAAATTAAAAAGCAGAACTTTTGATGAAAGAGTTCTGCTTTTTAATATATAATCTATACCGTATTATACCAGTTTCATCAAAAGAACGTCATCAATCTTATCAACTTTCACAATATTATTTTTTGTTAAAGTTTTAGACGCTTTATCCCATTTCTTACCTGATAATTGGCTTTTTTCTTTTACTTCAGCCAACGCCATTGGCTCTTCCTGAGTATTAAGGATTTCAAGGATTACTTTCTCGTCCTCTCCCAGTTCAATTTGTGGAGTTGCTTTTTCAGGTCTCATCTGAGGGAAGAATAGTACTTCCTGGATAGAAGCGTTGTTCGTTAAGAACATAATCAATCTGTCCATACCGATTCCTAATCCTGAAGTTGGTGGCATACCATATTCCAACGCTCTTAAGAAATCCTGATCGATAAACATTGCTTCATCATCACCTCTTTCCGATAGAGCCATCTGAGCTTCAAAACGCTCTCTCTGATCAATTGGGTCATTAAGCTCTGAATAAGCATTTGCAATTTCTTTTCCACAAACCATTAATTCAAAACGCTCTGTTAAGCCTTCTTTGCTTCTGTGTTTTTTAGTCAATGGAGACATTTCGATCGGATAATCAGTAATGAAAGTCGGCTGAATAAAGTTTCCTTCACATTTTTCACCGAAGATCTCGTCGATTAATTTTCCTTTACCCATTGTTTCGTTCACTTCAATTCCGATAGACTTCGCGAAATCATATAATTCCTGCTCAGTTTTTCCTGTAATATCAAAACCTGTAAACTTCAGGATTGCTTCCGTCATAGAAACTCTTGGATAAGGAGCTTTGAAGTCTACTTCATGTTCACCAAATGTAGCTTTTGTAGTTCCATTTACCTGAATAGCACAGAATTCCAATAATTTCTCAGTGAAATCCATCATCCAGTTGTAGTCTTTATAAGCTACATAGATTTCCATTGCTGTAAATTCCGGGTTGTGAGTTCTGTCCATCCCTTCATTTCTGAAGTTTTTAGAAAACTCGTACACTCCGTCAAAACCACCTACGATCAATCTTTTCAGATATAATTCGTTAGCAATTCTTAAATATAATGGAATATCTAAAGCATTATGATGTGTAATAAATGGTTTTGCCGCTGCCCCACCGGGAATAGATTGCAAAATTGGAGTTTCAACCTCAAAGTATCCCGCGTCGTTGAAGAACGTTCTCATTGCATTGAACAGTTTTGTTCTCTTCACGAAAATCTCTTTCACTTGTGGGTTTACCGTCAAGTCAACATAACGCTGTCTGTATCTTAATTCAGGATCCGTAAATCCGTCGTGAACAACACCATTCTCGTCTGTTTTTGCCTGAGGTAAAGGACGTAAAGCCTTAGTAAGAAGTGTAAAGTTCTTTACTAAAACTGTTTTTTCTCCTACCTGAGTAGTAAACAATTCCCCTTCAATACCGATAATATCACCGATATCCAAAAGGTGTTTGTATACTTCATTATATAATTCTTTATCTTCACCCGGACAAATCTCGTCTCTGTTGAAGTAAACCTGAATTTTTCCTTTAGAGTCCTGCAATTCTGCGAAAGAAGCTTTCCCTTGGATTCTGCGGGACATCAATCTACCAGCGATCTTCACCTGTTTACTTTCAGAAAAATCCTGTTTTATAGATTCTGTAGTATCTGTAATTATATACTCATCCGCAGGGAACGCATTAATCCCCATTTCAGTAAGCTTATTCAGCTTTTCTCTTCTAATGATTTCTTGTTCTGATAATTGCATTTCTTATTTTTCTAAAAAGCGTACAAATTTAGGCATTTTTGAGTTGAACGTCAATTAGTTTTTTAAGAAATTTTAAAATGAAGAGGGCAAACAGTGAAAACTTGAGGTTATAAAAGCTAAAGCGAGGGTTGAAAATGATAAGTGTAATACGAAATAAAGTGAATGTGAATGGTGAATTGTCAATTTGCTTCGCAGTGAATTAATAGCAACCATTATTAAATATATAGAATATCATTCACCATTGACTTACGCAATAAAATTGACCATTGACGTTTACATCCAATCCTTCCGCTTCTGTTGAGGAATAAACGTCCATGCTAACATGCGGCTTATCTTTTGCCCTTGAGCCATGTCGATCGTCTTAACATCTACTGTTTTTACTTTCTTCAAGATTGTTGTCAGCTTAGACAAATTATCTTTTTTTGAAACTAAACATGTAAACCAAAGCACCTGTGAAGAATAGAGAACACTTTCATGAATCATTTTAGTAATAAAAGCAAGTTCACCACCTTCGCACCATAATTCCGATTGCTCTCCACCAAAATTAAGTAATGATTTTTGAGACTTTGACTTGTTAAGGTTCTTCGTTTTTCTAATGTTCCCTTTCATCATGGACTCTTTTGAATCATGAAAAGGTGGATTACACATTGAAAATGTAAATTGATCGCCTGCACCTATCATATTTTTGAAGATATGATCGGAATTCGGCTGATGTTTTAGTTGAATAAAAGGTAAAAGATCCGGATTTTGATCTAAAATATGTTGAGCATTTTTCAGAGAATCTTCATTGATATCTGTCCCCAGCATTTGCCATCCGTAAGATCGATGACCAATTAATGGATATACAAGATTGGCTCCTACTCCAATATCTAATCCTTTTATAGCAGTTCCTGTTGGAATTTCTCCTGATGGTTCCGCCAATACATCTGCAATATAATGCACATAATCTGCCCTTCCGGGAATGGGAGGGCAAAGGTTGTTTTCCGGGATATCCCAGTTTTTAACATTATAAAAATGCAATAGTAAAGCTTTGTTGAGCAACTTAACCGCTTCAGGAATACTGAAGTTAATAGTTTTTGTTTGATAAGCGTTAACAAAAACATAGTGCTTCAGTTCTGGTACACAAGAAATAAGCAGATCAAAATCATAAGGATTACGATGCAGATTTCTTGTGTGCAGACTGGATTTTTCGGTAGACATTTATTTTTTTTGACTTAAAATATACTCCACCATTTTTTTAGCATCTTCTTTAGATACCTGTGGATGGGCGGCCATAGGGACACCTCCCCAAACTCCACTTCCGCCTTCTATAATCTTAGAAGCAAGCAGTTCTATATCCTTTTCAGAATATTTCCCTGCTATTTCCTGATAAGAAGGTCCTATCATTCTCTCTGTAGCAGAATGACATCCTGAGCAATCTAATGTTTCGATGATCTGAGCACCTGAAAGATTAGATTTTGCAGGTTCTGAAACAGATGTCTCAGAAGAATTTGCCTGTACTGCTGTATTTTCTTTTTTAGAACAGGAGATGATCAACAGACCTAAGGTTCCTGCCAAAAATATTTTTTTCATTATTTTTTCGCTGTAGAATCTGTTTTAGCAGCTTCAGGAGCAGGTGTAGCCGGAGTTGCAGCAGCCGGAGCAGCAGGTTTAGCTGTAGAATCTACTACAGTAGTTGTTGCAGGCTCTTCTAGCATAGTATTGCTGTCTTGTAATGAATGATCTGGCTTTTTAGAACAGTTAACCACTAATAAACCTCCGATAAATGCGATTGCTAATACTTTTTTCATTATTTTTTCTATAAATTATTTAAGCAAAAATATAAAAAATAAACGTTTTAGCTTATGACAAATGTTTTCTTTGAAAAATATTTTAAAGTTTTAATCCAATAGATAATAAAGTTGTTTAAACTTTATAGACCACAGAAGCTCTCATTTTAAAACACTTTAGTTCACTTAAGTAAATTTGTTTAAAAGATTCCATAGAAAAATCCACATAAGATTGAAATCAAAGATTTTCACAAGGTTCTCCCTGAAATGGTGAATGTTGCACACAGGGGTAAAACCGGTGATAAAGGAGCTACTCTTATTGTTTTTTATAGTGGATCACCTGATATCCCCCTTTCCGAGCCTGTACACTAGTTTATTTTTAATAGGAAATATTTCAAAAGATAATAGTAAATTTAAACATGATTTTAATTTCAAAAATTCTGTTTTTTACCAGTCATCATGGTTT